>JAYVQY010000163.1:0-48388 GCA_043776715.1 Cyclobacteriaceae bacterium | reverse complement strand
AACATGTAACCTTCCTTGGCATAGAGCGGGACGACCCCAACATGCGACAGCTCAACTTTTGATTCTACAAATTCATAGATCGTGGAACCCTCCTTCATGAAATCTTGCAGCTGCGGCACGGCAAATTCCATAATGGATTCAAGCTCTTGCATGACCGCATCATCTTCGATCATTCTTTTGTAATTGAGCTCAAGCGTCTTCAGGTTTTCAAGGGATAGCTCCTTCGGAAACGATTCATAAATTAGTGCTTTGTTCTCCTGCAACGCTACAAGGTTTCGGTAATGAAAGACGAGATCGGATAAGTGTGGATATAACTCCACCCTTCCAAAGGACTCTTTTACATTCTTCAAGTAGGCGAGCAACACATACTTCTTGAACTCGAAGTCAATGAGGCCATCGGTAAGCCAATTGTCCTTAAGGTTCTCCATTCGTTTTCAATTTATAGTCTAATTATACGAAAAAGTTACTTTCCGGTTAATTCTGCCATTTTTTCCAATGTGACCTGACATATCGGTCAAAGTTGACAGCCCAAGAGGTATCTTTGCACTAAAATTGGCGCGATTTGTCAGAAATGCACTTTTGGCATGAAAATCGACACACGCGCAGCAGTTTATAATCTATAAAACTCTAAATCCATATGGCTAAAATCAATTTCAAACCCAATGAAGACCGCGTTCTGGTCGAACCAGCGGCGGCAGAAGAAAAGACGGCTTCCGGCATTATCATCCCGGACACTGCAAAAGAAAAACCTCAAAAAGGAAAAGTGATTGCAGTAGGTGAAGGTGTAAAAGACAAGCCAGTCACTGTGAAGGTTGGTGAACATATTCTCTACGGTAAATATGCCGGCACCGAGATCACCATTGACGGCAAAGATTATCTCATCATGCGTAATTCCGACATCTTCGGAACGATCTAAACAAACAATAAATAATTACAACTTATGGCAAAAGAAATTACATTCGATACCTCTGCCCGCGATCGAATTAAGAAGGGCGTGGATAAATTGGCAAATGCAGTAAAAGTAACGCTCGGACCAAAGGGAAGGAACGTTATTCTTGATAAGAAGTTTGGTGCTCCTATCATCACAAAAGATGGTGTTACGGTAGCGAAGGAAATTGAGTTGAGGGATCCAATTGAAAACATGGGTGCGCAACTCGTAAAGGAAGTAGCTTCAAAAACAGCAGATGCTGCCGGTGACGGTACTACGACCGCCACGGTACTTGCACAAGCTATCTACTCACACGGAATAAAGAACGTTGCGGCTGGTGCTAATCCTATGGACCTGAAGCGTGGCATTGACAAAGCAGTTGATGCTGTTGTTGAAAGTCTGAAGAAGCAATCAAAAACTATTAAAGGATCGCATGAGATCACACAAGTTGCAACGATCTCTTCCAACAACGATCATGAAATAGGAAAAATGATTGCCACTGCCATGGAAAAAGTAGGCAAAGATGGCGTGATCACGGTAGAAGAAGCAAAAGGAACTGAGACTGAAGTGAAGACTGTAGAAGGTATGCAGTTTGATCGTGGATACCTCTCCCCTTACTTCGTCACCAATACTGAGAAGATGGAAGCGGATCTTGAAAGCCCTTACATTCTTATCTACGACAAGAAGATCTCTTCTATGAAAGAGTTGCTTCCTATCCTGGAGACTACAGCACAAACAGGAAAGCCTTTGTTGATCATCGCAGAAGAAGTTGAGGGTGAAGCATTGGCTACACTGGTGGTAAACAAAATTCGCGGTGCGCTTCGTGTTGCTGCCGTAAAAGCTCCCGGATTTGGAGATCGCAGAAAGGCCATGCTGGAAGATATCGCTGTCCTCACAGGAGGTAAAGTGATCTCTGAAGAAACAGGCATGAAGCTGGAAGATGCGAAACTAGATTCTCTTGGCCGTGCTGAGAAAATCAACATCGACAAAGACAATACAACGATTGTAAATGGTGCTGGTAAGAAAGGTGAAATCACCGGCCGTATCAACCAAATTAAATCTCAGATTGAATCTACCACATCTGATTACGACCGCGAAAAACTGCAAGAACGTCTTGCTAAACTTTCCGGCGGTGTGGCCATCCTCTATATCGGTGCAGTTACCGAAGTGGAAATGAAGGAGAAGAAAGACCGCGTGGACGATGCTTTGCACGCAACCCGCGCTGCCGTTCAGGAAGGCATTATCCCTGGTGGTGGTGTAGCATATATTCGTGCCATTGACTCATTGAAGACATTGGCAGTTGATAACGATGATCAGGCAACTGGCGTGAACATCATAAGGTTGGCACTTGAGTCGCCCTTGAGGACGATCGCAGAAAATGCCGGACAGGAAGGTTCTGTAGTAGTCAACAAAGTAAAAGATGGCAAAAAGGATTTCGGTTTCAACGCGAGTGATAACAAGTACGAAGATTTCTTCGCTGCTGGGATCATTGACCCTACGAAAGTAGCACGTCTTGCACTTGAAAACGCAGCTTCTATTGCTGGCCTATTGCTCACCACAGAAGCAGTCGTTTCTGATATCCAGGAAGAGAAAGAAGCTCCACAAATGCCCGGTGGCGGTGGAATGGGTGGCATGATGTAATATCAAATTACCTTTACATGAATAAGGCCCTAACGAAAGTTGGGGCCTTATTTTTTTGCTCTAGATATATTCCCATCAGCTCCTCTAATGGCCAATTCTTGAATTGGAGTTTGGTGAGATGTTCCCTCCGATTTCCGGACATTGAATGCTACCGAGATTAGCGCTGATTAGTTCAAAAGGGCCCGGAAAAGATCTGCGCAAAGCAGCGTGGGCTCGATCTGCGCATATCCGCAGGAAATGAATTTAATCTTTCAGTTTTTTGGTCTTAGAATCTGCTCTAAAATTTATCATATAAACATTAACTTGGTGGGAGAAATGTGACCGATGAATGAATTAGAAAACTTTGAGGATTTTACTTTGTTCCTTCTTCTACACATGGGACACGTGGATGGCTCACTGCACCCAAATGAAAAAGACACCATCTTTGAACGCATCAGAGAATTATTCCAAAATGATTCTCTTTCGACTGAGAAGTTCGCAGAAATGGAGTTGATGCATGAAAAATTAGGACAAGTTCGGGCAGGAGAATTACTAAGAATTAGCATGCCTAAATTCTCTCATATCGATCCAGATAAGAAGAAAGAGATTTATGCCGCCTTATTTGATATTATCAATGCCAATGGACGCGTCAACGAAGAAGAAACACAAACCCTGAAGGTTTTCAGGGGATGGCTTACGTCCTGAAAATCCTTTAAGACTGAATACGGCTGATGATTTCAATTTTTGGCGGCAGCTCTATAAAGAAGCAACATCATCCCAATAAAGAACAGAGTGCCCATTATAAAATAGCCTCCTACCCCAAGCATCCCGGTCAGCAAATGCTCGAAATTAAATAACTGCATTGCATCCGAGAAGAATACATTGAGTACCGCGACCAAAACGCCAAAGATCGCCCCCCCCGCCACAAGTCCGGTTGCAAAAAGATTTCCTCGACTCAATTCAGATTCTTCCTCCAGTTTCTTCTTAGTACTCTTTCTCCAATCAATAAATCCTTTCACAGCACCACCAATAAATATGGGCAGTGTGGTTGAAAGCGGAAGGTATAGTCCGATGGCAAAAGCAAGCGCCTTAATTCCACACAGCTCAAGAGTAACAGCAATAAAAATTCCCACAATAATATATTGCCAATCAAGGTTAAATGAGAGAATACCTTTTGTCAATGTGGCCATCAGAGTTGCCTGGGGTGCCGGAAATTTTTCGCTGCCGATGGCGTGGTGGATGTCTTGGGCCAGCATCTCAGGCGTAGGCGTATCAAGTACTTGCACGATCAGTCCGATCGCCACGGAGGAAACGATGGCACCAATGAAAAGTGCAATCTGTTGATATTTGGGTGTCGCCCCGATCAGGAATCCCGTTTTTAAATCCTGCGAAGTTCCACCAGCGTTGGCGGCAGCAATACAGATCATGCTACCCACAATGAGGGCTAAGGGCTCATACATTTTACCAGTCCATCCAATAGAGGTGAAAATCAAACAAGTACCCATCAGTGTTGCAATGGTCATCCCTGAGATCGGGCTATTGCTGGTTCCGACAAGGCCGACAATTCTGCTGGCCACAGTCACAAAAAAGAAACCAAAGACTACCATCAATATTCCTATGAATAGCTTTTGAAGAAGCCCATCACCAGGAATAAACTGATGTGGCAAAATCATGACAATAAAAACCAATGCAAGGCTTCCAATGATCACCACCTTAAATGATAGATCCCGATCTGTTCTTAAAATGCCTGTCTCCCCTTTTTCTTTTAACGATGAAATGCTATCGCGGAAAGAACCAATGATGGTGGGCATTGTCTTCATTAAAGTGATAAACCCACCCGCAGCCACAGCACCCGCTCCAATCTGCCGGATGTAAGCGAAATAGATTGCTGATGCAGGATTGGCAAATGATTTTGCAACTGGATCCCAACCGCCTTTGCCTCCCGCCGTTGCCATGTCGGTCAGATAGCCCAGTTTCATCAGTTGGGTTGCTATTAATTCCGGATTCACCAGCGTGGCCAGCAATGGAATCATGGCCCACCATACAAGCACCGAACCCGCTACAAGAACCCCTGAAATTTTAGGCCCGATGATGTAGCCAACGCCGAGGTACTCCGGTGTAATCTCACCGTTGATGGTGGCCGATGGCCAGAATTTATTGGCCTGTTGTGTCACAAAAGCAGGAGTCTCCGCAATGACATGAAATACCTTCTGCAACATGGCATAACCCAGTGCAATGCCCATGCCCGCAAAAGCGGTCTGCGCAAACACGCCTCCTTTTTCCCCAGCCTGTAAAACAGATGCGCAGGCTGTTCCTTCAGGATAAGGAAGATTCTCATGCTCTTTCACAATCAAAGATCTTCTGAGCGGAATCATCATGGTGGTACCCAGCATACCTCCAAAGGCTGCCAGCACAAGAATCGTGATGTAATTGAAATACGCTCCACCCACACTTACCCCGTCTTCTCCGGTCGAGAGAAACAAAAAGCCGGGTAGTGTAAATGCCACCCCTGCTGCAATGGACTCTCCTGCTGACCCCGTTGTCTGAATAATATTATTTTCCAGAATCGTAGTCTTAAACAGCTTCCGCCCTAAGGTGATTGCAATCACGGCGATGGGAATAGAGGCTGTTACCGTCAACCCTGCCCGCAACGCCAGATAGACTGTGGAGGAGCCAAATACGATTCCAAAAAATGCTCCCAGCAATATTGACTTGACAGTAAACTCTGCCATGTTCAGTTCAGGGGCTACGAAGGGTCTGAATTTTTCTTTGATCTCCATTTTGAAAAGATTAATGTACTGTTCCCATCAATTTTTTGAGCGGCTTATTTAATAAAATAACAATGAGTCCAGCGATTATCATCGCTTTGACCACCACCCAAAATAAATCTACCATTAGGTTAGGATTCGCGGCGATGGCTCCTGCATCAAACTCTCCTGCGAACAATCCGGCAATTAAATTACCAAAGGCAAGCGACATAAACCAAATGCCCATCATCTGCCCCACGATTCTCTTCGGGGAAAGCTTTGTGACTGCACTCAGTCCGATTGGGTAAAGACAGATTTCGCCAAAAGTGTGAAATATGTATGTAACAATGAGCCACGTGGGCAATACTCCTTTCCCACTATTGACATATACAAGCGAAGCCCCCATCATTACTGCATAACCCAGTCCCATAAAAATTAAACCCATGGCAAGCTTTAATGGAGTGGAGGGATTTAACTTATGCTTTGAAAGCCAGACCCATAACCATGCAAAGGCCGGTGCAAAAACGAATACAGCTCCTGCCGGCACAATCTGAAACCATCCCGATGGGAAATCAAAATTCAAAAAGCCAATAAATTTATCAGTATAACGATCTGCAAACAGCGTTAAAGAAGAGCCTTGCTGCTCATAGCCAGCATAAAAAGTAGCGGAGGCGAGGAAAAAGATTCCTATCACCTTGATCTTGTCCCGCTCGTCCTTTTCAAGTTTCTCAAAAAACAAAAACCTTCCAAAATAAATAATGAAAATTGAACTGATGAGGTAAACGGATGCTTTTGCAATGGTGACAGGGTTGAGAGAAATGACCTGGGTCACCATGAGCGCAGTAAACAACGCCAGTGCCAACCCAAGCACGATCAGGCTGATTCTGATTTTTCTTTCCCGGGTGGACTGAAGCACGGGGTCTGCGAGTTTGAATATTTGAATGCCTGAATCCCCAAGGTTATTTTCTGTGAGCTTGTATTGAATGACTCCCACCAACATACCAATGCCTGCGGTTGCAAACCCGTAGTGCCAGTTTATTTTCTCGC
This sequence comes from Cyclobacteriaceae bacterium, assembly GCA_043776715.1. Classification (GTDB taxonomy): domain Bacteria; phylum Bacteroidota; class Bacteroidia; order Cytophagales; family Cyclobacteriaceae; genus ELB16-189. The sequence goes on along the minus strand of JAYVQY010000163.1, from coordinate 42,046 downwards.
CAAGATAACTTGTAATAATAGGTGCAAAGGTCGCACCTATATTTATTCCGATATAGAAAATTGAAAACCCCGCATCACGCCGTGCCTGGTCTGATGACGGATACAACTCCCCTACCAGGCTGCTGATGTTCGGCTTAAGCATCCCGGTACCCATGACGATAAAAAGTAATCCAATAAAAAACGACTGAGTGAATGGAAATGCGAGACAAAAATGTCCGAAGGTGATGAGGCACCCTCCATAAAATACTGATTTGCGAAGTCCGAAAAAATTATCTGCCAGCCATCCGCCAGGTAGGGCGAGCAAGTATACAAACATGGTATAAAGTCCATAAACAGCCCCGCCTGTTCTTTCGTCCAGACCCATGCCGCCCCTTTCAAGGCTCGCGGTCATAAACAAGATGAGCAATGCGCGCATGCCATAGAAAGAGAAGCGCTCCCACATCTCAGTAAAAAACAAGGTCGCCAACCCCCGAGGATGGCCAAAGAAAGTTTTATTGTCTGCCATGAATTGTAGCGTTCAAAGTAGGTCTATTAATCATACCAGACAAGCCTCTGTGAGATGAAGCCCACAACAAAAGCCCCGGCGTTCAATGCCAGGGCTATATGAATTCAATCTGCTGTTTCCGGTTCCAGTCTCCATTTCTCAGGCGATCGCCATAAACTGGAAAGAAGAAGTTCGCGCATGAAAATAAATTCCTTTGGAAGTTTGTCGTACATGCGTTCGAAAAGTTCTGCGTGACCCAACAGCTCGGCCTTCCAGGCTTCACGATCGACGTCCATGATTGCATCAAATTGATGTTTTGTAAAATCGGAACCTGTCCAATCGATATCATCATAATGCGGCATCCATCCTATCGGGCTCTCTACCGCATTGGATTTGCCTTTGATCTTCTGCACCACCCATTTTAATATCCTTGTGTTTTCACTAAATCCAGGCCACAGGAAATTACCTTTTTCATCCTTCCTAAACCAGTTGACGCCAAAAATTCTGGGAGGGTTTGGAATATCGCGACCGAACTGAAGCCAGTGATTAAAATATTCACCCATGTGATAGCCGCAGAATGGGAGCATGGCAAAAGGGTCTCTCCTTACTTTGCCCACCTCACCGAAGGCAGCAGCCGTCGTTTCGGAGCCCATGGTTGCCGCAAGGTATACGCCAGAATTCCAGTTATGCGCCTGATAGATGAGGGGTATTGTATTGCTCCTTCTTCCTCCAAAAATAAAAGCGCCTATTGGCACGCCACCTGGATCTTCCCACGAGGGGTCAAGCGCAGGATTCTGTGATGCTGGGGCGGTGAAGCGCGCGTTTGGATGAGCACATGGTTTGCCACTCGCAGGGTCCCATTTTTGCCCACGCCAGTCCGTCAAATCCTTTGGCGGTTCTTTGGTCATCCCTTCCCACCACACATCGCCATCCGGAGTAACTCCTACATTGGTGAAGATTGTGTTTTTGGAAATGGATGCCATAGCGTTTGGATTCGAGTTCATGCTTGTGCCTGGCGCCACTCCAAAATATCCTGCCTCAGGGTTGATGGCATAAAGTTTTCCATCCTTAGCAGGCTTTATCCAGGCGATGTCATCACCCACAGTTGTGATCTTCCAGCCCTTGAATTCTTTGGGCGGAATGAGCATGGCAAAATTTGTCTTGCCACAGGCACTTGGAAAGGCAGCTGCCACGTAGGTCTTGTCTCCTTCCGGGTCTTCAACGCCCAGGATCAGCATGTGCTCTGCCAGCCACCCCTCTTCACGAGCCATGGAGGATGCAATGCGAAGGGCAAAACATTTTTTACCCAACAACGCGTTTCCACCATAACCAGAACCATACGAAACAATGGATCGGTCTTCAGGATAATGAACAATATATTTGACAGTAGGATTTGTGGGCCACTTGGTATCTTCCTGCCCCACCTCCAGCGGCGCGCCTACGGAATGAAGGCATTTCACATACTCGCCGCCAGCACCCAGCACATCCATCACTTTCTTTCCAACCCTTGTCATGATGTGCATATTCACAACCACATATTCCGAATCGGTTATTTGCACACCGATGTGAGAAAGTGGTGAGCCCACAGGCCCCATGCTGAAAGGAATAACATAAAGCGTTCTTCCTTTCATGCAACCATCAAAAAGTGCTTTCAGCCTTGGTTTCATTTCTTTGGGATCGACCCAATTATTGGTGGGGCCTGCATCTTCTTTCCAACGACTGCAGATATAAGTGCGGTCTTCCACGCGGGCCACATCACTTGGATCAGAAAAGCAGGCATAACTATTGGGTCTCTTCTTTGGATCCAATCTGATAAATGTTCCCTTCTCCACCAGGCGCTCGCACAACTCATAATACTCCTCTTTTGAACCATCGCACCAACGAACATCCGCTGGCTTGCATATCAGGGTCATTTCCTTCACCCAGTCCACCAGTTCAGCGTGCTTCATCGGGTAGGTGCTTTTGGACAAATGAGAATCTGTTGACATAATTGAGTAGTTATTTCCATTAAGTATTGCCGCAAAATAGGGATTGAAAAGGTGAAAATGAAATATTTCAATCGATTGCAATGGCTACAAACCTGGAGATGGGCCCATTTGAAATTTGACCAGACGTCTTTGCCACCAGTTCCCTAATACACAAAGAATTACAGAAGTATTGTGCCTTAGGGTCTTCGTGGCAGAAATCTGCGTCGCTTCTGACTTACCAAAAACTTAATGGTTTCTGATAATCGTACGCAGTAAAAATTACTCTGGAAGGATTTATATTTACTGAAATTCTTAGCCGTGGAAAGAAAAGTAAAAGTCGGAATCATACAGATGTCCTGTGGTGCTACACCCAGAGAGAATCTTGAAAAGGTAATGCCGAAGATCGCTGAACTTGCCAAACAGGGTGCTCAGATTATTTGCATGCAGGAGCTTTTCACTTCATTGTATTTCTGTGACACCGAGAATCATGACAACTTTAAGCTTGCCGAATCCATTCCTGGTCCTTCTACAGACTTTCTGAGTCCTCTTGCGAAACAGCACAAGGTCGTAATCATTGCCTCTCTTTTCGAGAAAAGGGCTGAAGGGTTATATCACAATACTACGGCTGTGATTGATGGAGATGGCAGCTATCTCGGCAAGTATCGCAAGATGCACATCCCTGATGACCCTGGATACTATGAAAAGTTTTACTTTACACCTGGCGACCTTGGCTATAAGGTTTTCAAAACAAAGTACGGCACGATCGGGATATTAATCTGTTGGGACCAGTGGTATCCGGAAGCAGCAAGGATAACCTCCCTGATGGGGGCCGAAATACTATTTTACCCCACAGCCATTGGCTGGGCTGAAAGTCAGGATCAAGCCACCAACGATGAACAATACAATGCCTGGCAAACGATACAACGATCGCATGCCATCGCCAACGGTGTGTATGTTGTCTCTGTAAATCGTGTAGGGAATGAAGGGCCCATGAAATTCTGGGGGGGATCTTTTATCTCGAACCCTTTCGGAAAGTTGCTTTACAATGCTCCGCATGATCAGGAAATAACACACCTGGAAGAACTTGATATGGAGAAGAGTGATCGTTACCGCACGCACTGGCCCTTCCTGAGAGATCGGAGGATTGATTCTTATAGCCCAATTCTTAAGAGGTATATTGATGAACATGAGAAGTAGCGATTGAATGCTAGCCAGGTGTTAAATTAATGTCGTTAAGTCAAGACCCGGTATAGGCTTCGACTCCGCTCAGCGTGACTTTCTTCGAAGACACTGACCAATGACGCAAGTATTTAGAATGGGAAGGAATTAACTAAAAGACACAGGTGTAAATATTAAATGCCAGCGATCACCAAATCAACCTTTTAACATTTCAGCACTTAAACACCTTAGCACTCCCATGGATTCTCCAAAGCAGCTTGGCTATCACTTCCCGGCAGAGTTTGAAAAGCATGACGCCACCTGGTTGAGTTGGCCGCACAAAGAAGCATCATGGCCTGGAAAAATAGAAACGATATATCCGGCTTATTCCTTCTTCGTAAAAACCCTTGCGCAATCGGAGAAGGTGAACATCAACGTGGCCGATGAAATAATGAAATCCAATGCGACAGACCATCTGATCCGTGCGGGGGCTGATACATCGAATGTCAAATTCCATCTTAACCCCACCAATGATGCGTGGTGCCGTGATCATGGGCCAGCCTATGTTGTTAATCGCAAAGAAAAAACGAAAGCCATTGTTGATTGGGGTTATAATGCCTGGGGAGAAAAATATCCTCCCTATGATCTGGACGACGTGGTACCCACCCGCATTGGCAAGGACCAAAAACTAATGGTTTTTAACCCAGGAATTGTCATGGAAGGAGGCTCCGTTGACTTTAATGGCGCTGGTACAATTCTAACCACCACCTCCTGTCTGCTAAACAAAAACCGAAATCCCCATTTGACCCAGCAGCAGATCGAATCGTATCTCCTGGAATATTACGGAGCAGAACAAATCCTTTGGTTGGGTGATGGAATTGTTGGGGATGATACCGATGGTCATATTGACGACATCACAAGATTTGTAAATCGGGATACGGTGGTGACAGTAGTGGAAGAAAATAAGTCAGATGATAATTATGAACCTCTTCAGGAAAACCTGAAGGCCCTGAAGAAAATGAGGCTTATTGATGGTAAAGAAATCAAAGTAATTGAACTACCAATGCCTTCGCCCATTATCTATGAAGGGCAGAGATTACCAGCATCTTATGGCAACTTTTATATCTGTAATCGATATGTGATCCTACCCACCTTCAGAGATCGAAACGACCATCGCGCTTTGGAAATCCTTCAAAAGGCATTTCCCAAACACGAGATCGTGGGTATAGATTCTGTAGACATCATCTGGGGTCTTGGCAGCTTTCACTGCTTAAGTCAGCAAGAGCCTGCCCTATGATGTATTACTCTAGCAGCTTCTTCGCATAGCCAATATCAGCTTTCACACTCTCCCAGGAGGAGCTTGGATAACTATCATGTTCGACATATGCATGTTTTAGGCCCGCCTGTTTTCCATAGGTAAGTAGCTGTTTGAAATCCATTGAGCCATTTCCAAGGTCAGCATTCTTCTTACGGTCTATCTTGTCCATATCTTTCATGTGCCATTGCTCAAAGCGACCGGGAAATTTCTTGAAATAATCAATAGGGTCCACATTCGCAAAAGCGATCCAATACAGGTCCATCTCCATCCCCACTAATTTAGGATCAAGCTCTTTGAGCATTAGATCAAATGGAATCTGGTTGTCTATCTTATCAAATTCAAAAGCATGGTTGTGATACTGCATTCTGATCCCATTCTTATTGCATACCTCCCCCGCCCGATTAAGCTTTTCACACACCCATTTGTAGTCGTCAAGCGTTTTTCTTTCGTCGTCCTGGAGATAAGCCAAAACCATAAATTCCTGCCCTGCCTCTTTCGCATCCGTCACAGCACGTTCCCACTCACTCAGCATGGTTCCTTTATTTGCTTTCGTTTTTTCTGATCTACCAAGGGCGTAATGTCCACTCGAAAGACTCATACCCAGGCTTTTTACATAATCCCCAAACTCCTTTGCTTTCTTACCGAACAACATTCCATTATTGTAGCCAAAAGCTTCCAACTCCTGATAGCCCAACGCTGCCAATTGCTTGAGGGTTCCATCCGTATCCTTAAATATCACATCACGCAGCGTATAAAGTTGTATTCCGACTTTATACCTTGCTGCTGGTGACCAGGATGACAAGGCCATTGTTCCGACCGTGGCCAATGCAGCTGTCTGAATAAAATCTCTTCTTTTCATGTTGTAATTAAGTTTTGTTTGCGTTTGATCCAAAGGTAGGCATCCTTTTCGTTGGAGAACATTCCCAGGTAAATATTCTTCAACTTAAATTTCTCTTCGGAATCCATTTTAAACTTCTCCATAGGATAATCCGCATAAATGCTGGCTCCAAGGATCACTGCATGAATCCGCACGCCGGCTTGATTGAAGATTAAGTCTTCCCAAGTGTTGACCAGCCAGTCTTCAACATCTTCGTTCAGCTCACCCAGCAATTCTGTATCCGCCATCCACGCCAGATTGTGATAGGATTTTTTCAATCTAAGGTACTCCTCCTGGATTCTCTGAAGGTTGTGCTTAAACCCCTCCCCTGTAGGCTCCTTCAGCCAGCGATGCTTCAACAGCGGCAGACTGTCGTCGAGATCACACCTCACATATTCATTTTCAAAAACAGGAATGATCATGCTATTAAGGAATTTATTAGGCCAAACCGATAGCCTCATCTTTTGCTATCAGGCACAAAATTGATGTCCCTTTGCTAATGCTCTTTTTCACCATCCAAAGACAGCACATACCTTGCCATCCTTTCAGCATCCGCCTGGTTTATGTCGACATGGGCACTCATAGGGATTTCTCCCCATACACCTACACCGCCCTTAATAATCTTGTCCGCAAGCATTTTTACATTCGCTGCCGTAAAGTCGTACTTCTTTGCAACATCGGTATGGGCAGGGCCAATGATTTTATTCACTGGGTGATGGCAAGTCTTACAGTCGCTGGCCTTCACCAATGCCTCCCCTTGCGCGATGACATCCACCGCGGCAGGCGAATCTGAAGCGCTTTCATTTGCAACATATTCCTCCGCGTTAGCACCTTCCTTCTTTCCACCACACGCGGCTACCAGTGCAACAGCGGTCACAATGCCTATGAAATTGATAATTTTCTTCATCAGTTTAAGTTTAGATTCCAAGTACTTTTTTGTTGAATTTCGCGTCCTTACCAGTCGAAGCAAAGTCATCAAAGGCTTTCTCCGTTACCCTGATAAGATGATCTTTAATAAACGGAGCGCCTTCAGCGGCACCCTGCTCAGGGTGTTTGATGCAACATTCCCATTCCAACACTGCCCAGCCTTTATAATCGTATTGTGCAAGCTTTGAAAAGATGGATTTAAAATCAACCTGCCCATCTCCCAAAGATCTAAATCTTCCCGGGCGGTCAACCCATCCCTGATATCCACCATACACTCCGCTCCTTCCGCTGGAATTAAATTCCGCATCCTTCACATGAAACATTTTAATAAAGGTATGATAGAAGACGATGTATTGGAGATAGTCAAGTTGTTGCAATACAAAATGGCTTGGGTCATAAAGAATGTTACACCTTGAATGCTTCCCGGTGGCTTCCCAGAATCGCTCAAAGGTGATTCCATCGTGGAGGTCTTCTCCCGGATGAATTTCGTAACACACATCTACGCCATTATTATCAAATGTATTTAGAATGGGCAGCCATCGTTTTGCAAGTTCTTTAAACCCATCCTCTACCAGTCCTGAAGGTCGTTGGGGCCAAGGGTATACAGTATGCCACATGAGGGCACCTGAAAAGGTAGCATGTGCATTTAGTCCGAGATTCTTACTGGCCTTCGCAGCAAACTTTAACTGGTTAACCGCCCACGCAGTTCTTTCCTTTGGCTTCCCATGGACGGATTTGGGTGCAAACCCATCAAACATTTCATTGTAGGCCGGATGCACCGCCACCAGTTGACCTTGAAGGTGCGTTGATAGTTCTGTGATCTTGAGACCGCAGGATTCTACTGTGCCTTTCAAATCATCACAATACGTCTTACTCTCCGCTGCGTTCTTTAGATCAATGCAGCGACCATCCCAGGTTGGTATCTGAACTCCCACGTAGCCAAGAGAAGCAGCCCATTTGCAAATAGTCTTTAGATTATTGAATGGTGCTTTATCACCCATGAACTGAGCAAGAAAAATACCAGGTCCTTTAATTGTCTTCATAATGTATCGTCTGGTTTTCGTTAGATTTCAAAGGCAGTCCACTTCTCTTTACTTTGAGCGCTCTTTACCACTGTGTCAATAAAGGCCATGCCCCTGACCCCATCATCAACCGAAGGAAAATCAAGTGCTTCTTCTTTTGGTTTTGTTCCATCGATTCTGGCCGATAAAGTTAGAGCAAAATTCCTATAAAGATTGGCAAATGCTTCAAGGTACCCTTCAGGATGTCCACCCGGTGTCCTGCTGTTATGGAGGCCATAGGAGGACAAGTGGCCATTGGTTCCAGCCCTATAGATTTGAGTCGGTTGATCAAGCCACTTTACCAATAAGGTGTTGGGTTCTTGTTGCGCCCATTCAAGTCCGCCTTTTTCACCATACACACGAATCCTTAACGCATTCTCTTCGCCGGCTGCTACCTGCGAGGCCATCAGCACACCAGCTGCGCCATTGTCGAACTTTAGCAGCACATTGCCGTCATCATCCAGTGCTCGCCCTGTAACCATGATATTCAGATCTGCACACATTTGAGTAATCTTCAGGCCCGAAACATACTCTGCCAACTGCGCGGCATGCGTTCCGATATCGCCCATACAACCACTTTTCCCTGAACGTTTAGGATCCGTCCTCCAGGCTGCCTGAGCATTCCCCTCTCGTTCACTCATCCTGCTTAGCCATCCTTGTGGATATTCAACCCACACTTTTCTGATTTTCCCAAATACACCATCCTTGACCATTCTTTTGGCCTGCTTCACCATAGGATATCCAGAGTAAGTATGCGTCAATAGCAAAAGCAAGCCTGTTTGCTCAACTTTCTTTTTCAATTGCTTTGCTTCATCCAGTGTGAAAGTGATGGGTTTTTCAATTACAACATTGAATCCTTTTTCCAGCGCAAGCATGGCCGGTGCGAAGTGAGCAAAATTGGGTGTAACGATCGTGACGAAGTCCATCCTTTGATCGGCCGGCATCTTGCTTTCCTTTTCCATCATTTCTTCATACGTCAGATAGGTCCTGTTCTCCGGAAGGAAAAGTGCCTTGCCACTTTGTTTGGCAATTTCAGGATTGATGCTGAGTGCCCCACAAACCAATTCAGCGAGTCCATCCATATTGAAAGCGAGCCTGTGAACGGCGCCAATGAAGGCATCCAGGCCTCCGCCTACCATGCCCATTCGAAGTTTTCTATTCATAAAAAGTCGTTTGGTTTAAAGTTAGTTACTCCCAAGCGCCTAAAATGTCTAAAATTCAGGAATTATAAAACTGGTGGATTGAGTTTATTACGCGGTCGATTTCTGGTTCGGTCAGCGCTGTGTAGAAAGGCAGGCGGAGAATGCAGCTGGAATAACGATCTGCCATAGTAAGCACTCTTCCTTTGTACTTGAGTTGAAAGTATGGGCTGCTGTGCAATGGTATGTAATGAAAAATAGCCTGAATTCCTGTTTTTTTTAGATGGGTAATCATAGTGTTGCGTTCTTCCTCCGATCTAAAGGTCAAATAAAACATGTGTGCATTATTCGTAGCATATTCAGGTATCACTGGAAGTGCAAAACGGCCTTCCTTTGCCAGATCTTGTAATCCAACTTGATATCGATTCCAGATGGCCACCCGCTTGCATTGAATAGAATCCAGTTCCTGCAGCTGGGCCCACAAGAAAGCAGCGGTCATTTCAGAAGGTAAAAAGGAAGAACCCACATCAATCCAACTATACTTATCAACCTCACCGCGAGAAAAAGCCGATCGATTCGTTCCTTTCTCCCAGAGTACCTCTGCCCTCGGAACAAATCGAGGGTCGTTGATCACCAGCATTCCCCCCTCGCCACAAATAACATTCTTGGTTTCATGAAATGAGAAACAAGCAAGGGTTCCCAGTGAACCCAATGGCCTACCCTTATAGAAGGAATCGACGGCCTGGGCTGCATCCTCCACCAGAAACAAATTGTTGATTTCTGACAGCTTCCTAAGCGCCTCCATGTCGCAGGCAACACCAGCATAATGAACTGCTATAATTGCCTTCGTCTTTTTTGTAATGAGCTCACGGACATGATCCACATCCATGTTGGGGGTATCCTTTTCAGAATCTGCAAAAATCAGTCTTGCTCCTCTTAACGAAAATGCATTTGCAGTTGAAACAAAAGTAAAGGAAGGAAGGATGACTTCATCTTCAGGACCGATATCCAAAAGAAGTGCGGCCATCTCCAAAGCATCGGTGCATGACTGCGTCAACAATGCTTTTCCAAAACCATATCGCTTAATGAAGAAATCCTGACATTGTTGGGTATAATATCCATTGCCGGAAAGTTTCTCTCGCTCAACGGCATCCCGGATAAAATCAAATTCCTTACCTGTTATGTAGGGTTTATTAAAGCCAAGCATCATTTGAAAAGTAGGCTCAAATGTAGGCCAAATCCTTCATCGTCCCAAAATGATCAAGAAAGTATAGCGTTGCAGAAAAGTTACTTTACTTAGACAAGAATATGAGGCCTCCCACAATAAGAAAACATCCGATAACTTTTCCAATTGTCAGTGATTCATTGAGGAGCAAATGGCTCACGAACATAACCACTATAAACGAGAGGCTCATAAATGGATAAGCGAAAGAAAGTTGGAGCTTCGTCAACGCAGCCATCCATGTAATGCTGGCAAGAAAGGCTGCGACAAAACCCGAAAAAATAAAAGGATCAAATACTGCTAAAAATAAAAACACAAACTTTTCGCGCAACGACTCAGGCATACCTACCATAGTATTCAGCCTCCATTTCAAGATCAATTGCCCATAGGACGACAAAAGTACTGTAAGGGTTATATAAACATATTCCATACTATCCGAATTGTTTCTTTACGAGAATTGTAAAATCATACTGATTGTAATCATGAAGTAAGGATACATTCTTAGAGAACTTCTTCTTAGTGTAATCAAATAACCATAACGGATCGGCATAATATAACTCGGCCTTCCTGAATTCCTCATCTGAGTAGATCGACAATGCATTAAACGCGAAGCCCTTCTCGCTGTGCTCATTCATATCGTCTAATGTCTCCAAAATATAGTGCTTCCAATCGGCCACCAAGGTAGAAAACCGTAGGTTAAAAATCCCGCTTGCCACCGTATAGTCTGCATCAATCAATTCCTTCGCAGAATTAATTTTATAAAACCGGCCGGAGGTCTTTTCTTTAGATTGCCCTCTCGCCGCCTCAATCATTTCATCCATCACATCATAACCCCGATAGTCGCATGACTTGAAGTTGCTTCGCATAAACGGAAGTAAGTCGCCCACACCACAACCTAAATCATTAAATGAGAAAGGATCTGGCGTATGAATTACTTTTATGAGCTGTTGAAACCGTACCTGCTGAGCTTCTTCATCCTTCCAACCTACTCCTTTTGCCCCCTGGCCGTACGCAGCCAGGTTTTTTTTATAATAGTCACGAAGGTAATTCGTCATCATTTCTTCTATTTGTGCCTGTAAACATCCTTTACAATTGTGATCGGTCTGTTTTTGATCTCCAAAAACATTTTGGACAGATACACTCCAAAAATTCCTAACACAAATAATATTACCCCGCTCACAAACCAAATGGCTGCTAATATGCTGGCCCAGCCTTCAGTCGTATCGAACATGACCTTCTCATAAACGATCGCGGCAATGCTAATAAAGGAAAGAAGCAAGAACAGAAGGCCAATGAAGAAAGTCAGATAAAGTGGTCGATGGCTCAAGGTAGTAATCATTTCAAGGGCCATTCGCAGCTTTTTTTGCAAGGAATACGAGCTTCTTCCTTTGCTTAGCTTTATCACTGGTATAGCCTTTTGATTATACCCAGCCAAAATAAAAACACCCCAAATGTCTAGTTCCTTTTCCCGAAAGCTAATCACAGAATTAACATAACGCTTTGTCATGAGCCGCGCCGTTATCGAATCAGCTGGATAATCCAATGAAGTGATCGCGGCAAAGAATTTATAAAATAGCCTTCCACTCTGACGCTCAAACCATCCTCCTTTTCGGGAAGTTTGAACTCCAAATACCACATCCAACTTTTCATCCGAAGTGAGGACAGACCAATAGTCATTGAGTAACTCAGGCGCCTCCTCGAGATCACTATCAATAAGAAACACATAATCGCCTGTTGCCATTTGCAAGCCTGTCATAATCGCGCGGTGATGACCAAAATTCCTGGTGAGATCAGCGATTATAATCGTTGGATACTGCTTTTGCAGCTCGATTGCCAGTGCGAGCGAATCATCCGGAGAACCATCATTTACTAATATCAACTCATAGTGATCCGTGATTCTACTAACCGCACGAACCGAACGTTCACAAAATCCTTCTAAATAAGGTTTAGAGTAATAAATCGTGGTTACGACCGATATTTTCATTTATTTCTAATTACTCTCAATAGACAAATGGAATCCGGGTCGTCATATTATTCTTTCGGTGAACATTTGCAAGTTTTTTTATGAACTAAAACTCTTAAGGTAGTTCTTCGAATTTTTTCCAGTATTAAAGATAAGATCAAGGATTGAAACATAGTGGCTAAAAGGAGGATTCAATTGCGGATACTCTGAATACTGTGAATAATCCATCCATTCTACCCTAATAGTTTCCCGGGAAAACGATTCCACATCCAAATAGTCTTTAGCCGCGGGGCCGGACAAATAACAATTAGCACCTAATTCCCGACAAATAGATAATAGTCTTTGCGACTTCTCCTCAGCCGGGGAAAAGTCCATTGACCACATTATTGGCGTTTTGATTTCCAGATAATCACAAATACCTTCCATAAATGCATAATTTACCTTACTCAAATTTGGAGCCTGGCAATTCAGGTAAAGCTGCTCCACCCACATGGAATTTTCCTTGAAAAAAGGAGCCCTTGCATACGAATAAGTCAGGGTTTTCCAATGCCGCCCTGTCCACGATGGATCATTGATTGCAACGTCACACACTCGGATAGTAAATTTACTTTTTACGTTTACCGGAATCGTAAGCCAGTGCAGGCCCTGGGCCGTCTTGATTTGGTTTCGATTCCGCCAATCTCTGCGAGTGTATTGCACGTCATCCAACAGAACAAAAATATCTGCCGAATTAATCAGATCAAAATAACCTTTCCAGGGAATATAGTTGGACTGCACAATAGCAACAGTCTTACCCCAGTCCGGATTTTTAAACATAGCGAGCAATAAGATTTTCAAAGTATTCTTGTCGTCCACTAATTTGATCGGGTTCGCCGTTCTTATGCGCCAATGTTCTCAATTCATCCAGCGTAAGCTTGCCTTGCTCAAATTGTTTCCCCTTTCCTGAATCAAAAGAAGCGTATCTAGACTGTCTCAGCTTGTTATACTCACCGTCTTCCAGAACTGCATTGGCTGCGAGCAATGCACGTGAGAAAGTATCCATGCCTCCAATGTGAGCGTAAAAAATATCTGCGAGGTCAGTAGAATTTCTTCTGGTTTTCGCATCAAAATTAATGCCCCCTGTCTTGAATCCGCCTGCCGAAAGAACGACCAGCATCGCTTCGGTAACCTCATAAACATTATTTGGAAATTGATCCGTATCCCAACCATTTTGATAATCGCCTCTGTTTGCATCCATACTGCCCAACATTCCCGCATCAGCGGCAACCTGCAGCTCATGCTGAAAAGTATGTTGCGCCAGGGTTGCATGATTGACTTCCAGATTCAATTGAAAATCATCCATTAAGTCATATTGTCGCAAAAAGGAGATCACCGTCGCTGCATCAAAATCATATTGATGCTTGCTGGGCTCCATGGGCTTGGGTTCAATCAGAAACTTTCCTTTGAAGCCATTCTTCCTCCCGTAATCCTTTGCCATGTGAAGGAAGCGCGCCATATGCTCTTGCTCACGCTTCATGTCTGTATTTAACAATGACATGTATCCCTCCCGGCCTCCCCAGAAGACATAATTGGATCCACCCAATTCGATCGTTGCATCAATGGCATTCTTTACTTGTGTGCCAGCAAAACAAACCACATTGAAATCAGGATTGGTAGCCCCACCATTCATGTATCTCGGATTCGTAAACAGACTCGAAGTACCCCACAGCAATTTCACTCCTGAGGCCTTCTGCTTTTGCTTGGCGTAAGCTACCATTGCCTCAATTCTCTTCTCCGACTCAGCAAGCGTTGGTCCTTCATCGACCAGATCATAGTCATGAAAGCAATAAAAAGGCGCGCCGATCTTAGTGATAAACTCAAAGGCAGCATCCATTTTGTCCTTGCCACGTTGTACTGCGTCTGTACTTGACAGCCAAGGAAAGTTCTTGGTTGGGAAGCCAAATGGATCTCCGCCTGTTCCGCACAACGTATGCCAATAAGCAATGGCAAAGCGCAGATGTTCCTCCATGGTTTTCTTTCCAATCTTTTTGTTGGCATCGTAGTACTTAAATGCCAAAGGATTGTCGGACTCTTTTCCTTCATACTTAATGGCAACAATGCCTTTAAAAAATTCCTTATTACCGACTGTAATTTTCATAATTGATTATTTAATATTTTTTTCCAACGACCATACGCTTTTAAATACTCATCTGCCAACGCCGGATCAGGCCGCTGGGATTCTATCATACTCAAGCCTTGAAAGGCTTCCCTGGATGAACTGTAAATACCGGCACCCATTCCGGCTCCCAAGGCTGCTCCCTTCGCGCCATCAGTATCATATAATTCGACCGCGGCTCCTATCGTATTCACAAATGCTTCCCTGAACAAAGGGCTGAGGAACATATTGGCATATCCTGCCCTTATAATGTTCGTCCTCAATCCCATTTCCTGAAGAATTTCAAAGCCATATTTTAGCGCAAACACGATCCCCTCCTGTGCAGCGCGCAAGATATGAGATTGATGATGCTGATTAAAATCCAGCCCATGAATCGAAGATTGGATAGACTTATTTTGCAAGATGCGCTCTGCTCCATTGCCAAAAGGGAGGAAACTTAACCCTCCAGCCCCAATGGCAGTTTCCGCAGCCAACTTGTTCATCTGCCCATATTCAAATGCTCCGCCTGCGCCTTTCAGATTCTTTCGCAACCAACTGTTAAGAATACCCGTGCCATTGACACACAATAAGACTCCATTTCGTTTCGCCCCAGATTCATTATTGACGTGAATGAAAGTATTGACTCTCGAATGAATATCAAACGCATTCTTATCCGTAACACTGTAGATGACACCGGAAGTGCCAGCCGTAGCGGCGGTCTCACCTGGATTTAGCACATGCAGAGAAAATGCGTTATTCGGTTGATCCCCTGCGCGATATGAAATGACCGTTCCCACCTTCAAGCCCAATTGCCTTGCCGCAGTTTCACTCAGTTTCCCTTGAGGGGAAAAGACAGGTACTACTGTTGGTAGAAGGTTTGTCTTTATTTCGAAGTTAGTAAGCAGGTCGGTTGCTATTGAATTTTCTTTAAAGTCCCACATAATACCTTCTGACAGACCAGTATCTGTGGTCACAATTTCCCCCGTCATCTTCAGCGCCAGATAGTCGCCAGGCAGCATGATCTTATGAATCTTTTGGTACACCGTTGGTTCATGCTCTTTTACCCAACGAAGCTTAGCAGCGGTGAAATTACCTGGGGAATTCAGATAGTGATTGAGGCAAAAATTCTCGCCGAGGCTCTTAAAGGCTTGCTCGCCAAAAGGTACAGCCCGGCTGTCGCACCAGATGATCGCCGGCCTCAACGGTAGATGGTCTTTCCCAACAATCACCAAGCCATGCATCTGATATGAAATACCGATGGCCAAAATTTGTGACGGATCAACCTGTGATTTATCGAGGGTGGCCCGCACGCTTTTCACCGCATGCTCCCACCACATCTCCGGATCCTGCTCCGCCCAGCCAGGTTGCAGGGAGAGCATTGGCATTTCTTCTGTCGGCGACTGGGTCGATTGTTTCGTCTTACCTGACCGGACTTCAACCAGGGAAGCTTTCACGGAAGAACTCCCAAGGTCAATTCCCAATAAATAACCTGCTGATTCCATTGTGCAGAAAGATAGCAATAAGCGCTATTTCCACCCATAGAACCATTAAAATTTCATTCGATTGAAATGGCCTTGCATAAACCAAAATAAACTTGGATATTTTACCAACTTAACCCAAACCTTACCAACCTAAAGAATGAAACCATGAGCGACCAAACCAACAAAAGACTTTTTTACGGTAGTTGTTTTGCCCTGATCACAACTGCTTTTTCTTTCAGCATAAGAGCTGGGATTCTACCCGAACTGGGAAGGACCTTTGACCTTTCCGCCACTCAATTAGGGTTTATCAATCAAATGTGGTTTTTAGGTTTTCCCATTTCAATGGTTCTGGGGGGTATCTTTTATAGTACGATCGGTCCCAAAAAGATCATGATTTTTGCTTTTTTTGCTCATACCGCTGGAATTCTAATGACCATCTTTTCAGGTGGCTATGTTGGCCTTCTGATTTCGACATTGTTGATTGGACTGGGCAATGGCTGCACCGAAGCTGCTTGTAACCCAATGATTGCAACCAGCTACAGTGGGAAAACGATGAATACATTGCTTAACCGCTTTCACATGTGGTTTCCAGGGGGCATAGTCCTTGGAAGTTTAGTGTCTCTTTTCATGACAAAAATGAATTTGGGCTGGGAAGCACAAATATGGATTATTCTTATCCCTACGCTCATCTATGCATACCTATTTTATGGACAAGTATTTCCTGAAGCAAAAAAGGAAGTTGCTTCACTTAGCGGAAATCTTAAAGCGATGGCCACACCACTATTCATATTCATGTGCGCTTGTATGACACTTACAGCCATTTCAGAATTTGGGCCATCACAATGGGCCCAGTTGGTGTTGGCAAAAAGTGGGGCTGAGCCGATGGTGATCCTTGCACTCATCACAGGGCTGATGGCTGTTGGAAGATACTTCGGAGGAGAATTTGTTCACAAGTTTGATCAAACTGGAGTACTGCTTGGCTCAGCCATATTCACTACACTTGGAATCTTCTTGTTCAGTACACAAACCGGTGGAATGACTTATTTCGCAGCAATCATATTTGCGATGGGCGTTTGCTATTTCTGGCCTAATATGATTGGATTTGTAGCAGAAAAAATCCCATTGAGTGGTGCGATCGGAATGTCGATTGTGGGAGCCTTTGGTATGTTTTCTACCTCTATTTTTCAGCCGATCATCGGTGGATGGATTGACGAGGCCGGCGCGAAAGCTGCTTCTATGGGCCTTGAAGGCGATGCGCTAGAGTTGGCCGCTGGTCAGGCTACTCTTCAAACGATGATTACATTTCCTGTAATCCTCATCGTACTGTTTACGATTCTACTTTTGTGGGTAAGGAAGATAAAGGCAGCAGCACCAGCTCATTAACCTTTTAAACCTGTCAGGTTTTTAGAAACCTGACAGGTTTAAATCTCCTATTTCGTCAACAAGACCGTCTGTTCGTTCATCGTGATCTCCAGCGGAGCCCCAGACACAAGCGTTGTCTCAGTCTTCTCTTTTGATATCCTCACTTTAATAACACGACCCTGGAATTCTAATCTGAAGGAATATGATTTCCATTGATCCGGTGTGTAGGGAGTGAAATGAAGTTTTCCTTCTTTGACGCGCATCCCTCCAAAACCCTTTACCACACTCATCCAGGTGCCAGCCATTGACGTGATGTGGCATCCGTCTTCAGTATCATTATTATAATCATCCAGATCAAGGCGGGCGGTGCGTAGATAGAAGTTATAGGCCTGCTCTTTGTAACCCAGTTTGCTGGCAAGGATCACGTGAACACAAGGTGATAGAGAAGATTCATGTACGGTCATCGGCTCATAGAAATCAAAATTTCTACGGAGTGTATCGAGGTCAAAATCATCTTCAAACAAATAAATTCCCTGCAACACATCGGCTTGCTTGATGAAGCATGAGCGGAGGATGCGGTCCCATGACCATTTCTGATTCAGAGGACGATCTTCAGGTTTAAGGTCCTTCACGTGAATCAACTCCTTATCGAGGAATCCATCCTGTTGCAAAATTATTTTGCGCTTTTCATCATACGGGAAATACATATTGGATACAATATGATTCCATCTTTCCATCTCAGGTTTCTCCTTGAAATTAGTTTTCCCTGCAATCACCTGATAGCGCTTTGAATTCGATTTCTTAACATATTCAATGGCCTCTAAAGTGAACCGCAAGGTCCATGCTCCCAAATAATTGGAGTACCAGTTGTTATTTACATTGTTTTCGTACTCATTAGGTCCCGTCACACCCAGAATTACATACTTGCCTTTTTCCTCCGACCAGTTCACACGCTGGCTCCAGAAACGGGAAATCCCGATTAATACCTCGAGTCCGAACTCCGCGAGATAATCCCGGTCTCCGGTATAGTCGATGTAATCCCGCATGGCATAGGCCATGGCACTGGTACGATGAATCTCCTCAAAGGTGATCTCCCACTCGTTGTGGCACTCTTCGCCATTCATCGTCACAAATGGGTAGAAGGCGGCTCCGTCTTTGAAGCCCAGCTTTTTACCATTTTCAATCGCCTTTCCAAGGTGTTTGTAGCGATACACCAGTAGGTTTCTTGCCACTTTCGGATCTGTCGTGCCAAGGTAAAATGGTAAACAATAAGCTTCAGTATCCCAGTACGTGCTACCACCGTACTTCTCTCCAGTAAAGCCCTTCGGACCGATGTTAAGTCGTTCATCTGCACCGGTGTAGGTCTGCATTAATTGAAATATATTAAATCTTATACCCTGTTGCGCTGCTGCATCTCCTTCAATGGTGACATCACAGGCTTCCCAGGTATGCGACCAGATTTTGGCATGATCGGCGAACAACTTTTCAAAGCCCTTTGTCTGAATTGTTTTTAACTTCTTCTTCGCAGCATCATTCATTTTTGATTTTAAATGGTTTTCCGAAGAAAGTACCACACCAAACTTCTCGATTACCAACTCCTCTCCTTTCTTAAGCTTGACCGACACTACATTATCAGCGTAAAGTTCGCGTTTGTTCGAATGGACGGTGCCTTTGAAAAGTTTCCCTCCAGAGGTAATCAAGTAGGTCATGCCCGTGGTCACATGAAAGAATGTCTTCTTCGTTTGTGCCGTGACGATGGCGATTCCGGGTTTAGATTCTTTGGAAACTTCTTCCCAGAATTTCTCATCATAATTTGAATCCTTATTCACCACATCGCCCTGAATGCCAAGGGTAATGCGGGTGGCGGCAGAAAAGTTAATGGGCGTGATAGAATACCTGATCGCTCCTATTTCGCCGTCGGCCATGGAACAAAAGCGCTTTGCGTCAACCTTCACTTTCTTACCTCCCGGCAACGTAGCGGTAAAACTTCTGTGCAAAAGACCTTGCTTCATATCCAGCACACGCCGAAAATCACTCACTTTACATTTCGCCAGGTCCAGGCTTGTAGTCCCGATTTTAATATGAATGCCAATCCAGCTTGGTGCGTTTAGCACCTTGGCAAAGTATTCAGGGTATCCATTTTTCCACCATCCGACGCGTGTTTTGTCAGGATAGTAAACCCCTGCCACGTAACTGCCCTGATGGGCTTCGCCGGAATATTCTTCCTCGAAGTTCGCACGTTGCCCCATGCGGCCATTGCCTAAACTGAAGAGGCTTTCAGAAACCCGGTTAAGATGAGGGTCGAATCCTTCTTCTATAATGTGCCACTCGTGGTGTTTGATGTACGTTTTCATTGGAGGGGAAGTTTTAAGCTGAAAGTTGAAAGTAGAAAGTTGAAAGTAGAAAGTAGAAAGTAGAAAGTTGAAAGTTGGAAGTTGGAAGTTGGAAGTTTAAAGCTGAAAGCTGGAAGAAATTTGAAAACGGGAAGTAAGGACATTCATTAGAGTGTGGTTAGCATTTCAATTTTAAAATCTCCGGTGCGGGGGATGACCAAGTTTGCGGCGCCCAGTTGTTTCGGCGAACCAATGCCCACGCATTTCATCCCGGCATTCAACGCTGCCTCCACTCCTGCTTCCGCATCTTCAAAGACAACGGAATTGGAAGGCCTTACATGAAGCATCTTAGCAGCCAATAAGAAGATTTCAGGATCGGGCTTTGTACGGGTAATCATTGTTCCATCCACCACAGCATCAAAATCGCTTTCGATCCCAATCAACCGAGTAACAGTTCTTGCATTCTTACTACTCGAAGCCAACGCCACTTTTAACCCATTGGTTCTCATCTTTTGAATAAGTTCCTTAACACCCGGATATATCTCTTCGGGCTTCATGGTATTGATATATTCCACAAACCATTTATTTTTTTTCTCCGCTAGTTTGTCCTTGGCCGTGGTGTCAAGCGAAAGATTTCCAAGTTCCAGAATGATTTCCAGTGAGCGCATTCTGCTGACACCTTTGAGTCTTTCGTTTTCCTCCAGGTTGAATTTTATTCCCAACTCATCTGCCAGTCTCTTCCAGGCGAGAAAATGATAGCGCGCACTGTCAACGATCACACCGTCCAAATCAAAAATACAAGCTTCAATCATTCCGGTTTGATTTAATTCGAACGAATCCAAGTTCTATGATCTTTTTTGTCTCCGCCAGTGACTTAAACACACCAAAGGTTTTTCCCTGAGTCCTTAAGGCCCCCAATGCATTTCCAAACTTCGCAGCTCCAACGTAGTCATGAGGTTTATGCATCAGTCCAAAACCAGCACCTCCAGCAAAAGAGTCACCGCATCCGGTGGTGTCAATGACATTTTCCACCTTAATGGCAGGCACCATGACCTCCTTTGTTTTACCACGCTCTTTATAGTAAGTGAGGCAGCCTCTGGAGTCCACCGTGATGTAGACACAACTCACTCCTTTGGCGAGACAATGTTCTGCAAATGCACGAAGGCTTTCACGATCCAATTCTTCTGTTGTTACAAAATCAGTAGTCTCATATTCCTTTTTGAACCATGAAGCTTGCGCTTCTTCAAGGTTCATTTTCAATACATCGATATAAGGCAGCCATTGGTCCCGGTCGATCCAGAATTTCCTCTGCCGCTCCCCGGTAACAAGGCACGCTGTCGTGGGGCCATGCGCATCAAAAACGATAATGCCTTTGCTTTTCTTTTTCAGAAACCTCAACGTGTCTAATGAAATCTCGTAATCACTGATGGGTATGAACACAAAGACTTTGCAATCGAGAAGGCCCTTCATGTCTTCAGGCATGATCGGGTCCATGAACCCGGTTTGACGCTCCAGGCGATTATTCATATCCAAAAACCGCAAACTGATAATATCGCCCTGATCGTTCTTGACGGTCAAATGGTTCAGATTAATGCCCTTATGACCATGAAATACTTCTTTGACATTATCAAGGTCTACCGAACGAAGATGAGAAACGGGAATTACTTCGATTTTCTCTCCCGCCATGGTTGACAGCGCTATCACCGGATGTGTTACACACCCCCATTTTTGTATCAGGTCACCATTGTGGGTAACAATGTGGTCACGTGGAATGGGGCCCAGAATTGCGATGCGTTTCATAGGATGTATGTTAATTGGTTAAGTACGCTGCTCCAAATACTCCCGCGCTGTCACCCAGCATGGGCTTGACAATCGACGTATCCAATACTCCATTATTAAAGACAAAATTCTTTACAGAGGCCACGCCGTCAGTATAGATTTCATCGATGTTTCCCACTCCACCCCCAATAACAATCACATCAGGATCAATGATATTGATGATGACACTAAGTGCCTTCCCAAAGAAGTATGACATGCGCTGAATTGTTTTGGTCGATGCATCATCGCCTGATTTATATAAAGCATAGATTTCTTTCAGGGGCTTTTTCTTACCCGTCACTGATTCATAATATCGTTCCAACGATGGCCCTGCCAGAACCTTTTCTACGCAGCCACTTTTGCCACAATAACAGGGGCCGCCGGATTCATCCAGAAAATTGTGACCCCACTCTCCTGCAATGCCCTGGAGGCCATTAATCACTTTCCCATCCACGACCAACCCTCCACCCACACCGGTACCCATGATGACCCCAAATACTACTGATGCATTGGGAAATTTCTCTTTCACCACTCCCATCTTGGTCTCTGCAAGGGCAAAGCAATTTGCATCATTCGCAATGGAAATCTGAAGGCCTAATAATTTTTCCAAATCTTTCTTCGAGGCCTTTCCATTCATGCACTCTGAGTTACAACCCTTCATGATGCCAAGTCCTGGATCAAGAGTTCCGGGCGTACAGATTCCAAGTCGATCTGGTCTGTACCCCATCTTCTGCTCCATCATGTTCACAAGCTTATTAATTTGGGATAGTATGTGGTCATAACCATTCTCAGCCCCGGTTGGCACTCGGTCTCTAAAAAGAATTTCTTTTAAGCCTTCCGGACCCAGCACAACACCTTCTGCCTTGGTTCCCCCTAGGTCTATTCCCCAGAGATGTTTTTTCGATTCGCTCATATTTTAAAAATAACTGCTTCCCAAGGACGGATCATTTTAGCGTCATCATCCACATAATTACCGACCAACTTTATCCTGCTTTGAAGAGAAAGAACGTCAGGAAAATTAACATTCTCTCCAGAAAAGTTTAACACCACACACCATTTTTCTTCCCCCCATTCGCGACGATACATGAACAGCCTCTCATGCCCACCATCCATCGGCTCATAAAGACCATATGTAAGAATGGGATGTTCCTTTCGGAAAGCGGTCATTTTCTTCAAGTAGGATAGAACCGACTCACTTTCAGCTTGTTGTGCTGCCACATTGATTGTTTCTTTGTTCTGGTTGATACTCATCCATGGCAAGCCGCTGGTAAATCCCGCATATTCAGAATCGTCCCATTGAACAGGGGTCCGGGCATTGTCACGGCCAGCATAATTGGCGAGTGCCAGGAATTCCACCTCCGTCAATCCTCTTTTCTGAGCTTCTACCCATCCGGTGGTGGTCTCAATGTCTTTTGATTCTTCGATTGACTTTAGTTCAATATTGGTCATACCAATTTCATCCCCCTGGAAAATGAAGGGAGTGCCCCGCATCGAAAGCAAAAGGGTGCAAAGCAACTTTGATGATTTCTCCCAATACTGTTTGTCATCTCCCCACCGTGATACCATTCTGGAAAA
The DNA here is from genome assembly GCA_043776715.1 of Cyclobacteriaceae bacterium. Lineage (GTDB taxonomy): Bacteria > Bacteroidota > Bacteroidia > Cytophagales > Cyclobacteriaceae > ELB16-189. Next base: position 19,227 of record JAYVQY010000163.1, on the reverse strand, counting down.
ATCATGGTTACCCAGAAAAATACTCCCCCACCCTTTCTTGGTAAAAGCATCATCCCATGTTTTGAACACCTTCTTAAAATCTTTCATCGACCACGGCACTGGATTGAAGCGGCCGCCGGGTCCCTGGTCTAAGAACATATGGCCGAAATGAAAAATCATGTTGAGTCCATGATCAAGATAGTCACCGGCATTCAATGGGGTAATGCCCGGTCCTTCTCCTACCGTGATGACAGGATAGGAATTCCAGACTTTGGACTTCATCTCACCAATAAATTCTTTTAGGCGGGGGCCATTGGCAAAATATTTTCGTATTGTCTCATTAAAGTCAGTTGTATCTGTATCATGGAAATCAGTTCTTTTTGAGATGGCCGAAATTACATCAAGCCGCAAAGCATCGACGCCTTTGTCGAGCCAGAACCTCATCAGTTTATGTATTTCACTTCTTACTGCTGGGTGCTCCCAATTTAAGTCAGGTTGCTTCTTTGAAAAGAGGTGCAGGTAATATTCTCCTGTTAGTTTATCCAACTCCCAGGCACTGCCACCAAAGAAAGATGGCCAATTGTTGGGAGGCCCTCCATCCCTGCCTTCTCTCCAAAAATAGAAATTCCGATAAGGATTGCCCTTTGATTTTTTTGATTCTACAAACCATGGATGCTCATCTGAAGAGTGGTTCACCACCAGATCCATCATGAGCTTGAGGCCTCGTTCGTGCAAGCCTTCCAGCAACAGATCAAAATCAGCCATCGTACCAAACTCAGGTTGAATGTCGTAGTAATCGCTAATGTCATAACCACCATCATCATTGGGTGATTTGAAAATAGGATTTAACCAAACGACATCAACACCAAGTTGCTGGATATAATCAAGTTTCTCTGTGATGCCCCTAAGATCGCCTATGCCATCGCCGTTGCTGTCGTTGAAACTTCGAGGATAAATCTGGTAGACAATGGACTCTTTCCACCAGACCCTTTCATCCATTGAAGATTTCGCTGATGGCACGTCCAGTCAAAGTTTGGAATTTGAAATCGTATACCTTGATGTTTGCGGATGAAACGTTTGCCACGAGTGCCAATACTCCTGATACGATTGCAGTGGTTTCAGCATCTTACCTTGAAGACTGCCTGCCACGCATTGACCGCTCCAGTTCCAGGTTGAATTGGTTTTCGAATCCATGATCGTCTGGCTACTTTCATCTAGTGAAAATAAAAGTGTTTCTCCATCGACCGTACGATTAAAAGTATGAAAGGAAATGGAATCTGGATTCGCAACGACCAGCAAAGGAACACCTCCCAGCATATCATTAATGGTTCGTGATTTTTGAAGTTCGATCCAATCATACGCACGGGCCTCCATTCCAACCTGAATGCCGACAATCCATGATTTTGTCATCCAGGGCAAAGAATCTCTCCGCTCCAGTCTGCCCTTCTTCTTACCCTCGTCATATTCTTTTAAACCTTCGTAAGCTTCTGAAAATGTTGAGTCGGGTTGTAAAACCTTCGTGTCAGGATGGAGGCTGATCCATTCAGAGAGCGTCACTTGAACGGAATAAAATTCATCGAGCATCTTGCCCTTCAGCGGGCCCACTACAGCTTCCCCATTCACCTGTCTCCACCAACTCTTAGTAGTTGCGTCTTCAAACATTGCATTGAAATGATCCATTCCCACCAAACGAAATGACTCCGGCTTTCCATTCACTACAGGAAGGAACACCCTGCCACTGCGGCACACGGTGCAATAGGTGATCATCATTGAAGTGCCACCGACTTCATCACGCACCTGGTGATGATACCCAATGACTTCGATGGGATAAGCTTTGCTCTCATTCCCATTGGTCACACCCAACACCAATTGCTTAGGCAATATTTTAGTCTGCGTTGCATCTAAGAAAATCTTACTTTTTTGCTGAAGAAACATTTGATCTGCCAGGAATCGGTAATTAAACATGTAAAATACCAGACAATAAAATCCAAAGACAACCGCCAGAGTGACTTTGATTACCTGAGTGCCACGATTAAAGAAGTACGCAAAGGGATAAGCGATCATCAGCAGTCCCAGGAGGCGGAAATAAAGTATGTTACTACCCAGGAAATATGCGATATCAATTGTTTCATCATTTTGACTTCCTGGAAAAGGCATAATGAAATATACCCTCAGTATTTCTACTGTGATCAAAACAAGAAATCCTGCAATTAGTAAACCTAGCCTCATATTAGTTTTTGAAATGTAATGTGTTCAAAATAAGTTGCTCCACCGCTTCACGCTCCTTCTTCAACCGAGCCGCATCCCAATTCAGGTATTCTTGCATGCACCTCAATATAGGTTCGCTGATCTTAAACAGTCTGTGAATGTTGAAATACAAAAGCCCTGTTCTCCTAAGCAAAAAGTCTAAGCCTCTAACCACCATCTCATGATGCATAGCAAACCACAATTCTGCCAATGCCAGATCAATCTCCGGGTCCGATTTAGGATGACTATTTACGAAATCGATGATGGTATCCGCTTGCTTTCCATAGAGATGGATCAAATATATCGCATGATCACCTTTTAATCCCAACGATTCAACACGCTGAGCAATGACGTCATGATAAGCCCTGACATCTTGAATTGTTTTGAGACCCCCACCTGCCAACAAAATAGAATCGGTGGTGCATGGAGGTAACATTCTATCTTCGAACTTATTTTTTGCAATAAGATCCACGACACGCTCTGCCATTTTACGATAGCCCGTAAGTTTTCCGCCCGCAATGGAAATCAATCCAGAGGAAGATTCAAAAATCTCATCCTTGCGGGATAGTTCGGAAGCGGATTTACCTTCTTCATGAATCAAAGGACGAAGTCCAGCCCAACTCGACTCAACATCCGCCAGGGTCAAGTGTGTGGATGGGAAAGTCTCATTCACCGCCTCCACGAGGTAGCGGGCATCTTCTTTCGTGGTGAACACATGATCCTTCTCTCCATCATAATCGGTGTCCGTTGTGCCGATGTATGTAATGCGTCCACGTGGAATGGCAAAGATCATCCGTCCGTCGGGGACATCAAAATAGATTGCCTGACGCACGGGCAGGCGATGATAAGGAACCACAATGTGCACGCCTTTTGTGAGGTGCAGATGTTTGTTTTTCTTTGAATGATTCATCTCACGAAGTTCATCCACCCACGGGCCTGCTGCATTGATCACGCTCCGTGCCCTTATCTTAAATTCATCCTCGTTTATCTCGTCTTTAACCTTCACCCCGGTGATTTGCCCATCCGCATACTCGAATTCGATAGCCCTGAGATAGTTCAACATGATTGCTCCTTTAGCATGGGCAACTTTGGCGATCTCAATGGTAAGCCTGGCATCATCCGTCCGATATTCAGCGTAAATCGCACCCCCCTTAATGTCATCGGTTTTCAGCAAGGGCTCGTACTTTATTGTCTGGAGCTTGGTCAGCATTTTACGCTGGTCTTCCGGCTTCACCCCTGCAAGCCAGTCATAAATTTTCAATCCAATAGAAGCGAGCCAATATCCAAGTCCTCTCTTTTCGTATAATGGCAACAACATTTTCTCCGGAACTACCAGGTGGGGTGCCAACTTATGAACGATGGCACGCTCGCTGCCCACTTCTTTTACCAGCGCAAATTCTAATTGCTTTAAATATCGTAGCCCACCGTGAATTAGTTTGGTCGATCGGCTGCTCGTGCCGAAAGCAAAATCATCTTTCTCCACCAGCGCTGTCTTTAATCCACGAGAGGCTGCATCCAATGCAATGCCCACTCCGGTAATACCGCCTCCAATCACCAGCAGGTCAAATGACTCAGACTTCAGGGTGCTCATGGTATCGTTTCTGGAGAGTGCTGAGAAGTTCAAGGGTATGTTGTTTTTCTTAAATTAAGTATGAATTCACTAGCTCTAATCAATCCATTTCATTGTGCGTGCAACAGCCTTTTGCCATCCTTTGTATAGCTTGGTACGGGTCTGTTCTTCCATTACAGGAGTAAACCGTTTTTGAATCTTTCTGTTTTTCACAATGTCTTCTTTCTTCCATAGCCCTATCTGAATCCCAGCTAAATAAGCGGCGCCCAAAGCTGTAGACTCAATTACTACCGGTCTTTCTACCTCAGTCCCAAGGATATCAGCCTGGAATTGCATGAGGATATTGTTTGCACAAGCGCCACCATCGACCTTCAGGCTCGCCAATTTCAATCCAGCGTCCTCTTGCATAGCATTGAGAATATCCTTGGTTTGAAAGGCAAGGGACTCCAGTGTTGCTTTAATAATATGGTCCTTCCCGGTATCTCTGGTAAGCCCAAAGATGGCACCCCGGGCATACATGTCCCAATAAGGTGCCCCCAGTCCGGCAAAGGCAGGAACTACATAGACTTCATTGGAACCCAACGCTTTTGTCGCAAAATATTCCGAATCCTTTGATTGATCGATCAGATGCATGCTGTCGCGAAGCCATTGAACTGCGGCGCCAGCGATAAACACACTGCCTTCGAGCGCGTATTCAACTTTTCCATCGAGACCCCAGGCAATGGTCGTAATCAATCCGTTTTTTGAATGTTGAATTTTGGTTCCCATGTTCATCAACATAAAGCATCCTGTACCGTAGGTGTTCTTTGCCATGCCGGGCTCAAAACAAGCCTGGCCAAACAGGGCAGCTTGTTGATCACCCGCCACACCTGCAATAGGAATTTCAACTCCTTGAAAGGACCATGAGCCAAATCGGTGAGACGAGGGTTTTACTTCGGGCAATAGCGAAGAAGGTATGTCCAGTTCTTTCAGCATTCTTTCATCCCACTTCAACGCACCGATGTTGTAGAGCATGGTGCGTGAAGCGTTGGAATAATCTGTGACATGGACTTTCCCGCCCGTCAATTTAGAAATCAACCACGTGTCGATGGTACCAAAAGCAAGTTCACCTTTCAGCGCTCTGCTTTTTACACCTTCCACATGATCCAGAATCCATTTGATCTTTGTCGCTGAGAAATAAGAGTCGATCACCAGCCCAGTATTGGCACGCACATAATCTGTCAGGCCCCTCGTTTTCAAGTCTTCGCAAATGTATGCCGAACGCTTATCCTGCCACACAATCGCGTTGTACACCGGCTCACCTGTTCTTCGGTCCCATATTATGGTGGTCTCCCGTTGATTGGTAATGCCAATGGCGGCAATGTCGGCTGGGGAGATATTATTATCACTAATAACTTTTAGCAATACCTCCGACTGCGTCTTCCAGATTTCCTCAGGGTCATGTTCAACCCAACCTGATTTTGGAAAAATTTGTCGAAACTCCTGTTGTGCAATTCCTTTTATCTGACCAAGCTCATCGAAAAGGACTGCACGTGAACTTGTAGTGCCTTGATCAAGTGCGATGATGAATTTAGCCGCCATGGGTATTAAAAGAAAAATTGAAATGCATAGACGCCGAGTATACCACCTAATAAAGGACCAAGCACAGGAATCCAGGAGTAGCCCCAATCGGAATGCCCTTTTCCGAAAATAGGAAGGACAGCATGCGCAATTCTTGGCCCGAGGTCACGGGCGGGATTGATCGCAAAGCCGGTGGTACCTCCAAGGCTTAATCCAATGGAGACTATTAATAAGCCTACAACAAGGGGATTCAGTCCCTGTGTAAAATCATTTGTTCCGATAAAAAGAAGTCCAAGTATCAGCACCGCAGTAGCAATGATTTCGCTTAAGAGATTAGAAAAAGTATTTTTTATTGCAGGCGCTGTACAGAATACCGCTAACTTGGTTGCCTGATCATCGGTGCGCTTCCAATGTGGAAGAAAATGCAGCCAGACGATGATGGCCCCCACAAAAGCTCCTGCCAGTTGTGATGAAATATATCCAACTACTTCAGTCCATGGGAAACTTCCGTTTACAGCGAAAGCAAGGGTCACAGCAGGGTTTAAGTGTGCACCGCTGATATTGCCTACAGCAAAGATACCAAGGGTCACCGCAAGGCCCCAGCCAATCACCACTGCGAGCCAGCCTGCGTTTTCCGATTTCGTTCCTTTAAGTACAACACTTGCAACCACTCCATCACCTAGCGTAACCAGGAGCATGGTGCCAAAGAATTCTGCTAAATAATGTCCCATATTCTATATCTATTTAGTGTCCTACATTTGGGTTTGCAATAAGGTCATCATCCGTTTTGGCCACCTTGATCAACACCGTAGCCAATGAAGCTACCAAAAGTAATGATCCGGCAAAAGTTATGGCAAGTCCAGGGTCCTCTCCCAGTACATTTTTATAAACAAAACCAAAAGACAAGGTTTGAATGATCATGGGAACCACAATCATCATGTTGATAATTCCCATGTATACGCCATAGCGTTCTTTCGGAATACTGCCGACGACCATGATATAAGGAACGCCCATCATGCTGGCCCAAGCCACACCAAATCCAATCATGGGTGCAAACAGCAAGTACTTGTTTTCGATGTGAGGAAGGATGAAGAGCGAGATTGCGGCAAAGGCAAGGCAAGTCATATGAACATATTTAGCACTCATTTTTCTGGTCAACCAAACCAATCCGAACGCAGACATGAAGGTTACAATATTATAAAACCCATTCACCAACCCGGTCCATCCGACTGCTTCTTCATACAATTTGGAATTTATTTGTGATGTAGTGTGCCATACTGATTTTGCAATGCTGTGGGAAACAAATTGGAAGTAAACAAACATTGCATACCATTGAAACAAATAAACTAGTGCCAGTTGCCATAGGGCCGTGGGCATGTCCTTAATGGCCGATATAATTTCGCGGAATGGAGCAAGAACGCCCTTGGGATGCGCCCTCAATATTTTCAATTCTTCTTCGGTTGGTGGAATCTCAGGGGTTGTTGAAACGGACCAAAGTACTGAACCGATTGAACAAACGGCTCCCACAAAAAATGAACCGAACACCCAGTATGGAATCCCTGTCTGACCATCCAGCGTCATGGTTTGTCCTGTTATGGTACGTTGAAAGAAATACAAGGATAGGTTCGCTAATGTTATTCCAAGGCCCGTAAAAAAACTTTGAGTTAGAAAACCCATGGCCCGTTGAGCTGGCGATAATTTATCAGCAATGAACGCCCTATATGGTTCCATCGCGGTGTTGTTTGCGGCATCCAAAATCCAAAGCAAGCCAACAGCCATCCACAGCGCACGACTGAAAGGAAAAAGAAATAAACTCAGGCTACAAAAAATAGCACCGATAAGGAAGTAAGGCTTTCTTCTCCCCCATCTGGGGTGCCAGGACTTGTCACTCAGTGCACCAATGATGGGTTGAATCAATAGCCCTGTCATGGGGCCTGCTAAATTCAAGAGCGGAAGTTCTTCAGGCCTGGCATGCAAGAAGGTGTACAATGGGTTTATTGCAGTTTGCTGCAGTCCGAAGCTGTACTGAATTCCAAAGAACCCCACATTCATATTAAAGATTTGCCAAAATGAAAGCTGAGGCTTAGTAAATGACATAATGAATTATCTTTAGCTTTTAAGTGAATGAGCTTCTTCCCCTTTGACTGATGCACAAGACATAATCCAGTTGTCGTTAGCTGCTAATTCTATCGAAATAAAAGTAAACATTTATCCTCAAGCATCGACTAAAATTATCTTGAAGCCATTAAACTTAATTCCATTTTATAAAGTCTCCAGTTATCTTGAAATAATAGTTAAATGAGGACTTCTTTTCTTTACCCAATTCTCCTTACCAGCGTTGTTGTCTTTGTAAGCCCTTATTTACAAGCTCAGGATCCATGGAATGTGCCTTGGATCAATATAGGTGATTCTTCCTATATGGAACGATATAAAGAAGTAATCGTGACCGGAAAACTGGTTGTAAAGGGGTCCAATGAGCCTATTGCTGGTGCGTCCATATCAGCAGACTCGTTTAAGTTTTTTGACTACACAGACAATAAAGGTGATTACAAACTTGAATTGCCGGCCGGACGATATCGCATCAAGGTTCGGTCTCTTGGAATGAAGATTCTTTATTACAGACTTAGAATTTTATCCGATGGCGAGTTCAATTTTGAAATGGAACCCGGTTTTACCGGATTGGACGAGGTCGTGATCACCGCACGCAAAGTAGACAGCAACGTCAAAGAATCAACTGCCGGTATGACCAAGCTCAACATACAGGACATCAAAACGCTGCCGACCATGATGGGTGAAGTGGATATTATAAAGAGCCTTCAACTCCTGCCCGGCGTGAGCAGCGTGGGAGAAGGATCATCAGGCCTTAATGTTCGAGGTGGAAGAACAGACCAGAATCTGACTCTGTTGAATGATGTTCCTGTGTTCAATGTTTCTCATGCCCTTGGATTTATCTCAGCATTTAATCAGGACATCATTCAAAATTTTAGTTTGTACAAAGGTAATGTCCCGGCCAATCAGGGTGGACGTGCCTCTTCTGTACTGGAGATCAATACCCGCCGCGGAGACTTTGATAAATGGAAATTCCAGGGCGGCGTAGGAGCTGTATCAAGTCGATTTACAGCAGAAGGACCTATCAATAAACAACACACATCTCTTTTAATAGCCGGTAGAATATCGCATGCTAACTGGGTCCTTAATAAGGTTTCGGATCCAAATGTTAGAAATAGTTCTCTTTTTTTCTATGATGGGTTTGCCGCATTAAGCCATCGCATCTCGTCTAGCAGTTCTCTTGACTTGTCGTATTATGGTAGTCAGGATTTCTTCAAGTTCTCAGACCAATTCGGATATGAATGGAAGACCAGCATCGTAAATGCCAAATGGCAAGGTCTGACCAATCGTAAGGCCTCCCCTTCCGTTACCGCCTCTTACGGAAACTACCGCAGCAAGCTAATCGATCCATCGGGAATTGATGCCGCTGAATTAACCAACACGCTTCACTATGTTCAAGTTAAGCCCACCATCAATTATTCACCGAATGAAAAGCATACTGCAGTGGCTGGCATTTCTGCCATTGCGTATCTACCCAAGCAAGAGGAGTTAAATCCTTACCATGGGAATCCTGCTATTGTACCAAAAAAGGTAGATAAGAACAGCGGGCTCGAGGCCTCAATCTTTGCAAATGATGACTATCAAATAAGTGAGAACCTATCTGTTTCACTGGGGCTTCGATATTCCCATTACATGCACATGGGCCCTGACACCGTATATACCTATACCTCCGATTTACCAAAATCCACGAACACGATTATTGATACCTCTTACTATAAAAGATTTGAATCCATTAAAAGCTTTGGTGGGTTCGAACCGAGGATTTCCGCACGAATAAATATCACACAGCACCAGTCTGTTAAAGTAAGCTATAACCGAATGCGCCAATATATTCATCAGATCTCCACCACGACGGCACCGACACCTGTAGACTTATGGCAGGTGAGCAATGAGTATCTTCCTCCTCAGATTGCCGACAACTTTTCGCTTGGGTATTTCCTGAATATCAAAGATAACCTCTGGGAAACCTCTGCCGAGGTCTTTTATAAGGATATGCAGAACCTGGTTGAGTACAAGAATTTTCCAGTGCTGTTTCTTAATCGCCATCTAGAGACCGAACTGCTTTCTGGGAAGGGACGCGCCTATGGGGCAGAATTGTACATCAGGAGATTGAAAGGGTGGTGGACGGGTTGGATCTCCTATACTTATTCGCAAACGCAAGTTCAGGTAGCTTCTCAAAACAAATCAGAGTCCATCAACGCCGGTGAATGGTATCCCTCCAACTATAACAAACCACATATCCTTAATATGGTCGTCAACCGGAGGCTTAGCAAAGGTGGAGCGATTTCATTCATCCTGGCGTATAATTCAGGAAGACCTTTGACTGCCATTGAGTCAAGTTACATTGCGGGAGGTGCGGTGGTACCTGTTTATTCTAATAGAAACCAATACACCATACCGGATTATATAAGATTTGATTTCTCTTTCACCATTGGAAATGTTATAAACAAATTGGATGATTCATTGGTATTCTCTGTCTACAATCTATTCGGACGTGAAAATGCATATTCAGTCTTTTACCAAAGGCCGGCAAGTACTTATTTGATACCTAAGCCTTACCAATTGTCAATTTTAGGTTCACCCCTGCCTTCACTTACCTATAATTTCAAGTTCTAGCATGCCCCAGCAATTGAAATTCAGTAAAGTAATTCATAACACTAGCAAGCAGCTGATATATGCTTTGCTTTTCGCCAGTTGCCTGACGCCGGTTGATATCAAAACAACAAGGATCGGAGGTAGACTCGTTATTTCCGGGCAAATCAGCACGATAACAGATCAGAATATTATTGAGCTTGGTCGGACTGCGGATGAATCGCGCCTACCGTACCCATTATCAGGAGCATCCATCATCCTTCTCGATAATTCTGGTCAGTCTCACTTTTATACTGAAGATATCTCCAGGCCGGGAATGTATTTGCTTTCCCAATTTTCTGGCATTACGGGGAAGACCTATCACGTTCAGGTCAAAATTCCTTCCGGGGAAGTCTATGAATCTCAGTTAGAGAAAATGGCGCTCAGCGTAGGAAAGGTCTCAACCCGGTATGAAGCAAAATACGAAGAGTTCATCGATTCGGAGGGCACCCTTTTGAAACAGCCATTTTTGAAAGTGTATGCTAATGCTGAGTTGCCTGCCAATAACTATATCAAGTGGAATGTTTGGGAAGATTACATACTCTCTCCAACTGATTTTCCCGATCCTTTTGGATTTACTCCACCCAGCTGCTTTATCTCACAAAATGCCGATCCTCAAAGAATCACGTTGTTTAATGGCGTTGAGTTGAAGGCATCCAGCACGAGCAACCTCTTGCTGAGTTCAAGACTTGTTGATTACTCCTTTTACGAGCGGCATTACTTTACCACCTATCAATCTTCCATGACCAAAGAAGCCTACGAGTATTGGCGTCAGCTAAACATCCTGGCCAATCAGACGGGATCGATATTTGATGCCCCGCCAGCCGAAATCACTGGAAATATCTACAACGTGAACGATCCTAACGAAAAAGTCTATGGGTATTTTCAGGCCGTGAATCAGACTTTTGATCGATTCTATATTCTTAATGGAGAATTGCCTTTTCAAATCACATGGACAACCTGTACCTATCTTGATTACAGAAACTACGCTTCATACCCACGTCGCTGTCTGGAGTGCCTTACTGTTCGAAATAGTACTTATAATCGTCCAATTTGGTTCTAAAATATTGAAACCTAGCTGAGTGATTGGACGTATATTAATTTAGCTTTGATGTTGAAATCGAAAGTAGATATTCACGAAAATAATAATGCCATGAAAAGAGCAAAACTGTTTTTCTTTCTCGCTGTGATGGGCCTTTGTATTGTGTCCTGCCAATCCAGTAATACCGCAAGCTCCACGCCAAAACAAACTGGTGATAGCAAGACAATCACTACGGCAGAAGGCAATAATGGGCTTACACTTGTAAATTATCTAAGGAGGGTACCAGGCGTACAAATTGACCAACGTGGAGGTGATGTGAGTGTCATGATCAGAGGCGGAGGATCCACTGCAGGTAGCAATCAGCCACTTTTCGTAGTCAATAACTCGCCCGTGGGCACCACCTATCAGGATGCCGCAAATGCGGTGGACGTAAATGATATCAAGACAGTAAATGTGATTCAGGCAACTGAAGGCCAGCAACTGTATGGTATCAGGGGCGCCAATGGTGTGATCCAAATCATCACAAAGAAGAAATAAAGCGAATAAACTTGAGGCGTTAGCCCTCCTTCCTTGTCCTGATCTTTTGCTTGATGAAATTCCCAATGGCCCTGCCTTGGGTTTTTCCATTGTCACAAGCAGGCTTATAGTGTATCCCACCATAAATTCGACTGACGGCGGCTTCTTCCGACGCCTGCAGAAAAGATGTAAAGCTACGGGCGGTCATACCATACTCCATTTCTGTTGAGTCCGTGAAAGCAAAGGAATCTCCAAAAAGGGCCGTCAAAGCGATTGCTGCAGAACCTGATATCACACTATGCCCACTGGTGTATTCCGGAAACGGTGGTGTCTGAAGCAATGGCACCCAATTTTCGTCGATATACTGATTGATATAGGATTCAGGTCGTATCAATCGACTTCTGTATTTCTCATCCCAACAGCTGATAAATCCGTCTACCAGTGAAACGGATACCCTGACATACGCCTCAGCGGTTTCCAACATATCCAGTTTCGATTGTTTGCAGGCAACGCGGGTAATATTCATCCAATGGCCACCAGGAGAAATCTTCTTCGTAGCAAACATCACATGGCCATTCACATTCATCACAAAGGGGTTGCAATCCCAAAAGGCCGCAATGTTGCGCTGCTCCTCTGTCAAGTTCTTTCCAATCTCATACACCTCAGTGGCCTCCTTATAAAATTGGGTCCTTTTGTCCGTTGAAAACGCGGTGGGCCGTACTGGAACAAACTGCGTGGCAGAGTCAACGGCAAAGGGCCGAATCTTATTCCAATGGGGCTCCACGGCGTCCATATAAGCAGGTGGTGTAGGTTTCCAAGTGGCAGGATCACTTACAATAGAATACTTGGGGAATGAACGGGATTGCTTATAGTTATCCTTTGATGACCATGCCATGATGTGGTCTGCAACCGCATTGCCATAAGTTACAGAACGTTCAAATACATCCTCTGGAACACCTGCATCCTTGAACTCCTGCATAATCTTGGTATGAAATTCATCCATATCATCCTCCGAGAACACGAGGGCCTTCCCTACTTTAGTCATTGCCTGAATCGACGCCAAAGGAAAACAATACTCTTGAAGGGAGTCCGGCCGTGGCAACGCACCTAACCCATTTAACTGACCAGCCAGGCTAACAAATTTTTTATTTTGAGGAATGAGCGCCTCATAGCCTGCAATGCTCGTATAGGCATAAATTCTGCTCGCCACAGGTGGTGAAAAAATATCATATACAATAAGGTCCGTGACTTTTTTTAAAGTGCGATGGATGTAATCCGTATTTTGAACCTTGGCTTTATACTCTTTTGAATTGGAACCACATCCAAAAGCTATGAAAGCCAACACAACCCATCCGTATCGAATCATAGGAGATTAAAAGTTTAGCAATATTAGATCACTAAATCCAAAGGATAAAATGATGTTTGTCAGTTTCCAGACCAATGAAGCATTACTTCACTACATAGTTGGACCGGTAAATACCAACGCCTTTCATTTCCAAAGCCTTCCATTTACTTGGCAGTTTTGTCTTTGTCTGCACAGTGCCTGTATCCGTTATCTGCAATCCGCCAAAACCAAAGAGAATTGCCTGTAGCATACCTCCAGCACCCGTAGCAAAATAAGGATTTGTTCCACCTGCCGTTTCAGCCAACACTCCGAAGGGTGCCACCTCATTGGGTTTATAGCTCCTTAAGAAAATTTCGTACGCCTTCTCTGGATTGCCGAGTTTGGAATACAATGTAGATAACACGGAGTTTCCCATAGCAGGGCCATTGGGCGACATCCTCGGCTCATAAAACTTCAGGTCTTTTTCTATTTGAGTTCGATCCGTAACAATCTCCAATGGGTAGGACAAAAGATTGGCATCAGCCTGCTTGATCTCGACACCGTCATACGTAGCATTTTCTTTTGTGGTCCCATCAGGAAATTTCAAGATTGGAATATTTTGAGCCACATGCTCCCAATCCGGATTGGCCACCATTCCTAACTCCTTTGCTGCCTGGGTTGCGAATCGCAGCACGGTGATGGCCATTCCGTTGGTGAAAGCATTGTTGTCAATATTCTCCTGCCACTCATTCGCACCAATTACATTATTGATCTCATACTGACCCGGACCCTTACGTTCTACCCGGCTTGCCCAAAAATCAGCTACTTCCTTTAACATCGGATAACCCCTATCACGCAGCCATATCTTATCTTTTGTAACCTGATAGTATTTCCAAAACGCCCAACCAATACAACCTGTAATATGTTGTTGGAATGGCCCCGTTAATGCCCATACCGGTGTGTCCTCTGAACCTTCATCCGATGACTCCCAGGGAAACATGGCCCCTTTATATCCATGGGAAAACGCATTTTGACGTGCTGCTTCGAGGCGCTCAAAGCGGTATTCTAATATTGACCTGGCAATGCCGGGTTGCATGATCAGCAGAGGCGGATACATCCAAAGTTCTGTGTCCCAAAAAGCATGACCATTGTAGCCCAAGCCTGACAAACCCATGGGTGAAATGCTGTAGGCAGTGCCCTCACGTGCAAAAGAATAAAGATGATAGAGCGCAAATCGAATATCTTTTTGAGCCTGAAGATCACCTTCAATCACAATATCACTTTTCCAAAGTTTCTCCCAATCTGCTTCATGGCGCTGTAATAAACGCTGGGTGCCCTCTAGTTTTGCGAAAATTGTGAGACGTTCTGCTTCATTCAACGGATCATTGTAATGCTCCGTTGATGTTGCAGAGGCTACTACACTAAAACGATAAGTCTCACCGGCTCTTAACGTCTTGGTAAACTTCATGAGGTGCATGTTGTAATCCCAATCTTCATGAATCAAATCTGGTTCCTGCCCGTGAGGCTCGGTGAAAATGATGCTGTTGCTCACCGCCACGGTATGCTTTCCTGACGGGCTCTTCCCTACTGACGTAAGCAATGGTATGGTCACGTGGGGCCGGTCAATCTCGCTATACAAGTTCTTGACATCTGTCAAGTGATTCGGCGCTTCAATCACGCTCATTGGAACAATGGTCACATCCTTATTGGCTTTTATTTCCACCATCACCAAAGAAGTATAAGGCAAGTGTCGCAATGCCATCATCGTATGCTTCACGGTAACCTTGGCGCCAACATCAAATGTGGTGGTCAACGCAGCTTTTTGCATATTCAACACTTGCTTATAATTCGTAATATCACGCTGGCCTATCCGCATCCCATCCACATCCAGATTCAGGTTGACATGATTAAAGGTTTTTAAAATATTGGAAACTCTTCCACGTTGGTAATAGTCGTACACACCATTTAAGACGACATCCTTTACTTTCATTGGCTCCGGAGAAGACACCAGGCCAATCATGCCATTTGCCACTGTCACTCCGAAATAGTTGTTTGGGTCAATTGGTCTAGACTCGATGATCCACCCGGGCGCCTGAGCAAATAAAAAACCTGTTAGAAGAACCAAAAGAACCGTTGATACATTTTTTTTCATGAGTATTTCATTTGATTTTCCTGAATACTTTCAGACTGTCATTATTAAGAGCAACGATAAACAGATGCTCACCTTTCGTGGTTACTATTTTTTGAATATCCCGCCCCTCGCCTTTCACAAGGAAGCCCTCCAAAGCAAGGGGATCTCCTATAAAATTTCCTTTCCCATCTCCTAACATTGCCAAACCATAGCCAGCATCAAAACGGCCTAAATCCGGCTGTGTCGACAATAGATTACCAACTGCTAAGATGTCCATTATCTTGTCCGCATTCAAGTCCTCCAGGCAAAAGGAGTATATCGGAAACGCCTGAGCATTAACAGGCAATTCATGAATTTCAAATTTACCTCCCAGATTTTCAACGTAAACAGAAGCAAAAGTCATCGCGTCCTTTCTAATGAATTTCTGCTGCTGCTCAACAGAAATAATATCCTCCAGTGTCACATTTTCATAGTCAGCATATTTTAAAAACTTCCGTTTCAGTGAGGGCACTTGTTTCACAAGCTGATCTCGTGAGAGTAGTGGATACCGCTTACCCTGATTGTAATACGTCAAGATTGGGTCAAGGCTTCCGTTATTATCGATGTCTCCAATGAATATACTGACTGGTTCGGTCTTACTTGCCCGTAATCGGGAATTGAAGCCAAGATTGCCGACCAAGAAATCTGAGTCCCCATCTCCATCGGCGTCATCCACCAACAAAGTATTCCACCATCCATTTGAATTTGATAGGCCATAATCACTTGTTTTGTCTTGCAATACTCCCTGATCTTGGATAAGGATCGTGATTGGCATCCATTCACCCACCACAATCAGGTCCAACTTCCCATCTTTATTAAGGTCTATCCAAGATGCATCGGACACCATACCAAGTGACCTTGGGTTGTTGCCCTGCCCTGGCAGGAATTTCCTCGTCTCATCGGAAAATACTCCACGGCCATTATTGATAAGGATAAAACTCGGGGGGTCAATACCATATTTTCCAGCCTCAACTCTTCCACCGATGAATAGATCCAGGTCACCATCTCCATCGGCATCTCCTGCTTTCACACAAGACGCATTGCTAAAAACTTTCGGCAAATTGCCAGTCGCATTCCTGAGGTTGCCATGTCCATCATTCAAGTATAATCTGGGTTGAAGCGAACGATGTTCACCACCATATTGCTGACCACCCCCCACTACGATAAGGTCAAGGCTTCCATTTCCATCCGCATCAAATATCGCAGAGCCTGTGTCTTCTGCCAACGAGTCCTGGCTGACTGCGCCGGATTCCGTCTTCCGAAAAGCACCCCGCCTATCCTGTATGAAGATGGCTCCCGATTGTCCTGCGGCACCACCGACAAAAAAGTCCTCCAACTTGTCTCCGTTAATATCGCCAGTTGAAATCTTTGGGCCTTCCGTCGAAATCATGCGTGGCATTAATCTCTCCACATTGAATGCAATAAACTCATCTTCTTTGTGAACAAAATTGAAACCCTTTACCTCCTCAAGAATTGGTGAAGGCTGCTGTTTTGATTCGCCGATACTTATTCGCTTTGCGTCACGCTCGTCGACTTCTATTGTTTGATTCACCGCCAGTGCTTTGATGATCTGTCGCTTACCAGCGGGCCAGCAAACAAAAATGGAATCAACTTCCTTCACATTTCCGAGCCCAACATGCATCAAATAATCCACCGAGGACATCCACCCGCGCGATGGGAATTGCTCCTGATAAATCTTCTTCCCTCCAGTATGAACAATAATCTTAGTCCCCACACCAAATCGATTCGCACCAGAGCCCTTCAATCGAACATTGATAAAACTTGCTGAATCTCTCGTCACATCGTTTCGGTATACGAGCGCCTCGTCATTAATATTATTGACGATCAGATCAAGATCGCCATCATTATCTAAGTCTGCATATGCTGCTCCATTGGAGAAGGTTGGCTTATTGCCAATCCATGAGCTGGACGCATCTTTGAAAGTCAGGTCGCCCTGATTCTTAAAGAAGAAATTCGGCACCTTACCCATGGGCAACTTCTCAATCATTTGTTCGTCGGTGAAAAAACGTTGAGCTGAATCACTTGAAATATAGTTTATATAGTCAAGCCCGTTAGGCCGGCCTACAATGCCATTGGCAATAAAAAGGTCTTTAAAACCATCATTATCAAAATCAGCGAGCAACGGTGCCCAACTCCAATCCGTTGCTTCCACTCCAGCCAAAGGTGCTATGTCACTGAATAAAGGAACCCCTCCTTTGTGAACCCCTCTGCTTAGTTGAAGTGCATTGCGGGCCAATTGACTGTGAAAGCCGTAGCGCAATTTAAATTCAAAAATCTCATAGCTATCTTCTCCTGCCGTGGTCTTAATGACGCGCTCATCGCGTGGCATCATATCCAAGGCTAGTATGTCTTGCCAGCCATCGTTGTTTATGTCAGCAATGTCATTGCCCATCGAAAATCTGCTGGAATGCGGGATGGCCGTCTCCAGTTCCTGTTTAAACGTTCCATTGTGTTGATTGATGTACAGATAATCGTTCTCCCGAAAATCATTAGAAACATAAAGATCAGGGTAGCCATCATTGTTCAGGTCTGACACGCCAACGCCAAGTCCGTAACCAATATGGCTATCGAGTATGCCTGCTTCTTCGGTAACAATGCTGAAATGAACAACGCCACTGGGTACCAGTTCATTTCGGTATAACCGATCTCCAGCAAGAGGATCGCTTTGATAGCGCAACGTAACATCGCCATACGAACCTACAGTGTGCACTGAATGATTGAGCAGATACATGTCCAGATCACCATCCAGATCATAATCAAAAAAACTCACCTGCGTTGAAAAGCCTTGAAAATCAAGGCCATATTCCTTTGCCTTGTTGACAAATGTCTGGTCGCCATTATTGATAAGAAGTTGATTGTGCCCGTCAAATTTCTTGTAATTGCCTACGCCGCAAACGAAAATATCCAAAAGCCCGTCTCCATTTACATCCGCCATCACGACTCCTGTCTTCCAATTTCCTTCCCCTCCTACACCGGCTTTGGCCGTGATATCTTCAAATTTAAAATCTCCTTTGTTGAGATAAAGTTTGTTGGATTGCTGGTTGGATGAAAAATAAACATCCACCAAGCCATCATTATTAATATCTCCTGTTGCAACGCCACCTCCATTGAAGAAGTACAAGTACTCAATAATGTTGAAATCATCGGTGTTTCTCAACCTGTTTTCAAAATCAATATTTGAATGCGATGAAGGAACCGCTTGAAACATAGACGTTGTACGCTGGTCTCGTTCACGCTCACAAGAGATTGCGCCAAAAATAAGGACGATGCTCAAAAGCAAATAAAGATTCCTGACCACTTACTTCTTATTATTCGTATAGGCCATGATGGACGAATTATTTCGAGCCACCAAAGTCACAGTTTTTTGTCCTACCTGAATAGTAATGATGTCCCTTACTTCACCCTCGATCCGAATTCCAGATTCACGGGAATTCACCGAAGTAAATCCTCCTTTGCCGTCTCCTTCCAAATACAAACCATAGCTCGCGTCATATCGTCCCACTTCGGGCTTTGCCTTGAACAGATTCCCCCCCAACAGAATGTCCTGGTTTCCATCCTGGTTGAAGTCAGCCAATTCAATACCACATACATCCGAAAACTGGGCTTCTACAGGTAAATGTTTCAACGAAAACTTACCCCTTCCATCATTGATTAGCACAGAAGTGGCCAACTCATAAGCTTCAAGCTTTATTGCCTTGGCCATTTGCTCAGGCGTAAAAATATCGGTAATGGTCTGGTCTTTATAACTATCATACTTCAAATACTTCTTTTTTAAAGAGGGAATCTGGTTGACCAAATCGTGGCGTAAGACCAATGGATAGCTTTTGTCTCCGTTGTACGTACAAACAATCTGCTCTATGGTCCCGTTTTCATCAAAGTCACTGACATACATGCAAACAGGCTTTTCACTCGAAGCTCTGAACCTCGAATTCAACCCGTGGTTTCCAACCACAAAGTCCATGTCGCCGTCATGATCCAGATCAGCTCCTTCAATTCTGCTCCACCATCCATTGCTCTTGCTCAACCCTGCCGAATCTGTGTTGTCTTTGAACGCTCCA
>JAYVQY010000162.1:0-16226 GCA_043776715.1 Cyclobacteriaceae bacterium | reverse complement strand
AAATTGAATTTTCGGTCTTCATAATGTAGTTTTAGTGAAACCCAAAACTACTACCAACCTTTGGCTAAGGAAATATGTACTTCATCGGATGCTTACTTCGCAGCAGTCGGTCTTGCCGGCCTCTGGCCTTGGCAAGACCTCCTAACCCCGCCACGAACGCACACACCGACGTTGGGTGCCATGCCCGGTTTCACTATGGGTTTAATTTAAAATTTGAACTTTTGAGAGTTTGAGAGAGTTTCCTAATTAGCTAACTTTGTCCCGTGGACAAAAACTTTATCAGGAGTATTTTCTACTATAAACGCTACTACCTGGACTTCTTTGAAAGACTGAAACCAGAGGTTAAAGCTAAGTTCAACTGGACTCTAGGTCTGATTTCTGCCATTGAGAAAGTTCCTGAAAAGTATTTTAAACACATGGAGGACTCTGACGGGATTTTTGAAGTTCGAGTCGAGGTTGGAAGCGATATTTATCGAGTTTTCAGTTTCTTCGACAAAGGACGAGTGATAATCCTGGTTAACGGATTTCAAAAGAAAACTCAAAAGACTCCTAAGAATGAAATTGAATTGGCGGAGAGATTAAAAAAACAATACTTCGATGAAAAAAAGAATAAATAAAAATTTGACTTCGTTTGCCGACCATCTTGACAAGCAATACGGAAAAAAGGGTACAACAAAGAGAAATGCCTACGAACAAGAATTCGAAGCATTCAAACTTGGTGTTCTGATTCAAGAGATGAGACAGAATCAAAATTTAACCCAAGAGCAACTCGCCGCAAAATGTGGGACAACTAAATCCTACATTTCACGAATTGAGAATGATGCCAGCGACATCAGGCTATCGACCCTTATGAGAATTATTCAAAAAGGACTCGGTGGACATTTGAACCTATCAGTATCGTACTGACATGGGGGCGGAAGGCACGGAACCCAATCGAGTAGGTGGCCGTGAGCCATTAACTCACGGTGCATCTCTCGCTGCATCTGCCTACTAGAAACGATATGGCCTCGGTAAGCACTGAGGTGCATACCGCATATCAGCAACTTGTGAAACGTTCATCTGAATTGCCCGTCCGACAAAAAAGGACCCGGGAAATTTAATAAATTTGGGGTATAGCAAATCAGCAAAATATACTTGACCGGATAAAGCGAATCGTCTTGGACAGAGACCCTTCCGCTAAAGTGTACCTATATGGTTCCAGAGCTCGCGGGACAATGAGGCCAGACTCAGATTGGGACTTACTTATTTTATTAAATAAGGAAAAAATTACAGCCGACATTAAGAAAAATGTGACATATCCGCTATATGACCTGGAGTTCGAAATTGGTGAAGTTATAAGTCCCATGGTTTATTCTGAGACTGAATGGAACACGAAGCACCGTGTGACGCCTTTCTACTCAAACGTTATGAAAGAGGGTAGATTGTTATGAGCGACTTCATGCCATATGCATGAAGTCATAGCGTGTAGGTTTCGGAATGAAACTTTACTTCAACTTAGGTAAGCATTGCTTCGATTGAAAAATAAGTAACACGCTACGCCGCATGCATTGACCGTTGCATCTCAATATCCCTTCGTAATTCCCTTCTCCAACGCCGGTACTCCTTTCAACATCCAGTCAGGCTCCGCTGCGCCTTTGAGATAATAATCAAAGAACTGCATCATGCGGGTTTGAAAATCGATTCTGTTTTCGCGCTTCACCGGCCAATGCGGCTCACCGTTGTAGTTCAGCATCCACACGGGTTTGTTCAGCCTTCTCAAAGCCATGTACATCTCAATCCCCTGGTACCACGGCACCGCGCCGTCGGCATCATTGTGAAGCAACAACATGGGGGTCTGAATTTTGTCTGCAAAGAAAATTGGAGAGTTTTCAATGAAGTGCATGGGCTTCTCCCACAACGTACCTCCTATGCGGCTTTGTGAATGTTCGTACTGAAACATACGGCTGATGCCGGTCTCCCAGCGAATCCCGCCATAGGCACTGATCATGTTGGCTACTACCGCGCCGGCCTCTGCTGCCTTAAAAAGATTGGTGCGTGTAACGAGGTAAGAAATCTGATAGCCACCCCAACTGTGACCCTGGATGCCAATGTTCTTTTCATCCACAAATCCTTTTTCGATGAGCGATGTCACGCCGGGCATCACGCAACTCTTTGCACTCTCTCCGGGGAAACCGATTTTATAGACGACGTCCGGAACAAATACCAGATAATTGTTGCTGACGTACACCGTCTTGTTGATGGTGGAGCGAAGGGGTTCGGGTTTGATGTGTTGATATAAATTGTCGCTCTCTTTTTCGTAAAAGTTCACAATCATCGGATACTTCTTTATCGGATCAAAGCCTTCCGGTTTGAACAGCAATCCGTTCAATGGAACATTGTCAAGAGAAGTCCAGCTCACCATCTCCACGGAGCCCCAGAGATAGTTTTTCATTTGCGGGTTGGCGTCGCTGATCTTTTTTATAGAAGTAAAATTCATATCCGAGCTCCACACATCGGGAAATTCACGGAAGCTCTCCCGGGTAAACAAAAGTTGGTTGGCATTCTTTGCTTTCACCGTTCCGCCAAAGCGATAATTGTCCATCAGCAATTTGGTGAGCTTACCCTCTTTTAAGGATAGTTTATAGTAGCCCGAAGCTTTGGAGCCCTCATTGAACGCTGAAAGCAAAATCTCTTTTTCGGGATCGATCGATCGTTCTTCTGGGTCGAGTTTGACGTATCTGAATACAATTTTCTCCCGTCGTCCGGTCTTTGTCAGATTGACTGGGGGCTTCTGATTTTGTGGATCAAAAGCCCAGAGATCATATCGGTCGTACGCCAAAAAAAGCTGGTCATCGGTGGTCCAACCTGCGGAACCATAAGACCCGGGATAATCGGGTGAATCATTTTCCTCATCTGCGAACTTTACTCTTAAATCCTGATTCAGTTTTGAAATTTTCTCCGTTGCCACGGAATAGGCAAACCACGATGTATCCGGCAAGCTGAACCAGTACACATAATTGGCCCTCGGTGAAAGACTTGCATTGCCTTTTACTTTTGTGGCAATGGTCTTGCGCATCTGCTTTTGCAAATCGAAGAGATAAAAATCGGTGTAGGCAGAAGGGTCCCACGTGGTTGTTTTCCTGTAGGGAATGTTTGTTTCACCCAATGCCACCTGGGCATTGCCTTCATCGCCGGTTTCAATGCCAGGCACTTCGCGGTCACCCAGTTGAATAATTCTCTTTTCGGCAAGATCGATGGCCGCCAGGTAGGTCCGCTTTCTTTCGTTATCAATTTGTTTGTTCTGCTGAGGATAGATGTATTGATCTTCACCACCCCAAATCTCCACGCTCACAATTTCTTCCGGCAAACGGGTGGTGTCTGCAACAACAGGCGGCGGCGCTGATCCAAAAAATAATTTTCCTCCATCTTTTGAGAAGGTGGGCGAATAATTTTCGCTTACCGTCCAGTTTTGTGGAATTCCCATAGAGCGCTCTACATCCATCACCATAGCGGATGGATCTCCCGCCCTCCAATGAAAAAGTTGAAAGTGTTTCACCTGGGCCTTCGTGGTATCGCTGTCTACAAGAAATGAAGTCTGTGTGCCGTCCTCGCTGATGGCAAGACCTTTGAATTTATACTTGCTCTGCCCTGCGTACAACGACTGGAGCTTCTCGTTCACTAGGTCATACCAATACACGCCGGCCTTCACGGTACTGTCATTCCCGCTTGTAGCAAAGAGAAGTCCCTGACCGTATTTCGCAAACGAATAATCTTTCACGAACGGAAATGAAGTTTCTTTTTCCGTAGAGAATTTTTTCAGAATTAGCGTAAAGCCATTATCATCGGTGTTGGTTTTCTTCTTCTTAGGTTTTTTTTCATCCGGTTTTGCGTTGTCTACTTTGCCTTTGGATTCTTTCTTTGGTTCCTGTTGGTAGGCCAGCCATCCTCCGGATTTTTCCGGAATCTTGTAGGATTTTACATCCGGAATTTTCTCCGTCTTTCTTGAAATGAAAGAATAAACCGCCAGCGAATCTTTGGGCAGATCTTCTTTCTTCTTTTTTTGTCTCCGAAGTTCCCTCACTAATTTTTGTTGCGGCTTGATTTTGAATACAGCATACCGACTGTCGAACGAAAGTGAAATGTTATCGGCCCTGCGGACAGAATCCTGGGTGCTGGTTTTTAGATTATAGAAGATCACTTTCCCATCGCCATCCTGCGGATTCACAGTAAAGACTGCAAAATTTCCGTCTGGCGTGAGCGCTTTGTACGTAATTTCCTTCCAGCCATAGTACACAGCATGCGTGAGTGGCCGCTTTTGAATAGGGGCCGGGTTTGATTTTTTCTGGGCCGCCGCGAGGCCGACTGACAGGACCAACAAAACAACCATGACATTTCTCATAACACAATAATTTTTTGTGAAGATACTTTTTTCAATTTCGCGGGGTTAATAAATTATTTCAATGGCATTTCTTCTGGTTCCTTTAGTTCTACTTTGTTATGTTAGTGCAAGGCCATTGCACGGAGTTTCTCGGAGAATGCAAAGGAGTTACTCGAAGAAATGATGCGTAATTTGATTTCAATTATTGACTTCTCCGTGAAACTCCTGAATTCTCCCTGCGAAACTCTGTGAAATAGCATTCGAATAGTTCAAAATTATCAAAGTTGCCAAAGAAGTAGGATTAGCTGAGTATTCATAAAGGTCCGGATTTGAAGTATCGCCATGTGTGCAATAACATTAAAAGGGTAATTTTGATAGAGAATGTTAATTCTGTTGTTGAAATGGTCAAAACCCTTTCTACCTTATTGATAATCATGAATCGCCTTCCTCTGATGCTCTTTTTTCTGGTGTCATTTTTTTCAGCCTACACGCAAGATTGGAAAAGTTATTACGATCCGGCGGTTTCTGCCTATCAGGCGCAGCACTATGCTGACGCAATCGTGAATGCCGAAAAAGCTTATGCAGCATCGAAGTCTCTGGATGTTAAAAATCAAATCTATTCTCTTCAACTGATCACCGCCATCTGCCTGGAGTCCCAGGATTATTCGAGGGGCATACCCTATTCGCAAGAGGAAGTGAAATTATTTTTGCAAACAGAGGGATCAAAAAGTAAACACTATATCGAAGCGGTGTCGAAAAGGGCCCAAATGTTTCAAGCGGTATCAAACTGGACATCAGCACGCAAAGACTATGAGGAACTTTCAGTGCTCCTTGCGTCATCCACTGAGCCAGCAAGTGTTGCTTTTTTTAAAGTACAAAGCAACTATGGACAGGTGTTGCTCTCCATGAATGATTTTGACAAGGCGGGTGAAGTATTAAACACTGCTGCGACTGGTTTGAAACAGTTTCCTGATGAAGGTGAGGAATATTTACTGGCGCTCTATTATTCAGCTTACGCGGATGATAAAAATAAGAATGCTGCGCGTGTAGAGGCCAGGTTAAAAGAATTTGTTTTACTCGTTGAAAAAAATGGGTTGCAGTCGTGGCCTGAATATGCACAGGCAAAAACAAGGTTGGTTCAACTGGCCGCCGCCGGTGGAAACACCACAGAGGCATTGGCATTGATGCAGCAGGGCAACGTCAGTGAAGACCAAAAGGCGCTTCAATATTTAAAGGCTGCACTTGATTTTCAAAACACACAACCTTCTGAAGCCCTCCGCTATTTCAAACTCGCAGAAGAAAGTCTGGCCAAAAGCAATGCAGAGAGCAATACCGGGTTTTCGGTATTTCAAAATTATGCCCGATGCTTATACAACAACCGGCAAATCAATGAAGCACAGCTAAAGTTGAATCGTGCAAGACCCATTGCGCAGAAACTGTACTCTGAATCAAGCGTGGAATACGGTTATGTGGAAGAACTTGACGCTGACATCCAATTGGTTTCCGGTAACGCCACAGGGGCCGATCAAAATTATGCATTGGCCTTTAAGAATTTTTCTTCTCTTCCTCCGGCTACACAAGCCAATCATCGTACGAATGCTGCCATAAAATTTCTGAACCTCAACAGGCCTGATTTTGCACGGAAGGCATTGGAAAGCCTGGCGACCAATTATGCCATTCTGTTTGCCCTGCCCGAGAAAAACCAATTGGAGGTCTCCGCTATCTACAGTGAGGCGCTTATAACTTTAAACCAAAATGAAATAGCCATCAATCACCTCAGTCGACATGCCCTGAACAACTCATCCCCCAGCATAGAAAATGCTATCAACTTAAAATTGGCAGAGGTTTATAGGAGCTCTGGTGACTGGAAAAAATCAGAAGCGCTGTTGGTTGAATTGATCAAAAAAACAGGTGCTCTCCCACAAATGCACGCTGAGGCTTCCTATCAAATTGCCCGGCTTCATCAGCAGATGGGAAAATACAAGGAAGCAGAGGTTAACTATCAAGAGGCCATCGCGGGATTTAAAAAATTGCAATCGGGCGAATTGAAACAAGTGTATAATTCATTTGCTACTTTTTATATTATACTGGGAAACTATACAGCGGCCGAGAGCATCTATCAGAATCTCCTGAGCGATCCCCAAACTCCTGCCGCACTGATTTCTGCCCTGAAACAAAACCTTGCCACCATCTATCAGCAGACCCTTCGATATGATAAGGCGGAGATTATGTTTAAAGAAGTGCTTGAAGTCGATCGAAAGACCATTGGCGAAAAGCATCCTGACTTTTCGATCAGTTTGCAAAACCTTGCTGTACTTTACCAGGCGATGGGGAACTTTGAAAAAGCCAAGGGTCTTTATCTGCAGGCGTTAGAGGTCGACAAACTAAACGGCGGAGACCAAACTCTTAGTTACGCAAGTAAGTTAGCGAATCTCGGCACCGTCTATCAGGAAACGGGTGAACCTCAAAAAGCCCGCTTGCTGTTCGAATCAGCTTTGAAAATCCAGGAGAGAATGCTAGGCAAAGATCACCCTGATTATATGCATAATGTATATAATCTCGCTGTCCTCCATCAGGGGCTTGGAGAATATGGGAAGGTGGGTCCACTTTTCAGAAGTGTGTCGCAGTTTTATCTTGGGCAAATCAAAGAAATATTTCCATCTCTCAGCGACTTTGAGAAAACGGCTTATTTCAATAAGATCAACAAAATAATTAATGACTACGAAGAATTTGTGGTGCGATATCAATCCAAGGACAACGCTGCCCTCGGCGAACTTTATGATTTTAGATTGGAAACAAAGGCCTTGTTGTTAAATGCTTCTACCAAGGTGAGGAACGCAATTTTAACAAGCGGAAACCCTGATCTACAAGCGAAGTTTACAGCATGGCTGCAGCTCAAAGAAAAACTTGCCCGATTTACCACGCTTACTTTTGAGGAAAAACAAAGCCAGCAAAGTATTATTGTTGAAAGTCAACAGACAGCCAACGATTTAGAGAAGTGGCTCTCGACGCAATCAGAACTTTTTGGCGGAGCCTTTAACAAGCAACCCATTGGTTGGCAGGATGTAAAGAAAGCTCTGAAGCCCGGAGAGGCAGCCGTTGAAATCATCAGGCTTGCCCCGGAAAAAGATTCGGTGATATACGCAGCCCTGGTGCTTCGGCCGGACCAAGCAACCCCCTTGATGATGATCTTTCCGCGTGGCAGAGAAATGGAGGGGCGCGAGTTTAGCTTTTATAGCAATACCATTCGGTTCGTGATGGACAATAACCGATCCTATGATTTGTATTGGCGACCACTCGAACCAATTCTGAAAGGAGTAACAACCGTTTACCTCTCTGCAGATGGCGTCTATAACAAGGTTAACCTGCTTACCCTTTATGACAAGCAAGCAAACGACTTTCTCATTAGCCGGCTGACCATTCGATTATTAAGCAATCTTCGGGAGCTGGTTGCTAACCCAGGGAAATTTTCTCAAACTCCATCGGCAATATTATTTGGGTACCCAGATTTTCGTTCAGGCCGCACTGCTATGCCCAAAAATGTAGGTGTTCCAAACCGACAAACTACGGTATCAGAAATAGTGAAGGGCGGAGTAGCCGACCTACCTGGCACACGGGAGGAAATCATGGGCATAGAACAACTACTTAAAAAGAATCAGTGGAATGTGAACTCGTACATGTTTAAAGATGCCTCCGAAGAAAAAATCAAAATCATACAGAGCCCGGACATTCTTCATATCGCCACTCATGGTTTCTTCATTCCAGAAAAGATAGAAGATACCCCAATCATTTACTCGAAGAACATCTCTCTGGCTGCTGACAATCCTTTAACCCGGTCTGGGCTACTGTTGGCTGGTGTTGAGAAGAACATCGCAAACGCATTTGAAGAATCCGGGGCCGAAGAAGATGGAATTCTTACGGCGCTGGAGGTAATGAATCTAAATCTTGATCACACAAACCTGGTCGTGCTTTCGGCATGCGAAACCGGATCAGGCAGCATCAGAAACGGAGAAGGGGTGTATGGGCTCCAGCGCGCATTCCTTGTTTCCGGGGCAAAAAATCTGATTATGAGCCTTTGGAAGGTCAATGATGAGGCCACTCAGGAACTGATGATTGGATTCTATAATCAATTGCTACTCACCAAAGATAAAGTCACCGCATTCAGGCAGGCCCAAATTGAATTGAAAAACAAGTATAAAGACCCATTTTATTGGGGGGCCTTTGTACTCATTGGACGATAAAGATTATTTTAGCCTTATGGTCATGGGAAAAAGCGCAATTGCAGTCTGTTTTTTAATGGGACTTCTGTCACCGTTCCTTCAGGCACAGTCAGTCGCAGTGGAGCCAAAGCGGGTAGAGGGGATTAGTACGGACAAATTCACGGAGTTTGCTCCTACCATTAGTGCAGACGGCCATACGATGATTATTGAAAGCAACAAGAATTCAACCAAAATTGATGAACGATGGGAATTGTTTGAATCAACTCGGAAAGCAGATGGTAGCTGGAGCGAATTGGTACCCCTTACGGCCATCAATGAAAAGTGCAGTTTCCTTGCTGGGCCAAGTTTAGGATATGATGGCAATATTATTTTTTTTACTGCTTTCATTGAAGGGGTGACAACGAGTGAAGATATATTCTATTCAGAAAGACTCAGCGCCTCGCAATGGAGCGAACCCAAGAGCGTCGGTGCTCCCGTCAACACTGAAGATTATGAAGGATTTCCTTCCATTTCAGCCGATGGTAATTCGCTCTATTTTATTCGCATCACCTATGACAATGGCATCGTAAGGGTTGACAAAAAAAGCAAAGAAAATTGCTTTGAGATTTATGTGTCCACCAAACTACCGGATGGAAAGTGGGGAGCGCCTAAAAAACTTCCGGATCAAATAAATACAGGCTGTGTCAGGGATCCGCGAATCATGGCTGACAATCATACCCTCATTTTTTCTGCGGTCACTCCCGAAGGAAGAGGTAAATATGATTTATTTCAGACGAGAAGAAATGCCGACAGCACATGGGCTGACCCAAAGCCGCTTGATTTCATTAACTCACCAGACAATGATCAATCACCAACTATCTCTGCCGCTGGAGACACCATTTTCTTTTATACCAAGAAAGATATTTATGCGATGCCCATTCCATTGGAATATCGTCAGCTGATTAACGTCACTGTCCTTGGGTATGTGCGATCTGAAAAGAATGGCCTTCCGTTAGCTTGTTCAATTACGATCACAAATGTAGAGAAGAAAGAAAAGGTGGTGTTAACAAATAATCCAAATGATGGTCGATTCAGCATTGTATTGGCAGCCGGTTCGCACTTCCTTGTTGAATTTATAAATCCTTCCTATCTGAAAGAGGCGCGAGACTTTGACCTCCGAAAGCAGGATACCTATAAAGCAATCCCAACCGATATCAATCTCAAATCGGAGTATCTGGTTACCCTATCATCCACCGATCGTGACCTGAAAATTCCAGTGACATCGCTTATACAAGTGATCGATCGCCAAAATAATTTCCTTTGGAACGATTCATTGAAAATCAACGTGGCAGGACCCATATTGAAATTTGAAACTGCCAATCAATATGCACTTTCTGCGGCGGCTTTCCATTATCCCGAGGTCAAACAGTCTATGGTTTTCGATCCACATACCTTTAAGCCCGACACAACCATTACATTTCAACTCGTTCATGAAAAGGTCAAGTTTGCTGCAGATGTGATTGATGTAACTACAAAAAGCAGGGTAAAGACCAAGGTCACTTTTAACAACAAGGTCCAGGATGAAGTGATCATTTCCGAATCTGGTGAGTCAGTTTATTTACGCAAAGGCGATCGCTATCAGGTGGTTGCCAGCAGCGGGAAAGGTTATTTTTTTGCTACATCCTCCATTGTGGCCGGCGAAGGTGAGGCCCAGCCCGATGGCAGCTATTCTCTGAACCTTGTAATGACTCCCATCCGCGAAGGCGCCTTGCTTACCCTCGATAATATTACTTTTGAAACCAATTCGGCCGACCTTAAAAGTTCATCCTTTTCCGAACTTGACCGCGTGATTGAATTTATGCATCAAAATCCTTCTGTCATTATTGAGATCGCGGCCCATACCGACGACGTTGGCAGCAACGACTATAATGATAAGCTTTCCGTAAGACGAGCTAAAAGTGTAATTACCTATCTCAACAAAAAGGGCATTGTCAATAAGCGGTTTGAGGCAAAGGGGTATGGAAAAAGTAAACCACTGACCCCCAATGATACGGAAGAGGCCCGCGCGTTGAATCGGCGTGTTGAACTTATCATCTTAAAAGCAATATAATTTGTGCTGAAATCGACATTGGGCATTCATTGTCAGATTATTTTTAACATCAATCGTACTCAAAACTACCCTCACTGCTTTTTATCGTTAACTTCTTTTTCTCTGAAAGTTCCACCCTCCCGATGATCTTCGCATCGACTCCAAAGTTTTTTGAAATGCTGATGATGCGCCTCGCATGATGTTCTGATAAATACACTTCCATTCGATGACCCATGTTGAAGACCTTGTACATCTCATGCCATGAGGTGGCACTCTGGTCATAAATAAGCTGGAAAAGCGGAGGAATAGTAAAGAGGTTGTCTTTGATTACGTGAAGATTTTCTATAAAGTGCAGAACTTTTGTCTGTGCACCCCCACTGCAGTGGACAATTCCATGAATATCATGACGTAATTCCTTAAGTACCTCAATCATTATTGGCGCATATGTTCTCGTAGGAGATAACACCAGCTTACCAATATTGACCGGTACTTCGGGGATGGTATCCGTTACACTGAACTTTCCGCTATACACAAGCTCATCAGGAATGTCCTGATTATAAGATTCGGGGTATTTCAATGCATACGCTTTCTTGAACACATCGTGGCGCGCAGAAGTGAGACCATTACTCCCCATTCCTCCATTGTACTCAAGTTCATAGGAGGCCATTCCATAGGAGGCTAGGCCAACAATGACATCACCGTTTTGAATCCGACTGTTGTCAATCACATCTTTTCGCCTCATCCTGGATGTTACCGTACTGTCTACAATGATGGTGCGCACCAGATCTCCGACGTCAGCAGTTTCTCCGCCGGTGCTATAAATTTCCATTCCGTACTTCCTAAGCATGGCAAGCACTTCTTCCGTACCCTGAATGATCTCCGAGATCACCTCCCCTGGTATGCGATTCTTATTCCTGCCGATCGTTGACGAAAGGAAAATTGGCCCTGCGGCTCCTACGCACAAAAGATCATCCACATTCATGATGATGGCATCTTGTGCTATGCCCTTCCATACAGAGAGGTCTTGCGTTTCTTTCCAGTAGACATATGCCAGCGAAGATTTTGTTCCAGCGCCGTCCGCATGCATCACGGTGCAATGATTGGGATCACCTCCAAGTAAGTCTGGGACAATCTTACAAAAAGACTTTGGGAAAAGTCCTTTTTCAAGATGTTGAATGGCCTTGTGAACGTCTTCTTTTGAAGCGGACACGCCGCGTTGCTGATAGCGGTCTGATTGACTGTGCACTGGTGAGAATTAAGTCATTTCATTTTAACGGTAAACCAATAGCTCGTGGATATAGCAAGTGGCGAGCTGCTTCCGCGAGACCCTCCTGAGTATCCGGTCCCGTATCCTCCACCGTACCCGCCATACCCACCTCCACCATATCCGCCTCCACCATATCGCCCACCGCCTACACCGCCTTGGGGAACAGGCTGTCCACTCGTAGATGCTTTGGTTGGAGGAGGTACATACTTGCCTGTCTCGAAACCAACACCAAGTTTGGGTATAGAAGCCTTTGAAATTCTGAAAGATTTAAAAGGGATTAAGGCTTCATAAACGTATGCCCCCTCATCGTCAGACCCGATCGCCACTTTGAGACCGTTCGTAATTCCTGAGCGTGTACTGGTCAGAGGTTTATCGGCCAGGCCAATGAGCTCGAGTATTTCAAGGTCGGTGATCAACATCTTATTCATCTCCTTTTGAAAATCGTCTCGTTGCGAAGCCGTCATTTTTTTGGCATCCTGACTCTCAGCTTTTGCCTTAATAATCACCATCTTTTCATCAACTTCAGATCCACCGGCTGGGAAACGAAGGCCAAGATTCTTCTTCTTCTTTCCTTTTACATCCATCCACACCGTCAATCCAAAAAGTCCAATCTTCCTACGGACCAGATCGTCCTTTGTTTTCATCCTGATGAAGAGATTGTTATCGTCACTACAAACATTGTATGCAAATTTCTTGTCTGAATCGTATTCCCAGATAAACGGCCACTCCTCTGCATTGCCATCAATTTTAAGAATTGTGGACAGATTACAATTTGATGGCGTCGGTTCCTGAGCAAAGCCCATCCTGCCGATGATCATTACAAGTGAAAAGGCTACTAATACTCTCATGGCTTAGGTCTTAATTAATGAGCAAAGTTATGAAATCCAACCGAGTGACCTTGTCGAAATATTTTTGCAAATCAAGTTATCTCATTTTTTAAGCTTTTGGACAACCTCCCAAACCACAATTCCGAGACATACCGAGATGTTCAGTGAGTGTTTCGTGCCCGCCTGTGGGATTTCCAATGCAAGGTCTGCCATTTCAATTACTTCTTCACTCACCCCATTCACCTCATTGCCAAAAACAAAACAGCAGTTTGCTCCTGGAGCAGGCAGAAAGAGATTCAATGGCATGCTCGCCGTTGTTTGCTCCACGACAATAATTTGATGTCCCTTTTTCTTTAGATGAAGCACTGCGGCGGAGGCACTTTCAAAATATTCCCAATCAACCGATTCAGTTGCACCCAAGGCGGTTTTTTGAATTTCCCGATGTGGGGGAATGCCTGTAATGCCGGTGAGGTAAATCTTGTCAAGTCTGAATGCGTCAGCCGTTCGAAATGCCGAGCCAACGTTGTGAAGGCTGCGAACATTATCAAGCAGAATTGACACTGGAATCTTATCGGCTAACTTGAATTCATTTACGGAAATCCGGCCTAGCTCCTCCAACTTGAGTTTTTTCATGCGGAAAATTATAAGTTAGTCATGAGATTTGACCTATGTAAATTTGTTTTCAACATCATTAGATAAACGCCCGTCGAAACAACCATGAATTCAAGTGCTCTTTTCGTGATATTAATATGCCTGAGTCAATTATTTCAGGATCAATGGAAAAATGTGTACACAGAAAGTGCCTGGGCAGCGCGCGACCAGTGGCAAAAGGCAGATGTGCTCATAAAATACCTTTCAATTACAGCCGGTAGCAAGATTGCAGACATTGGTTGTCATGAGGGCTATTTAACCATTAAATTATCAGGAATCGTAGGTGAAATGGGAAAGGTCTATGCTGTCGATGTTGAGAAAACAAAACTCGATCTTTTGAATGCCAACTTGCAAAAAAGAGAAATTTCAAACGTCACCGTGGTCAAGGGTGAATATGACAATCCTCTGCTCCCATTGAATTCCCTCGACGCCATAGTCATTCTGGATGCCTATCATGAAATGAATGAATATGTTAAAATGCTTCAGCATATTAAAGCATCCTTGAAGTCTGGAGGTCGCCTGGTTCTTTCTGAACCCATAGCTGAGGAACGAAGAAAATTGTCGCGAATGGATCAGAAGCAGAACCACGAGTTAGGAATGAACTTCGCGCTGGAGGATCTCAAGAAGGCTGGATTCTCCATCCTAAAACAACAGGACCCCTTTGTAGATCGCATGAAAGAGAAAGGCGATAAAATGTGGGTGGTTGTCGCCTTAAGACGATAAGTGGTTCACCAGAAGAAACACTGCTGTACATTGTGCTACGATTCTTAATGACAAAAGAATTCCCGGACACCCTCAAAGTTTGAATAAAAAACAAGTGGTACCGGTTAAAATCATCAGGAAATTTGTGAGTAGATCGTTTCTCTAAGTTCTAAATTGCCGCCCATGCCTGTCAATGCCGAAACCCCGCTCATGAAACAGTACAACGCCATCAAGGTGAAGTACCCTGGGGCATTGCTTCTATTCAGGGTTGGTGATTTTTATGAAACCTTTGGCCAGGATGCAATCGAGGCAAGCAAGATATTGGATATTGTGCTCACGAAGCGTGGGGCGGGCTCCTCTTCTGAAGTTGAATTGGCCGGGTTTCCCCATCATGCACTCGATACTTACTTGCCGAAACTTGTAAGGGCCGGTCATCGGGTGGCAATTTGTGACCAGCTCGAAGATCCACGGTTTGTCAAAGGCATCGTCAAGCGGGGTGTCACTGAATTAGTGACTCCTGGCGTTTCTTATAACGATAATGTACTCGAACGCAAACGAAATAATTTTCTTGCCTCTGTCTTTGCCTTTAAAGATGTGGTAGGTGTCGCATTTCTGGACATCAGCACAGGTGAATTTTATTGTGCGCAGGGAACGAAGAATTACATCTTCAAGTTACTCCAGAGTTTAAGCCCATCAGAAATTATTTTTTGCAAAAGTCAACGCGACAAATTTGAAAATCACTTTGGCGAAGAGCACGCCACATTCGCACTGGACGATTGGGTTTACGCGCTTGATTTTGGTCAGGAGAAACTAATAAGTCAATTCAAGACCTCGACGCTCAAGGGTTTTGGAATTGAAGGGCTGAACGAGGCAGTCATTGCAGCAGGGGCCATCCTGCATTATCTGGAAGTGACCGAACATAAAGACACACATCATATCGCTTCCATTGCTCGCATTGACGAAGAGACCTATGTGTGGCTTGACAAGTTCACCGTTCGAAACCTTGAACTCATTACATCACCACATGAAGGAGGTGTTCCGTTACTACAAATTCTCGACCAAACGGTGACTCCGATGGGTTCGCGCCTCTTGCGCAAGTGGATGGTATTGCCCCTGAAAGAGAAACAGCTGATCGAAGAACGATTAGAGGTTGTCGAGAAATTCTTCAACGATTCTGATTTTTCAGAAAATATCACAGAACACCTTCGCCAGATTGCAGACCTGGAACGACTGATTTCAAAAGTCGCTGTTGGGCGCATCAACCCCAGGGAGATGGTTCAATTAAAGCGCTCTTTGCTTGCAATCCTGCCAGTGAAAGAATTGATTTCCGGGTCCGGCACACTCGAATTGAGAAAGATGGGAGACCAACTCAACAAGTGTGAGTTCTTGTTGGAAAAAATTGAAAAGGAACTGAAAGACGATGCCCCGATGCTCGTGCATCAGGGTGGTATCATCAAAGAGGGGGTAAACGCGGAACTCGATGAGTTGCGGGCAATTGCCTTTTCAGGAAAAGATTACCTGCTGCAGATACAAAAACGAGAAGTAGAACGGACAGGCATCAACTCATTGAAAATCTCCTATAATAAAGTTTTTGGATATTACCTCGAAGTAAGCAATACCAACAAAGACAAGGTACCTTTTGATTGGATCCGAAAGCAGACGCTGGTCAATGCAGAGCGCTACATCACGGAAGAACTAAAAGTCTATGAAGAGAAAATCCTCCACGCCGAAGAGAAACTGACCGTTATTGAGCAGCGACTCTTTCTTGAATTAGTACACCATGCTGCCGATTTCGTTTCGCACATTCAGCAAAATGCAAGGGTCATCGCTGCATTGGATTGCCTATTGTCCTTTGCCTTCATCGCCAAAGTCAACAAGTATTCAAAACCTCAGATCAATGAATCTGTCGAACTTTTCATTAAGGCTGGTCGTCATCCAGTGATCGAAAGACAATTGCCTCCGGGCGAACCTTATGTTCCGAACGACATTTACCTCGACAACGAAACGCAACAAATTCTCATCATCACCGGCCCGAACATGGCCGGCAAGTCTGCCTTGTTGCGCCAAACAGCCTTGATCGTGCTGATGGCACAAATGGGAAGCTTTGTTCCGGCAGAAAGCGCCAGCATTGGCA
>JAYVQY010000161.1:0-16256 GCA_043776715.1 Cyclobacteriaceae bacterium | reverse complement strand
CGGTGGGGCCCACCTCTTCCCATTCCGAACAGAGAAGTTAAGACCACCCGCGCTGATGGTACTGGGGTAACACCTGGGAGAGTAAGTCGTCGCCCTATCATTAACTCAAAGCCCCGTAGAAATACGGGGCTTTTGTTTTTATGGACTGAAATAAAACAGGGGGATCACTGAGAAGTCTGACGTAATCCCGATAGCCATTGGGAACGGGAGAGTAAGCCTGCCCGAACCTTCTGGGGGCGGATCGTCGCCCTATTATTAACTAAAGCCCCGTAGAATTGCGTAGCTTTTTTGTTTTAACCTGGTCCAAGATTGACGAAACCTGCAATTCTGATTCTTTGCCCAATTCAATAAGTCCATATTTAATTCAGTAAATTCCTATAGCTGAGGGCACTTATGCCTGTGATGCAACGTTTAGGGCCGGTCTCCGGTCATACTTATATATGTACCCGCACTGTATGCGTATAAGCATTAGACCTTACCTGTTCATAAAGTCCTATGGCATGGGCCTGACGTTGCTGATCATTGCATCGTGCGACCCCTTCCAGGAAGATCTCATTCAGAAAAACAAACAGGTAACGTTCAGCCAAACTGAATTTTATATCCTTCCCGGGTTGTCAACGATCATTCATCTGAAAGCGATTGTTAAACAGTCTTTCGTTAATGCGAGCCTGAAAATCTCCGAACCACCATCTCACGGTAAACTTAGCCAATTGGATACACTGGTTTTACATTACCGGCCTCAGGGAAATTTTACTGAAGGCAGAGACCAGTTTAGTTTATCTGTACTTAGCGACGGAGCTATTCTAAAGACGCAATTGATCTCCATTATAATAAAACAAAAAGTGGATGAGTTTCCCTGCGCAGTATATCCCATTCAGGATTTTTATCTGCCTCCCGACTTTAATCCAACCAATAAATTGCTGGTAAAGGAGCAGCAACAAGTGAATCTTATTGGCGAAAATGCTCCAATAGTGAAGGATCTTACGGCAATTGCAAATAAAGAGAATGGCATAGGAACCAATGAATCCGGTCTCATACATAAACCTGATGCCCAATCAGATATTGCTTCTGGTGAAAAAGTAGATTGAATTGATAATGGTTACCTTAAAAAAGTCTTTGAGAATGAGGCCGTGACGATGCCCTCAAATGACAATGAGTTGATTGATAAAACGGAATCAAATATAGCTGATAGCAATTTTTCCGATAGTCATATCGACAAACAGGATAATTTTGGACCTCATTCAGGCCGGCCGATTGCAAGCCTTGAAGCAACTCATAGTCCAGCGGAACAGAAGATTTGAGGAAAGAAGAAAAGGCTACAGTAGTAAGGAACGAAAATTAGCCCGTAGCAGGAGCGAGAAGGCTCACCATAAATTCAATGTCTATTTCACGGCTATGCCCACCATTGGTTATCAGAGGGTTGAATCGAACCAAAATGACAACCTGATTATTCAAAGCATTAAGCAAATACCTGCATTTTCAACAAGCAGGTTGGGTGTGAGAATGGAGCTGGGTGCGGAAACCCCTATTTCAAAACGGATGAAAGTATTCGCGGGCTTATTGTACTATCAACGAAAACAAACTATTGACTATGTTGAAAAGCGGGTGGAGAACACCACTATAATAGCAGGGCCGGACGGTGAGGTTATGCTTAACCCCCAGTTTAAGTATGAGAACAAATCATTTCAATATGAATTACGAAATGTGGGAGTACAGATAGGTCTCAACTTTCAGTTATCGAAAAATAAGTTTCTTCAAATCGTTGGCACAGGAATTGAATTTCAAGTGGCCCTGAACAAATTGAACGAATCGGATAAAATTCAGGGTTTTACGACCAATCCCTCTGCCTATGTCTTTTACAATCTTTACTATAGACTTCAATATCCAGCCGAAGGAAGGTTAAAGGCTATATTCCAGCCCACGCTTAACTATTCATTTTATATCGATCAAAACTTGAATGCCCCTTTTTATGTAAAACCGTACGGACTCGGATTGAATCTGGGAGTTACTTATAACTTTTAAAAGCACGGAATGGGTAGGAAAGTACTTTTTCCAGGATCAATTGAGGCTATCACCCAACCTGAACTTCAAAAAGATCCGCAGCACTAAAATGAGTATTGGCCATGTGCTGAATTTGAGTGGGTGTTACTGCTTGAATATATTCGAAAAGGTTGGAATAATAATTTTCGGAGAGACCCCAGAGGTGCAGACTCTTGATCTTTTCTGCGACAGCAAAAAGCGTTGAGTTTTCAGATTGCCAACTTCCAATGAAATAGTTTCTGGCAATTTCCAACTCACTCGGCGGCACCAATTCATCTTGTAGTCTTCTTATTTCATTCTTAATTTCCTCGGTGGCTTTGCCGGCATTTTGTTGATTTACTTCTGCGCCAATCACCCAAAAGCTATCGTTGAGAAAATGATGCATGGATGAGTAAATTCCATAGGTGAGGCCCTTTTCTTCCCGGATGTTCTTCATGAGCCGTGATCCGAAATAACCGCCGAATATATGATTGAACATGACAGCTTCTGCATAATCCTTGCTGTCGCTTTTAGGTAAACATTTCTTTCCTAACCTGATTGAGGACTGAATGCTGTCGGGTTTGGTGATTGTATGAGAAATCCCAGGTGTAGATTCAAAATTCTTCAATGACTTGTTTGTGCCAATCGTTTGAGGAATGATCTCGATCAGCTCCTTAAGTTCATGATCTGATAATCTGCCTACGAGAAAAACGGATCGAAGCTTGAAATGAGCGTTGAAAAATGACTGTAAATCGCTTCGTTCTATCTTCTTTACCTCAGCTTCTTCCACCGCACTTCCATAGGGATGATCGTTTCCAAAGATCACTTTTCGAATTTCCTTAGAAGCAATGACGCTGGTCTTTTCATTATTCACTTTTAAGGTTTGAAGGAAGATATCCTTCATCAACCTTAGTTCCCCCTCATCAAAAGCCGGTGCCATTAGGATCTCTGCCATAATGCTGGTGACCTTCAATAAATTTTTACGAAGGGCAAACAACGAAATTGAAACGGTATCAAAATCTGGAGTGATCTCTACATGACTGCCAAGCGAATCGAACGCTTCTGCAATTTGAAAAGAATTTCTCCGGAGCGTGCCTTTGGTTAGCATCTGGGCGGTGAAGTGACTGGCTCCCAACTTGTGCTCATACCATTTACCCGCATCAAAGATTAGCTCTAGTTTCACAACTTCTTGTTGTAATCCGCGCAAAGCAAATAATGTTATTCCCCCTTTGAGTTGAAATAGCTCGGGGCGAGAGAGGGAGTAATCGGAAGATAGGTGAAAGGATGGTGCCTGAGTCCTGTCTAGTACAGTCATCAATTGGTGACGGAATCGTCTTCTTTTTTAACCTTCTTTTCAAAAAGCATTGTGATGGTGAGGCGCAACGTTTCAGCGAGGGCACTCTCACGTTTATTCGTGGGAACCATATACGCCACATCAAATCCGAACTTATCGACCCGGGCACCGATTCCCGCTGTAAAGTATTTACGGTTGCCTTTGGTTTTTGCCTCATAAAAATAGCCGAGCCGGCCGGCAAACACGTTGTTGTACCAGTATTCTGTTCCGAGCGCAACGGTAATCTCACTTATCTCTTCACTGAATCCTCCAGTCGCATCGGTGAATGAACCCAGCACTCCGCTCAGCATGGGCTTGGTTTTGCTTCTAGGATAAGGACTAGGAACCATTAACTTATTAAAATCCAAAGCGAATGATAAACTGTTAAGAGCGTCTAATTCCATTTTGTAAGCTGTCCCTATTCTGAGGTTGGTAGGAAGAAAGTCTTTGTTGACGGCATCGGAATAAGAAATCTTTCCACCCAAATTTGTGATGGTTGCACCGAATGCAAGATTTGAGTTTTTCCAGACCACGGGTTTGGTATAATAGAAGCCAATGTCAACGGCGACAGAATTTCCGGGGCGGGCATCAAAGGAGTTGGTGGATAAGTATCCTGTAAGATTGGAACTGATATATCGTATTGCACCACCGATGCTCATACGTTCTGTCAATAGTCTGGAATAGGTGACATCAAATGCAAATTCTCTTGGATTGTATCTACCCAGAAGATCAGCAGGATCGGGACCCTGGTTAAATTGGACCTCGCCCAAATCAAAGTACTTCATGGATGCCGCCACGGTTTGCGTATGATTAATTTTGTAAAATCCGGATAGATAATAAATGAACATGTCATTTATTATTTTGCCTAGCCAGGGTGTGTATGAGGCAGATACGCCATAACCTTTATCTATAAAGGCAAGTTTAGCCGAGTTCCAGTAGGCGGAATTGGCATCCGGAGTGGTGGCAGCGCCGACGTCACCCATTCCGGCGGCTCTCGAGTCCGGCGTGATTCCCAAAAAGGGAACGGCTGTGGTGATCACTTTGTTCGTGCTGTCCTGGCCTATCAGCGAAGTGCCAGACGAGGAAACGGTCTGTGCCATTATCGTTCCGCAGCAAAGTGAGGCTACCCAAGCCAAGGCTAACTTCTTCATAATCAACTTCTAAGGGATAAAGATAATCAATTGGTTATTATAACCTTCGTTATTTTTTCATTTTTAGAACCATCCTGCAGAGAACGAACCGAAAGCATGACCAAGTATAGACCAGGATTTAATTTTATGCCTTCCCCAGTCGTGCCATCCCACGCTGGAAGAGTCACTTGATACGAGCTGTCGTCCACTTGGTAAGTGCTCGACAAAACGGGTTGCCCCACCTGATTGTAAACCAAGACTGTGGCCTCCAGATCATCGCCGGACCGGTTATGTTTAAAATAGAAGCTCGTGGAAGTGGAAAAGGGATTTGGGTAGTTCAACCATTGCTCAATTTGAATTCCATTTTCGCCAGACACAGAAAATGAGATGGTTGCGGTTGACCTATTCCCAAAGGTATCCGAAGCGCGAAGCACAAGTTGGTGGCGACCTGGTTTGATATTATCCAGCGGATAATTTACTTCCCCATGCTTGAAATTGTCGATTTCGGATTGGTAATATTTGTTTAAGACAACTGCCAGTGTATCATCCAGGGTTGCCGCAATGTTATTTTGAGGTGTGAAATCAGAAATATTAATTCCGTTTTCGTCTGATAAGACTGCAAAGATCCTGCTGTTTCTACCCGCGATACCGCCATTGGTAAACGTTGAGTCCCCCATAAAGAGCTTGATGACAGGTCCCTTTGAATCGGTACCCAGACTTTTTTCAATTGCTCCAATCTTAACGATAGTACTTACTCCAGAGAAATCACCTCTGCTCCCTTTTGGGAAGGCATAGAGCCCAAGTTTACCCGCCCCTACATTAAGATCAATAGAATTAGGAATTGTAAATTCAAATTCAAAGTGCCCATTGTTGATGGCAGCCTGCCCATTGAAGACGGCACTTTCGCGTGACTTATATTCAAATGGTGCATTCTCATCTCCTTTAGTTTTTTCATTGGTGTATTTATCAAATAATGTTGCAGTGAGAGTGCCTGTATATCCGACATCAGGAAGTCCATTTGAATAGACATCACCTGATACCTTAATTTTTGATAGGGCCTTGAGCGTGTCTGATCCGGAAGTTGCATTGGTGATCTTGTTTACTTTCACTTCCGGATTTGGGAAAGCCAATTTCATCGAGGGGTCGCCCAGCAAAGAAAAGTTGCGGTTTGATACCCCGCTCAGGCTGTTATTTTTTGTATCCCTCATAATACTACCAAGGTCCCGGAATTTATTTTGTTCTTTCAAAAAGGCAGCCTGATAAAAGGCTTTGTTGAGCGTGAAATTGGTGCTCGAATTTACTGGTCTGGTAGTGGTTACCAATCCAATAGATCCGCCATCTTTTTTCAACATTGATAGTTCTGCTGTTGAGATGAGCCCAGGATCATCATTCCTTCCAAATTCGCATGTTGCTGTTACAAGGAGGGGATAATGTGGTGCCGTTCTCCATTTGTCAAGTGAAACCTGGTCGAAAATCCTTTCTTGCATCCATTGCTGCTCATTCCCATGGCCAGTATAATTTACAATGAGTACACCCTCTTGAACGGCAGTTATAAGTGCAGCCTTGGCATCCGGAGAGACCTGGCCGATGGGGCTTTCAACTTGTTTATACGTATCCAGGAAGAGCTTTTTTGTTATAGCCTCCGGATGATCAGACTCCAAAGCTTCTGCTAATTGGTTGGCTTGGCCCTGGTGAATATTGAAGTCACCATCATCGGCCACAAACAAGATTTCTTTACGCCAATCGCCCCAGTTTTGGGTTTCGTACTGTATGATTTTGTCCACCAGGACCTTCGCCTCATCTTTCTTTTTAACAGGTAGCCTGCCAATACCTATTTCCAAAGTATGGGCTTCCGCTGGATTTTCACCCCAGTTTCCTTCGTTGTTTTCTAGGAATCCAAAGTAGTCGTCCGATGAGTAGGTCTCCAACGGGCTTAGCGAATTCCTGGATTCATAGGTCGGAACAAAATTCTTATTGTAAGGCAAATAATTTTTGTAATCATAGGAACCGCGCCCGAAGAGCAGAAGATTCCTGATGCCTGTTTTTTGTTCGTACAGTAACTTTACCAAGTCGCGAATTGCTGTAACATCTTGCTTGCCTCCAGAAAACTCATTGTAGACTTGCGTAGTGGTGACCACCAAAACATTCAAAGAATTTTTCGATTGACGATGGTTCGCAAGTCGCTGAGCATCGGTAAGAAATTCCGGTGCTGCAACGATCAGGAAGTCAAGGGAAGCAAGTCCATGCAGATTCTGGTTTGACAAGGTTCCTTCGGAAGTAGGAGCGACATAATTTTTGTCAGATATGGCAATGTATTTTCTAAGTATTGCTGAAGGGGCAGCATACGTCGCTGCTCCAGCCTCGAATGAAGTCTTTTGAAGAAGGGCATTAAATGCGTCCGTAACGTCCCACACCATTCCCTCCGTGGGCATGTTGGCGATGGAGAAGCGTGTGACCGGCTGCTCCAGGCTCTTTAATGAATGGAAGAGTGTCTGATCCCCATACAATGAAAGTTTGCGCTTTGTCTGGAACAGCACATAATCGAGGTATCCGACCGACCGACCGGAGGAAGCCTTCACAAATTTTAGTTTTAAATCCTGGTTTGGTCTTGAAGGGGCGTTCACTACGTTGGAGGTGATGTTAAGGGTGTCAGTGACTTCGGTCCCCTTTATGGCATATTGTGAATTAATGATGGGTTGAATCTTTTGCTCTCCAATGGCCACGTCATTAAGCGACAATTGAAAAGATGATGCTCCAAACGACTGCCCCATCACATTGGATACTATTTTGATGATGGTCCCTGTCAATATGTTTGACATGTTGAAGCGGATGGTGTACTCAGTCTTTGTATCAAACTGTTCCCCAAACCAATCTCTTCCAGAGTGAAGATCGTTGTACTTTTCAGTTTCGTAATAAGCAAAATCGTCGAATTCTGTAACGACTGGAAAGGTCCCTGAAAGATTATCTGCCTGTAGCATTCTTTTTCCATCGGTACTTCCAACGGTGAGGAAATAAAAACTCTTTTCACTGAAGAGATTGTTTTGATACTGAAAAGTCCCGCGGCCAGGAAGCAAGTGATAGGCATCCGGGCCTTGTCCAAAAAAAAGTATATAGTCATCGCTGTTGAACTTGCCGTCTTCGCCGCCTTTCATAAAAATAGAGAGCTCTTGCGGGTCACTTATTCTTGATGAACTGTTTGCTTGTGGGAGCATACCGTTCATTCCTCCATATAATTGAATCTTCTTTGGATTAATGAGGTCTGGATTGATTCCCAGCTTCTTAAGGAGACTGTAGTCGATCTTGAAGACACCATCCGTGGTGACAGAAAGTTTGTACCACTTTCCGGTTGAAAGCACAGAGGAGGTCTGGCCTTGGGAGGCCCCCGCCCAAATACTGAAAAATATTATGAGGAAACGCTTCAAAATCTCAGGTTCTTACCCAACGCGTCAATAACGAAAGGAGGACATACAAAAGTATTACAAACGGAAGGGCCGCCGCTTGCCATACTGCCAACAGTAATACTGAAATGCCAATAAATGTAAACCGCATTTTATTGTCCTTCCAGGCAAAGGTTTTGAACTTGAGCGCAAATAATTCCCAGGGTGCTACCAATAAAAAAGAAAACGTGAACGTGATGATCACCAGGAATAGATCATTCGAGATAAATATATTCCATGGTCCTTTTAAATATACCAGAGAAGTAATGGCCAATGCATTGGCAGGAGTGGGCAGACCGATGAATGTGTCCTTCTGATTTTCATCGATGTTGAATTTGGCCAGTCGCAAAGCAGAAAAGACAGCGAGGCTGAAAGCAGTATAAGGGATGAAGTTGCTGGAAGAAATAATATCCATCATTTGAAACATCACAATGGAAGGTAGAACCCCGAAGCTCACCATATCAGCAAGGGAATCAAGTTCTTTCCCTATGGGTGAACTGATTTTTAACGTTCGAGCCGCAAAACCGTCCAGGAAATCAAAGAGGCATGCTGCCCACACAAACCAGGCGGCCATTGAAGTAGAGTATTGTATGGTAAAGATGATTCCTACACATCCGCAAAGCAGATTTCCGCAAGTAAGTGCATTTGGTAAATGGCGTAGTAATTTCATTAGGCAGTAAGTGCGCAGAAAGGGTTATGAATTTTCTCTTCGCCCAAGGTGGTGGCGGGCCCATGGCCAGCGTAAACGGTTATCTCATCGGGAAGAGTGAATAGCTTTTCATGAATACTCGAAAGCAGTGTATTGGAGTTGCCACCCGGGAGGTCCGTCCTGCCAACGGAGTGATAAAAAAGCACGTCGCCACTTACAAGGAATTTTTGATTGGGATTGTAAAACCCGACGTGCCCAGGTGAATGTCCAGGCAGGAAAATCACTTCAAGCGAACTGTTGCCAAATCTTACCAGC
Source organism: Cyclobacteriaceae bacterium (assembly GCA_043776715.1). Taxonomy (GTDB): domain Bacteria; phylum Bacteroidota; class Bacteroidia; order Cytophagales; family Cyclobacteriaceae; genus ELB16-189. The sequence goes on along the minus strand of JAYVQY010000161.1, from coordinate 7,373 downwards.
TCGCCTTCTTTGAGCTCTCTGTCCGGCAAGACTTCATGATAGTGTGGAAATCCGTAGTTGGAGGCATAGATCTTAACTGCCTTCAAAACCGGTATTTCGATAGCATGGATCAGAAAGGGAACGTGATACTCATTCTTTACAAAATCATTTCCAAGGACGTGGTCGATGTGGCAATGGGTATTTATGAGAAGTTTTACGTTAAGTTTTTTGGCCGAAATAAAATTCTTCAACTTCTCCTGCTCAACTTTTTCATAGCAACCCGGGTCTATGACAACAGCTTCCCCTGTTTCATCAAATAAAACATACGTGTTTTCTTCAAAGGGATTGAAGGTGAAAGATTGAATTTGAATCATCGTCCCGCAAAATTACCACTTTTCATTTGTAAAAAATGGCACTTTAATAATGAGCCTCATTTACGAGATCAATGCGCAGTGACGACCAGGTGTCAGGGCAATAAAAATGAGGTCGACTTTTATTTATTTGGAGTAACTGCATAAACCGCCGGGCTTTGGAAGAGCACTTCAGTTTCTACGGAATAGTGATCTGACAAATCCTTGTGCTCGGCATGCCAGCGCTTTTGAAGGACTTTTATTTTTCGTTCTCCGCATTGAACCAATGCCTCGTTGTTCCGGATAAGAATATAGTCTATTAGCCCATGCTGTACTCCATGCTTTATTGGCAAATCATTGGAAGTCAAGTCATAACTGTATCGTTTTTTGAGATCTGGCACAGCATCGGTTGCATCCAGCGTTTGAAGCATGAGACGGTAATCTTCGTTATTTTCATGTCGGCTGATGTTGAAATCACCACACACAATTTGAGGAACTCCAGCACGTTCAAAACCTTTTAGTAATCGATGGTAAAGTTCCAAGCACTGACTTTGTCGTCGCCAAACCCCACCCGCATTTTGCAGGTGTGTTCCAATGATCTGAACCGGGTTGTTTTTTATTTTAAGATCGACCATCAACGCTCCCTTCCGCGACATGGCATCGGCTCCGTACCGAGTTCTAAAAATGATCGAATGCATATCTTGGATAGGATAGCGACTGAATATCCAAATACCACTGTTCGCCCTCAGGGAAAATAGTTTTTGGTTGGCGGGTCCGGCCTGAAATGGATAAGCCGACTGAAGTAGCCGGCTTATCTTCGAGCGTGATCTTTTGTGAAACGCTTCCTGAAACACAATGACATCATAGTCACTTGAGGCGAGCAGTGTGCCAATGGCTTCTGCTCGCAGAAGATTACTACATCCTAGAAACCCCGGTAACATATAAATGTTCCAGGATAAAATTTTTATTTTTTCTACGCCCAACTCAGGAGAAGCCTCCGTTTGTGATTGAGCAACTGGCGCAAAAAAAATACTTGCTAGTACAAGTAGTGACGCTTTCATACAGTTTGCAATGCGAATGAAGCATTACACTGTTAATCCTGCGTGTTCGAAAGGTTATTATTAAGTTAGGATGTAATATGTTAGGCAAGGGCCTCCACACCCTTCACTTCCTCCGGCATCAGGCGCTTGAATAAATTTTCAATTCCTGATTTTAGGGTTACGGTGGAGGATGGGCATCCACTGCACGAGCCTTGCAGGGTCACTCTGACTACGCCTTCCTGAAATGAGTGATAGGTAATGGCACCTCCATCCTGTTCTACAGCAGGCCGGATGTATTCGTCGAGGATGCCTTTAATTTTTTTGATCGTTTCAGTCTCTTCTTCTATCGGGGCATCGGCTGGTGCTTTGATGTCGAGGATTAATTTTCCGGACTCAAGAAACTTCTGAATATGATCCCGCAGGATAGACTGTATCTCGAGCCATTCTACTTCTTCCTTCTTGGTGACGGTAATGAAGTTGCTCATGTAGAATACCCGGTCTACAAAAGGGTACATGAAGAGCTCTTGTGCCAAGGGGGCATTTTTCGCGCTCTCTGGGTCTGGAAAATCGAAACTCATTCCTTCCGGCACCAGAATTTCATTTACCACGAATTTCAATGAATTCGGATTGGGATTCGACTCTAAATAGATCGATATGGCTTTAGGAACAGTCTGCAACATGAAATGTGATTTTAAGAAGAAACAAATTTAGTGAATTATGGTTCGCGCAGGCCTGATTTTTGTCTAATAAGGCGCTGGCCCATGGTCTTCCAACGAATTTTCCCATTTACTCACCACCGCAGTAGCTACGCTGTTTCCTACCACGTTGGTAGCACTTCTACCCATATCCAGAAGGGGGTCGATGCCAAGCAACAAGGCGAGTCCTGCCTCAGGTATGTTGAAGGTGGCGAGCGTGCCGGCAATTACGACGAGCGATGCACGGGGCACCCCGGCTATTCCTTTGCTTGTGAGCATCAGCACCAAAAGCATGCTCAATTGTGTCGCCAGTGGCAAATGCATACCGTAAGATTGTGCGATGAACAAAGAGGCAAAGGTCATGTACATCATACTACCATCAAGGTTAAAGGAGTAGCCAAGCGGCAATACAAAGCTGACGATGTTGTCTTTGCAACCAAACCTCTGCAGTTCTTCCATCGTCTTTGGGAAAGCTGCTTCGCTGCTGCTGGTGCTGAAGGCCAGCAAGATGGGCTCCTTGATACACCTGACAAGCATTGTTATTCGCTTACCAATGACAAGATAACCCGCCAATCCGAGCAGCACCCATAACGTCAAAAGGCCAAAGTAAAACTCTCCTATGAATATAGAATAGGTTTTCAAAATGCTCAATCCCTGTTTGGCGATGATGGCCGTCATGGCTCCAAAAACGGCGACTGGTGCCATATACATTACGTATCCAGTCACTTTTAAAATGACATGGGCAACGGCATCCATTGCTTTAATCACAATTTTTCCTTGTTCTCCGATCGCTGCAGTAGCCACGCCGAAGAAGAGTGAGAATACAACGATTTGTAATATCTCATTCTTTGCCATCGCTTCAATGACGCTGCTGGGAAATACGTGATATAAGAATTCTTTCAGCGATAAGCCTGTTTTACTGATGCCGATATCATCACTTACATCAGGCAACGGGAGGTGCATAGCAACACCAGGTTCAAAAATGTTTACCAAGAGCATACCCAAAAGGAGGCTCATGAGTGAGGCACCGATAAACCATAAAAGAGTCTTGCCGCCGATTCGGCCTACCGCCTTGATATCTCCCAATTTGGCGACGCCTACCACCAGTGTACTAAAAACCAAGGGGGCCACAATCATTTTTATAAGTCGTAAAAAGATATCCGCCAGCAGTGAAAACGGTCCCACTTTTTCTTCGCGTGCCGACAAGACAGCATTTCGTTCCTTCCCCAAAGATTTCTTTTTAGTCTGGAGTAGCAGCAAGGTGGAGCTGTCGGTTGTTTGCTGGAGCTCTGTCTTCACCTGTTCTATAGCGAGATCAAGGGTGAGGAGACTCTTATTCTCTTCTGCTACATAAGTTTTGTTCAATGCAAAACCCAATGCAATACCTACTGCGAGAGCGATGATGATAAATAAAGTAAGCTTGCTTTTTTTTGCAGGAGTAGGGGATACTTCCATAAAAAGTTTAAGAGACGATCAGCGCAATATAACTGAAAAAAGATATGCCCAGATCAATGGCTCTATATCCTTATGGAAATCAGGGTTTCCTGATACCTATCTTCTATGGGTACGAAGAAAAAAAATAAAAATACCGGACAACAGGAGTATTTCGCCCAACCCAAACATCCACCAACGATAGGCTTGCGGCGTATAAGTAGAGAAGAAGAACAGCGATTTTTCTACTGACATAATCGGATACTCTTGACCAAAACTAAAATAATCCCAGGTCCACGACAGCAGTACAAATGCGCTTCCGCTGAGGATCAAAAGCCACTCAGACAAATTTATTCGCGTAGGCAAGTTCTGTAGATCGGCACTAAACAAAACCACACCCAGTAGAATCATGGTGAATGAGACGAGGCAAGGTGTTAGCACAGGTCCCACCCATGGAACCGGCAATAAGAAAAGGATATCCCAAGTTAACAATGACTCTGGCCAATCCAGTAAGAGCTTTAGAAATACGTAATAGAAGATATCCCAAAGGGCAAAGGCGACGAGGAAAAAGGAAAGTCGTTGGGTGGCAGATCGGCCAGCAAGTACAGCGACACCTGCAAGCATAATAACCGTAGCGGTTTCCCGTAGCGCCTCTGTAAGCGCCAATGTCGGCTCCATCGGTGTCAATGGAAATTGGAACCCTTGTTTGTAGTAGAGAGCACGCAGATAAATCACCACCGCTGCTTCGAGAAAGCCCATGGCGATGCTAAACAAAACCAGCCAAGTGCATTGCTTAAAGTGCGAATTCATTTAAGCTGACATCAAACTTGAAACTAAATCTTTGCTGTTCGCGAACGTAGATAAAAGTCGCACATCACAAGTGCAGCCATCGCTTCAACAATGGGTACCGCCCTTGGCACAACACAAGGATCATGGCGACCCTTGCCCGATACGACTACTTCATTGCCGTCCTTGTCTACGCTCCGCTGGTCTTGCATTATGGTGGCGACGGGCTTGAAGGCAACATTAAAATAAATATCCTCTCCATTGGAAATACCCCCCTGAATTCCTCCGGAGTGATTTGTTTTTGTCCGGATTTTCCCTCCTTCATTTACAAACTCATCGTTGTGCTGTGAACCCCGAAGTTTAATCCCTTCAAAGCCGCTTCCATATTCAAAGCCTTTCACCGCGTTGATGCTCAGCATTGCTTTGCCAAGTTCAGCATGAAGTTTGTCGAAGACGGGCTCACCCAATCCCACGGGTGTATTTTTGATCACACAGGTTACGACGCCACCAATGGTGTCGCGGTTCAGGCGTACTTCATCGATGAGGGCAATCATCCTCTCCGCAGTAGCAGCATCGGGGCACCTGACAATGGTATCTTCCGTTTTGCTAAGATCGAGTTGAGTATAGGGGGGTGATTTGATCTCGCCTACCTGCGAAACAAACGCGAAAATATCCATACCCCATTCATGCAGCAACAACTTAGCAATTGCACCGGCTGCGACACGTGCAGCAGTTTCCCGGGCAGAACTTCTTCCACCACCACGATGGTCACGTATACCATATTTCTCCTGATAGGTGTAATCAGCATGAGATGGGCGAAATGTATTTTCAATGTGGCCGTAATCTTTACTGCGCTGATCTTGATTCTCTATCACAATGGCGATTGGAGCTCCCGTGGCTTTGCCTTCAAAGACACCTGAAAGAATTTTGAAGGCATCATCTTCCTTTCGTTGTGTAGTAATCTTTGATTGGCCAGGTCTTCTGCGAGTGAGTTCAGCTTGAATAAATGCCTCGTCAATGTCCAGCCCTGCGGGACAACCGTCAATTACAACACCAATCGCGGGTCCATGCGATTCGCCAAAGGTGCTTATTCTGAATAATGTTCCGTAAGAGTTGCCCATCCGTAGTTGTGATTCACCCGTTCATCAATTGAGTGCTGTGAGCAAAGGTATTATTAACCTTGAAATTTAAGCCTTTGATCTGCTACTAAAAACCAAATAAACAGAAGCTCCAAGCGCCAGCAGGATGAAGAGATTCATCCCGATTTTGGTCCAACTGGTATGAGCAGTGGCGTGAAGAGAATTATCGGTGGTGTCAATCCGTTCATAAAAGGATCCGAAGTCAGTGCTTTGAATAGCCTGGTTGCGCTGGCTTTCGCCCTCCACGTTAAGTACGACTTGTGAGCGCAGCGTATCGTACTTCTTTTTCGATGGATTAAAGAATACCCATTGGAAATAATTTTCCAAGGCAAATATTCCTGGTTCTTTTGGGACGAGGAAATATCTGAATGATTTAGTGCCCGCCACGCGACCATTATCACGTGTAATATTTTGCTGAATGTTGGGTTCGTAGAAATCAAAATTGTTGTCCTTCGGTATCGTGGGCCTTTCCACGGATGAAATATTCCCTTCGCCTTGAATATTAAACTCGTATCCAACACTCTGCCCTGTCTTCAATTGCGTGGTTGATATCTTCTCATCCAATTGATAATTACCAACTGCGACAGAATTTTGCAATGGGTGTGGCGGTAGTTCTTTGACCCTGACAACTTTGGTCTTTGAATTGAATGTCTTAAAATCCTCTTGCCGGTTCTGGCCAAAGAAAGACGGATTTTTGGCGACTTTGAATTTAATCATCTCCAATCCTACGCTGGGGAAGGTAATGGGCTCGGTGTTGAGTGGATAAAATGCGGCCTGATAAATCTTGTATTGCGTGTACCCTTTGCCATTGATCGTGATAGGCTCACCTTCAATATTTTCGATATTAAAGTTTTCTTCCCAACAGTTGGTGGGTTTCAGTTTTTTCAGGATTTCTGAAAGTTGCCGACCCAGTTCGTAAAACTGCATCGGCGCGCGATTGTTGTCAGCAACCAGAAATGACAGGGTTGCTGTAAGGCCTTCACCCACATAAACTTCTTCCTTGCTGGTGGTGAGCGCTAGCAAAGCTTCTTCTTTCACGTCGACAAATTCCGTTTCGGTTTTTCCAAAGAAATCTCCGAATGGATCTCTCCCGAATGGGTCGCGCGCCTGTGCTTGGATGGGTGGGCCTACTTTTATTTTCTTTCCCGATGAGAACGTAACCTGGTCATTAATCTTCATGGAGAAAGGCGAAATTGTAAGGACCCCTTGCCGGGTGGGTACATAGGTCATAATGACGGATTGGGAAGAACTGACCTGGCCGTTTACGATGCTTGTTTGTGATTGCGTGCTGGTGCCACGTTTACGAAGCCCATCGATCTCAGGAAAATTGTCATAGGACTTAAGTTGCCCATTAACGACGTGGACTGCAATGGTCCATGCCTGGTTTTCAGCGATTTCGTCCGGGCCAAGCTGGATCTGAATGTTTTGAGAGAGGCCAGGAAGGCCTATCCACAAGCAGGAAATAAAAAAGATTGATTTTATGGCGTATTTCATCATTGCAAGCGCTGCGCAATCAATTGCGGAGACAAATTTAATTTTTCTTTTAACTCAATGGTCGAATTATTACTTTCAACGTTATTATCCCAATATCCAAAATCACCTTCGTACATTAATTTTGTTAGACCATGCTTAGTTACGCCAAGACTGTGCTCACGCGTGTGAGTTTTGACGCAAGGCTCTTTGAGAAAGAGCTGCGGAAGGCGATCAAGATGTTGATCGCAGATGAAGTACAAGAACTCAGAAGTTGGTGTTACGCCAATTTTGGGGACCATCGGGCGATTCTAAATCGCTGCTTTGTCGTTGCCTGAAAAATAAACTAAAACAAAAATTGAAGCCCCGACAGGGCCAGCATTCGCAGAGTCTACCGTCTGGGCTTAGGATAACCCACATTTCAAGGAGAGTCATGGATTATATAGCCTTCTAAGAGAGTGTTAAAATAATTTAGGCCTTTCC
>JAYVQY010000160.1:0-48546 GCA_043776715.1 Cyclobacteriaceae bacterium | reverse complement strand
TAGGCGGGTACGGGAGAAAAAATAGAAATATTAGATTTTACCCCAAAAATAATTTGAAATCCTTCATTTTGTTTCAAAAAGCTGCAATGTGGGTTAAGAACTACGGCAGGCACAGTCAAAGCCCCGCAAATCCTATGATTTCGGGGCTTTTGCTTTCCGGACCTACCATCTAAAATCAAAGTTTATTGACCTGCTGGTGCCATTTGGTGCCATTGACTGACTAAGAAAGTTAGTGGCACCACTCCTTCGCTGCGCTTCGGCGCGCGAGGCAGTAAAGCATCGGCACACCGAATGAAGTAGTTCATTAAATGAACATCTTGATTTTGGTGCCTGGGATGAGTCAATTTTAAACTATTAAACCCAGGAGTTTATGAGACTGACAATTGCAGTGAGGTTTTATGCCCGCAAAGCGCGGGCAAAGCAGGACGGTTTAGCGCCGGTCTACATGCGAGTAGTAATTGGACTACAAAGACTGAGTCTTCACACCAATATTCACGTGAAGCCGTCGGATTGGACCGGTGAGAAAATCGGCGGAACAAGTGAGGAGGCGAAGAAGTTGAACAAATGCCTTGAGGCTTTCAAGTTGCGGGCATTTGATCTTCAGCGGGAGTTGATGACCGAAGGAAGGCCGATCACGATCGAGAATATGAAATGCAAGTGGGACGGTGTATCACTCGATAAACCCCGGATGCTGATGGAAATTTTTGACCAGCACAATAAGCAAATGGCGCAGTTGGTAAACAAAGAATTCTCGCCACCGACTCTGGAGCGGTACGAAACCTCCTACCGGCATACCCAATCATTCCTTCAGTGGAAATACAAGAAGGATGACATCGACATCAAGGAAATGAAATTCGAGCTTATTGCCGACTACGAATTCTGGCTGAAGACCGTGAGGAATTGTGAGCATAACACCTCAGTGAAGTACCTATCCAACTTCAAAAAGATCGTTCACATCTGCATGAACAATGGATGGCTATCTCATGATCCGTTTGTTGGGTTCAAGATGGCGATGCGTGAGATCGAGAGGCCGTTCCTTGTTCAAGAGGAACTGGATGCTATCATCGAGAAAGACTTTCCTATCCAACGCATCGTTCAGGTGCGAGGCATATTTGTGTTTTGCTGTTATACTGGCCTGTCCTATGCCGACGTGGAGAAGCTGACGAATGACGACATAACTACCGGAATCGACAGCGAGAAATGGATTTGGACCAACCGTCAGAAGACCGACACGCCCACACGTGTTCCGCTCTTACCACCGGCACTGGCACTCTTGGAGAAGTACAAAGACTACCCAATATGTGTTCGCCGCAAGCGTCTGCTGCCGGTATCAAGCAACCAGAAGATGAACAAATATCTCAAGGAGATCGCCGATGCCTGCGGCATTACCAAGAAGATGACGTTCCATACCTCACGGCATACATTTGCCACGACAGTGACACTATCGAACGGTGTTCCGATTGAGACCGTAGGCAAGATGCTGGGTCATCGAAATCTGAAAACGACGCAGCACTATGCGAGGATTTTGGAGAAGAAGGTGAGGGAGGATATGGGTGCGCTGAGAAACAAGTATAGAGTGGGTGCGAACATTCACTCCCAATCCACCGTTTTAACAAATCCAAAATGAAGCCCGGCGGTCAACGAATATCCGACCGGATTCAGGGTAAAAACGGGGGTTTTGCTAAATTTGAGGACATGGACAAGATCGGATTTATCGAAATACGCATAACGGGATCAAATGGCAACCTTGAGCTCAGTCCGGATAACTACGACATCCGGGAAATCATGTCCATTCTACAGGATGCTGAAAATTTGCTCTTTCCCAGTGATAAGAGAGACAGGCCTACTATAAGTTATAAAATCGAGGAGGGTTCCGTTCGCCACATTTTGAAGACATCCATTCAATATGTGATCGGGCTCAACGCTATTCTCGCCCAGGTAAATCAAACGAATAGTATTGACTTCCTCGATGCTCCCACGGCTCGGGCAATTGAAAACTTTCAGCAGACTGCCACTCAAAAAAATTATGTCTTTTCAATTAAGACCTCGTTAAGTGACTCAAACGAGTTGAGAGTTGACAGAACGACGAGGCTATACCGGACAGAAGCAATTTGGGCGGATGCTGAATTCTATTTTTACGGAAAGCTTACTAATGCCGGTGGAAAGGATAAGGCCAATATTCATATTCTGACAGATCAACTGGGTACGATCAGGGTTGAAACTCCAATTTCATTTCTTGAAAAGTATGAAGAGAATTTGCTCTACAAGGCATTTGGGATTCGGGCGGTTGGGAAGCAGCATTCTGAAACGGGAGAAATTGACAAGTCGACACTGAAATTTGTTGAGCTTGTTGAGTACCAGCCTAAGTACGACGAGGTCTACCTCAAATCCCTACGAGACAAAGCAAAAAAATCGTGGCTTGGTGCGATTGATCCGGATAAATGGCTGCAGGAGGTCCGTGGAAGTATATGAACAGTAAAGCGGTTTTACTCGATACAAGTTTCTTCCTGCGCTTCCTGAATGACAAAGACCCACTATTTAAAAATGCCGATGGGTATTTCCGCCATTTTCTTCAGGAGGATATGCCCATGATGATTTCAACCATTTCTATTGCTGAGTACTGCATTGGAGGAGATATCCATGAATTGCCATTGAAGAATCTTCAAATACTTCCCTTTAACCTGGACCACGCCAAGCGTACAGGAGAATTTGCAAAAATCGTATTCCAGAATAAAAACAAGCTTAAACTGAAGGAGAGAAATATTATTCCCAATGACACTAAACTCTTTGCCCAAGCTGATACAGAACTCCCAATAAATTTCTACCTGTCATCCGACAGCGAGAGTTTTAAGATACACAATCTTCTTAGGAAGGAGTCCAATCCCAAGTTCCAATTTATTAATCTGAATACGCCACATTCGGAGACATTCGGAATTCTTGATTTGAAGTAGCCTAAAACGCAAATGATTTGCCGGATGCGGGAATTTTCATTCTTTAGTTTGCACTCTTTTTATGTCCATAGATCCAAAGCAAATCCATCTTTTTAGGTCCCTCTTCCGCGGCCGTGATGATGTATTTGCAGTTCGCTGGGAGAAAGGGTACAAATCGGGATACATGCCTTCCTATGAGTTCAACTCTCACATGTTCAGGATACACAAGATCGGTGGTGGAACATTTCAAAATTATGAGCATAAAAGCTACAAGCCTTTAACAGATCAGCAGATCGAGAAACATTTGCTCGGAGAGCAACTGATCGGCTTATATCCCCTTCTGACAGATAACACTTCCTGGTTTATCGCCGCGGACTTTGACCAGCACAATTGGTTTGAAGAATGCAAGATGTTTGTAAATGCCTGTGTCGCCTATAATATTCCCGCATACCTCGAACGGTCAAGGTCAGGAAATGGAGGACATGTCTGGATATTTTTTGATCGACCCTACCCGGCGTACAAGAGCCGGAAAATATTCACAACACTCCTTGAACAGAGCGGAGCATTTTCTGTTTTCGAAAAGGATTCAAGCTTCGATAGATTATTTCCAAATCAAGATTACTTGTCGGGGAAAGGCCTTGGGAATCTTATCGCATTGCCGCTGCACAAACCAGCACTTGAAAAAGGTAATAGCAGCTTTGTCGACGTGGATACCTTGCAGCCATTTGATGATCAGTGGGAATTCATCAATGAAATCAAAAGACTTTCAGTTGAAAATCTTGAGAAGATTTACAGTGACCTCAGCGGCAAAGCCAATTTGTTTTCCCTTTCCGGTAATGAAGCTGAGCATTCTGATAAGCTAACAATTCGACTCGATAATAAGATAATTCTCAACCGACCTGGGGTATCATTGCCTCTTATCAATTTTCTGAAGGAGGAGTTGAATTTCACGAACAGCGAATTCCAGGTAAAGAAAAAGCTTGGAAAGAATACATGGGGAGTGGAACGTAACTTCAAGTTTGTTGAGGAAAGGAATAATGAAGTCGTTATTCCAAGGGGTATGATCGGACGATTGATCAGATTTTGCAAAGAGCAGAATGTCGAGCACACTTTTGTTGACGAGAGGACGAAAAATCCATCAGTTTCATTAGCGTCAAGCATTCAATTACGAGAGCATCAGAAAACTGTTGTCGAGGCATGTTCTAAGAAGGATTTTGGAGTAATTACCGCGCCACCTGGTTCTGGCAAAACGGTTGTCGCATTGTTCGTTATTGCTGAAAAGCGGCAACCGGCATTAATTGTTGTCCACCGGAAACAGTTAGCAGATCAGTGGATCGAGAGAATTGAATCATTCCTTGGAATTCCGAAGAGGGATATCGGTTCGATAGCCGGCGGAAAGAGCAAAGTCGGAAAGCTGATTACAATAGCCACAATCCAGAGTCTGAACAAACTTGTTAAAACCTCTGAGATCGCCAATCTTGAAAGAGCCTTCGGAACAGTCATTGTCGATGAGTGTCACCACGTGCCGGCAGAGACCTATAGAAATACTATAAGCAAACTTCACTCATTTTACCTTTATGGGCTTACCGCTACTCCATTTCGTAAGTACAATGACGGGAAGCTCATTTTCATTCATCTGGGAGAATCGATTGCTGAAATCAAACAACAGTACCTTGAGAATCAGCCAAGAGCACGAATTATTGTCAAGAATACAAACTTGTTTATTCCGTTTAACGTCAAAACGGATAAGCTCGAAACTTTATCAAAAATACTGGTACACGACTCAGCTAGAAATAAATTAATACTGGATGATGTCATTAATGAGATCAAGGCGGGACGAAAATCAGTAATCATTACCGAACGGAAGGACCACATTGAGACGCTCAATCAATACATCAAACAGTTTTATGAAACGATTACTCTCAGCGGAGATGATCCTGAGTCGTTAAGGAATACCAAATGGAGACTTTTAAAAGAGGGTAATTTTCAGGTGCTTATCACCACTGGCCAGTATTTTGGCGAAGGAAGTGACCTGGCTCAAATTACGTGTGTATTTCTGGCATATCCATTTTCCTTTGAAGGAAAACTTGTGCAGTATATAGGCAGAGTGCAGCGATCAAATGTACCTCCTATTGTTTATGATTATCGTGATCACCGGATTGGCTATCTCGAGAAGTTGTTTCAAAAACGAAATTTGTATTATCGGAAGTTTTACAATGAAGGGACATTATTCGATCAACCGATTGGTTCCGAGAACACGGTTGATGCAGAAGAGACAATTAAAGTTCCGATGGATCAGATGGAATTCAGATACGGCGCGATTGCATTCCGGCATAAGATCGAAAAAATGAAAGTTGAGCTTGAATTTGAGGTCGAGAATTTGGCTATGAGGCCAGAATTTGAAGTGCTGAAACCCTACTTTATTAAAGTGATCAAGAGCAAGAAGGCCAAGGTAGATATAGTCGTTAGATTCAAAAACGGTGAGCCTTTATCTCAAGTGGCATTTTCAAGGGACCTTGATAAGATCAATCGTGAGATTGTGGATAGTGTCAAGTTCTCGTTTGTGACCAAGAATATATTAGGGAAGGTTCCGCCCCCAGGCAGTCCGAATATGTTAAAGATCGATGAACTGCAATCTGATGCGGATTCACTTTACAAATCCGAGGATGAATTGATTGAAGAAATACTAAAACAAAAGGACGTTAAGCATTATCAGCAACTTAGGTACCTGGCCGAAAAGCATAACAGATCAGCGCTTAAGATCAGGTTTGTGATGATGCCCTTTTCATTCGTGTTCCTGCTTGATGGCGAAAAACAATACCATATTATCTGGGAGACATTGGATACCGAGGAAGCTACTTTTGTTTGGCATGTTGAAAAGAGTAAAGCTGTTTTGAAAGAACGGTTAGGACGCATTGACAAGGATTTGGGATTCATCAGAAATAAAGGACGACAAGCCTTTACCGAAACTAATACGGAGAACTTTAGTCGAATTGTACACGATTACACAGATCCTCAGAAAGGATTCGTCCTTTGGAAGGATCTGCTTGAAGAACGACTGGTTTAGTAAGTTTTCTTGTCGCGAATTAAAACCGTAACTTTTTGAAATCACTGGTAATCTTGGCGATTTCATCTCTCAGCGCTTCAATCGCAGGGCATCACGATAGATATAACTTTCCCTTGTTGAGCTATAGTCCTTATCCCAACTTGCTTTGATCGCATCTGGTGGAAACAAATTGAAGGAACTTGCCTTTAGCGAGTCATAATCCACTCCCGGGACTTTTGTGAAAACGCCTCGATGCCCTCGGATTGCCTCAAACAGTTCTTTATCAGCCATGGCCTTAGCGGCGAACCCTGCTTGAAAGAGACGATGCAAATCGTACCAGTGCCTGGACATTCGCTGTATATCAATTTTGTCTACCGGCTTTTGGAATAATTCATGAAGGAGAAAGGCCTTCTCCCAGAAGGTTCGTTGAGGCAAAACAGTTCTTACTCCAACGTGTTCTCCCGTGCTGAGGTGCTGAGAAAGCAATGAACTAATTGGCCGTTCTTCCGTTGGCTCCATCATTGCCCGGACTCCAATCTCAATGCGAATTCGAGGTTGGGTGTAGTCGTTAGTGATTTCTGTGATAGGTACATAGTCCAGGAAAATAATTGTCGGGTCCTGATCTGAACTTTTACTTTTATCAACATAAAGCCTGAATGTCTTTTCCGGAATGCGGAGCCCTAAAAGCTTGTCATTAAGCATCGGATACACTTTCTCACTGACGAATTTATGTGCCGCGTCTCTTAGTCTTTCTCTTTGCGTTCTTCCAGGTTTGTCATCATCACTAACTCCGAATAGCCCTTTGTCAATGACAATATCAATGTCTTCGGAAAACCGGTTTAACAAATCCCACGACTTACTTAAGGAGGTGCCGCCTTTAAAAGCGAATTGATCTTTAAGTTCACAGGTGAAGGTTGCCTCCAATGCCATAGTTACCCACCAGTCCTTTTCAATCATGTAGTCCGGCAGGTTAGTTGTCTGGGCTACTATTTGAAGTAGTTCAAGTTTTTCTGATTCCTTCTTTGTTATCCAATCCTTCATCCCTAGTTCGTTTGTAATAAATTAAGAATCAGTTTGGATGTCCATGCAGGAGCAAGCGCTATGTCGTGCATGAGATCGGCTTGATTTTCGCGCATGAGCAGCGATTTGATCTTATCCAAAGTCTTTTCATCAATATCTTTTTGCCCCAATGCTTTAAGTGATTGTATCACCTGGCTGCTGATCTTCCCGATGAAGGCGAAATTCTTGGGACTGGCATGCTTGAACCGGATGGAATATCCCTTCGTTCTTTCGATGTCAATTTTGATAACCCTTGCAGGACCATCAGTCAGATAGACGTAATTCAAAGGCACTTGCTCCGATAAACCAAGTTGCGACAGGGCCACCTCACCAGTAGGAATGATTTTGGCTTTGTCTCTCCGTGCGATGGCGCTGGCTATTTCAGGAGCTGCCGGCAGAAGAGATCCATAACCATTAATTTTTTTCGGAGAGACATATATCCCTTGCGACAACCTGACCAGTGCACCTTCTTTGACAAGTCTTGATAATTGCTGCCGGACTGCTTCACTGCTCGCCTCCCCAAAGAAATCCTGGGCAAAAAGGATGCTTCCTGGCAGTGATTGCTCCAGTCGCGCATTGATCTTATCCCTTACAGAAATGAATTTGTTAGCCATATTCTGTCACAAATTTGATACTTTTTTGTGACAAAAGCCGGTGTTTTGTCACAAATTTCATACGCTTTTGTGACACGCTGCTTTTATATCCCGTCTCAAATCAAACTTTGAATTCGAGATTCGATCGGTATCCTCTGTCGAGGAGCTTATTTCCGTAGCGCTTTCCTTTAAGAATTTAACAAAGTGCTGCAGTTCGGGAGTTACTCTAAATGAATCCTTTTTTCGGTAATAAGTGCTAACAAATATTTCAAAGCTATCAAGTGATATTATTACAGTTTTCGAAGTTATCTCTTCGAGAGAAAGAGAAAGAGAAGAATGATCTCCTAATTCGGGTTTCAAACCTCCGCCTTCGCAGTTTTCTTGTTCAGCCGCTGATGCTGCTCAATGGCCGCGACTTTCTGACCGTAGTGAAGGCTGGCGTTGATCTCATAGCCAAACAATAAGACGACCGTCAATAATTGTATCCACACCATCAGCGCGATCAGCATCCCAATGGAACCATACACCTTGTTGTAGCTGGCGAAGTTGGTGATGTAAAATGAAAAGCCATACGAAATGGCCAGGCAGGCGAGTGTGGCAATGAAGGAACCGATCGAAAAAAATTTCCAGTTATAGTGGACCGTCGGGCCGAAATAATAAATAAACGAAACGGCAAAAAAGAATACAATGAAGATGACCACGAAGCGGAGGAAGAGTAGTCCGTACAATGAAAGCACATCCAGTTTCAGATGACTCAGGTCTGATAGCTGATTTGTTACATGGTTGATCACAAATTCCCCTACAATCAGCAAGGCCACGGCAGAAATCAGCACGAATGTCAACAAAAGGGTAAGTCCGCTTGCCGTGAGGCGCATGCGTAGGAAGCCCCTGTCTTCAATGGTCTTGTAGCACGAGTTGAATGCCCTCATCAGGGCCATCATGCCGTTTGTCGATAGATAGTAAGCAAGCACAAAACCGAAAGTGAGCAGTCCACCCCGCTGTTTGCTTAAGATATCCAATACGGTGGAAGAGGCCGCCTCGTACATGCTGGCTGGCATATAGTCACTGAGGAAAAGCATGATACCATCCTTATTCACCTCAGGAAAATAATGAGAAACGTATGGGATGAGCGTAAACAGAAAAATGATTGCGGGAAAAATGGCCAAAATAAAATTATAAGCCACCCCGTTGGCACGGTCCATGATTTCATCCTCCTGGATGTTATATGTGAAAATCTTGAAGAATTTATAGAGTGAAAGGTGATCGCTGCCTTTGATCTTAATTTTCTTCAGCCACGAGCGGCTGGTTCGTGCCGATCTAATTTTTAAGATGCGCTTGCGGTGGCTGTACTTCATGGCAAATTTAGAAATACGGCGCCAATACATTCTGAAATGCTTCCGGCGGGCGGCAAGGGCGTCCGGTTTGTTGCTTCACAAAAGCAAGCAGTGTTTGCCCTTTATGGATCAATATGCCTCCCTCATTGAATATCTCGCAGTGGAAGCGTATTCTGGCGGAAGGTTTTTTAGGGATGGTCACCACAATCTTTAAGAGTTCATCATATAATGCCGGCAAAATAAATTCAGAATGGTTTTCCAGTACCGGCATGATGATCCCCATCGCTTCCAGTTCTTTATACGTAAGCCCTAATCGGCGGAGGCTCTCCACCCGGGCCACCTCATAGTAAATCGCATAATTGCCATAATAGACGTAACGCATTTGGTCAGTCTCTGCATAACGAACGCGAATATGAGTTTCCGTGGTATACATTATTTCTTATTTCTCAAAGCCTTTCCTTTGGCAATCTCGATGGTGAGCGCCTGCTGGTATTTCGTGGCATTCTTATTATGGTCGCGAAGATTTTTTGCGAAATTGTGATACCCCGAAAAATCTTCCCTGGCACACATGTAGATGTAGTCGCTTTTCTCGTACTCCAGCACCGCTTCAATATTGGCGATTTGCGGCATGTTGATTGGACCTGGTGGAAGACCTGGATACTTGTAGGTGTTATAGGGAGATTCTACTTCCTTGTGCTCGTTCAACACGCGCTTCATCGTAAAATCTCCGACTGCATAAACCAACGTGGGATCAGCCTGCAACGCAATGTCCTTCTTCAACCTGTTAATATAAAGTCCGGCGATCCTGGGAGCCTCATCCGGTTTGACCGTCTCCGCCTGTACAATGGATGCCAGAATGGAAACTTCAATGGGTGTCAAACCAATTTCCTTTGCCTTTAATCTTGTGTCCTCTGTCCAAAACTTTAGATATTCATCGTGCATGCGTGCTACCAATTCCTCGGGTACCACATTAAAATAGACTTGATACGTATTGGGGATGAACATACAGAGAATGTTATCCTTTGTAAATCCTTGCTGGTTGTCGGCAATGAATTCATCCAATGCATCCTCAAATTCTTCGGGCGTTACACCAATATTTTTTGTTATTTTTTCATTTAGCTCACTGAGCAACCTCACATAGGTAAATGTCACATTGACGGGTTCCCGTCTTCCACTTTGCAGCGCGTCGATCGCGGCAAGGTTGGTCATGTTTCCCCTCAACATGAAGCGGCCGGGTTGAATCGCACGGTCAAAATCCTTTAATCTGGCCAGGAAGCTAAATGATACCATGTCATCAACGATCCTTTCTTTTCCCAATGCTTCCAAAACACCCCGATAGGTTGTTCCGGACTTAATTACAAAAAGCCGAGACTCCTGATCCACCAGAACATTAGGCGTGTAGATAATCTGGTAGAAATAGAACGTAAAGGTGATCAGCAGCATCGAGCCGACTAGAAATGCTACCAATTTTACTTTTTGGAATTGTGCCATGGGTAAAGAAGTTCAAAAATAATAAAACGCAGCCGGATCGAAAGAGTTAGTTTTGAATGGCGGTCCAATGCATCAAGCGAACCATGCAGGCAATACTTCTAAAAATCCATCCTCAAAATCCGGAACCTCGCAAGGTCAAACAGGCTGTGGAAATATTGCAGAAAGGTGGTGTAATCATCTATCCTACCGATACGGTTTATGGCATTGGTTGTGACTTGCTAAACCGGAGGGCGGTGGAACGCTTGTGTAAGATTCAGGATATTAAGCCACAAAAGTTAGACTTGTCTTTCATCTGTTCAGACCTAAGTCATATTTCTGAATTTGTCCTTCGTATTGAGACGTCGGAATTCAAAATTCTTAAGAGCACGTTGCCAGGACCTTTCACTTTCATCTTTGACTCTAATAGCCAGGTGCCAAAAATATTAGGGGTCAACAAAAAGACAGTCGGCATTCGAATTCCGCAGCATCCCATTCCTTTAGAGATTGTTAAATTGTTGGGCAACCCACTCATCACTTCTTCTGTAAAGAATGACGATGAAATAAAGGAATACACAACCGACGCGGAAGAGATTTATCAGGAGTTCAAGCACAGGGTTGATCTGGTGATCGATGGAGGGCCCGGAGGAAATGTCCCTTCCACGATTGTCGACTTTACATCCGGTGAACCTATAGTGACCCGGCAGGGCTTGGGAAATTTTGAAGAATATCTTTAAAGCAAAACACTTGTGATGCAATCCTTGCTGATTGAGCTCCATTTCCTTCCATCACTCGAATATTTTTGTGCGCTCCAGCCTTTCGAAAAAATCCTTTTGGAAAAGCATGAAAACTTTGTCAAACAAACTTACCGGAACCGGTGTTTTTTGCTTACGGCTCAAGGTGAGGCGCGCTTGACAATTCCACTGACGGCCAGGCATATCAAAGTCAGGATCACCGATGTGGAGATTGACTACTCCGTTCATTGGCAAAATAACTTTTGGCGAACCTTGCAGTCGGCCTATGCAAAAGCTCCATTTTACGAACATTACTCTGATGATTTGAAGGAAGAAATATTTTCCGGACACAAATATTTATTTGACCTGAACTTCAGTCTCCTGTCAATGTGTCTGAAATGGTTGAAGTGGGGAAAAACCATTTCGGAAAGTGTCACCTACGAAAAAGAATATCCTCCTGAAATAAATGACTTCCGGGGCCTGATTTCAGCTAAAAAAGACTTCCGGCAAAGGGGATTCTATCAACCCGAATCCTACCGGCAGGTTTTTGGCAACAACTTTGCACCTAACCTCAGCCTGATGGATCTGGTGTTTTGTGAGGGGCCCAACGCTGCGGCCGTCATTGGCGCCTCACAGCAGAAAAAAGTGAACAAATAAAATCAAAGTGGTGTTTAGTTGACATTATTTCGAATGACTGATTGACATCAGAACGCCTGTTGCATTTGAGTCATCGTCAACTTACATTTATAACAATAAAGGGGGGCATGGAAGCAAAATTTTCTAATCGAGTAAAAGAAGTAATCTCCCTCAGCCGGGAAGAGGCTCTTCGCCTTGGGCACGACTATATTGGCACGGAGCATCTGGTGCTCGGCATGATCCGCGAAGGCGAAGGTGTTGCTGTGGGCGTATTGAAAAAACTTGGCGTACCTATTGACGAGCTAAGAGTCGAAATAGAAAAAATTTCCAAGGGAACCGCCACCCATCAGGTAAAAAATCTTTCGAACATACCGTTGACCCGCGCTTCGGAAAAGGTGTTGAAGATCACCTATCTTGAAGCAAAGGTATTTAAGGCGCAGCTGATTGGCACAGAGCATTTGCTCCTGTCCATCTTGCGTGATCCAGACAATCTCGCAACACAAATCTTAAACAAATTTGACGTGGCATACGATGTTGTAAAAGAAATGCTCGAGTATCAGCATGATCAACCGGTAGCTTCTCAAGATACCGACGATCCGGACGATGATTCTTCCAAAATGTTTGGGAGCGCCGGGGGCGCAGGCGCCGGGGGCGCAGGCAAGGAAAAAAAGGGAATTGAAAAGTCACGCACTCCCGTGCTTGATAATTTTGGCCGCGACCTTACCAAATTGGCCGAAGACAACAAACTTGATCCGATAGTCGGTCGCGAGAAAGAAATTGAGCGGGTGGCTCAGATTCTTTCCAGAAGAAAGAAGAACAATCCGATTTTGATCGGAGAGCCTGGCGTGGGTAAGACAGCCATTGCTGAAGGTCTCGCCTTGAGGATTATTCAGAAAAAAGTTTCACGCGTTCTGTTTGGTAAACGTGTCGTGACCCTGGATCTGGCATCCCTCGTGGCGGGTACAAAATATCGCGGCCAGTTTGAGGAGCGCATGAAGGCGGTGATGAACGAACTTGAGAAATCCCAGGATGTAATATTATTCATCGACGAGCTTCATACCATCGTTGGGGCAGGCGGCGCGTCTGGCTCACTCGACGCTTCAAATATGTTCAAACCTGCTTTGGCAAGGGGAGAAATACAATGTATCGGTGCGACCACCCTCGATGAGTACAGACAATACATTGAAAAGGATGGTGCCTTGGCACGCAGGTTCCAAATGGTGCTCATTGACTCTACAAGTGTGGAGGAGACCATCCAGATCCTGGACAACATCAAAGAAAAATACGAAGACCATCATCACGTCACCTACACAAAAGAGGCCATCGATGCTTGCGTAAAACTTTCTGACCGCTACATCAGCGACCGTTTCTTGCCAGACAAGGCGATCGACGTGCTGGATGAAGCGGGAGCAAGAGTTCATATCAACAACATCCACGTACCAGAGGATATTGTAAAATATGAAGAGGCTATTGAAGACGTAAAGAAAGAAAAGAACCGCGTCGTAAAAAGTCAGAAGTATGAGGAGGCAGCCCAGCTCCGGGATAAAGAGAAGAAACTGATCGAGCAACTCGATCTTGCGAAAGCACGGTGGGAAGAGAAAACCCGTACGGAGAAATATACCGTTACAGAAGATAACGTAGCCGACGTCATTGGCATGATGACAGGCATACCTACGAATCGCATCGCCCAAAAAGAGAGCAACAAGCTGCTGGGCATGGGCAATGAACTTGGAAGTAAAGTAATCGGCCAGGAAGAGGCAATCAAAAAATTAACAAGGGCAATACAGCGCACTAGGGTAGGATTGAAAGATCCGAGAAAGCCCATCGGTTCATTCATTTTTCTTGGCCCGACAGGCGTAGGCAAAACTGAATTGGCCAAAGTGCTGGCGATGTATCTCTTCGACAAAGAAGATGCCTTGGTTCGTATTGACATGAGTGAGTACATGGAGAAATTTTCTGTGTCGCGCCTGGTAGGAGCACCTCCCGGATATGTCGGGTACGAAGAAGGTGGACAACTCACAGAAAAAGTCAGGCGCAAGCCCTACAGCGTTATTTTGTTGGATGAAATCGAGAAGGCTCATCCGGATGTATTCAACATCTTGTTGCAGGTGCTGGATGACGGAATTCTAACCGACGGTCTTGGCCGCAGGGTAGACTTCCGCAATACGATCATCATCATGACGTCCAACATTGGAGTCCGGGATCTCAAGGATTTTGGATCGGGAATTGGCTTTGCTTCAAAGTCCTCACAACAGAATGAAGAGGAGGTTATGAAGAGCACGATCCAGAGCGCTCTGAAGAAAGCATTCTCACCTGAGTTTCTCAACCGACTGGATGATGTCATTATTTTCAACTCACTGCAACGCGAAAACATCCATAAGATCATCGATCTCACATTGGGCAAATTGTTCAAGCGCATCATGGCGCTGGGTTATCATGTAGAACTCACTGACAAGGCGAAAGATTTTCTTGCAGAGAAAGGTTATGATCATCAATTTGGAGCGCGTCCATTGAACAGGGCCATTCAAAAATATCTTGAAGACCCGGTGGCGGAGGAAATTCTGAAAGGCGAAGTTGAAGAAGGGGGCACCATCCTCGCTGATCACGATGGCAAAGGAGAAGTGCTGACGATCAAGGTGAGGAAGGCAAAAGCTTCGTCGAAGGAAAAAAGTTAATCAGGACTAATACGATTTATGAAAAGAGGCGGACGTTCCGCCTTTTTTATTTGCGCTAATTATTTGACGCTAAAGAAAGAAGTGCCTACCCGTGAGGCGGGCATTTCCCGCTGATCAAACGCAGATAATGCAAGATGTTGGAAATGGATGAGCTGAGAGATCCTTTTACTATGACTATATTAATCTGCCTGAATCTGCGCTGCATTCAATCAGCGGAAATCTGCATACCCTCGAACTTCATCAGATTATTTAGTACGACCCAAAATACTTCCTTAGGAACCACTCCATGGAAATCAGTGCCAATAGAAGGAAGAAGACAGCCTTCAGATTAATCAAGGGTTGAAAGGATTCTTCCGAATGAATTAAACTCTTTACTTCTTCCCCAGAAATGTCTTTCGTGAGTTGGTCGATGTCACTGATCTTATGAAATTTCCCATTTGTATTTTCTGCCAACTTTCGAAGGATGCCAAAGTCTGCCGTGAGGTTTTGAACTTCCTGATTTTGTTCCGTCAATAGGAACTCTCCCCGTACTTCCTCTCTCTTTCCCTTTACATCCGTCATCCCGCGGTAGCGATAGACTCCTTCCTTGAGTCCACCAATTCGATACCGGTTGTTGCCCGGTCCAATCACATATCGGTAGTTGGTAAGCTTTCCCTGCTCGTCACGAAGTTCCAGGTCGATCGTGTTTCCGTAAACCGGTTCATAAAGATCATTGTACACCTGACTCTCCAGAACGACGGGGCCATCGCTTGTAAACTCGTGTTGTAGCGGGAAACATCTAAACTTGAGTCGGTCATCCTGTGTGCTGAGGTACTGCAATAATTTGGAAAACAATTCGTCGAACGAGTTGGTCTTTTCCGTCTCTTGAAATTCACTCAACCTCCATTTCCAGATTCCTTCCCCCATCATGACCGCAATTTTTTGCTGATCATTTTCCACGGTGTATAATAACGGTCTTTCGGTGATCACACTGCCGATGCGTTGGTGCATAACGATCTTTGCTGTGGCCGGATAAGAAAATTTTCCAAATGGAACTGAAACAGGTGGGTATCTCGAAATGTTGGAATTCAAATCATCTGAAAATCCCAACTCCTTATAAATCGGATTGAGCACCGGCTGGACCTCATCTCGTTGGGTTGAAGGCTCAAAATTTACAGGCACCCCCACCGTCATCAGCTCTTTCAACATCGTTTTTTGGCCAATGATTACCATCATTGAAGTTCTGGCCTTAATGAAAGAAGAAATGATGGCCGTAGTTTTGCCCTCCATGTCGGGCCCCTGGTGGGCTATGACCAAGTCTACCTTTCCAGGTACAAGCAACGCAGGGTCGGCTTCTTTCACACCTGGTATATGGACGACAAACTCATAGTTTGAATTTTTCTCTACCACACTTCTGAGCGCTTTTATGTCAGGATGCGGCGAGCGGGCTATTAAAAGAATTTTCTTTTTTCCTTCGACCACCTCCACAAAAGCGCTGGCGCGATTATTCTTGAAATTGGTTTCCCGAGTCACATTTTCAATCCGAATCTCCAGGCGCTGAATGCCCTGAGTGCCGGCATCCAACTGAAAATCAAAATCGAGCAGGCCCTTGGTGCCAGAATTCTTTCTCTGTTGCTGCAACACCTTGCCCTGCTGAAGAACTGATACCACGATATCCTCGTTGAGAAGTCCAATCACTCCTACTTCGGCACGCAACGGAAATTTATTTCCCTGGTAAACGATCCGGTTATACGCGACATTTTTCAAAACGACGTCTGCTCGCTCGGTGGTATCACCCACTCCTATGGTGTAGACAGGGATTCGCATGGGTAGGTAAAGAGGTGACAGGCCATTGTTATAAATCCCATCTGTGATCAGTACGATTCCGGAGAGATTTTTCCCTTCATAGCGATTGATTGTTTCCCGTAAGCCAGACGCAAGATCCGACGTCGAACTCAGGAAATAAATACTATCAGACATCTTGTTAAGGCTGTTCAATTCCACTGCACGATTTTGGTTCCTCAACACCGTAGCAGTTTGTTGCACTGTCTTGATGAGTTGTGCGGTGTCAATGGTTTCTTTTATCGAGCGCGAATTATCAATAAGAAATACAAGGGAAGGCCTCTCAAATATGTTCTCGGTCTGTTTTAAGATTGGACCCAATGCGAGCAACATCAATGCTGTAGCAAGTACGGCACGCAGTCCAAAAAGAATACGGTTCAACGACTTACTCCAATTATATTTTGCCGTGTACAAAAGGAAAGCGTAACCCACTCCTAAGACAAGGCAGACAAGAAAGTATACAGGTGAATATTCGAAGATGATGCGCTGCATGGGGTGGGTAAAGTGCTAAAGTATTAAAGTGTCAAAGTATTAAAGTGTTATGGTTTGCGTCATACTAATAGCCATATTTTTCTTTCCACAGTTTCTTCAGAAAGCTTCTCAACTCTTCTTCTCTGGGGTTATTGCCCGGATCGTAGAATTTCTCGCCCACAATCTGGTCTGGTAGGAATTCCATATTCACAAAGTTATCCTTAAAACTGTGAGCGTACTGGTACTCTTTTCCGTAACCAAGGTCTTTCATGAGTTTGGTCGGTGCATTCCTTACTGCCAACGGAACGGGAAGGTCGCCGGTTTCATTCACTTTCCCAATGGCACTGCCAATCGCTACCGTACTCGAATTACTCTTTTGTGAACAAGCGAGGTATGTAACACACTGACTGAGTATAAGTCGTGCTTCAGGATAGCCAATCAGGTTTACAGCCTGAAATGCGCTGGTCGCAAGTACGAGGGCCGTTGGATTGGCATTGCCAATGTCTTCGGAGGCAAGGATCACAAGCCTCCTTGCGATGAATTTTACATCCTCTCCCCCTTCCACCATACGGGCCAGATAATACACCGCGGCATTGGGATCGCTACCTCGAATGGATTTAATGAACGCGGAGATGATATCATAATGCATCTCACCACTCTTATCGTATATGGCAATGTGCTTCTGCGCTACGTCCATCACCAGCGTGTCAGTAATCTCGATTTCGCCCGGTACAGACTCACTTATCAATTCCAATAAGTTTAGCACTTTGCGAGCGTCGCCTCCCGAAATTTTAAGAAGGGCCTCGTGCTCCTTGATGATAATCTTTCTTTTCTTCAGATCGTTGTCCTTGCTCATCGCCTGATGGATGAGCGAAAGCAATTCCTTTTCATCCAATGGTTTTAACACATAAACTTGACACCTTGAAAGTAAGGCCGAGTTTACCTCAAAGGATGGATTTTCTGTGGTAGCACCGATCAACGTGATCGTCCCTTTCTCAACTGCCCCAAGCAACGCGTCCTGTTGTGACTTATTGAAGCGATGAATTTCATCTATAAATAATATCGGACGGTTGGTATGCTTCGCTTTTTCAATTACCTCCCTCACATCTTTCACCCCCGCGTTCACAGCACTCAGCGTGTGAAAAGGTCGTTTCACCTCATTGGCAATAATATTGGCAATGGTAGTTTTCCCCACGCCGGGTGGTCCCCACAAAATCATGGACGGGACGTTGCCCGTGGAGATGGCTTTGCGAATGATTCCGTTCTCGCCGACCAGGTGCTCCTGCCCCACCAGGTCTTCCATTTTGGAAGGCCGCATGCGTTCAGCCAGGGGTGCAGAGTGCGTCAGCAGTGACATCAGATTATCATTAATATTGTCAAAGCACTTAATGCGAGGCCAATCATTGCAAACCAGAAGAAAATAAAACTGAAAATAAAGAATTTGAATATGGTCTTGCGCCAACTCTGTTGATACATGCGCTTCATGGCAAACACCAGGTAGAAGAAAATCCAAAAGCCCATCAATGTTGCAAGCCAGTCCATGCCAGGGATTAGTCTCAATAGCATTTGAAAACTTCCGGCGAGGTAAAAAAAGTTGTAGTAGTAGATAGAAAACACAAGATGCTCGCTGTAAAAATAGTCTCTCCGCATGTAAAGCAACTTAAGCAACAAGGCAAAGATCGGAAGCAGATAAAACAATACTTTTGAAAAATTATTTTTGAATGCCTCACCAAAATCATTCTTAAACGAAGATTCATCGTCTTTGTACTTTTGATTCAATTCAATGGCCCTGATCATCAATTTCTTTTTGAACCAACCATCACGTTCCTCTTCCGGCAGTAATCTCTGTGCGGAATCATAGCTGTCTACCGAATTATACTCAGCCTTTTGAAGGCTCCAGCTAATTCCTTTCTTCTTTTTTTGTTGCTGAGTTCTATTATTTATTGAATCGACAATACCAGTTGCAATTGATTTCATGGTTGAATCCTTACCTGGTATGTTACTTAAAATAGAGTCAAGATTGACTTCATTGTTATTTTTGTTTGCTTCTTTGAGGTCATCTTCCGAAAGTTCTTTTTTTGATTTAGAGTCCGTGGTGGCATTGACCTCGTCCTTATCCTGCAAAGAAAAAAATAAGAGAAAAAAAACGAAACTGATGAAGACATACATCCGGGCAGGGTGATAATAACGCTCCCTACGACCCGCATTGTATTCCACCGCCAGAAAACCTGGTTTCGTGATTAAATATTTCGTCGTAAGAAAAAATTTGCCTTCATAACTCCAGAAGGAAGAAATAAAATTAGAAAATAGTTCCCTGAACGTCTGGCGTTTTGGAATATCCTTCTGGCCGCAGTGATGACAAAAAGTGTCTGTTAGTTTTGTTCCGCAGTTGAGGCAGTTTTCATTGTGACGTTTCACATTGCCTGATTGCTCAGCATCTATCATGCCTTCGGCTGCAGGAATCGACTTGCTCAACTCATCCATGTCAGAATGAAAGTTTTTTAAGATCGTCAATTATTTTTTCCAACATAAGATCATCAAAATCCAAATGGGTCACCATCCTAATGTCTGTCGGACTGAAGGCAAGGGCCTTTATGTGATGCTCCCCAATCTTATTTAAAAACTTTTCAGAGGTGATTCCCGATCTCAATTTGAAGATGATAATATTTGTATCCACAGGCATCATGGATTCGACATAGGATTGGGTTGCCAGCACTTTCCCCAATGCTTTCGCTCTTAGGTGATCCTCCTGCAGGCGAATCACATGGTGATCAAGGGCATAAATCCCAGCGGCGGCCAGAAATCCAGCCTGTCTCATACCACCGCCAAAAGCCTTACGCATCCTTCGGACTTTCGGTTCGAGCTCTTTCTTACAAACAAGTACTGATCCAACGGGTGCGCCAAGCCCTTTTGAAAGGCAAATGGAAATCGTATCAAAATATTGCCCGATGTTTTGGGATGGTGTTCCTGTTTCGGCAAGCGCATTGAACAACCGCGCGCCATCTAGGTGCATTTTTAGCCCCTTTAATTTTGAGAATTCACTCACGCTCTTGATCTGGGCCAGGCTGTAATAACTTCCTGCTTCGCGGACAACCGTATTCTCAAGCGCCAATACGGAAGTGATGGGGTAATGTGAATCAGATGAATTAATATTCGAGGCAACATCTTCCACTGACAACCTCCCGCGATCGCCAGACAACAATCGCACACTCACGTTGCTATTGCCGGCAAGACCACCCCCCTCGTATTTGTAAATATGTGCACCTTGGTAACAAATCACTTCGTCATAAGGCTGAGTGAGCACCTTAATCCCGATCTGGTTGGTCATTGTGCCTGAGGGGCAATAGACGGCTGCGTCCATTCCGAGGAGCTTTGCACATTTCTCCTCCAGCTTTTTTATGGTAGGGTCCTCTCCAAAGACATCATCGCCTACTTCGGCATTCATCATAGCCTCAAGCATCCCGGGCGTCGGTTTGGTGACGGTGTCACTGCGTAAATCAGCAATCATGAAAAGATCATTTTCAAAGGCTGAAAATACGAAAGGTATCCTACACTTGTGAAGTGCAGGATACCTTTTGGCTTTTAACGGCTTTAGAATAATTAATTGATCTGGAACGTAATCGGCACCGAATAGGCCACATGAACAGGTTTTCCGTGCTGACGTCCTGGTGTCCACTTGGGCATTGAACTCACCACGCGAATGGCTTCATCCCGCAGAGCTTGGTCTACATCTTCTCCGGCAGCATCGGTCGCCACCACATTGCGTACACTACCATCGGTAGCCACAATAAAGTCAACGAAAACGGTTCCCTCTAATTCCTGTGCTTTGGCCTCCTCAGGATACTTCACATTATCATTCAGGTACTTTGACATGGCAGCATCACCACCCACAAATGAGGGGGCTGTCTCTGCCTTATAATAAACGATCATTCCTCCCTCATCCGTGTAGGTAGGAGTGGTTTTAAATCGCTCTTCAAAAGCAATTCTTCTTTGCTCTTCGCGTTCAACACGCAGTTTCTCAATCTTGGCTCTTTTTTCAGCAAGGGTAGGTACAGCGACTGCTACGGCTGTTGCGCCAGTCTCGGTCGTTGCGTATTCGTCCTTATTCTTTTCCGATTTCCCGCAGGCTTGAGCGACCATCAAGGCTGCCGCCATAACGAAAATGTTCAAACTCTTTTTCATAGTATAGGTTTTTAATTTTTTGATTACACTAACGGAAGTAAATGTTGTGCCAACGGTCAGAATCGAAGAGGTTCATCATATGTAGTCATGGCCTGGAGCAGAAGAAAGGGTATTGGGGAAAGTCTTCCACAATACGACTAAAATTCATTTGCTTTTCTGCGTGCCCAGTTGTTCTTGCTCCTTCTTCTCTTGCTTGGCTTTCTTTCTGAAATATCCTCTTGTTAAGAAATTGTGCTTCATCGCCTCCATATTTTCGTCCAGTTTAAAAGATGCACTTTCTGTATTCTTCATGGTCTTCTGAAGTTTGTGGGCGAAGACTGTATCCGCCAGCAGTACTCCAACCGCATTCTCACGATTGTTCATTTTTGCCGTAATGCTTTCAAGGCTCTTAGACATGAGCTCAGCGTTTTTACTTACTTTCTTTACGTTGACCAATGTTTGTTTAAAAACGCTCTTAAAGCTTGTATCAGAGATAAGTGTAGGCAAAAGCCCCTTTCCACTCCGCATTTCCCTGACCATGGAGGTAAGTTCAGCTGAAGCCCGCGCTGTATTATCCCCGGTCGTTTTCAAATTGTGTACGGTCAATCGAAGTTCTTTTGAGAACGCTCCCTCATTCAACAGTTCTCCCACAATTCCCTGCCCTTTGCTGAGCTTGCTTGAAATGGTTTTTAGGTCAAGGGTGATCGAGCGTGTGTTCTCACCCACTTCTTTGGCAATGTTGATCAACTCCTGTGTATCGGCAGGCGACACGGCATTGATGGTGTCGGCATCCTGAATCATGGCCTGAGAGTTTCCTGGTTGAATGACCACGATCTTATTTCCAATTAACCCATCCGAGCCAATGGAGGCAGTAGCATTCTTGCGAATAAATTCATTTTGTTTTTCTTTGAGCGAGAGGCTCACCACCACTTCACCCACAACGACAATTCGGACCGTCTTCACGGTGCCAATCTGAACACCCGAGAGCCATACTTTATCGCCCTCTTTTAGGCCTTCCACATTTTTGAAAACCGCGGAGACGACAAAAGTGCGGCTGAAAAAATTGCTTGCGCTCCCAATAAAGACAACGGCGATCAGGAACAGTACCACACCTGCCAAGACAAAAACACCAAGTTTTGTGCGTTCTTTTACTTCATCTTCTTCCATAATTATATTGTTAGTATTTAAAAAAAGGTGCCAGATCAGGGTCTTGGGTATCTTTTAGTTTATCAAATGTTGCTTCTGCTCTGTTATGCCCCTCAACCAATGCAATCACTCGGTCAGAGGTTTCCCTGGCACAACTGATATCATGCGTAATAATGATAGAGGACGTTTTATATTTCTCCCTGACCTTGAGAATAAGGTCGTTAATCTCCTTAGCCGTGATGGGATCCAGCCCAGCAGTGGGCTCGTCGTACAGCATAATCTTCGGTTTAAGAATTAATGTGCGTGCAATTCCAATACGTTTTTTCATTCCACCCGACAATTCAGCAGGAGTCTTGCTGGCTGTATTCTCCAACCCCACGTCCTGAAGGGCCGTCATCACCATTTCATTTAATTCTTTTTTGTTAAAAAGCGCCAGGTTTCTTTTAAGAGGAAATTCAAGATTCTCCCGCACGGTCATAGAGTCATACAATGCACTATTTTGAAAAGAGAAGCCTACTTGCTGTCGCATTTCATTCAACTTGTCCGATGTCAAAGTCCGAACGTTGAATCCAAGCACATTTATTTCTCCATCATCTGCCCGGATGAGTCCGACCATACATTTTATAAGAACCGATTTGCCTGTGCCCGAACGGCCGAGGATCACCAGGTTTTCACTTTGATGCAGGTCGAGGCTGATGTCTTTCAACACTTCCATTTTACCGAATGACTTCTTCAGGTTTTTGATTCTGGTTACGATCGTTGTGTCTCCATCGACGGTAAGGGTGGCGGGTGCGGTGGTGTTGTTCTTCATGCTCATTTCTATCTGAATAGATTGATGAATTGCAGCATGAGAAGGTCAATTACAAAGATTGACACCATAGAAAGTACCACTGCTGTGTTGGCTGCCTTGCCAACGCCTGTGGTGCCGTTATCAGAGTTATACCCGGAGTAACTGCTGATGAAACCAATCGAAAAACCAAAAAAGGTAGCCTTTATAATTGAGCCGAATATGTCGACGTATGTGAGATTCGCAGTGATCTCATTGATGTACAACTTAAACCCGGTGTTATTAATAAAATTGATGGTAAGGAAGGATCCGAACAGGGCAACCATATCGGCAAACACTACAAGGAGTGGCATCATCAATGTGGTGGCTGCTACTCTACTGACAACTAAATAAGAAAAGGGACGTGTTCCAGAGACTTCCATAGCGTCGATTTGCTCTGTGACTTTCATGCTGGCCAGCTCCGCTCCGATGTTGGATCCCAATTTTCCAGCACAGATAAGGCCTGTGATCAATGGACCCAGCGAGCGTACTACCGCCAATGAAACCAACGAAGGGAGCCATGATTCGGCTCCAAATGAAGCGAGGGAGGGACGCGATTGTCGTGTGAAAACCACCCCCGCCAGGAATGCTGTGAAGCACACGAGGAAGAATGAGCGATTGCCAACAGCATAGCACTGCTTGAGAATCTCACGCCATTCGAACGGAGTGTGAAATGCCTGTTTTAGAATCCGTTGAAAGAACTGATAAATATCTGCCGATCGAAGTAAAAGTGGTTTGAATTTCATTTTCCGGAACACGTAAATTGATCAAGTAGTGCCTTGGGTTTTTATGTCGCTCAGCACCTCTGAAGACAACAGCAAGCTTATTTTCTCTTCGGAAGATTGAGAAAATAAAACTCTTCTCCCTCCGCCAGCTTTGGAAACATCCATTTCGCCAGGAAATAAGTGGAGGATATGAAAATGCCGAATCCAATGATGAATCCGAGGAATAATAGTAAAAGGTCCATGGGCTTTTTCTTCTAGAGGTAAAATAACATGCCATCCTTTTGAAGTCCTTTCAATCCGTTTCGATCTAAATATTCTTAGAAGCTACTAGCGAGAACTGGGGAAAAAATTCCACAACGCGGTTGGAAGCAGTGAAGGTGTTAGTTGAAGACCGTCGCTGGTTTGTTGACGAGATTGGTCGGATACTTGATCGCAAAATTGGTGCTGATCGCAAAGCCAAAGTGTTGCACGCGTTCTACCGTCTTGGGGTAGTAGTATACACGGGCTTCAACGGTATTAAAAATAAGATTTTCATTTCGCGCTCTGATTCCCAATGAAATCCCGGCATACATATTTTCTTTTCTCAACAAAGGACTCCTTCGATTGATCATAGCTAAGTCGATCCGGCTGATGGGTGCCAGGCGAAACCCCAGTAATTTCCAGGAAGTGTAGACGACGGCCTCCTCACTGAGCCTGAGACGTTGCGTACCCACCAAGCTATCCGGACTGAACCCGATGATCCCATTCAGATCGCGAATGTCAATACCTCTTTTTATGTTCTGATTGAAGAGCCATGCATATCCCACTTCAATCTGATGCCGTATTTTCATCGTCCCTGTCTCGTACACTTGGCTGAATCTTTTAAAGTCCAGCGAAAGCAAACCATCTTCGGACCTGCCCCCATTCCAAAATGATGCGAGCTTTGCTACATATGTCAGGATGCTGCCATTGGCCAATATGTTATTGTAATATAGTTCACTTCCCAGGTAGGGTCTTGTGTTTCCGGATTCTCTTTCCCATCCAGCGGTAAATGAGACGCGATGTCCATAGGGTATGTCTTCGGTTCTTCCAAAGCCTGCTACATACTGGGTCTTATAAAAATCCTGGCGAAAAAATGTGAGTTGTGCCAATAATGACACCTTGGTTCGATATGCATAGCGATCGGGTTCCGTTAATTCGATGTTGGGAAGATTTGAGAAGTATTGTTGAAATCCCCGCAGTGCTACAAATTTCCTGTTCCTGTTCTCCCGCAAATTCGTTGGCAAATTTTTCTGACCAAATGAATACCCTGCCCAGTAATCCTGAATGGTATATCGATAGCTTGCAAAAATACTGTCGGGCTTGCTGTAAATATTTTTTGATACGTTGTTGCTTAGGTCAAGTCCACCTGCCCATCGGGCAAATGGTTGATACAAGGGCCTATTCAATCGAAAGTAAAAAGCATTTTCATTTTCATTCCCTAGACTGGTGCCCGTGTTGATAACGGTGTAGCCAAATGTTCCATCAATAAAACTTCCTCCTATGTTCGTCTTACCATAGAGCCATTCATATCCAAAACGAGGATTGCGGTCTATCCCATAGAGTGCCGAGAGTTGAAGACGTTGCCCCATGCCTCCGGCATTTATCTCCTGAACGGTCACTTTATACTTGGTGGGGAATTCGGGTTCAATAGAACCTCCCAGGCTAAAAACATCCCGAGTGACGACAATTAAATCTACTGAATCAGATTTTTTTGAAATGGGCTTTACCAGTATCCGTGCATCCAACATAAAGCTCAGGTTCCGTAAGATCCTTTCATTATCGGCTACACGATATGGATTCAGTGGCTTTCCTTCCCGGATAAACAAGTTATTGCGAATGACAAATTCCTTCGTGTTCGCATGCATGCTATTGGCGGCTTTGGAAATAGAAGTTTGAAATCTACGGGTTGTGTCCAGCACGGTACTTTCGAAGCCAATCCGTCTGATGATAATCTTCCGGATTATTTTCCCCACATAGGGCAAGTATACATCTTCACTTTTAATATTCAGGGCTGGAGCCTCATCCACCTGATCGCGGGTAATCAAACCCATAAACCCTTTTGCAATTTTACTTCGATGGATCCATTTTGATGTGTCTTGATTTGATTGAGCAAGGCTTTCTGTTGAAAAGGCAATGAAAAGTAACAGGTAAGGAAAGATCCTCCTGACTGAAGTAACCAATTTTATGGTTGGCAGATTCTTCAAAGACCGGTAAGATTTATATTGTATTAACTATTTTATTGCTTTGAGTAATTCCCTTTCTGCTGAACCCAACACGAATCGGTGCACAAAACATACACGAACATTTCCAGTATTCAATACCAGCACCCGGTTGCTGTTTGCGCCTGCCAAATGCACTTCATTGTTGATGTAAATGATGCTGAGTGCCCACCGTTCCGAATTATAGCCACCCATCAATCGGGAAAAGATATTGCTGCTCATTGCGCCAGCGTTTGTTTTACCCTCCATCGCGTGAATGTATTCATCCCATAGTCTAGACTCACGGAGGCCGAACCAGTAAGGAAGAAATGCTCCTGAACCACGAACGTGTAGGCATAACCAACATTAGGACCCAGGACAATGAAACTCATTTTGGTCTCATTCAACTTTACAACCTCACGGTTTACAAATGTTGGTGTGAAGGTACTGTCAGCACGTACCCTACCCGTGTACGTCTCAAAGCCGATGAGTGCAGAACCTGCGGATTTCTTTTGCCAATCCGTTTGCAAAAAAGATGCACGCAAAGAAAATCGACGGTAATTAAAAGTGTATTGAAAAGAACCTCCTACTATATTCACCCGCAAATCCGGACGGATGTAGTAATGGTCCCAGCCACTTTGAGACAAATAAAAACCTCTGTAGAACTGGCCCAAAACATCGAGGTTAAATCTTTTAGAGTATCCATGAAACTGGAGATCCAGATAATCGGTCTTTCCCTTGTTGCCATCCAGATTCATAAACCCAAATCCATAGGCCAGATTCAGGGTCGCCCATTTGTAGGTTGCCCCCAAACCCATGTTGAGGGTCGTGTTGGGCTTATAATCAAGCGTATAATGCTCTTTGGTATTTCGAAAATCGAGGGAAGTAAATTTTTGAGAAAAATAGAAACGACCGGTTAAGAGCTTAGGATAGGATACGAAAAAGGAAGAGTCCTGCTGCGCACTTGTCAAGTGGGTACTCATGACTCCAAACAAGATCAAGACCAGGACTTTTTTTGAAAAGTTCATTAACGTTTATTGAGTGACGATGAAGAGAGGTGATCATAGGTTGGAATTCTTTTTCTGAGCCAATCAACATCAGGAAGTATGTAATCATGTTCTGTCCTCCACCGGATATTCCAATGGTTGTCAAGACTTCGAACTATTGACCCAGCTCACCTTTATCTGCCAGTTTTTTCATTCTTTTATCTGCATAAATGGCAACCTCAACACGCCTGTTTTCAGCATCTACTGTCGAATGGGGTTGTGTCTCACCATATCCCATGGTTGTAACACGGCTGTCTTTCACTGCCAAGGATTCAAGGAAAGAAGCAACAGCTTTTGCACGCTTTTTCGATAATTCCATGTTATAGTCATCCTTGCCAGACTTATCTGTATGGCCCTCAATTAAGATATTGGTGTCATCATATTTATTGAGTGTTTTTGCGAGGGTATTAAGATTATCTTTTGTTGACCCATTTAAAACATAAGAATTCAAGTCAAACATGAGACCTGAGTCAAAGGTTATCTTAATTCCTTCTCCAACCCTTTCAACATGAGCACCTTTGAGATCCGCCTTCAGTTCATCAGCCTGTTTATCCATGTGATGGCCAATCAATGCACCTGTCGCACCACCAACGCCAGCACCAATGATGGCTCCCACCGCGGTGTTGTTGGAGGAATGCCCAATGATCCCGCCAATGACTGCACCTGTTCCTGCTCCAATGGCAGTGCCCTTGGCTGTATTGGAAGCTTTACAGCCCGCCAATAACAGGATTAAGACGATCACTGTAAAACAAATGCTTGTGTACAGGCCTATTCTGTTGGTTTTCATTTTTTATTATTTAGTTAATATACATAGTGCATAAAGAATGATGCCAATGAGAACAGCCCCCGGCGCGAGACTTTGCCAAATTATTGTGTGGATTTTTGTAGAGTAAACTCCCCGAAAGGCATCGAATTCCCGACGATCAGAACTGACCTGCGAGGCATAAAATTTTCAGCTCCACATCAAATACATAAATTTAAATAGCGTCATTATGAAAAATTCTGGAAACATTTTTATTGGGATCCTGGCTGCCGCTACGGCAGGTGTGGTGATTGGAATGTTGATTGCACCTGAAAAAGGGGATGATCTTCGTAAGAATATTAGACATTCTGCAGGTGATTGGTCAAAAAAACTCAGCGACCTGATGGCAGAGGGAAAAGAACATTTTGATGGATTGAAGTCTGTTTTTGGCGAAGGTGCTCAGGAGTTGACGAATGGTGCCAACGAACTGAAGCATCAAATAAGCGAAACGTATAAGAACGCAAAGGCTTAATCGTAAGCTTAACTTTTAAAAGCAGGGTTTTCGCCCTGCTTTTATTCATTTAAATAATCCTTCCGTGGAAGACTTGAATATAATAACAAAGGCTGCCAGTACCACAACCGAAAAACTTGCGGAGCACGTGGCTGGATATGCTGAGACGTATGTTAAACTCGGCGTGGTCAATGCAACGGAGAAAGCAACGGTTGTCGCCACCGTGAGTCTTACCGCCGTATTGCTTTTATTCTTTTTCATGTTTGTTCTGCTTTTTTCAGGCGTCGGCATTGCGCTCTGGGTCGGGGAGGCACTTCAAGACGCAAAGGTTGGCTATTTCTGTGTTGCAAGCTTCTATTTATTATGTGCTCTTATCTTTCTTGCGCTGCGCAAAAAATTTATTTTCCCATTTGTGAGGGACCAGATCATTCGAAAAGTATATGAATAAGATCAAAACCTATCAGGACTTACTGGAAACAAGAAAACAATATGAGACAGAACTGGCCCTTAAGGGTGAACTTATCCGCAAGGATCTGACAGATCTTAAGCAAGAATGGAGACCCGTTACTGACCTTCTTTCCAAATTTTCTAAAACCACTACCCAAGGAAAGATCAGCCCATTGGTTTCCATTGGAATCGGCATCATCAGTGAAGTGCTGCTAAAGAATGTTTTGCTACCTCAAAGCAGTTGGATTACCAAATTTGTAATGCCGTTCCTGGCAACAAACTACTCCAAACATATTCTCAACCAGAATGGAACATCTGTTTTCCGCCAGTTGATTGACCGGTTCAAAAATCGCAAGACGAATGGACATGCAATTGAATAAAACCATTTTCATAAATTTTGCTACTTGAGCTGACGTACGCAGATTGACGCAAATCCCTTTGCGGGACACCTTCCGCAAACTCTGATTAAGAAAAATCTCAATCAAATTGATCTTGCTCCAGTTAGCTTTCTTGTTTTACCAGGCATTTGAATCTTGCCTCAATTCCCCATCGTCTCATTTTGGATCGATGCCAGCCGGGTAATTTTTTCATGCTCGTTTGGGTTGAGGTCCTTAAAGAAATAATGGACAGGATTTACTTGAACGCCCCGGAACATCACTTCATAGTGCAAATGGGGTGCTGTTGAAAGACCCGTGTCTCCCACGAAAGCAATCCGCTCTCCACGCTTCACATGCTTGCCGGGAATTACCCCAAAACCTTTTAAATGAGCATACCTGGTGACATAGCCATATCCATGATCGATCGTGATGATGTTGCCATAACCAAAGACTGCAGTGTCGGTGGCTACGATGACTCCCTCTGCTGTGGCATAAACGGGAGTGCCTTTCGGAGCCGCAAAATCAATTCCGGTATGCATGATAACCGCTTTATGAAATGGATGAACCCTTAAGCCAAAGCCAGAAGTAAGGGCTGTCAGCTGTTTGTTGGAGATGGGTTGTATGGCTGGTATTGAAGCGTATTGCTTCTTTTTTTCTCCTGCCAGTCGCAGCAACTCATCCTGTAAAACCGATTCTATATAAAGTTTCCTGCGGAGCCGATCTACGTTTGCAAACAATTGAACCATATGAGCCGTATGAGCCATCCTTTTCTCGCGGATATCCTGATAATGTTCAGTCCCACCCACGCCACCTTTTCGTATGGATGCATCAATGGGTTCAGCACCTAAAACAGTCCTGTAAATGTGATCATCTCTTTTTTCGATGGAGGTCAGAACTCCATGAAGGGAGTTTAATTGGAGATCAAGGTTTTCATAGTTCAACTCCATTTCTTTGATTTCTTCCCTTAATTTAAGTTCCGTCGGAGATTCCAAATAAGCATCGTAGCCGATGACCATCAATATTGCCAGTCCAAACGTAAGAAAAGTGAAACCTATCGTTCCAAGAATTTTACCCCAAACGTTATTGTGCATAGCCGTGAATTGGGAGGAGTTCGTATCATAGTAACATTTAATCTTAGCCATAATTTTTTTGTTGAAATCAAGGGAGAAAAAAATGCAGCATATAGCTGCATTTTTAAAGGGTCACAACCTGTAAACTTTGAGGTCCCTTTCAGAGCGAAATCTTTGAAGATCTTCTCTGGATGATATTAAATAAGCATGCCGTCCGACATCCAGATGTTCAAATTCATGCTGGATGGGCCCACACTGCATCAATTAAGTGACTCCTCATGGTGCTAAATGAACTGAAAGAGACTAAAACGGGGAAAATAATCCCCACTTAGTTCAGGAGAGACATAATTCTTATTGGTAAAACATCGGTTATTTCAACGCATCATGACCTCGGCATATAAATTTCAATAGGATAAACAAACTAACAAACACAAAAACATGAAAAACCTACTCAAAGCTGCTCTCCTGGTGATGTTCATCATAGTAGCACAACCGTCCGATGCAAAAAACCCTTTCGTCACTGCAAAGTCTAATACCATGGATGCTGCTGAAGCTCAAAGGTTGATCAGTCGTCTGGAGGAAATCAAAGCGATGGATAAAACCAATATGACAAAAAGTGAAAAACGCGCTTTGCGGAAAGAGGTAAGGGCTTCCCAGAATAGATTGGAGTCAAGTGGAGTTTATCTTTCTGTCGGGGCGGTGATCATCATCATTCTGTTGCTGATTCTGCTGCTGTAGGAATTTCTAAAGTAGCCCAACAGCACTAAAAACTAATTAAAAAACTTAATACAACAAATGAAAAAGATAGCAATAATGGCCTTTATTGTCCTGCTGATGGCAGGCATAAGTGCAAAAGCCCAAAATGAATCAAGTTCTTATACAACCGCATTGGGGGTTAAGTTATGGGGTGATGGTGGTGGAATAAGCCTGAAACATTTTATTTCTAATAATCGCGCCCTTGAAGGCGTTGGATACTTCTGGAACCGTGGCGCAAGAATCACCGGGCTATACGAATTTCACTTTGATTTTGAAGGCGCCCCTGGTTTAAAATGGTATGTTGGTCCTGGAGCACACATTGGCTTCTATAACAACAGCTATTATGATAAGAATTACTATGATGGAAACGGCTCCGGCACGTATGTAGGGATTGACGGGGTTTTGGGGCTTGACTACAAGTTTACGGGCGCACCAATCAACTTGTCATTGGACTGGCAGCCTTCTTTTGAATTCGGTCCGTATCGCGGGTTTATCAATAGTTGGGGCGGTCTTGGCATTCGCTATACATTTTAATACGATCTATACACTACAACCACAATGCAGTCAGAAATGACTGCATTTTTTACCCTCTTCATTTGGGGAATTTATTTGGCGTAACTTGATTACTGTGGAGTTTTTTCCCCACTTCATTAACAGTTAACCACCGAAGTGTATGATGAGAAATGTGAATAAGATGGGGCGATGTATTTACTTACATGATAATCAAGGGATTACCTTTTTGGAAATGAGGTTATCGCATTCGTTGGTTTTCCGGTGCAAGCTTTGCCTAGATCAGGTAAGCTAAAAACCGAAACCCATGGCACAC
This sequence comes from Cyclobacteriaceae bacterium, assembly GCA_043776715.1. Classification (GTDB taxonomy): domain Bacteria; phylum Bacteroidota; class Bacteroidia; order Cytophagales; family Cyclobacteriaceae; genus ELB16-189. The sequence continues at coordinate 16,928 of JAYVQY010000160.1, read as the reverse complement.
CAGGTACAATCTCTCGGACAAAACTCTTCTGTACTGCCCCAGCAAATACAACTCCTGAAGTTATTTCATCTCACATCCATGGAATTACAAAACAGGATCCAGGAAGAGTTAATGGAGAACCCCATGCTGGATGAGCTTGTTTCAGAAGAAGACACGAAGGATGAAGGCACCAAAGAAGATAGTGATGCAGATTATGACGGGCCGGAGGAATTTAAGGACGACGATATCCCGGACTATGCAGTCGAGCATAACAATTACCTATCGGAAACCAATATGCCACAGCGTCCCATTCCGGAACTTGCTGATTTCAGAAAGGAACTCAAAGAACAGTTGCATACGATCATTGAAGACAAGCAACAGCTGATGCTGGCCGAGTACCTCATTGACTCACTCAACGACAGCGGCATGCTTGAACAGGAAATATCTGACATGGCCGATGATTTATCATTTCAAAAAAATAAACTGATTGGAGTGGCTGAGTTGGAATGTGCCAGGAAACGACTCCATGAATTAGAGCCAGCAGGTATTGGTAGTGCTAACATTAAAGAATTTCTGCTCCTGCAATTGCAAAAATTGGATAAGAACAACAGGTTGGCACAGCTTGCCATTCAGCTACTGGAGAAGAATTTTAATGACCTATCCCATGGCAACATGGAGAAAATTGCAACCAGCCTGGGCCTTGATGAAAACGAATTGCGGGATGTATTGAAAATGATAAGTTCTTGTAAACTGAAGCCCCTGGCAGAATCCACCGGGCCCATTTATGGCGATTCCATCACCATTGATTTTGTGATTACACAACAAGATGAAGACATTGAAGTAGCGCTGTTTAGGCAACGGTCTTCTACTCTATTTATTAATCATTCGCTTCAATCACAATTAACCAATGGAAAGCAAATCGATAAGGGAACCACACAGTATATGAAAAGCAAATTGACCTCTGCCCAATGGTTTATCAGTGCCATTCAGGAAAGGGAAAACACGATGCTGAGTGTGATGAAGGCGATTGTGAAATTACAAACCGCTTATTTCAGAGACGGTGACATCCGCTTATTGAAGCCGATGATTCTAAAAAATATTGCCGATGCCGTCGGGGTTCATATCTCAACGGTATCGAGAATTACTTGTAATAAATATGCGGACACGCCTTTTGGAACCGTCTTACTAAAGAATCTGTTTTCAAAAGGTATAGAGAATAAACAAGGTGAGGCAATCAGCAACCGAGTCATACAATTGGCAATTGAAGAGGTGGTAAACGGCGAAAGTAAACTCAAGCCTTACACCGATCAACAATTGGTTTCCGTGCTTGCCATGAAAGGATTTAACATCGCCCGAAGAACCGTTGCAAAGTACCGTGAACAAAGACAAATTCCCATCGTACAACTGAGGGCATTGTTGACCTGACGTTGCTGAATGGGCCTTTATGAAATAGTAAAATAAATTGATGTTCATGGCCGTCAAATCATTAACTTAGAAAAAAGATGCAACGAATATTGGTCATAGATGATGACCGCGACATGCGCCTCCTGCTTTCAAGGTATCTGCAGAAATATGGATACGAAGTGTTGGAAGCGAGCAACGGAAAAACTGCCCTTGAGGTACTGGAAAAAATACAACCAGACATAGTCCTCTGTGATTTCAAATTGGGCGACATCACGGGAAGTGAACTGCTGACCAAAATCAAAGAGAAATACTTTGATCTGCCGGTAGTCATTATTACCGGTTATGGAGATATCAAAATCGCCGTGGAGGTGATGAAGCTGGGTGCGTTTGACTACATCACGAAACCACTCTTCCCCGAAGAAATATTGTTGACCATCCGAAAAGCATTGGATGTTGTCGTAGCTCCTGTTTCAGCTACTCCAATCTCGTCGGTCAAACAACCAAAAGGGGTTACCGCCTCCGGTCAATACATTTTCGGTGACAGCGTTTATTTCAAAAGACTGCTCGAACAAATTGACCGGGTTGCCCCTACCAACTATAGCGTAATCATTTACGGTGAAACAGGAAGTGGAAAAGAAGCCATTGCCCAGGAAATACACAAACGGAGTGAGCGGAAACTAAAACCATTTGTTGCCATTGATTGCGGTGCTTTGTCAAAAGAACTTGCCGGCAGCGAATTATTCGGACATGAAAAAGGTGCCTTTACTGGGGCCTTGCTTCAAAAGATTGGAAGCTTTGAAATTGCCAATGCTGGTACCATTTTCCTGGATGAAATTTCCAATCTTCCATACGATGTTCAGGTTTCTTTACTGCGAGTCGTGGCAGAGCGCAAAATGCACCGGGTCGGTGGGACCAAAAACATTGACCTGGATGTACGCATCATCATCGCCAGCAATGAATCCTTGTGGGATAATGAGCGAAAGAACAAGCTAAAATTCCGGGAAGACCTGTTCCATCGCTTCAATGAATTCAGCATTACCGTTCCTCCTTTGCGTGAAAGGAAAGAGGACATTAAGATTTTTGCACAACATTTTTTGTCTATGACCAATGCTGACCTTGGAAAGCATATCAAGGGATTCACACCGGAAGTAGAGCAGATTTTCAGCAACTACGTATGGTACGGAAATTTGCGCGAGTTGAAAAATGTAATCAAGCGTGCCGCCCTGCTCACCGACCAGGAATGGATCGAAGCGCGTACCCTTCCGTTTGAAATTTCAAATTTCTCAAAACTCCAGTTCAACGTAGTCAACGACACACCCCCTGAACAGGATGCGCCCCTTCGCGAAGAAGAAGAAAAATCAGCTCCGCCGCGACTATTACCTTCCCTACGAGGTGCGGGGATAGATGCGGAATACGAAATGATACTTTCAACATTAAAGAAAGTGAATTTTAATAAAAGCAAGGCTGCAAAGCTACTTCAGATCGATCGTAAGACGCTCTACAATAAGTTGGAACAGTACCAACTTCTCAAATAAAGCAACGGATGCACGTCATGGTTTTGGCCTTGAATCATTGCGTGCGATTATTGAACCAATCTGCAAATAAAAAAGAATGTCCAAGAAAGATCCACTGCCAAATTCCGATTTTATTGAATCCCTTGATTCTGCGGTAGAAGAGGCTGTTCAAAAAGGCCTCTTTGACTTTTTTCCAGGAATTGTCTATGTATATGATGCCGGTGAAAAAAAAATTCGTTATGTCAACAAGAAAATTTCTCATGTACTAGGCTATTCAAGTGATGATCTCAAAGATTGGAACCATGATCTAACCAAGCTCATCTTTCAGGAAGACATTGAATCGGTACAAAAAGAACTTGAAAAATATAATGACTTGAAGGATGAAGAAAGTCATTCTTATAACTGCCGGCTGAATCGAAAACTTGGTGACTGGATGCATTTTCAGGTCACAGGTAAAGTGATTCGGCGAGATGATCTGGGCAAGCCTGCTTCTGTATTATTCATCGCGCAAGACATCAGTGATCATATCAAGGCCACCGAAGAATTAAAATCCATCAATAGTCTGATCAAAGAAAAGGAAGAATTGATGGAGGATTACAAGGAGCAGGTTGATGTGAAAGAGGAATTTCTTGAATGTGGGTCATGGAAGCTTATTCTATCCGACAAAAGCATTTCCTGGTCCGATGGCATGTACCGCCTGTTTGGATATGATCCCGCCAAGGATCGGGATGCTCTTGTGGTAAATGAAGAATTCTACCTTAGACACATGACAGAGGATGCTTTTGGAAAGGCCTTGAGGTTCTTAGAAAGTACGACGAAGATTGATAACCGGCATGATCATGAATATGAAATTATAACAAAGGGTGGAGAGAAGCGGAGCATAGAATCATTTGGTAAAATTATTCGCGATGTGAACGGCAATGCTGTGAGCATTCGTGGAACGGCCCACAACATCACCCACTCAAAGAATTTTGAGTTTGAACTTGAACAAAACATCACCAAACTAAAACACTCGGTGGTTGACCTTGAAGAGTTTACCTACATGGCATCCCATGATATTCAGGAACCGCTCCGCAAGATTGCCACCTTCAGCGAACGAATGAAAACCAAGTTTGCCCATGATTTGAATGATGAGGCTAAGAACTATCTGGACCGAATCCTTACCACTTCCAAAAGTGCACATCTTCTGATCGATGGCCTTATGAGCTTTTTGCAGCTCGATCATCAGCATCAACTTTTCAAGAAAATAGATCTGAACATTCTGATGGAGCAGGTCAAGGTTGAATTAGAATTACAGATGGAGGAGTGCGAGGCCACCATGATCGTCAACAAACTACCCATACTTGAGATCATTCCATCGCAGATCAGGCAACTGCTGGTCAATCTTACAATAAATGCATTCAAGTTCCGCAAACGCGATACGTTGCTTGTTATAGAGATAGAAAGCAGAAAACTAACAACTTCAGAAATAGAAAAATCCCACTTGAATGCAGGGACTGACTTTTACGAAATTACGGTGAAAGACAACGGTATTGGTTTTATAGAAGCTGCTACTGGTAAAATGTTTCAGATGTTTCAACGCTTTCATAATAAATCAGACTATCCCGGCGCTGGAATTGGGTTGGCCATTTGTAAAAAGATCATTGACAAACACAATGGCCTGATCTCGGCCAGCAGTGTTCCCGGTGAAGGCGCAACTTTTTCGATCATCCTTCCCGCAAAACAAAACGGAGAAAATGCAAACAAGTAATGAACGGACTCCGTTGCCCATACGCATCCTTGTCGTAGATGATGATGAGGATGATTATTTCATTTTCAGTGAATTAATCCGCGACATCCCCGATAGCAATTTTATCACCGTCTGGTGCAAGGATTATCAGGAGGCACTTAATTGCATGCAGCAGACCGTCTACAAGTTATATTTCGTTGACTACCATTTGACAGGCCGTACGGGACTGGAACTTCTCACCGAGGCGATGATCGATGCCTGTGAAGCACCGATCATATTATTGACCGGCAACGGAAATCCTGCCATTGACAAAAAGGCCATGCAATTGGGAGCTGTCGATTATCTCATAAAGTCTGAATTGAGCAGCGAAAAACTGGAGCGTTGTATTCGCTATTCACTGGAACGCGCCGCCAACGACCGGGAGTTAAAAGAAAGTGAGCGTCAATACCGCAATATTTTTGAGCGAACCAATGACGTGATCTTCATCGCAGATGCCCATCTGAAGCTTAACAAGATAAATGATGCCGCGACTCATATTTTTGGATATATTAAAAGTGAGTTACTTAAATTAAGCTTAATCGATTTATTTGAGCGCAAAGAAGACAAAGAATGGGTGATCAAAAAATTAGAGCACACCAGCAGAATTGATGATTGTCAGGTGGATCTGGCCACCCAGCAAAAAGAAAAAAAAGTAGGCATCCTGTCAGCTTCCTTCGAAACTGACCTCAGCGGTCGTCGCTATCTCCAGGGAATCATCCATGAAATTACTATGTTGAAAAGGACTGAGGAGATTACCATTCAAGTTGAAAAACTGGAAGCAAAAGGAAATATCATCCGTACGCTGGCCCATGAGGTGAGGAACCCACTTAACAACATCCAGCTCTCTGCTGCCAACTTACTATCGGCATCTCCGGATCAAACGGCTGAATATCTTGAAATCATTCAGCGCAATAGCAAACGAATAGACGATTTAATCAATGAACTGATGGACTCCACCCGCTTTTACAAAATGAAGCTGGAAGTTGTGTCGCTGCAGTCCGTAATGAAAGATGCCATCGAGGTAGCCCAAGATAGGTTGGCCCTCAGCAAGGTCAAATTGGTGATCAATTACTCACCCAATCAGGCGTATGCATTGGTGGATAGAGAAAAGATGAGGATGGCATTCCTCAATCTGATCATTAATGCCATTGAGTCGATGGAGGAGAGCAAAGGGATCATGACCATCTCTGTAAGCAGTGGACCTAAATTTCACAAGGTACTCATAGAGGACAACGGCTGCGGAATGACAGAACACGTCCTTCAAAATCTGTTTGAACCCTATTTTACTTCCAAATCCAATGGTTTAGGCCTGGGATTGGCTACCACCCATGCCATTATTGTTTCCCACAAGGCAAGCATCAGTGTATCATCGACGGTAGATAAAGGCTCCACCTTCACCATTTCATTCACCGCGATGAAGGAGGCATGAGCAGCCTTTTAAAGTGTGGAGTTTTATACACACTCACTTTGAAAATCGTGGCATGAATTTTTACCAATAATGCTAGAGCTGCCGACGTAACACGCGGCGAAAAAGAAAAACCGGGGCTTCAAGCCCAAAATAAATGATGCCAAAAACACAAATCATTAATCATAAGATTGTAAACTGGGTCGAACAACTCGCATGCTTTCTCAAAGAAGGTGACATCTTCCGGAAGCCCCGGAGTAGCACGCAATACAAGTTTGAAGAGCTCCTGCTTGAGCAAAGGCTCGTGATCTGCAAAAACACGGATACGCTTTTGTCTGAAAGGATTTATTGCAATTCGCCGGTCTTTAAACTTGTAACCCTCTAACTAAAAAATATTATGATATCCCTCGATGTTGCAAAATCCACAGCAGTGATCATTGTTGAGATCATTGAATACGTTCCCAATTCAGTAGTCAGTAAAACCATTATCAAGAAGTCAACTGGAACGGTAAGTGTGGTGGCCATTGAGAAGGGAGAAGGTTTAACGGAAAAAACTTCCCCCTTTGAAACCTTCATTCAAATCATAGAAGGCAAAGCTGAAATTATAATCAATGGAAAGCCTAATTTTTTGAACACCGGACAATCCATCATCATCCCCGCCTTCACACCAAACATTATAAAAGCCAATGAACGCTTTAAGATGATTTTGACCAACATTAAAAGTCTCGAAGAAAATTAATCTCAGTCACATTTAAATAAATACTCATCATGGGAAATCTACTTTACATGCTCGCAGTCGTTCTGATCATTCTTTGGGCCATTGGGTACCTTGGATATGCTGCAGGTGGTATCATCCATATTTTGCTGGTGATCGCCATCGTAGCCGTATTGTTGCGCGTCATTAGCGGAAGAAGACTCTGATCGTTTATGAACCGCGACCGGCTTATCATGGTCCTTTCATCTTTTAACTGCCCAATTGATTTTGAATTTTTTACTGTAAATATCAATTGGGCGTTCATCGCAGTGAATGAAAACCAAATTCAATTTTAAGAAGGTTCTCCGCATTGCGCTTCGGGTCGTTCTCCTCAGTGCAGTGGTTGTCCTTCTCCTACTGTCCCCCATCGCTAAATATCTACTTGAAAAGTGCGATGTCACGCTCTTCGGCCGGGAACTGACCCTCGATCGTGCTTACGTAAATCCTTTTACCGGCTTTGTTCACCTCAACAAGCTGAAGATCTTTGAAGAAAAAGGCGACAGTCTGTTTCTTACAGCAGAAAGTGCGAGTGCCAGTTTTTCCTTGTATCAACTACTCTGGAAGAGGCTAGAAATATCACAGCTCACCATTGACAAGCCCTGGGTGAAACTCATCCAGAATAAAAAGCAGCTCAATTTGGATGACATCATCCGGAAATTCACGCCTGACTCTTCCCGAACCACTGGTTCTGGCTGGCATGTAACACTGCTCGGAGTAAAAATTATTGACGGCGAATTTCATTATCGGGAGCAAATCATTCCGATCAACTATTTCATCCGTAAAGTGAACATCGAGACTGCCGGCAAGGAAAGAGATGTTGATACCCTTTCTGCTAAGTTTCATTTCCAGGAAGGAAAGAGCAACGGAGTGATGAAAGGGCATGTTACCATCAACCTAAAGAATACAAAATACCGTCTGGCGCTCGCGGTTCATGATTATGATCTCGAAATCATCCGGCAATACACCTGGGAACTCATCAACTATGGAATGTTTAGATCCCGCCTGGATGCCAATATCATTGCCACTGGCAATCTACATGCACAGGATAGCATCAGCACCAAAGGACGATTTGCGCTGAGCGATTTTCATTTGGGAAAAACCACCGAAGACGACTATTTATCATTCAAAAAATTGGTGGTGGTCATGGAGGAATTAAGCCCCATCAACCACAAATATCTTTTTGACAGCGTCATCCTTTCACATCCTTATCTTAAGTATGAACGGTATGATTCACTGGATAACGTGCAGTCCATGTTTGGAAAAAAAGGGAAGAATATTTCCGATGTCACACAGCAGTCAGGAAGATTTAACCTGGTCATTGAAATCGCCCGCTACATAAAAGTGCTTTCTAAAAACTTTTTCAGGAGTGATTATAAAATCGGAAAGCTTGGTGTTCATAATGGTGACTTTCGGTTCAATGATTTCTCGCTCGGAGAAGAATTCTCCGTCAATGCAAGACCGCTTACCATCACGGCCGATTCGGTGAACAACAATCACAAGCGGGTGGGTGTGACCTTCAAAACCGGCCTTAAACCTTTCGGTGAGGGAAAGCTGTTTCTCAGCATCAACCCAAAAGACAGTGGTGATTTTGATATGAAATATGATTTTAAAAAAATACCTGCCACTCTTTTCAACCCTTATCTGATTTCATACACCTCCTTTCCCCTGGACCGGGGGACCATTGAGTTTAACGGATTGTGGACGGTAAGAAATGGAGAGATCAAAAGCAGCAATCATATAGTGGTCGTTGACCCGCGCGTCACCAAGCGGGAGAAGAACAAAGACAATGACTGGCTACCGATGCCATTGATTATGGCCTTCATCCGCGAGAATGGAAATGTAATTGATTATGACATCCCCATTACCGGCAACCTGAAAAATCCAAAATTTCACCTTCGCGATGTGATCTTCGATCTGATCAAAAATATTTTTGTGAAACCGCCCACCACCCCTTATCGGTCTGAGGTAAAAAGCATCGAAATGGAAATCGAGAATTCGCTGACGGTAAAGTGGGCTATGCGACAATACATCCTTAGCCATCACCAGGAAACCTTCATGAAAAACATTTCAGGATTTCTGAAATCCAATCCCGAAGCATCCATTCTTGTTAACCCTTATGAATATGCATCCAAAGAAAAGGAGCACATACTTTTTTTTGAGACGAAGAAAAAATATTTCTTACTCACGCACCATAAACAGGCAGGAGATTTCAGCGAAAAAGATTCGCTGGAGGTGAATAAGATGTCGGTAAAAGATCATGCATTGGTAAAATATGTAAGCAGAAACCTAAGTGATACAGTCATGTTCACGCTACAGGAAAAATGCATCAATTTTGTGGGGCGCAAAATTGTTAATTCACAATTCAAACGATTGGTACAAGAACGGGAGCAATCCTTTCGCCGGTATTTTGTTGAGAATGGCACGGAGGGTCGCATAAAAATAGCCGCCAGTCAAAACATTACACCATATGATGGCTTTTCCTATTTTAAGTTAAAATATCCCGGTGAAATTCCGGATGGGCTGCGAAAGGCTTACGAGAAAATGAATGAATTGAACGATGAAGCCCCCAGGAAAAAATACCTGGAGGAGCGAAAGCAAGAAAAGAAGGCAAAATAAACTAGGTCCCTACTTTGTTATGTTTATTCTACATGATAAGATCTAAAACTATTTTGTTTGACCCCATCGCTCAATGTCATTAATAAAACAAGAAACGTATCCATTTCCAGCCGACCCCGAAGGGTGTCAAACTATGATGGATCTCGTTTGTACAAAAGATGACAAAGTAGCGTTACCGTTTCCTGTTGCTCAGGAAGACGACAACACCGGCCACCAGGAGTAACCCTCCTGCAATGGGTGACCACTCAACAGGATGATTCTCATTTGCGTTGATCTGCACATCTCCCAAATTGACCACATTTTCGCGTGTAACATAATTAAACCCCGTGAAAACCATCATAATGATTCCCAACCCAATGAGTACAAGTCCTAAGTTTTTCATAAGCATGATTTATTTGAGGACGCTCATTAAAAAAACATTCCCTTTAAAATGAGATTTCTGGCAGTGTAACAATTCCAAACGCAGCATTTTCTACGGATTGGCTCACCCACAACGCACCAGCGCTGCTTGTTGTGGAGATTATTCCACAACATCGACCTGTCGATTTTCCCCATCTCGTTTCTATCGCCGTCAGTATCTGTTCGAAATCTCCACCATTCACTGGCATCCTTTTTTCATTTTGTTAAAAAAATCATAAACACATGGGAAATCTATTGTACATCATTGCAGTCATCCTGGTCATTGGATGGCTCGTTGGGTTCTTTGCTTATGGGGCATCCGGGCTGATCCACATGTTGCTCGTGATCGCCATCATCGCGGTATTGATAAACATCATCAGCGGCGGTCGCCGGGTTTAAACTCAACTACTGCAGTTCATTTTGCTGCTAGTGAAATGCCGCGCAGAAAGGTGATCCATTTTTTATGAGCATCGTTGTAGACCCTACTCCTTTTTACAAAAAACTAAGCTTTAATTTATTAAGCATTGGTTTGCTGACGCTATTGCTCTATGTGGGTCAGGATATCCTGGTCCCCTTTTTTTTCGCAATCCTGCTGGCCTCCATGCTTCTTCCAGTTATTACATTTCTGGAAAGAAAGGGCATTCATCAAGTAGTGGCCATCGCTGTCGCGCTTTCTATCTCCATGATTATCATGGGGGCTGTCTTTTACTTTCTGGTTACCCAAATTGTGGACTTCCTGGATGACCTGCCAGCCATCCAGGAGCGACTTGAAAATCTTTCCTCGGTGACGCAAAAATGGGTGAGAGAAACCTTTCACGTCACCATTCGGAAACAGAATCAATACATCAACGAGTCGACTTTAAAAATGAAAGGATCGGGGTTAGGAATCTTACAACAAACCTTTGTCACTGTCACAGAAGTGCTTTCCTACCTGGTGCTACTTCCGCTCTATACGTTCCTCATCCTTTATTACAGAAACATGATTAGAAAGTTTCTGGGAGATATCCTCAAACACAGCAGTGCTGAAGAGGTGCGGGGCATCCTGCTGGAATCACAGGCAGTGTCTCACAGTTTCATTGCAGGTTTGATGATTGAAATGACAATTGTCTTTGTTTTGAATGCTACAGGCTTTCTGATTTTAGGAATTAAGTACGCGGTCTTCCTGGCGCTTGTTGCGGCGCTGCTAAACCTGCTTCCTTATATTGGGATGCTCATCGCCAATATTCTGTGCATGGTTATTACGCTCATATCATCTGAAGTTCTCCAGATGGGAGATGTTGTTTGGGTCGGAATTATTCTGGCGGTCGTTCAGTTCATCGACAATAATTTTCTGATGACGCTGGTCGTGGGTTCAAAGGTTCGGATCAATTCCCTGGCCACTGTTCTTGGTGTGCTGGTGGGCGGGGCGCTGTGTGGGGTGCCCGGCATGTTTCTATCCATCCCGGGTCTCGCTTTACTGAAAGTAATTTTTGACCGCTCCGATGCGCTCAAACCTTTTGGAATGCTCTTGGGTGACGAAAGTCCCGTACGGAAACGAAAATAGAAGGCGAAAAAGATTCATACATTCGACTATGAAAAATGTCTTGATTTTCTGGAAACTGTTCAAGTTGGCATTTGATGGATTTCTGGAGGACAATTGTTTAAGATTAAGTGCTTCATTATCTTATTATACCATCTTTTCCATTGCCCCCATACTCATCATTGTCATTTCCCTGGTGGGAGTTTTCTATGGAACGGATGCCGTGCAGGGCAGAATTTATGGCCAGATCAACGGTTGGGTGGGAAATGTGGCCGCTGATCAGATTCAGGAAATAATAAAGAATGTAGAGCACTCAAAGAGGAGCGGAGGTGGTGTCTTCGTTGGATTCATCATCCTGTTGATCGGTGCCACGGGCGTGTTCACTGAAATACAGGATTCTATCAATTACATATGGTCGATAAAAGCCAAACCAAAAAAAGGATGGATTAAATTGCTCCTCAACCGGCTGCTCTCATTTTCACTCATCGCAGGTTTTGGTTTTATTTTACTGGTTTCTTTGGTCGTCAATACCATTATGGATGTGTTTAGTGACCGGCTCAGGTTATTGTTTCCCGATGGTGCAATTTATTTGTTCTATGCATTCAATGTGTTGTTTATTTTTTTTGTTATCTCAACTTTGTTTGCCATCATATTTAAAGTGTTGCCCGACGCTCACATCCATTGGCGTGATTCCTTTATCGGTGCTTTTTTTACGGCCTTTCTTTTTATTGCCGGAAAATTTCTAATCGGTTTTTACATTGGCAATACCAACATTGGAGAGACCTATGGCACTACGGTATCCCTCATTCTTATCCTGCTGTGGGTATATTATTCATCGATCATTTTATTCTTTGGAGCAGAATTCACAAAAATGTATGCGCTGCATTACGGAGGAAAGATTACCCCCAATGGTACTGCTGTCTTTATTATCAAGCAGGAGGTAAAAGAGATTTCCATAGAAACGGCTAAGGCCAAATCAATTGCCTAGTAATAGTTTCACCCACGTGATTCACGATTTGTTCTAGCATACACATCATTTCGACTATGGTTTGGTAGGCGGGCTTGGTCTTGACTTTGAGAAATTGAACATCGGCATGCGTTACAATTATGGCTTAAAACAAGTAGGTCACAGCGGAAGCTTGTCGGGTGACTTAACTCAAAATTCGAAGAACAGTGCTTTGTCATTTTATATTGGCCTGGCCTTTTGAAAACACTGCATTAAAAATACTGGGGCATTCGCAGACATCTTATTGGGTGGGTATTGTGAAGGTTAAGATGTTAGAATGTCCCTTTTTTTATGCAAAAAGGATTGAACCGCAATGATATTAGTTCAAAGTCCCAACTGAATATTGACTTCATCTCTCAGCTAAACATGGTGAAATAGCTCTGACATCTCTGGTAAAAACCGACACCTTATCCTTCATCTTCTGAATTCTCAGGCTTTATGTGGATAAGCTTCCACAGTCTCATTTTCTCACCCTTCAAAACATGCTAAGAAAACGTTGCCAATGACCTCCTAACCCATTGGCATAAGAATTTAAATGAGTAAGCAAAGGTCCGTAAAGCATACGGAACCACTCACATTAGTCTAAAAAAAACAGAATGAACTTAAAAAGAGTATTTCCATTCATCGCCATACTGGCGGTTGTATTAATGGGCAGTTGTAAAAAGGATGAAGTATCGGGTGTCCGTCCAACGGTTACTTCGGTAGATCCTGTTAATAATGCCATCAACGTTGTTATTAACGGAAAAATATCGGCCGGCTTTAGCGTGGCCATGGATCCTTCAACAATCACAGCCTCGACGTTTACCTTGCGTCAGGGCACAACGGCTGTTGCCGGAGCAGTAGGGTCAACCGGAACAACGGCCACCTTTACTCCTGCCGCGAATCTGACAGTCGGTACAGTGTACACCGCCACGATTACTACCGGGGCGAAAGATCTGGTGGGCACATCCCTCTCGAAAGACTTCACCTGGAGCTTTACCACAGCTGCCAGTCTGGATACAACTTTACCCACGGTGGTTCTAACCGATCCCTTGAACAATGCTACGGGAGTGGCCCTCAACCGTCTGATCGTTGCAAACTTCAGCCTAGCGATGGACCCAAGTACTATCACTGCTTCTACATTTACAATTAAACAAGAATCTGCCATTGTCTTAGGCGCTGTAACCTATACAGGAACTGCCGCCACCTTTACTCCGGCAAGCAACCTGACAGCCAATAAGATTTACACAGGAACCATCAGTACTGCCGTAAGGAGTACAACAGGCAAAGCCATGGGTAGCGCTTATACCTTCACATTTACTACCAGCGATGGTTTGGACACTACGTTGCCTGTGGTGAGTTCAACCGACCCCCTTAACAACGCTACCGGTGTGGCGCTGGCGAAGGCCATCACATTCACTTTCAGTGAAGCCATGAATCCTTCAACCATCAATGCATCAACTTTCACATTGCTCCAGGGGACAACAGCCGTCTCCGGTGCAATCACCTATTCCGGAAACGTCATGACGTTTACACCGTCCTTTGCTCTTACAGCTGGAAAGGTTTACACAGCAACGATCTCAACGGGAGCTAAAGACCTTGCCGGCAATGCACTTGCGGCAAATGCTGTCAGGACCTTCACTACCGTAAGTGGTGCACTTGATACGACCGCACCTGTTGTAAGTTCAACAGATCCGCTTAACCTCGCCACAGGCATAGCGCTTAACAAGGTTGTGATGATCACCTTTAGTGAGGCAATGGATCCATTGACCATCAACGCTTCAACATTTACAATCAAACAAGGAACAACCGCCGTCGCTGGGACAGTGGCTCTTTCAGGAACATCAGCAACATTTACTACTTCTGCTTTAATGACATCAGGGCTTGTTTATACGGCTACGATCTCAACCGGGGCAAAAGACATCGCAGGCAATGCTCTTGCCGCCAGTACAGTGTGGACCTTTACTACGGTAGCTCCTCCTGACACAACAGCTCCTGTGGTGACTGCAATGGATCCTCTTAATACTGCTACTGGCGTTGCCCTTAACAAGGTCATCTCAGTAACCTTCAGCGAGGCAATGAATGCATCAACGATCAACGCGACTACATTTACACTCAAACAGGGAACAACAGTAATTCCTGGCGCCATAGTATACTCCGGAACAACGGCCACATTCACACCCACCACTGCCTTAACAGCGGGTGCTTACACGGCAACCATTACTACAGGAGCAAAAGATCTGGCCGGCAATGCCCTTGCAGCGAATATCGTTTCAAGTTTTACGACCGTGGGAGCTGCTGATACCATCCCGCCAGTAGCAAATGCTACAGATCCGCTCAGTAGTGTGATCGGTGTCTCGACGAGCAAAGTCATTTCGATAACATTCAGTGAAGCGATGGATCCTTTGACTATCAATGCTACTACATTCACCTTAACGCAAGGGACGACGCCTGTTGCTGGTACAGTAACCTATACCGGAAATACAGCAACGTTTACGCCTGCAAATCTTTTGGGAACTGGTCTCAGCTATACGGCTACAATAACGACCGGTGCGAAAGACCTGGCTGGCAATGCGATTGCCTCCAACATTGTATGGAATTTCACCACCAGCACGGTAGCTACGTTGGCACCCGTGAATCTTGGAGCAGCAGGAAATTATGTTATCCTTGCTAAAACAACGGTTACTACAACGGGTACAACAGCTATCACTGGCGATCTCGGACTGAGTCCTGCAGCAACTTCCTTCTACACAGGATTTGCGCTTACCAATGCAACTGGTTTTGCTACCTCTTCTCTTGTAACAGGGAACTTGTACGCAGCTGACATGGCCGCTCCCACGGGCACTAACCTGACTACTGCGGTGAATAATATGCTCACGGCCTATACCGATGCAGCCGGTCGTCCAACACCTGATTTCTCTGAACTGGCAACGGGAAACATCGGTGGCAGAACACTTACACCTGGTCTATACAAATGGACAACCGATGTAACAGCACCGGCTAATGTTGTCATCTCAGGTGGTGCGAATGATGTGTGGATCTTCCAGATTTCCGGAAACCTGATCGTTAGCGGTGCTGTGAACTTCACCCTCACCGGAGGCGCGCAGGCCAAGAACATTTTCTGGCAAGTTGCCGGTCAGGCGACGATGGGAACAACTTCACACTTTGAAGGAATCATCTTATCGCAGACGGGAATCACTTTCCAAACAGGCGCTTCTTTGACCGGTCGTGCCCTGGCCCAGACTGCGGTCATTCTTGATAGCAACGCAATCACTAAGCCACAATAAATAGACAAACGAAAAGAGGCAGCCCTTGCTGTCTCTTTTTTAAATTTCTAATCAATTAAAAATTTAATACTATGAAAACAAAAAGATTTTGGATGCCAGCCATTGCAGCCCTCTTTATGATGGCCTTCGTTGGCGGTTGTAAAGACGAAAAAGTAGGCGTCGTGGGCGTATGCCCACTGGTTGTCTCGACGGACCCGACCAATGGTGCCACCAACATTCCACTTGAAAAAATTATCAAGGTGACATTCAATGAACCAATGGATCCGGCATCCATTACGCCTTCAGCAATTTCATTGCAGGGAGTTCCTTCCGGCGGACGAGGCTTTGTTGACGTTTCCGGAACGGTGGCATACGACGGAGCCACTAATACGATGAGCTTCACTCCCACCGCAAGACTTGTTGCCAAAACTGCCTACACTGGTACGATCGCAACAACTGTAAAAGATAAAACGGGTAATGCACTTCAGGTCGCTTATGTATGGTCGTTCAATACCGGCATAACTGTTTCGCCTACTGTATCCATTACTGATCCGGCGAACAATGCAACCGGGGTCGTTCTTAATAAAATCCTGACAGCAACTTTTAGTGTGCCTATGGACCCGTTGACCATTACCACCTCAACCTTTACGGTTAAACAAGGTGCTACTTCAGTAGCTGGAACAGTGGCTTATTCAGGCTCAAGTGCATTGTTTAAACCCACTGTGGCACTTTCTGCCAATACCCTTTACACCGCTACCATTACCACGGGAGCAAAGAACAATTCCAACATATCCCTGGCGAGCGATTATGTATGGAAATTTACAACCGGATCCATTGTTGCGCCATCAGTAACCTCTACTGACCCCGCCAATTTGGCAACGGGTGTACCGCTCAATAAAGTTACGAGCGCCACTTTCAGCGAAGCCATGGATCCTGCTACCATAACGGCATCCACCTTTACGGTGAGGACTGGCAATACACTAATTGCAGGTACAATCAGTTATTCAGGAACGACCGCAATGTTTACTCCGACCAGCAATCTCTTAGCTGGCACCCAATACACGGCTACACTCACTACCGGAGCTAAAAATCTCGCGGGCGTCGCATTGGCAAATGACTATGTATGGTCGTTTACGGCCGGAACCATCACCGCTCCACTTGTGACTTCTACAGATCCAGCCAACGCGGCCACCAATGTGCCCCTTAACAAAGTCATTAATGTGAACTTCAATCAGGCAATGGATCCTTCTACGATCACCGGTACGACTTTCACTTTGAAGAATGGCGCAACGTCCATTACAGGCACCGTGGCTTACTCG
>JAYVQY010000159.1:0-103136 GCA_043776715.1 Cyclobacteriaceae bacterium | reverse complement strand
CAAAACGAAAATCTGTAGTACACAAACTAACACCAGAAAAAACAGAACCTATTAGAACACAGCTACTTCTGACCGGATAGCTGCAAAGTGGGTTAAGGCTAGGGTTAATCGACCTCGAATTTAGCCGGGCTTTAGCCCGATCAACTTCAAACTGAGACACCACCCGGATTCAGGTCGTGCCTCACGCTCGATGGGTCTAAATTATTTGGCCACAAAGACACCACGCCACCAAGCGTTTTCTTTGAATTCTTAATGCCTTGGTCTCCTTGTGGCAGAAAATGTTTGTAGTTCTCAACCTGAGTACCGGAATTTAGTGTCAGTCGATCCTCACCGTTTCTTAATCTTCTCCGTCTCCTTCGGCATCGTGAGCAACACCGACATTAAATCAACACCATACCATAGATTACCAACCCTCACATTTTCATCTTCTGCGTGCTGGTTGTTGTCGTGATTGACGATGTTCACAGAGATGCCAGGTTTTTTCAGGTTGTCGAAAATGAGGGTAAAGATTCCATTGGAGCCTCCTTCGCTGGGAAGCAACACGAGTTTATCACCAGTGAATGATTTTACTGCTTCAATAACCGGGAGGATCGCCGGGTGATCCATCGAAACCTTGGCCGCCGGGAAACCAAATTTCTCCCGTTCTACTTTAATGATCTTCGGATACTTCATGCGCGTTTCATGATCCGGCTCACTCGTCACTATATGCCAACCTTCCTTCCGAATGTGTGCTTCGACAAGGTCAAGCATCTTTTCAGGATCATTGCCTTTTACCAGTCGGAGACTGAGAGCAGCAACTGCAGTATTTGGAATTACGTTTCGCGCCAGCGATCCGACGTTGCCACTGTAAAGTCCTTTGACGGTGAGAGATGGGAGCAAGAGTCTTTCAAACAAACTTTGTCCAGCGCCTTCGGTGAAAGCGATGCCGAGGTCTTCCTTTAGTACATTTTCGATGTTGGGTACTTTTTTCAATTGAGCCCTTTCAAATTCAGAAATGGGTTCAACCGACTCATAATAATGATCAATCAATACATTGCCTTGGGCATCTTTCATCGAAGCCAGTAACTGCGACAGCATGAACCCCGGATCGGGCGCGTAGTTTCCATAATGCCCGCTGTGTAGTGGGCGACTTGCGCCGTAAACAGTTACCTCCATATCCGTTACGCCACGACCTCCAAACTTTAAAGTGGGATCACCCGTCTGAAATACAGGCCCGTCGCACAGCAACCAAACGGTGATGTCGTCAAACAACAAGTGATATTTTTCCAGATATGATTTCATGTGAGGAGAGCTTGACTCTTCTTCGCCATCGAAGAATAATTTTATATTCGATGTGTAGGCAAGACCGGCTGCCTTCAGGGCGTCAATGGCAGCCATCATGGCAATGATAGGAGCTTTGTCGTCGCTGGCCGATCGGGCGTACAATCTCCAGTCATCCTGAACCGCCTCACCTTTTTTTGGAAGCGGTATTTGTTTGCCGCCTTTATACATGGCGTTGTCGTACATCACCGGTTGAAAAGGAGCATTCTTCCAGGTGGAAGGATCCACGGGCTGGCCATCATAGTGGGCATAGAAGCAAAGTGTTCGCTGCGCATTGGGAATTTTATGTTCGCCATAGACAATGGGAGGCGCTCCGTCCAATTCAAGCAGCTGCATGGCGAATCCTCTTGAAGAAAAGAGATTGCTGATCATATCAGCATTTTTCCGGATGTTGATTTTGTCGGATGCATGATTGGGAATGGAAAGAAGTTCAGCATAGGTAGTGAGGATGGCCGGACCTTCCTGCTTAATCCAGTTTCGGCTAGCCAGAACCGATTTGCTTTGTGCCTGAGTGAAGAAGGGAAGGAATAATAGAAGGAAGAGTTTATTCATGTAGGTAAAATTTGAAATCGATGGTTCAAATCTACCCAAGAAAGAGCATACATAATAGTATAGTGTAATAGTGCGCCGCGGTCTGAGTTTTTTCAAATTTATGGACTAAAGTCAATCTGCAGCCTTCACTTTAACCACGGGCTTAAGCCCATAGTTATTGACGAGTAAAGAGAGCATAGGGCTTTAGCCCATTAGATTCAACAGTGGTACGCAACTGGTGAGCTGTACTTGACTGGTTAAGATGAAACGGCTTTTCTAAAGATTGATTAATATGAATTTCACGCTGCCTGAATAAATCCCTTGCACCATGCAAAGTGCACCAGGTGGGCCATGTTGCGTACACCGGCTTTCTTGATGATGTTCTTGCGATGGGTTTTCACCGTCAATGGACTAATGAATAGAACCTCTGAGATATCAATGGTGCTCAGACCTTCTGCGATCTTTCTAATTATCTCCATTTCACGATTACTAATAGACAAATGGACCATAGGATATTGTGGTTAGGTGACCTTTGTGAAAAAAACCGAGGTTAGTAACCCTTTAGGGGTATTTTATTCTTCCGAGTGCCCCGGATTACGTTGATAATCAGGTAGTTTGATTTTGGATCGGCCACCTCCTGAACTTGGAAACGAAGTATATCAGGGAACCTGTGATCAGTATGGATCCTGCCACTGAAAGGATATAACCTGACGAGATAAAGAAATCAAGCCAGCTAAGCTGTGTGTTCCCAAATTCCTTGAAGAGCAGCACACCAATGCTGCCGACATAACCAAATGAATCTGCCAGGTAAATCAGGAAGCCCACCGTGCTCACATATTTGAATGTAGCGATCAGGCGGTCGAAGAAGATGCTGTTGAACTGGATGTATCCAAAGTATAAGCCCATCCCCACCATCACCATCCAGGCCGGTGCACTGATGAGGTTGCTTTCAAATGCGAGGGTGCTAAAGCCTACGGTAATCATTCCCGCAAGGACAATTAAGTGGTTAATCACCATCGCCTTAAAATTATTTTTGATAACCATCAGGCTTGCGATGACGACCAATACGATGATGGCAACAATGGATTCTGTATATGTGAAGATCCCGGGCCTGTCGCCGTAGCCGAGTGATTTCCAGATTTCAGCTGAGAAGTTATCTCGAAAATCACGGAATGCCGTGAGAAAAGCATATGCCAGGATTAGCAGTATCAAACCGGGAGCAAATGTGAGTGCAAACTTAATTCGCTGCTGACCAGTCATCGGACTTCTCTTCGTGCGTAGGGCCTCATCTTCGGCTGTGGGCGGCGGAATTTTATCCAGCATCCAAAGAAATATTAAAAGCGGAGGAAAGAATAAACAGGTCGAGACGAAGGGCATCCAAAACTCAGTGGTACCCCAATCCAACATGATAAAGCCCCCAATTGTCTTGGCAAACCCCGCGGAAAAAATAAAGCTTACGGACAAACTGGCTCCCAGAACTTCCGTGAATTTCCTTCCTTCGAGGTAGGCGAAGACGATGCCCCACACCATTCCTAAAGGCAAGCCATTCAGAAATAGAAATATAAGATTGTATGGCATGGGTGTGATGGCAAATCCCAGCCAGGCTAGCCCGGCGCAGCACAACATCACGAGGATTCCTTTTGCTCTTGAGTTGGCGCCAAGTTCTGACACAATTTTTATTCCTATGAATTTTGAGAGCATGTAACCCAGGGCCTGTGAGATCACCATCCACACTTTGAAACTGTGACCACCAACGCTCATCCCGTCATAAGTGGCCACACCGAATGTTTTACGCACAGCAAAAATGCAGGTATAAAGGCAGAACGCAGAGATCGCCACATAGAAAGAAAACCAAAAGCCGTTGGTCGTTTGGAGCCATTGGGTGATCGGATGTGGTTTGAATGAGTTTGAATCCATCTAATCGACAAGATGGTTAATTTTTTGATACTTGATTAACTTGGACGAAAGGGGTGCATTTCATAGGACATCGAGCCGGTCCATTTTATCTAAGATCCGGTCAGTCTTTTGAAGATATTTAGAAAGAAGTTCGATCAGTTCAAGTATTCTTTTGTCTGCCTTAGAACGTCATAACGAATTATTTTTTGCCAATCTCTTTTTAAGTTCGGTGAAGCGAGAACTCAATTTGGCAGTGTCTGATTTGAAAGGAAAGAAATCCAATACATCATATTTCCAAACGTTTGTTGGAAATATTACAACCAGATTGGCGGTTTTATTCCCGATATTCTTAAACGCATGTGGAACGCCAGCAGGAATATTAACTATATAAGGAGCTTTCATTGTGAAAATGGTATCACCCAATGCATAAAGCACATCACCCTCAAGCAAGACATGCGATTCTTCACCTTCATGAGAATGCATGGGAGGCGCTCCGCCTGGAAATGTTTCAGTAATACCGATTGTAAGGTTCTTGTATCCATTCCTTTGCCCCTCCATCACATGCACGTATTCACCGGGTCCTGGATTAATGACCGGTAATTTGTCAAGTGAAAGTGCATAGGCGGAAAAATATTTCATACCTGGGATGTTAAATGGACCAGGTACTGTTCGCCTTTCCAACACTTTCAGTTGATGATGCTGTGCATTTAATGCGGCAATAATCGAGTCAGGAGGCGTTTTATTTTCTTCTACTAAGGTGCTGATAGAAAAAGTCTCTTTTGTTTGACTACCAGTATTATGTTCTGCTTTGTGGTTCGAGCAAGCGGCCCAGAGGCAAATAGAGCCCATCAGCATGAATGCATTTATCTTCTTTTCCATAGTATCTATGTTTTTAATGACCATACAATCTAGGAGTTAAAGATAATTGGTAAGCACGAGAAAGCTAGTTTTATTCCTCGGATAAAAATGGCATGACTGACGGTCGTAAGAAGCTCATTTCCTGTAATCCAACGCAGGCTTGCGGTCGCCCAACAGCGCTTCGTACTTGAAATTCTCCCCTTGTCTTTTGCGCAGCTCCTTCCAGGATTCTTCAATCACAAGTGGCGAGTTATAAAGATCAATCGCGGTCGATGCCATCGTTTTGGCGGCGATCATCATTCCTTTAAAACCAATGGCCGTTCCACCAGCTGCAACGGCCTGCCAACTATGAGCCGCAGTACCGGGTACCCAGGTTGCAATTCTCAAGCCGGCTGTTGGAACAACCCATGCAACATCTGATACATCGGTTGAGCCACCACTTTCGCTTTCTCCGAAAGGCGCGATCTCGTTGCTGGATTCTATTTTAGGAATGTTGCCTGTAAAGCTCTGTTGCACCTTCCTTCCAAATTCTTTCTCTTGTTCCGTGTAAGTAAATCCACCGATTGTTCTCAGGTTGGCGTCCATCACTTTTGCGAGTGTTTCATTAGGCATCATGTTGTACACTCCGCCTGTTACTTCGTAGTTCATTTTGGTACCGGTACCCAGTGCAGCCCCTTCAGCTGCATTCACAATTCGTTCCCATACGGCTTTCACTTCACTGCGATTCGGGTGACGTACATAATAATAGACTTCTGCGAAAGCGGGTACCACATTGGGCGCCTCGCCACCACGGGTAATTACATAATGAATTCGGGTAGCATCACTCACATGCTCTCTCAGCATGTTCACCATAGCATCCATGGCCTCCACGCCATCAAGGGCAGAGCGACCTCGCTCTGGAGACGCTGCAGCGTGTGACGCGATACCAATGAACCTGAATTTTCCTGATTTGTTTGAAAGAGAAGTTCCCCATCCGCCAGAGTTTGAAGAACCCGGATGCCAATGAAGAACCACATCTACGTCATTAAACAATCCTTCCCTTACCATGTATACTTTACCGGAGCCTCCTTCTTCTGCAGGCGTTCCATAGAAACGAATCGTTCCCGTCTTTTTATTTGCGATGAGCCAGTCTTTTACTGCAATTGCTGCGGCTGCGGAAGCGACTCCAAAAAGATGGTGACCACAGGCGTGACCTGCAGGTTTGCCTGGAATGGGTTTTAGTTCTGGAGTTGCATCCTGTGAAACTCCAGGCAACGCATCAAATTCTCCCAGGATGCCAATCAAAGGTTTTCCCGAACCAAAGGTTGCCGTGAAAGCGGTAGGCATGCCCGCAACGTTGCTTTGTACTGTGAAGCCAGCATCCTTTAACGTTTGTTGAAGTAATGCAGAGCTTTGGGTTTCCTGAAAGCCCACCTCTGCATAATCCCAGATTTTTTTTGCTGTTGCAGAATACTCGTCATACCTCGCTTCAATAGCTTTGGCAACATCTTGTTTTGATTTTTGGGCGAATGCTGAAACTGAGAGCAGCATTGCAACGACCATGGATGGCATAAGGCACTTCATAGCATCAGATTTTTGTAAAGTTTGTTGGTAATGTCTGGCGCAAAGTAAAACCTAAACGACAACTTTTAAAATTTTTACAGAAGGGGTTGATTGACTGGTCCAGAATGGTTTCTTTATCCTTATTGCCTATGGAAATTTGATCTTTGACAATTAATCCTGTTTGGACATGAATCCAAATCGTAAGTCTAAAATCTAAAATCGTAAATTATGGACCGAGGCAGGCTTACACTTGACTTAACACTCGCCTTGCTCTCCACATTCACCAAAATGATAATCAGCATCGCCACGATTAAAATAATAAACAAAAAAGAAAACACGCGCACCAATTTTTTGATTCGCATTTCCTTTTCATGTCGCTGAAGCACGGCGCCGTAATTCCGGAAGCGCTCAGATCCACGAGCAGTGAATTTTTGGCTGCGCAATCGTATTTCGTATTTACTCATTGTACTTCATTTTAATTTTGAAATTCTTCCTTAGTAAATCCAACGCACGATAAGTCCGCATTTTCGCCCCACTTTCGGTCATATCAAGTATGAAAGCGATCTCCTTAAAATCCTTGTCTTCGAAGAACCGTAACTCCAACACATGCAACATTTCGCTGGGTAGATCCTTGAGGTAGATCAATAGTTGTTGAATGATTTCTTCATCCCACGCATCATCGTTGCGCTCGATCAACTCCCGCACCTTCACTTCTTCCAGGCTGAAAACCTTCTTGCCCTTTTTGTTCCTGTAGAATTTATTTATTTCATTGGAAGCAATCTTGTAAATCCACGCCGAAAACGGCAACCCCCGGAACTCGTATTTTGAAATATGATTTAAGGCATTGACGAATGTCTGAGAGCAGAGGTCGCCAGCTGCTTCTTCGTCATCTGTGTGGCGAAGGAGGAAGAAATAGATTCTGTCAAAATATTTTTCATAAAGAGCAGCAAAGGCATTGGAGTCAGATTTGGATCGTTCCACGGTCTCATTCTCTTTTTGGATATCATCTTCCGTCATAGCCATTGGCTGTGTAAGCATAACGCGCAAATCCAAGATAGTCACAATCTATTTCGCGACACCCGCTTTCGTGGCAATTTGGTTATGAACCAGATTCACAATAATCCCGTAACTTGAGGTAACGGATTGATCGGTATTATCCGGAATATTGAATATCATGGATAGGCGGCCTCAGATTGTTTTAATCCTAGTTCTCATTTCCCTTTCGTTGAAAGTGGATGCTCAGCAGTTTGCGCTCCGTCAGTACACTGCCGTCGATGGGTTGCCCCAATCGCAGGTTAATGCCATTGTGGAGGATCAATATGGGTATCTGTGGATCGGCACTTCCGGTGGCGGTTTGGCCCGATTTGACGGGCATGAATTTAAAGTGTATTCAACTTTGGATGGGCTTCTCAGCAATATTGTTACGTCTTTGTTCATTGATTCAAAATATAATATCTGGATCGTGCATCCGCGAGGCTTGACTCGCTTCGATGGGTTGGACTTTAAAAAATTTCAATCTGCTGTTTCGAATGAAGGCCTGAAGCGAATAAGAAGGGTGGTAGAATTTAATGATACGATTTTTCTCATCTCCAACCCGGGAATGATTGGCAAAATCTTTCGAGACTCGGTTTACTATTGGTCAAAACCACTGATCCCAAAAAAATCAATATTCTTTACGCACATCGCACCCGATAGGCAAATCTGCTTTTACCTTAACGACAGTTCTTTTGTAATACCATCTGTTCAAGGCTATCGGAAATTTTCTCACTCAAAGATATTTGGCAAGGCTTACAACATGTTTAACCATGGAGCCGAAGTTTGGGTGGATACGGACAGCGGT
This sequence comes from Cyclobacteriaceae bacterium, assembly GCA_043776715.1. Taxonomy (GTDB): domain Bacteria; phylum Bacteroidota; class Bacteroidia; order Cytophagales; family Cyclobacteriaceae; genus ELB16-189. Next base: position 95,149 of record JAYVQY010000159.1, on the reverse strand, counting down.
TCTTTTGCCTTGGACCTCAATACAGGAGCCTTTAGCAAAAGGAAGAAAATGATGAGCCGCTACATTGTGTGCTATGATTCCATTCAAAAAACTTATTGGACACGTGATGAACGCACTTTGTTTAGGGAGCAGATACTAGATGAAAAAATTCAAACCGATACCGTGTTACAAAATGTGCCCATTCTGCAAGTACACCTTGACTCAGAAGGTAATGCATGGTTTGGGAGTGCAGGGAATGGTCTCTACCGTTATTATTCCTACGACTTTGACCGATGTGGTTCTAAACGCTTGCGCGCAGTCGCGGCCATCGAAAAGGATAAATCAAATGCTACCTGGATTGGCACCACCGGATTACGGCGGATGTCAAAAGGAAAGACAACAACCTTTCCATTGCCCAATGGAGACGATGATGGTGTTCGTACGATTAAGACGTCTCCGGCAGGTGATGTCTGGATAGGTTCTTATTCCGGATTGGGAAAATATACTCCTGGAAAAGAAAAAATTTCATGGTTTACACGGGAGCAAGGACTTTCCAGCGCATACATTACAACCCTCGATTTTGATGATCAAGGAGGTGTTTGGGTCGGTACCACGGGAGGAGGTTTAAATTATTACGATGGAAAGATGTTCAGAACGATCACCGATCCTCGTGACCCCGTCACCAAAAACATTTCCTCCCTTCGATACATGTCTTCAACCAGGTCATTATTTATTGGCACAGAATTCGGCCTGAGTGTTTTGAAAAATGATAAGGTCAGTTCCATTTCATTGCCTGAATTTGAAAATACCACGGTCTTATCATTGGCCATATTCCGTGATTCTCTTTTATTGGCCGGATCCGGCGGGGCAGGAGTGATGATTATTGACCCTAAGCGCTTTACAAGGAAATTAATTGGTCTTCAGGAAGGGTTGCCTTCAGGTTTTGTCTTTTTTGTGGCGGTCGATGATACAGATAGAATCTGGGTGGGAACAGAAAAAGGAATCACGCGGTTAAAACTTGATCATCAATTGGAAATTACGGAGACTCGGGATTTTGGTCATGAGAATGGATTGATAGGAATTGAAACAAATCAAAATGCATATTATCTATCGGCAAAAGAAAAATACTTTGGACTGATCGATGGCCTTTATCAATTCAATGAAAGCGTTGGTCGGGAGCTGAAGTCTTATCCAGTACACCTGACGGATATGAAAATACAATACGGTGAAATATCGAGCCGTCAGTTTAGTAAGAATCTCACAGGTTTTTTCAAGATTCCGGAAGCGATTGTATTGCCATTTGATAAAAACCACATCACCTTTCATTTCAACAGGGTAGATAAACGCTATCCGAATTCCGTTCGTTATAAATACTTTCTGAAGAACTTTGACAAGACGTGGTCACAGCCAACGGCCATGGGGCATGTTACCTATAGCAACCTTCCGCCTGGCGAGTATTCCTTTGATGTGTTGGCTACCGACAAGGCGGGGAGTTGGGATGTCAGCCCCCTGGAGTATTCTTTTTCAATCAGAGCACCTTTCTATCGGACAACCGCCTTTTATTTAATCGTTGGAAGTATGTTTTTGGGCTTGTTGGTGCTCTTTGTCATGGTCCGTATGCGTAAGAATATTTCCAGGGCAATCCAGGTTGAACACATTCGACAGCAAGAGCAGGAGTCGCTGCGTAAGGAGATTGCCCGTGATTTCCATGATGAAATGGGCAATCAGCTTACCCGTATTATTAATTATGTAAGTCTGATGCAGCTAAATGGAAACAGCCATGGGCCCGAACTGTATCGTAAAGTGGAGGAATCCGCAAAATATTTGTACAACGGTACCCGCGATTTCATCTGGGCAATTGATCCAGTCAATGACGATTTGGCAAAACTATTTTTACATGTACGCGATTTTGGTGAAAAGCTATTTGAAGAAAAGGGTATTCAATTTCGTGCCTTCAATGAAATCAAGGAGAAAGTGAAGCTACCGTATGGTTTTAGCCGCGAGGCCAACCTGATTTTTAAAGAAGCGATGACGAACGCTTTTAAACACTCAAGCGCTGCAAACGTATCATTTTATTTGCGTTCTTTAGAGGATGGTTATGAAATAGTGTTGGAAGATGATGGTATGGGGCTGGAAGAGGATAAGATCAAATCTTCGAACGGAATCAAGAACATTCGAACCCGTGCTGAAAGAATTCATGCTATATTAACATTAGAAAGAATAACCGGAGGCAATGGCACCCGGGTACAACTTCGATTTTCAACCACTAAAAAGAAAGCCTATGATGCCGGTTACAAAGAAACGCGTTCTAATCGTTGAAGACGATTCTGAAATACGCAACAGCTTCGTCCTTATTGTCAATAGCTCAGAAAAATTTGCTGTTGCAAACGCTTATGGAAGTTGTGAAGAGGCGATTAAACACCTTGCTCAAGACAAGCCAGATTATGTGTTAATGGACATTGAACTTCCTGGAATGAATGGCATTCAGGGCACCAGAATTATCAAGGACAAAAGTCCCAATTCAGAAATTATTATGGTGACGGTCTATGATAATGAGCTGGTCTTTGAGGCAATGAAGGCAGGTGCAACCGGCTATATCACTAAAAGTTCTAATCATCTTGAACTGCTGGCTGCGCTGGAGGAAATTTCCAAAGGAGGTGCGCCGATGAGCAGCAAGATCGCCCGCCTGGTTATTGATAATTTTCACATCAACCCCAACTCACCTCTCACCAAGCGCGAAACGGAAATTCTGGGATTGATTTCTGAAGGGAAGACCTATACACAAATATCAGAGCAACTATTTATTTCAAAGGAAACGTCGAAGACGCACATTAAAAATATTTATTCGAAACTGCAGGTCAACAGCAAGTCTCAGGCATTGGCCAGAGCCGCACAGGATAAATTAATATAGAGAATACATTTACCCGAGACGCGGAGGGATACTTTGTATTCTCAGCGTCTTCGTGCCTCCGCGGTTAACCCCAGTTACTAAAATCCCTTACCGGACGTGATTCTTTTCATTTACCATACTGGTATCTTTGAATTGTATTTTGGGTAAGGTGAGGTGGCTGCTATCATGGTCATGGGTGGATTTGAGGCAGCCACCCTTTTTTATTCAATTCTTACCACCTGTCCTCCTTCTTCTTGAAAACTCCTTTGCGATTCCTTAGCTTTTGGGGTTTAAAATCCAAACATGAAAATAATTCTTCTGTCCTTCTTGCTTGCAACTTCATTATTATCAACAGCTCAACGGAAAAAGCAGCCAGAAACCGCACCCACACCTCCCGCTGCGGTTTCTCCCATTGAAGGAAAGACTGCAGGGATGAAAAAATTCCCGGGCTTCTTTGATTTTTTTTATGATGAGAAGCAGGACAAGATCTTTTTGATCATTGACAAATTTGATTTGGAATTTCTCTACGTGACTTCACTGACGGCCGGCGTTGGATCCAATGACATAGGCCTTGACCGCAATCGACTCGGACAGGAACGCGTGGTGAAGTTTGAAAGAAGAGGCCCCAAAGTGCTGCTCACAGAAATTAACCTTGGCTTTCGCGCCATATCCGATAATGCGGCAGAGCGCACGGCGGTGCATGAGGCTTTTGCCCAGTCTGTGTTGTGGGGCTTCACAGTGACGGCCGAAGAGAGCGGCAAAGTATTGGTAGATGCATCCGATTTCTTTTTGCAAGATGCATTTGATGTCGTGGGAGTATTGCGAGGCACTCAGCAGGGGAATTATACATTGGACAAATCCCGATCTGCGCTATTTCTTCCTCGTACAAAGAATTTTCCTCAGAATACTGAACTGGAGGCTACGCTCACCTTCACCGGGCAACCCATGAGCCCTTACATCCGGAGCGTTGTCCCAACACCATCCAGCGTTACGGTACGCGAGCATTATTCGTTTGTGCAACTGCCTGACAATAATTATAAGCCAAGAAAGTTTGATCCGCGCTCTGGTTATATCAGCATGTCTTACTTTGATTATGCGACACCCATCAGTGAGTCGATTGAAAAGCGATTCATCTTGCGCCACCGCCTGGTCAAGAAAGATCCTTCCGCCGCGATTAGTGAACCGGTTGAACCAATCGTTTACTATATGGATCCCGGGGTACCCGAGCCCATTCGATCAGCGTTGATGGAAGGTGCTCGTTGGTGGAACCAGGCATTCGAAGCTGCCGGTTATAAAGATGCTTTCCGCGTTGAATTGCTTCCGGAAGATGCCGACCCAATGGATGTGAGATATAATGTAATCAACTGGGTTCATCGATCCACCCGGGGCTGGTCGTACGGAGCTGCGGTGACAGACCCTCGCACAGGTGAAATTATTAAAGGCCATGTGGCACTTGGATCATTGCGGGTGCGACAAGATTTCTTAATTGCCGAAGGCTTACTAGCTCCTTATGAAAATGGTAAACCAGTTTCCAAGGAAATGGAACAGATGGCATTGAACAGGTTAAAGCAATTGGCTGCACATGAAGTGGGTCACACCATCGGTCTGGCGCATGCTTACTCTTCCAGCAGCGAGTCGCGGGCTTCCGTGATGGACTATCCACATCCATTGGTGAAGCTAAACAATGGAAAAATTGATCTAAGCAATGCGTATGATGATAAGATTGCTGCCTTTGATAAAGTATTCATCGCCTATGGCTATCAGGATTTTCCTAAGGGGACGGATGAAAGCAAAGCACTGAACGATATTGTGCAAAACTCCCTCAAGGCAGGCCTCACATTCCTGTCAGACCAGGACGCTCGGCCCATGGGCGGAGCTCATCCTTACACGCACTTGTGGGACAATGGAAAAGAGCCGGCCGATGAACTGAACCGTGTGATGGAAATTCGCACCGTCGCCATGCACAATTTTGGCGAAAACAACATCAAGCCTGGAGCTCCCATGGCAACATTGGAAGAAGTATTTGTTCCCATGTATTTCTTCCATCGATATCAGGCGGAAGCCACGGCCAAGGTAATTGGGGGCCTCAACTATCGTTATGCACTCCGGGGAGACGGACAGCCGATTGCAGAATTGCTTACCCCTCAACAGGAGCTCAATGCGCTGGAGGCCTTGCTAAAAACCGTGCAACCTTCCACATTGATGTTGCCTGAGAATCTTTTAAGAATAATTCCTCCCCGCCCGCTGGGCTATGAGCGTCATCGTGAATTGATAAAATTAAGAACAGAGCTCACCTTCGATCCACTGGCGGCTGCCGAGACTGCTGCAGATCTTACGTTTAGTTTGATATTGCACCCTGCCCGCGCCAACCGATTGTTTGAACATCATTCACGAGATGCAAGGCTCCCTTCACTGGAAAGTGTAATCGACAAAATGGTAAGCGCAACCATGAAGCAAAGTCCAAAACCGGGATACGAAGGTGCTGTCCAGATGGCCATTGATTACGCTCTATTCACCAATCTAACCAAACTTGCATTGAACAAAGATGCCGCCGCACCCACAAAAGCCATTGCGATGATGAAGTTGGAGCAACTTAAAGCCTGGTTGTCTTCGAAGACAAGCGTCATGCCTGATGAAGAGTGGAAAGCATTTTATGCCTACCTGTCGGGACAAATTGCTAAACTCCAAAGTAGTCCGGAGGAATTCAAGCAGGAGAGTTTATTGGTAGCGCCTCCCGGTCAGCCGATCGGTGATTATGACCTTGACTATTGCAGGAATTGATTTTAGAGAAACTTTTCTTAGTAGTTTGATTTTTATGATTGGCATAAAAGGTCTTTCCTATTCTTATAATAGTCAAACGCATTTCAGCTTTAAGGATTTCTCCATCCAGCAAGGCGAGCACTGGCTCTTGCTGGGTGAATCCGGAAGCGGAAAGACCACCCTGCTTCATTTATTGGGTGGACTCCTGAAATCGCATCAGGGCAGCATTATGATGAACAATACGGACATCACCCAACTCTCCGAATCCGCTCTGGATCAACATCGTGGCCAACACATTGGATTTATTTTTCAAAAAAACCATCTGATTAGCGCATTGTCTGTAAAGAACAATTTACTCATGGCGCCGTTTTTGGCGGGATTGAAACAGGATGAAAAGCGTGTCGACGAGATTCTGAGTCAATTAGCTTTGATTGAAAAAAAGAATTCAAATGTTAAAAAGCTTAGTCAGGGACAGGCACAGCGGGTTGCTATTGCCCGGGCGGTATTGAACAAGCCTTCCGTGATACTCGCCGATGAGCCAACCTCTGCCCTCGATGACAGGAACTGCGAGCGGGTGATTGACTTGTTGCTCAAGACCTCCATTCAAAATGGTGTGACGCTGGTGGTCGCAACTCACGATCAACGCCTGAAGTCAAAGATCAAAAATCAAATCCAACTCTAATTCCTGGAAAAGATGAGTCTCATTTCTCTTGTCTGGAATTATTTGAGGGCCAAACCTCTAAATACCATACTGAATATATTTTTGTTGGCACTCGGCATTGCGGTAATCACGGTATTGCTATTATTTAATAATCAATTGAATGAGAAAATCTCTTCCAATGCAAAAGGGATTGATCTGGTAGTAGGAGCAAAGGGCAGCCCGTTGCAGTTAATACTATGCAGCATCTTTCATATTGATTTTCCCACCGGCAATATTAAATTATCCGAAGCCGAAAAAATAGTGCGCCATCGGATGATAAAAAAAGCAATTCCGTTGGCCTTAGGAGATAGTTACAAAGGGTATCGGATTGTGGGAACCAATCATGATTACCCTGCCATTCATAGCGCAGCCCTTTTATCAGGTGATTGGTGGAGAAATAATCTTGAGGTGACCATTGGATCAACGGTGGCGGAATTGGCCGATCTGAAGATCGGTGATACGTTTACCAGTGCACATGGACTGACCACGGACGGCCATGCGCATCAAGAAAATCACTATCGTGTAAAAGGCGTAATGAAGCAGAGCAATACCGTTGTTGACAATCTTATTTTGACGGATATTGAAAGCATCTGGAAGATGCATGACCTTGGAGGTGATTCGACTTCGATTCCGATGCATCCATCTTCCATCGTACCCAGCGTGGAGGCGGACGATTCTGTGAGGGAGGTGACGTCCCTTTTGATTCAATACCGGAACCCGCTCGCCGTGATTCAATTGCCGCGATTTATTAATGGCAATAGCAATCTCCAGGCAGCCTCACCTGCTTTTGAGACAGCGCGGCTCTTCTCTATTTTGGGTGTGGGAGTGGATGTACTGAGGGGGTTTGCCATCGTATTAATTTTTATCTCCGGTCTGAGCATATTCATTGCCTTGTACAATTCTTTGAAAGAGCGCCAGTATGATCTTGCCATCATGCGTTCCATGGGCGCCAGTCGAAGTAAACTATTTATCACCATTGTAATGGAAGGAAGCTTCCTCACGTTGATGGGAAGCATGTTTGGCATTATTTTGGGGCACTCTGTCCTATGGCTGTTTACAATTTTCGTGGAACAAAGTCAGAAGGCAGGGATCACCGCGGCTGTATTTTATACGGAAGAGGTTTATGTTTTGGCTGGAAGTCTCTTGCTGGGAATTTTATGTTCCTTGATGCCGGCGATACAGGCTTACCGGACCGATATTCATAAAGTGTTGGCCGGCGATTAGAAATCCGGATCATTAGTATAATTTTGTTGTTGGTTGTGAAGTTTGATGTGTTAATAAAATAGTCTATGAAGAAGTCTTTGTTGATACTTTTTTTAGTGGTAAGTCTCTCTGCGTGGGCCCAATCGGACGGGTGGGCGCTCTTTGCGAAAACAAAATTTGAAGCGAAGTACAATGACAAGGCTGCTGAATATTTCTTGTACCCGGTATTTCCGGTAGAGTTGAAAGACCTTGTGGGGAAAGAAATTTCATTGGAAGGGTATTATATGCCGATCGACATCGACGGGGATGCCTATATCATTCTATCCAAATTCCCGTATAGTCAGTGTTTTTTTTGTGGCGGCGCCGGTCCTGAATCAATTGCCGAGGTCACGTTCAAAATCAAGCAAGGTAAGTTTGAGATGGATCAGTTCCTTCGCGTGAAAGGCAGGCTAAAACTGAATGAAGGGAACATCGATCATGGCAATTTTATGCTGGAAGAAGCATCCATGATCAGCAAGTGATCTACGAAGAATTCTAAACTCTTTCTAAGTCATCTCAATGAACCAGTATTTTTCGTGCTTGATCTTTTTGCCGAAGGTGATATTCAAAGGATCTTTAAACAGGGGGCAGTTCACAACGAGCGTGTGATACTCTCCATTTTCTCCACAGGGATCTACCCCCAGGTTTTCAAGAACAGGCAATAAATCAAGATTTATTTTTTCCCCGAGAAAGGATTCACCCATCACTTCATTACAAGAGACAATATGGGCCTCGATACCGGCCTCAATCATCTGGACGACCAATTCCTTTCGGTCTTGCTTCCAGAGCGGAAGCACCGCTTCCAGACCCGCAGCACGGCATACCTTTTCTTCCCAGTCCCGGTGGGCTTGCAAGTCAATGTCACCAAAGACGGCAGAATCGATTTGATGCTCCAATTTAATTTCAGTCAAAGACTGGATGAATAGTTTTTCGTAGTCCTGCCAGCTGGAAGGCGTTGTTATGATTGGCAATTTTAGCCGATCAGCCTGTTGAGTTAATATTTCTTTTGGGATGGCATGACTGCGGCTGACCTTTCCATTTTCGTTAAGGATATTTAGCAAAGCGACCGGCATCATGCCAAGTTTCAGTCCTTGCATAAATGCGTAACAACTGTCCTTGCCGCCGCCAACTCGTTACAAATTTTTTGGAACCCATATTGAAAAAAAGCCCCGACGGAGCTTTTTTATTTTGTTGATCAGGCTTCCTGTAGCCGAAGAGATGGATATCTTCTCTGCATCCATTCAAAGCAGCCGAACAACAGTCCGCAGAACACAAGATTTCCAACCACCATATTTCTTAGAAAGGGTATCGCCACGTAGTAGCACTTTAAGAGCCCACTGAGATCACTGGTGAAACGCAATCCGGTAGTGATGTCTGTGCCGCCGCCAATCCAAACACCAAAATCGGAAATGAGCCAATGCGCTATTGCACTGGCAATGCCAGCGATTGCAACGTTTAAAAATGTAACATTCTTAATGAAGTGGCCCATCATCACCATCAGGGCAAAGCTTCCATAAATCCAATAGGCGCCTGAATATAAAAACGTCCAATGATCGAAATAGTAGATGCGGTTCAGGAGTATGTCACTGATAAACAAGGCCAGGAGCGGGACCAGAAATGCCTTCCATCGGTCTGCGAAATAGCATCCTCCGAAAAGTGCGATGGCACCTACCGGAGTGACATTGCTCATGAAACTGAACACATTGCTGGATTGCATCAATCGGAAGGCGGCCGCCAGTAAGATCATGATGATCAGGGCAGTGGTTCGTGGTTGCAGTGATTTGAGTGACATAATTTTATAGTCTAATGTTTACGCCGGCCATGGTATTTAAACCCATTGTGTTATAACCATACACTTCCATATAGTCAGCGTTCAGTAAATTTTTAGCGTCAATAAAGACTTTTAGTTTGTCGTTCATGAATTTGTATTCGAGGTAAACATCCAGTAAGGCATAAGCCTCAAGCGTGACAGATTCATTGACAAAAGTCGTAGAATTAAAGTACAAATCCGAACGCTTGCCGAAAGTTTTGACGTTGGTGCTGGCATAGAATTTTGGTGTCACTTGGAAGCCAATATTCAGTCCAAAAGAATTTCTCGGCCGACGAATGAGATTGTAGGTTGTTGTTTCGGTTGGTCCGCTTTTGTCGGTGAGGTACCCATCTACATAGGCATAAAAGGCGCGGAGGGTGATCGATTTGCTGGCCCGCGCACTGATTTCCGCTTCAAACCCACTATCATTTTGCTGGTTCAGATTGATATATTTCGATTGAAAAGTAACAGGATCAAAAGAATAATAGATCACATCTTTTAATTGCCGCTTGAACGCTGTGAGACGGACATCAAATATTTTATCCTGACTGAACCATTGAACCCCTGCTTCCAGATTCTGACTTTTCTCTGGCTTAAGATCTGGATTGGGTCCATATTGACCCACGAGTTGATTGAGTGTGGGAGCCTTAAAACCGGATGAAACATTTGCGAAAAGTTTTATCTGAGTACTTAAAAGATAGGATGGATTGAAACTATAGGTAAAATTATTCCCAAATTTAGAGTGGCTGTTGTATCGCCCTCCTAATTCAACAGAGAATCCACTGAAGCCTTTTAGAAACAAAGAAGCATAGGGACTTGCGATCGTGACCGTTGGATTCTTTTCCACAGCAGCGTCATCCAGCATATGAATGTTCTGATAACTTAGCCCTGTTAGAAGTTGAACATGTTCAGCGAGCTCCTGATTCCAGAAAAGCTCTGCATGCTGAAATCTTCCTTTGTAATTCGACACCCCGTAGTCACCGTCAAAAGTTCGATCGGTTTTATCGTACCCGTACAAAAGATTTATGGCGCCTTTGGTCAACTGGTATTGGGCCGACAGTCCGGTGTTTAGTAAATCAGAGGTGTACTTATTTTTTTTCGAGTCGGCGTAGCCCCCTGCATCATACTTGCCGTCGAAAGTATTATAACGGACATATGGCTTGATGGAGAGTGCCTTGCTCAGGTTAACACCAAGATTGGCCTGGAAGGCGTTCTGACTATATCCATCCTTATCGAAATCAGCTGTGCCCGTTGCATCTTTAGCTTCGCTGATGCCATCTGTGGAAAACCTGGTGTAGCCAACATTATAATTGAATGTCTCTGTACTGCCGGATACGCCAACATTTCCTTTCAATGTGTTGAAGCTGCCGTAACTCAGACCCGCGGAAGCACCAAAGGGTTTATCACCTTTCTTCTTTGTGATGATATTGATGACTCCGGCGATGGCATCGGTGCCATACAAAGTAGATTGACTTCCTTTCAGAATCTCTATGCGCTCGATCTGATCCACCGGCAGCAGTCGCAAGTCAAAAGCTCCTCCGACTCCTGAAGGGTCGTTCAACGGAATTCCATCCATTGTAATAAGTGTGTAGCCGCTTCCTGCACCGCGAAGAAATACACCTTTGTCTTTACCCGGATTGCTGTTTGCGCCGTTGATGACGAGGCCCACTTGCTCATTGAGCAGCTGTGAGACATCCTTACCCGAACTCCGGGACAGTTGTTCCTCATCAATGATGGTGAGTACCTTGGCGGTCTCATTCACATTTTTTGGAAACTTGGTTGCGGTGATCACCACATCGCTCAGGTTGAACGACTTGATTGAATCTTGCTGGGCGTTCATTTGATTTGGTGCCAGCCACCAAAAGGCAATTAGAGTGATTGCCCAGACTTTTCTCTCTTTTTTCATGTTGAAAAAGTTTTAATGGTTGAAAAAAGAGTAAAAGGCTGATTGAGATGTTGATTTTTGCAGCGGGACCAATTTATTAATCATCGCAATACAAAATCGAATCACAGTCGCTTTTTACCCGAAGCACTGATTGAACAATTTGTAAAGGCAGGTCTCCTGACTTGTACCCTGTTGCTGGTCTTCCCATCCCGATAGCCATCGGGGCAGTGACAAAAGATGAAGCAACGCTTAACGATACTTACAGTAGCGGGAACTGTTCCGGAATTGCTTTGGCAGCGCACCGGATTCCCTTTTAATCCTATGATCTTGTGAGGAGCATAAGAACCAATACGGGTGCAAGTATAGTATTTTTTTGTGGATGTTAGAAATAGGAAGAGAAGCCAAACTGGAAGCCCGCGGTTTTTGATGGTGGATTGCCAAGGATGTCCCGCTGCCAGTTGTAGCGGTAGTTGAGCCGGATAACGGTTTGGGGATGTGGTCGCCAGCTGAGCGATGAGACGATCGAGAAGAAGTCATCAAAAATGTTTCCCCCTGTTTCGTTAAATGTTCCCATGTTCCAATCTACGTATTCAAAACGAGCGGACGCATTGACCACCGACCGGTCAAAGCCAAAGACTGGTTTTCTGAATATGGGTTGGACGATGTCAAGAAATCCGCCGGCTTGCTTTCTCCCATATTGCTGCGTGTAGGTTGCAGGGACATTGACATTTACAAAGGCCCATTCGGTAAAAATGTAAGTGCCCGTCTTTTTTATTTTTGAGTTGAAGTCAACGGCCCAGGTATCTACCCGTCGCTTCTCGTCCAACACGATGCCGTCATCCTGGAATTTATTGTAAACCCCTCCCATATATGAAAGTCCCAGCTCGCCGATTTTTTTGTTTCTGATGGCCCCTTTCATTGTCACCAGGGGCACACCGTTAAAGCTTTCTTCAAACCGTTTGAGATTTAGCTTGGAGGCAGGCAAGTAAGTCTTGTTTTGATTGTTGGAGATGATCTGGTCGTCAAAACCATTTGTCAGATAGGCTTCATAGGCATATACCCAGTCCTTATTATATTTTTTTCCATAGGCGCCAAACCCCACATTGCTCCAGGTGGCTGGCAATAGCTGGGTTGCAGAGACAGGCCGGTCAATGAATTCCCATTTCGGGCCATCATGGTTTTGATTGAATGCGCCGATGGGATTCATGACCACACCGCCCCTGAGATTTAACAGCGGATGAAGTTCGAAATCCACCGAAGCAAACTCTATATTAATTTCCTTGGTGCCGTCTTCAAATTCGATCTCTGTTAGAAATTTTATTCTTTTATATATGCTGGAGGCAATAAAGAGCGTTAATCTCCTCATCTGAAATTGACTTCCCTCAGAAACCCCGTTGGTGCCCAGGTGTTGAAAGTTGGCTTCTACATATCCGCCCAGCGAGACGGGAAGTCTTCCGGCACGGAGGAAAGGACGGTTGTATACCGCGTCCATATTCATCAATAAACTCGATGTATCTCTCGGTATCCGCTTCAGCAAAGTGCTATCAATTTGAGCCATCCCGTTAAGGCTCAAGAGAACAAACCCAATATAGAGGATGTTTTTTTTCATGAGCCTATCTCAATTCGATCAGTATTTTTTCCGGCAGTTGAGAAACACGGAAGGCGCGCAGCCCACTTTCGGCCGGCCCTTGAGTCACCAACCCTTTGTTTGAGAACTCACTTCCATGAGCGGGACAATGAAGCTGGTCGCCAAAAACCTGGAGCTCAGTTCCCTGGTGGGTACATTTCATCAGCAAGGCCGTGTATTCATTTTCAGAAAAACGATAAACACAGATGGGATATTCAAGCGATTCATTTCTGACGACGATGTACGGCAGAAAAGAATTTTGATTGTCTTTCTGCAAAAGAAATTCAGCGGGTAAAACTGAGATACCAGAAGGTTCCATCGTTCCGTCTACGTAGTGGGTTGATCCGCATCCGCTCAGCATACTGGTGAGAAGGGAGCCTCCCAGGCAAAGGGCACATGTTTTCTTTACGAATATTCTGCGGTCCATGATCATAGGCTTTCCAGAAATTTTATGAGTGCTTGCTGCTCTGCTGGTGTCAACAAGCTGTAACTGTTTCTGCTTACCGTTGCTTCACCTCCATGTTGAGCAATGGCGTCATGAATACTTCCGGCGCGACCATCGTGTAGCAGAAAATAATTTCCACCCTGTGAATTCATGGACAAGCCCAATCCCCACAGTGGCGGAGTCTTCCATTCTGATGCGGTCGCAGAACCTTCGGTATAACCATCGTTTAGACCCGGGCCCATGTCATGCAGCAGCAAATCTGTATATGGAAAGAAAGCCTTGTTTGACAACACAGAGAGTTCGCTGGCTCCTGTTTTGAGTTCAGGCACATGGCATGAACTGCACTTAATTGTCATGAAGACTTTCTTCCCTTCAAGAATTGCTGCTTCTTCTTGATTTCTTTGAATGGGTGCCTTTAATGTTTTTAAATAGAATACGACGTCTTGCACAGTTTGGTTTGTCACTTCTGGATCCGTTGCCAATCCGGTGTACGTGTCATGAGATTCGTAGGAGGAAGTAACTCCTATATCCTGATTGTATGCTGTGGCCGTCTGCTGGAGCAAATTGTAGGTAGCGCCCTTCTTTCCGAATCGCCCCATGTATTTTCCATTTTGTAAAATGCTGTTGGGTCGTTCGGTTACATACGCTTTCAGTTCAACCCAATTGGGCACACCGCTGATGCCATCACCGTCTGCATCGCCGGGGTCAGCCCTCGACAAAATTTCAGAGTCTGTTACGGCGTCGAGGTATCCAAGGCCGGTGATGGCGGGTGGTGTGAACCGTGCATAGGTTGCGCCTGGCGGTATGACTTCAGGTTTGTATCCCGGCACAGCGCGATGCTGAAGTTGGGGTCCACCAAGTTTTAAGAAAATATTGCCGGATGGATCGCTTTGGCCAAACCGTGTAAGGGTGGTGAAGGGGTGGCCTTTACCATCGCCCGCATGGCAACTTCCGCAAGACGTAGCAACAAACAGGGGGCCAAGGCCATTTTGTGTTGTAAAAATCTGATCGTTGAAAGCAATGTCTCCCTGGATGAACCGCATGCTTTCATCAACAGAAAGCCCGGCGATCGGGCCGTCCAGGACTGATGACTCCTCTGGAGCAGGTGGCTCAAAGCTCTCACAAGAGAGAAGAACGAGTAACCAAAAGTGAAAAGAATACCTCATGCTGAATGATTCAGGGACATAAAAATAATAATTTAGAGTAATCTAAAAAAATATTTTAATGCCCCTGATAGGCCACATTCAAAAAGATTGGTGTGGAAGTTTGATCTTTTACTATATTTGCAACTTAGTTGCATATAATTGAGAGCCTGTTTTCTGCTTTTTGCGAGCTTTTATCTTGTTCAGCCGATGCCTGCGCAAGCCCAGAGTGTCTGCCCCTTTACCCTGACAGGGAGGGTGGTCGATGAAAACAACCAGCCATTGCCGGGAGCCACATTAGTGATCAAAGAAAAGAATATCGGAGAAGTGGCCAACGTCTCAGGTTTGTTTGAATTCAAATCGATGTGCACTGGAAGTTATTCCTTAGAAATAAAATTTCTTGGATACACCACCCAGGAGCTGAAAATAACTCTGAAAAAGGACCTCGTATTGAAAGTGAACCTGAAACCGGAAGATAAACTTCTGAATGAAATTGTCGTGGAAGATCGGTCTGATCAGATCACTCCAGTGTCGAATTATGGAGTACTGACCACCCGTGATCTGGAGGAGACAAAGGGGAAGTCTTTAGGAGAAGCTCTCAAGAATATCACTGGCGTAAACTCTATTCAATCAGGCCCCGCGATATTCAAACCCGTCATCCATGGCGTTCATAGCCAGCGGATACTAATATTAAACAATGGCATCCGACAAGAAGGGCAGCAATGGGGAGCAGAGCATGCACCGGAGATAGATCCTTTTATTGCTTCAAACGTTGTTGTGATTAAAGATGCTGCTGCAATCAAATATGGGACCGATGCATTGGGTGGAGTCATCATTATCAATCCTGCAGACTTGCCCACCCAGGCAGGATTGGGTGGCCAGTTTCACCTCATTGGCAACAGCAATGGGCGGGCCGGCATTACGTCGGGAATGCTTGAAGGGGGTCTGAGAAAATATAAAGGATGGGGATGGCGTATTCAGGGTACCGGAAAAAAATCCGGTGATTCTCACGCTCCTGACTATAATTTATCCAATACGGGATTTCAGGAATTGAACTACTCTGCTTCTGCAGGATATCATGATGAGAAAAAGGGATTGGAAGCTTTTTACAGTCACTTTGAAACAAAGATTGGGATCCTTCGGGGTTCGGCCGTAGCAAGTTCCGAAGATTTGGCCAACGCCCTGGAACGCGAACCACCACAGTACACAGAGCCGTTTACCTATGACATCAAACAGCCGCGACAGGAAGTGAGCCATGATCTTTTTAAGCTCAATGGTCGCCTATCCAAAGGTATCAACCGATATAATTTTCAATATGGGTTCCAGCACAACCAACGCGAGGAATTTGACTTTCGCAAGGGGTCGCTCAAAGATGTACCGGCCCTGGGCTATAATCTCTATACTCATACCCTTGACCTGGAGTGGGAAAGGAGTTATGAAAAGAACCGTTTGAGTTGTCGTGGTTTGAATGGAATGCTGCAGGACAATCAAAAAATTGACGGCACACAGACCATTCCGTTTATCCCGAACTTTACCAACTACTCTGCGGGCCTGTTCTGGATTGAAAAATTATCAATGGCGAATTGGGAGTGGCAATTGGGAGCGCGCTACGACTTTCGCTTTTACGATGTGGCGGGTTACGACTTCCGAAATGTGATCTATCGAAGCAAGCTTGATTTCAATAACATCAGCGGAACAATTGGAACTACATACAAGATTAATGACCTATCTTCTTTTACTTCCAATCTTGGAAGCACCTGGCGACCTCCGAATGTGGCAGAACTTTATAGTCTTGGCACGCACCAGAGCGCTGCCGCCATTGAATTCGGCTTGCTGCTTGATGAAACCACGAACGAAGTAAAGGACTTCAACTCCATCAACTTCAAAACAGAGCAGGCATTGAAGTGGGTAAATACCTACCGTGTTCAAAAAAACAAATGGAGTGCTGAGTTTTCCGGATACATCAATTATATTTTTAACTATATCTACCTGAAGCCTCGGGGGGTGACACAGAATCTCCGCGGCATTTTCCCTTACTTCCGCTACACTCAAACGGATGCTTCTTTTTTAGGCGTCGATGCTTCCGTCATCTATCAGCTCTCGCGTGACTTCAAACTCAACTCCAAAGTTTCTTTGTTGAGGGCCAAGGACGAAACCCGGGACGATTATTTGATTTTTATTCCTTCCAACCGCTACGAAATTTCGCTTCGCTATGATCACCCCAATCAAAATGCCTGGAAGAATTTTTACTTTGAAGCCAAGATAAAATACGTAGCCCATCAGGGCCGGGCACCCAGAGTGGTCACCGTCAGCGAAATCAATGAAGCGAAAGCCCAAGGCATCGATTTGTTTGCCAATGACAACAGCAATTTTGATTTTGTCGAGGCACCACCGGGATACGCGTTGATCTCTTTGTCCGCTGGTATCTCAAAGCCTGTGAAAGAATCCATGTTCGACCTGCGACTTTCTATTGATAACCTCGCCAATGCGTCCTATCGGGAGTACACAAACCGTATGAGATATTATGCCGATGATTTGGGTAGAAACATCACCCTCGCTCTGAAATACAGCTTTTAATAGTTAAAAGGGTGTTGTAGAATCACTTTTAATTCTATCTTTGCAACAACGTTGCATATAATTCGACTATGAAAAGCACAAACATCCTTATTATCATCTTGTTCATTTCGATCCCGATCCTATTCTTGTGCAGTTGCAAGAAGAGTGATCCAACACCGGAAAATGTTCCTGAATTAATCACCAAGGCAACCATGACATTCACCCCAACTTCTGGTTCAGCCGGCATACCGGTTGTTGTGACTGCCACCGATCCTGATAACATCGGGGCACAAGACATCAAGGTCGATGGAGCGATTGGCTTGACAAAAGGCATTAGTTACACGCTATCCATTCAGTTGGTGAACGAACTTTACAAAACCACGGAGCCTGGATATGATGTAAGCAAGGAAATCGAAAATCAATCCTATGAACACCAGTTCTTCTTTTCCTGGTCGACAGGCTTGTTCTCAAATCCAACGGGAGATGGAAATATTGATAACCGCAACGACCCTCTGAACTATGGTTCGATGCTTGACAAAAACGGATTGCCGGTAGGATTGACAACAAATTGGACTACTTCGTCAACGCCCACTACCGGTGGCAATTCTTTTCGAATACTTTTGAAGCACCAACCGGACATTAAGTCAAAGACTTCTACCTCAGGTGATGGCGAATCGGATCTTGATCTGACATTCACTATTAGTGTGAATTGATGGTTCCCGGAGATTTCAACAAGTTCGTTAACGTGATGGACTGGTGCTGGACTTCTTTAACAACATGTAATTTTGTTTTTTAGTACCCCAGTGGTAGCCCAACGAAAAGGGAAGATATTGTAAAGTAGGAGAAGAATGGTAGGCCGAATCTAAGTCTGATTGAAATTGCCCGATTCCAAATGGCTTCACCGGCATGACGTATTCACCATATAATTGGACATTCCAGTCAAGTCTTTTTTTGAAATCCCGGTAAGGCACACCTGTGTCATCCTGAAAAAGGCTGACCGAATTTTGCAGGACTAATTTCTTTGCTTCGGTGAACAATTCGCGATGGAGTAAGTAGGAGGCTGATTTAATGAAAGTATTGTAGGGCCCTCTCTGCTTTAAGAACTTTTCAAACTCCGGCCGCTCCGATAGCCCTTGATTGGAGAGACTGATATTAAAATAGTAAAGCACTTTGGTCTCTTTCGTGATCCGATCGCGGAATATAAGTTTTACTCCTGGTGTTTTATACCAATGAAGTTGGCCGATCTTTGTTGGGACTTCAGTGCCGGTAGAATCGAGATAGAAAAATTCTTCTGTTATCAATTCATGGCCTGTTCTTTCAATAAAAAAAAATAGAGGTGGCAAAACGCCGTTTATATTTTTAATGTCTTTTTTCATCGCGCTGGTAATAAAATAGCTTTTCGTTAAAATATCCCGTAGCGAATGGCCGAGACTGTCTAAAAATCGTCCGCGGGAGGCATCGTCAAGAGTATCCAGTTGGGGTGCGGCATGTATTGGCTCCAGTGCGGCCAGAATATATTCCTTCGAGGAGGGAAACAAATAATAAACGTGAAGAAAGTCTGGTCCGGAAAAAGGATAAAAAATCCTGAGTGAATCCTTAAAATTTGACCCGAAGGTTTCTAATTGCCAGGATTTCATTTTGCTGAGTCGCACCTCATACATCCGGTTCCAGTTTGAATCCATTGAAATCTTAAACGATTGCCACGAAGGCTCGCTTTCCAGCGAGGTAAAAGAATTTGAGTCCCGTTGAGGGAGTCCTGCCATGAAGGAACCTAGGGCATCAAATCCATTGTAATTCTCCAAGGTGTCAATGGTTGCTACGGTTTTTACGGTATCTGCTACAGCGAGCGAATCGATTCCCATTTCTGAATTTTGTTCACGCTGGCTGGTGCAGGCGCAAATCGTTAGTAAGAGCAGCGAGGCGATCTTAATTTTCAGTTTCATGCTTTTTGGAAGCGCTAAAATAGAGGATAGCGCCGGGAACCATGGTAGCGAGTGAGTAGAATATTATTTTTGGATCCTCCCGAAACATATAATAGATCATCCAGCATGTAACCAAAATAAAGATGAGAGGCGGCAGTGGAAAAAGCGGGAGGTGAAACGGTCTTTCTTTATGAGTCTTACGGAGAATAAAAATACCTGCCACTGTCAGCATGGAGAAAATGGAAAGGCTGATGGAGATGTATTGTATGATTTCCTTAAAAGAACTAACGAGTACAAGAAAAATGGCCCATCCTGCCTGCAGCATTACGGCGCCGTAAGGCATATCATATCTATTCCTGACGGATAGTTTTTTCAACGCCGGGTAGTCTTCACCCATCGCCTCTGTGACGCGAGGTCCGGCAATGGTCATGGCACTGAGTGTGGAGAGTAAAGCAATGCTGAACAGAGCCGAAAACAATTGCCCGATTCTTTCCCCAAAGAGTTTAATGGCCACTACATTGCCGATATCGTTTTGTCCTTCCAGTTCTTTAAAAGATGACACATATAAAAACATGCTATTGAGAGACAGATAGACGACAACGACTGTGGCAGTGCCCAGCAGCAAGGTCCGAGGTAAATTTTTAATCGGATTTTCCAGGTTTCCGGCAATATAAGCGGCGGCATTCCAGCCGGTATAAGCGTATACAACGAACACGAGTGAGACGGCAAAACCGGGACTCAAAATTAAAGCAAGATCACTTGGTTGAGGAAGAAAGGTTATTCCGGAAAAGTTGCTTCGATCCAGGAATAGCGGTGCAATGCAAAAGAACGCAATGAGGGAGAGCTTTATGGTCGTCAGGATTGTCTGGAGTGTGCCGCCAGTCTTCACGCCAAAAAGATGAATGCCCGATATGAGGAGGATGCAGCTCACGGCTACCAACTTTTGAGGAAGATGAAACAGCGCTGATGAATATGAACCGATGGCAATGGCAACTGCTGAAACTGCCCCTGCAAACCCCACCACTGTACTCATCCACCCGCTGAGAAATCCGATGAGCGGATGGAAAATTTTTCCCAGATAAAAGTATTCTCCTCCAGATCGTTTAAGGGTAGTGGAAATCTCAGCATAGGTAAGCGCTCCGGAGAGTGCGACCACACCGCCCAACAACCACAATAGAATAATGACAAAGCCTGAAGGCAGTGGCCCCACCTGGTACCCCAGCGCCGTAAAAATTCCAGTCCCGATCATGTTGGCAATGACCAAGGCGATACCAACGGGTAAAGTGTATTTGGAAGCCTCTCTCATTTTCTTTGAAGGGGAGAAGATGAGAATAATTTAAATATGAATGAATTAAAAGTTAGTGGAATGAGTAATTGGATAGATCAAAAGGAGGTTTTTTTCAAAATAGAAATGATGATGGCTGGTTTGGATTATTCTCAACCGCTTAGTCCTACTTTGTTATCTTAATCGTCCCCGACTGTTTCACGGAGTTTCTCTGAGAATGCAAAGGAGTAACACTGAGAAGCGGAAGGTGATTTGGTATCAACTATTAAACTCTCCGTGAAACTCTTGGATTCTCTCTGCGAAACTCTGTGAAATAGCATTAGAATAACTAACTTTTATCAAAGTTGACAAAGGAGGATTAGCCAATAGCCATTGAATTAATAAGGCAGGAACACTACCTTACGGAAATAATGAGTATTAATATGAAAAAAATAGTTTTTCTCTTTTCCGTCCTCTGTATCCCGGCAATCAGTTGGGCACAAATGCCAGACTCCGTTTACGCACGCCTCCATTATGATAAATTCGAATATCAGGTGCCAATGAGGGACGGTATAAAACTCTTTACCTCCGTCTTCGTGCCAAAGGACAAATCTAAGGTCTATCCCATATTGATGCAGCGCACCTGCTACAGTGTAGCCCCTTATGGCATTGATAAATTTCGCCGGCTGGGCCCATCCAAATTTCTCATGAAAGATGGATATATTTTTGTCTATCAAGATGTGCGAGGACGTTGGATGTCGGAAGGAACGTTTGACAACATGCGGCCTAATATTCCCGGCAACGACCGAAAAGACAAAACTGCCATTGATGAATCGTCCGATACCTGGGATACCATCGACTGGCTCATAAAAAACATCAAGGGAAACAATGGCAGGGTGGGACAATATGGAATTTCTTACCCTGGCTTTTATACCGCAGCAGGAATTCCTGACGCACACCCAGCCCTGAAAGCCTCTTCACCACAGGCGCCAATTTCTGATTTTTTCTTTGATGACTTCCACCATCAGGGTGCTTTTTTGCAAAGCTACATGGCAGTGTTTGGCGTATTCGGATATCAGCATCCTGCACCCACCAATAAGAGCTGGTACGATGATAAGTTGGGTCGCTTCCCTTTCAGAGAAGAAAAGAATGGTTATGAATTCAATCTGGAAATGGGGCCCTTAAAGAACGCAACTGAAAAATATCACCAGGATAATTTTTTCTGGCAGCAGATGGTGGACCATCCGAATTACGATGAATTCTGGCAAAAGCGCAATCTGTTGCCGCACCTCACGGGAGTAAAACATGCTGTGATGACGGTGGGAGGTTGGTTTGATGCTGAAGATTTATACGGCCCTCTCAATATCTACAAGCGGATTGAAAGCACAAGCCCAGGGACCTACAATACCATTGTAATGGGCCCCTGGAGTCACGGCGATTGGTCACAAGAGAACGGCTATCAGAAAGTAAACCACATTTATTTTGGTGACAGTATCTCCACATTTTATCAGCGTGAGATTGAGAGAAAATTTTTTAACGCGATCCTGAAAGATAGCCAGCAGACCGGCCTGCCAGAAGCGTATATGTTTGACTGCGGCCTCAAGGTATGGAAGCAATTTGGCGAGTGGCCTCCCAAAGGAATACCTGCCGTCAAATTATATTTTGGAGAAGGGGGTAAGCTATCGGTGAACTCCCCTACCAAAGTGGATGCAGTATTTGAATACATCAGCGACCCTGCCCACCCAGTGCCATACACTTCACAAACAGAAAATTTGATATTCACGCCCAGAAGAT
Organism: Cyclobacteriaceae bacterium; assembly: GCA_043776715.1. GTDB lineage: Bacteria > Bacteroidota > Bacteroidia > Cytophagales > Cyclobacteriaceae > ELB16-189. The sequence continues at coordinate 73,133 of JAYVQY010000159.1, read as the reverse complement.
TTATGTCAGATGACCAACGGCAGGCAGCCAGCAGACCCGACGTCATTACATTTCAAACAGGAGTCCTGACGGAAGAACTTCTTCTGGCCGGTGAAATTGAAGCAAAACTAAAAGTATCGATGACTGGTACAGATGCTGACTTTATCGTCAAACTTATTGACGTCTATCCAGACAATGAGCCCAATGACCCCCGGAACCCGTCTAACATAGTGATGGCAGGCTATCAACAACTTATCCGACACGAAGTATTTCGTGGGCGCTTTCGCAATAGCTTTGCGAAGCCGGAACCATTTAAAGCCGGTGAGATATCAGACGTATCTTTCGCCCTACAAGATATTCTCCATACATTCAAGAAAGGACATCGGGTGATGGTTCAGATCCACAGCACATGGTTCCCTTACATCGACCGGAACCCGCAGAAATATGTGGAGAATATATACAAGGCAAATGAAGAGGACTTTGTGAAATCAGAAATACGGGTCTATGGATCCTCCTCCGTTGAGATAGGAGGAGAGCGGTTGAATACAAAAATCGAAGGGGTAAAGAAGTAACTGGGAATGAAGTGGTTTCTTATCTTGGTTGGGATCTATTTTTCGTTGGATGCGAATGCGCAGGTTTCTTATGATACGATACCCAACCTTCCTGAACATTATGCCGCGCGGTTTGAGAAGTTTAAAAAAGAAGCGGTCGTGTTGGGCAAGGTCATGTTTTTAGGCGACGATGTTACAGAAGCCGGAAACTGGAGAAAATTGTTGAAAGATTCCACGGCCATCAATCGGGGGATTTCAGGCGATAATACTTTTGGTGTACTTCAACGGCTGGATGAGATAACAAAACGGAAGCCCTCCAAAATATTTTTGTTGATCGGAGTGAATAACCTTTCAAAGAATATTCCAAATGAAGTGATCATTGAAAATATATTTGCGATTGTTGGAAAAATCAGGAGCGCTTCCCCAAAGACAAAGATATTTTTGCAAAGCCTTCTGCCGCTGAATCCCGGTGTCAAAGATTTTCCGGCCAACTTAGCAAAGCAGGAAAATATTCGGGAGATTAATGGACAGCTGAAAAAGTATGGAGACATTTTCAAATTTACCTACATTGATATTTACAACCAGTTTTTGGATAACCAGAATGCCCTGGATGCCCGTTTTACCTACGATGGTTTGCACTTAAATGCAGCTGGGTATTTGCGTTGGGTATCCTATTTGAAAAAGAGTGCTTACTTATTATAATTGACAGACTGAGACATGAGGCGACCATTCATTACTTTATTTTGCTTTGCAGGCATAACCGTGTCTGCACAATTCAAGAATATTAAGTTGGCAGAGGAGGCTGTTGATGCCCGTGGTCCTTTAACCGCCAGCATCGCCATCAGTCATAAAGATCCGCACAACATCGTCGCTGCTATCGGTCAAACCGGAGTCAGATACACACTCGACAGCGGCAATACATGGAGTGAGTCGACTGCTGTTTCGCCTTTTGGTATAAAAGGAAGCCCAAGCGTGATCTCTGATGGCAAAGGGCACTTTTATTATTTTCACACTTCTGGCCAGGGCACAGGCAAGGAAGGCGGACTTGATCGTATTGTTTGTCAGAAGTCAGAAGATGGTGGCAAAACCTGGAGTGGAGGTACTTTCATGGGATATAGCCCGCCGAAAAATCAGGATCATCATTGGGCGACCATGCATCCTAAAAAACAAATCATATATACCACTTGGACCCAATTTGATTCCTACGGATTAAAGGATCCCAATTGTCATTCAAACATCTTATTTAGCGTGTCCACAAATGCCGGCGGCAAATGGAGTAAGCCCCTTCAACTAAACCAGACACCTGGTGATTGTATGGATGATGGGAATTCGACTTCGGCTTCGATGACCGCGGTGGCCATGGATGGAAGATTTTTCGCAACGTGGGCGACCGGAGGGATCATCTTTTTTGACAGATCTTATGATGGTGGAGAAACCTGGCTCTCAAATGATCTCGCAATGGCAAAAATGGCAAATGGAGGGGTCGTAGACATCCCAGGAATTAATCGTTATTATGACAGACCGGTCATGATGGTGAACAACAGCCCAAGCAGGACACATGGAAACTTATACATCGTGCATGCAGACCAGAAAAACGGACCAAACGATACGGACATATGGTTTGCTCGCAGCGTGAACCGCGGTGATAATTGGACTGTGCCCATTCGTATCAACGGCGATGGTCCAGGCAAGCACCAATTCATGCCTTGGATGACGGTAGATCAAACTACAGGTGCCATCTATATTGTTTATTATGATCGTCGTGCGTATGATGACCTTCAGACAGATGTGTATCTCGCTTACTCCACCGACGGCGGAAATATATTTAGCGAGACCAAAATCAGTGAAACACCTTTTGTGCCCTTGGCATCGAAGCCCTTCAGCGACTACATCAATATTGTTGCTGACGCAGGTGTGATTACTCCGATCTGGACTCGGATGGATCATGGCGTAAAAAGCGTCTGGACCGCCGTGATTAAAGAGGAGGAATTGGTTAAATCCAAGTAGATACGGGGGGCAGACCCAATCCATTGAAAGTTAGGCGATCAGACTAAAATATTGATTGATTTCTTGAGTCATTATCTTATTTTTGCGCGTTCAAAACAAAAAATATGGTAGCAGAAAAGACAGCATACAAAGTAAAAGACCTCTCGTTGGCCGATTGGGGCAGAAAAGAGATCAAATTGGCAGAAGCTGAGATGCCTGGACTCATGGCATTGCGTGAGGAATTCGGCCAAAGCAAGCCTTTGAAAGATGCCCGCATCGCCGGTTGTTTACACATGACAATCCAAACAGCGGTACTCATTGAAACCCTTAAAGAACTTGGGGCAGAAGTCTCCTGGTCTTCTTGTAATATTTTCTCTACACAAGATCACGCTGCAGCGGCCATCGCCAAAGCTGGTATTCCGGTGTTTGCCTGGAAAGGTATGAATGAGCAGGAATTTGACTGGTGCATAGAACAAACCCTATATGCATTCAAGGACGGCAAACCGTTGAACATGATTTTGGATGACGGCGGTGACCTTACAAACATGGTGCTGGACAGAAACCCGCAATTAATTGCTGGGATTCGGGGAATTTCTGAAGAGACCACGACAGGAGTGCACCGGCTCGTGGAAAGAATGAATAATGGAAAACTTCCGTTGCCGGCGATTAACATCAATGACTCAGTGACGAAGTCCAAGTTCGATAATAAGTATGGCTGTAAAGAGTCGCTGGTGGATGCGATCCGCAGGGCTACCGATGTGATGATGGCAGGAAAAGTGGCGGTCGTAGCCGGATATGGAGATGTTGGCAAAGGTTCTGCAGCTTCCCTCCGAGGCGCCGGCGCCAGAGTCATCGTTACTGAGATTGACCCGATCTGTGCGTTGCAAGCTGCGATGGATGGTTTTGCGGTGAAGAAAATGGATGATGTGGTAAAAGACGCTGACATCGTGGTGAGCGCTACCGGTAATTTTGGAATCGTGCTCGGCCGTCATTTTGAGAAGATGAAAGACAAGACCATCGTTTGTAACATCGGTCACTTCGATAATGAAATTGATGTGGCTTGGTTGAATAAGAACGCAACCAAAGACGAGGTTAAACCACAGGTGGATTTGTATACATTGAAGAACGGACGCCAGGTTATTTTGTTGGCCGAAGGTCGTTTGGTGAATTTAGGTTGTGCTACCGGGCACCCCTCATTTGTGATGTCCAACTCATTCACCAACCAAACGTTGGCCCAGTTGGAACTTTGGAACAACAAAGGAAAATACGAAAACAAAGTGTACATGCTTCCCAAACATCTGGATGAGAAGGTTGCACGTTTGCACCTCAAAAAGATTGGAGTAGAACTGGAAGAGCTTTCAACGGAACAAGCCAAGTACATTGGCGTAGATGTAAAGGGACCGTTTAAGGCGGATTACTATCGTTACTAACTCTCTGCTTGCAAAATAGAGAGGCCCTGTCCTGAAGAAAGGATGGGGTTCTTTATTTGTTTTTTTTGGATGGATTAATTTGATGAAGGCTTTTTGGGTCCTGGGTTTTGGCCGTTGGCTTGACCATCTGCCGCAAGTGTTGTGTGCTTGCCCTGCGCGCGGCTCACTTGTGGCCTGCAATGTAAGCAGTCTTCGGACTGCTGAAAAACGTGCTCTTCAATTACGCCAACATTACGTCCAACAATTTTTCGGGCTTACCCTCGTAGTTCATTACACTACTGTAAAGTGTTGATCTAGTTTTGCATTGGTATCCGATTCAGTAGGATGATTGTACTGTGAACGACTTTACGTTATGGCAAGTCAGTAAGACTTGCGGCATGAATGGTACCAGTGAGCCACGCTCAAGCCATCTCACAACACTTGCACCAGCGCTCCCCACTTTTAGCTTGGTTAAGGAAGAAGACTTGCGTTAGTGGGGGCATTTTTTCTATTTGAAATCCTAAAACAGTTGCCTTAACTTTTAAGGTCTCTTTAAGGTTAAGCGCGATGGGCGAGTGTCCAAAATACGGAATGGCCTTTCGGATTCACTATAAATTTTTTAGATTTACTCCGTCGTGAAAAGAATTGGGCAACAACTTTTGGTATTTCTCTTTCTCGCAGTCTATCTCGCGCCTACGTTGGAATTGAATGTAGAAGAAAGCAAAGCCAACTATTCGAACGAATGCCATGATTGCCTCAATTGTGCTGTCGATCAAAATTTCGGCGTTGCCAAAGCAATAAAGCAACCAGCTCAGAATCAGGTCACCCACCTATTCCATTCAGATTTCAATTTCAAGTCAACAATTTTGACTTCTGTCTTCTCTCCAGACGATCCTTCACATCCACAAAAGATTTTTCTTCTCCATGCTGTTCTGATTATTTGATCAGAATGCAAGTTGTAGCACTACCAGGTCATCATTGGCGCTGGGGATTACTGCCATTGTATTCAAGTTTTGATCAAAATTTATCCATCAGAAATGAAGTTCATCTACACCACTTTATTTACGTTTTGTTTTTTGTCTGCGTTGCCACAGAACACTTTCAGGGCAAGAATTATTGACGATGAAACCAAGGAGCCTTTGGTCGGAGCTACGGCATTAGTTAAAGAATTAGCACTCGGTGCTAGTTCTGACTCAAACGGCTATCTGGAAATCAAGAATGTGCCTGATGGGAAATACGATATCGCATTCAGGTATGTTGGATATAAACCGAAAGAGAGAGAAATAGCCTTTCCCCTTAAAGACGAACGGACTTTTGAGATTGATTTAAAACCAGATGAGACCAACTTAAGTGAGATAGTCGTGTCCGCCACAAGGAGCAGCAGAAGTATTGAAGATATCCCGACACGCATTGAAATTATTGCTGCAGGCGAGCTTGAAGAAAAGGCAGTAATGCAGCCAGGCAATATTAAAATGCTGCTAACAGAGAGTACAGGTATTCAAACGCAGCAAACTTCCGCAACCTCCGCCAGCACAAGCATAAGGATTCAAGGCCTTGATGGCAAGTACACGCAATTACTGAAAGATGGTTTTCCAATTTATTCAGGCTTTGCCAGTGGATTAAGCATTTTACAAATTCCTCCCTTAGACTTGAAAAGAGTGGAAGTGATCAAAGGCTCAGCCTCAACATTATATGGTGGTGGTGCCATTGCTGGACTGATCAATCTTGTTACCAAGGAACCAGCGGAAAAACGTGAGATCTCATTTCTTGCCAACATCAATCAAACCGGGGCCTTGGACTTAAGTGGGTACTATGGAGAAAAAATTAAGAAATGGGGTGTCACATTATTTACGGCGCGCAATTCACAAGCTGCGTTTGATCGAAATAGTGATGGCTTTTCTGACATTCCAGAATATACTCGGTACACCTTTAATCCCCGTGTATACTATTATGCAAATTCAACAACAGTAAGCCTTGGCCTGAACACCAGCTTTGAAGATCGTGCGGGAGGGGATATGCTGGTCATCGCTGATAAAGGCGACGCGATGCACTCTTATTTCGAGAAAAATAGATCTGATAGGTATGCTACTCAGCTTAAAATAGAAAAGCGATTTGCCAATAAATCAGTACTTACAGCGAAAAATAGTATCGGGTATTTTGCTCGCGACATAACCCTATCGGATTACAAATTTGTAGGAACACAAGTCGCCAGTTATTCTGAAATCAATTACTTAGTCCCAGGAGTAAAAAGCGAATGGGTGACCGGAGCCAACCTGTGGACAGATAACTTTATCGAGGCTAGGGCAATTAGCTTACCCCTTGATTATACGCTCAATACAGTCGGTGCGTTCCTCCAGAATAATTTTAAACCCACGGAAAAATTGATAATCGAATCCGGCCTTCGTTTAGATTATAATAATCAAAAGAATGCCTTTATACTTCCTCGTCTTTCTGTTAGGTATAAATTTACAAACAAACTTACTTCCAGAATTGGTGGTGGCCTTGGATATAAAGCCCCTACAATATTCTCCGAGGAAGCAGAAACAAGAAGTTTCAGGAATATTCAGCCTCTTGATTTGAACGTTGTAAAAGATGATAAGTCAGTTGGAACGAACTTCGACATCAATTACAAGACCGCCCTTTCCGATGAAATAGATATCTCCATTAATCAGCTATTCTTTTATACCGAATTAAGAGATCCATTGATATTAGGCACGACACCACTGGCAAACGGGAATTACGAGTTCAACAATGCCAGCGGGAATCTGACCTCTAAGGGATTTGAGACTAACATGAAAGTAAATCTCGAAGACTTGTCATTGTATGTTGGATATACTTACATCCTTGCCAACCGTGAATATAATAGGCCCGATATATTTAATCCACTAACCGCAAAGCATCGTATAAATGCAAATTTACTTTATGAGCATGAGGGAAAGTTGAGACTTGCCTTTGAGGTATTTTATGTTGGTCAGCAATATCTTTCTACTGGAGATCCGACTCGAGATTATTGGGTGATGGGTGTTTCTGCAGAAAGAAAATTTGAACACTTCAGCATTTTTGTAAATGCCGAGAACTTTTTGGATTCAAGACAAACACGCTTTGATCCTATTTACACGGGCACTATCCAAAACCCACAGTTTAAAGAAATTTATTCACCGATTGATGGATTTATATTTAATGGTGGGTTTAGAATAATGTTTTAACTCAATTGTGAATGACTTTCCGTTATGGCAAGTCAGTAAGACTTGCTTCATGAATAGTACAAGTGAGCCACGCTCAAGCCATCTCACAACACTTGCACCAGCGCTCCGCTTGGTTAAGCAAGAAGACCTGCGGTAGCAGGTGATTCCGGGGAAATCAACTTCGGAAATAGTTCGCACCGGCCCGCGCCATAGTTAATGGCAAGTGCGCTATAATAAGTCCTGGATTTTGGCCGTTGGCTTGACCTGAGTCGGAATGAGGTTAACCATCCTTAGTTGACTCCTCCATTTCGTCGTTGGTTCGGATTTGCAATCCGGATCCTCCTGAAACACCTTCTGTTGGATTACCCGTTTAAAACGTTTTCTTCGATTTGGTCGACCTTGCAAAGGTCGGCCAGCTCTTACACACAGGTTCTATCCCCTGCATTTATCCAGCAGCAAACTCAACTGCGCAGCTTCTTCTTTTGAAAGATGAATATTTGTTTTTTCCGATGCATCAATGAACCCGTCAACCTGGCTCAGGACATCCAGCCCCTCTGACGTAATGACGATGTCGGCAGCACGTTTGTCGTCAGGACAGGCTGATTTTGAAATCAACTTTTTTTTGATCAGCCGATCCAGCAATCGGGAGATATCAGAGTTTCTGTCCAGCATCCTCGACTTGACTTCGGCTCCTGAAATCTTGTTCTGGTGTTGTCCACGGAGGATGCGAAGGATGTTGAACTGTGAAGAAGTGATGCCAAACGGTTTGAAGAAATCCTGTTGCTTTGATTCCAGCCATTTTGCCGTATAGATCAGATTGATTGTCGCTTTCTGGTATGGACTTTTAAATTTGGGCTGTTTGATTTCTTTTTCTATCTCCATAACAATCCAGAGAAGTTAAAAAATAAGCCTTGTCCGATTTGGACAAGGCTTATTTTTTAGGTTAATATTTATTTATGGTTTAGCAACAGCATCTTGTTTCACAAACTCTCCGTTTGCAATCAGGATGACTTCTTCGCTGAGAATCGCTCCACCAGCGCCGCCAATTCCGAAATCAGTGCGTTTGAAAGTGCCGGATGCTTTTAATCCGATCATTTGTTTCTTGCTACGTGGGTGCTCGATAGGGCCGTTAACGACTACATCAAGGTCAACTGGTTTAGTTACTCCTTTGATCGTAAGATCGCCAGTCAGTTTGTATTTGTTTCCTTCCACTTTCTTAAATGAAGTGCTCTTGAATGAGAGTTTTGCAAATTTTGCAGCATCAAAGTACTTATCACTTTTCAGGTCATTGTCCCTGTTTTCGTTGTCTGTGTTGATGGTTGCAATGTCTGCCGATACTTCAAAAACGGCATCTGACAAATCAGCTTTTGAAGAAGTGATGGTGGCATCAAAAGTTTTGAAAGTACCATCTACTTCCGAAAGAAGCATGTGAGTGATGCCAAAGCCAAGCTTGGCGTGTGCTTTGTCAACGGTCCAGGCTTGAGAGAAGGCGCTCCCTGTGATCAGGAATAGTGCTGCGAGAATGTTTAATTTTTTCATTGGTTTTATTTTGATGTGGTGCAATGTTAGAAAGAATACTTTAAATAGATGTTTAAACATATATAATATCTTGTAACTTGTTGACTGACAATCACATTTATTTTTGATAGCTGCATATTTCACGGAAGTTTGAAGGTGTCTAGCATGCCGTAAAATGGGTGTATTTCGGCTTATACGATATGGTTCTATGACTATGGGTTGAGCCAATAAGTTAGTTTAATAACCAGAGCCCTGAGTTTTGGCTGCCCGATATAAAATACCTGGTCGTGAGCGCTGGCTTCGGCAAAATAGTTGTCTGTGTAAACCAGGAACAAGTCAGAAACAGGTTTAAATCTCCATTGCAATCGTGAGTTAATGTTCAGATTGTTGATCTGATTATTGTATTGAACATACGTTGTCCAAAATACTTTGCGGGAGAACGTAAAATCAAATTTCGGCCCTAATAACAGAAGATCGGAACTGTTATAAGGTTGCGGTAGTCTTATCCGGTTATAACTGAAATTGAGCGTGATCACCAGATGCGGCTGGAATCGGTAGTTGATGGCACCTTCTACATTTTGACGTTCTCCATTGAAATACTGTCCGAGCCTGGCTTGAAAATTATAAAAGAATTTCTTACGAGCATTGGATACATAATTCACAATTGTATTGTTGTAATAATAACTTGATCCTGCCGGAGCCTGGAGTCCACCGCTGCCTGAGGGATCAAAGGGTTTGAAAAGATAGACATAGTCTCTTCTGACCCGAACGAAAAATTGAGCGGTATTTTGAAAATATATTCTGTACCAGATGTTTGCATCCCAGTCGGTGACTCCATAAAGATCATTTCCGATGATATCGATATCCGTGCCAGGTCCATGTTTATTAATCACTTTCGACTTTGGATAGAAACTATAATATGCTTCCGGGGCTAGCCTCTTAAAACGCTTTCGAGGTGTATATCCAACTTCCGGGTTGTAGTTGGCCCCAACTTCCTGCGCAAGGAAACTAGCTTCGAGCTTTGGTATCTGGTAGGTAAGCTGCGTGGAGGTTGCAAACGCGCTGTCTTTCTTGTCCTCATCAAACGACCGATGGTAGAAGGCCTTTCCCGTCCATTTATTATCCCTTGACGCAAGATTATAATCAATGCCAACCAACCTGCTATAGGTAGGAGTTTTCAACGTATTGTTAAACGATTGTTTGTTGATTGCAATAAGTCCAATATTTGACCTCGAAAACATTTTTCGCTGCACCGCAGCCACTGTGTAGTTGATCGATGGAAGTTGGATGGATGGGTCTTCAGCGGCTTGCATGGTCATCATCCCGATGCGCCAATTGTTATTGATCTTTCCACTAAGTCTGGCGCCCCCATAAATTTTATTTTGAATATTTTGACCTGTGGATGGATCCCTGGTGACACCAATCCTTCTTGAAAAGAATGGTCGCATGTTGCTGTATCCGAAGTTGGCAAACAGGTCACCATTCTCTAAAAAGAATTGGCGCTTCTCCGGATAGAAAATTTCAAATCGATTGAGGTTGGTCACTTGTTGGTCTACCTCAACCTGCGAAAAATCCGGATTAACGGTGAGGTCAAGATTCAATGCTGGCCCCACGGCAATTTTAGCGTCTCCACCGATTTCCAATGAGTTCTTTTGCGGACCCTGATTTTCAAAATCCTGAACTGATTTTCCTGCTACATAGGGTATGATGGAGATATTGCCTTCAGGACTCGACAGCGGCTGGTCCCATATTAATTCTCGCAAAGTAGCAAGATTTACAAGTGGGTAGGCGCGGGATATTGGTGACCAGCTAGACCGTTCCGCGAATCTACTATCCACACGGTAGAAGTTGATGTACCATGAGCTTAAACCATGTTTGTATCGGATGGTTTTGAATGGAATTGCCATTTCACATACCCAATCGTTGTCACGAATTTTAGCTTCTGAATACCATTTATTGTCCCAATCAAGTGAGAGATCCTCCCGGTCAGCGCCCCCATTCGCGATGAGCCCCTCGCGTTGTACTCCAAACGGGTTGACGCCAAATTGAAAGGCGTTTGTTCTGTCTTTGTAGGTGTCCATCGTGATGGCGAACGCATCATTCGCTTCTCCACGGAAATCGCGCCGAAGGGAGGGCGTTACATATTTTCGTGGCCCAAGGTTGCGCATGATGGCAAAGACATATATAAAATTCCCGTCATAGGTCATGCGTACCTCAGTTTGAGCTTTCGCATAGGAGGAGTCGAATGGAAAATACTGCTTGAATTGACCAGCAACTTCTGCTGCTGCCCAATCAGGCTCATTCATTTCTCCGTCTATCAGGATCTTGCCTTGTGTTTTTTTAATGTGTAATCCCTGTGCTTGCAAAGCATTTTGTGATAGCAGAACAAGGATAACAACGGAAATGATTAAATGAACTTGCATCGAACGTAAATCGCAAGGATACAGAAATACTTCAAAAGGAAGGTTGATTATTTTATTATCGGTCTAAATAGAATTCTTGGGTGAGCGTCTTGTATTCTTCTGTCCAGCGTCCATCCGATTGGTGGAGGGTCAATGAATCTTCTAAAAATAAACCATGGTGAAATCCCAATTCCAGCAGGGAGCGCTCCTGGGGTTTGTCTTCACGCGTATAAAAACGGGTGAGGCGATTGAGTACCAGCATTTTGGATTTAGCTTTTTCCGCAAAGAATTCACCTTCCTTCGGAGGAAGGATCACACAAATCTTACCCGTGGGTGATAGCAGGCGCAAGGTCGTGTCGGCTAATTCATCCAACGTCAATGTAAGGTCATGCCGGACTTTGCTCCGCATCGCAGCAGGAGGGAGTAGGCTATTTGAAAAGAATGGAGGATTACAAACGATGAGATCATATTTTGTAGCCGGCGAAAAGGTCTGGATGCTACTATTGAAGACAGTAATCTTATTCGTCCAGGGCGAGTTCAAAATGTTTTCAACAGATTGTGCTGCGTCCCCGGAAAGGAGTTCAACAGCGTCGATGCTTGTGTTAAAGTCACTCCGTTGTGCCATCATGAGTGCAATCACGCCAGATCCCGATCCGATGTCGAGGATGTTTTTCGAGTGATCCACATCCGACCATGCTCCCAATAAAACGGCATCCGTACCCACCTTCATTGTGGCTCGATCGTCGCAAACTGAGAATTTTTTGAACTTGAAGACCCCCACAGGATATTAATTTTCCGGCAGTGCTGCGATAATTTTTTCCGTAAGGCTGATCACGCCTGACCCATGGTGACTCACGCCCAAGCGCACGACCACTAATTTTTTGGAAGGAATGATCATGACCATTTGGCCCTCAAAACCTTCGGCAGCATACTCATCATGAGACAATTCGGGATGATAACTATTCTCAGGATTATTTTTAGCACCGGCATTCAGCCACCAAAGGGCACCATATTGTCCGATGGGTGCAGCCGGTGCTGGTGTGGAGGAATACTTAACCCAGCCTTCGGGCAGAATTCGTTCGCCATTCCAAACACCATCATTCAAGAACAAGAGACCGAACCTGGCCCAATCGCGGGCACTGGCATAGCCATAGGATGAGCCTACAAAAGTTCCCGAGGCATCTGGTTCCAAGAGCGCATGGTACATTCCGATTTTGTAAAAAAAGTTTTCATAGGCATATCGATGGTAGAGGCTATCACCCACCGTCTGGCGAATGATTTTTGATATGAGATTAGCAGTGCCACTGGAATATTCAAAAAACTCGTTCGGCTTATACTGTAGTTTTTTGGAAGCCGCATATCCACCCTTGTCATCTCTGTGGGCAAACATGTTGTGAAAGTCTCCGGGCAGGAAGTACGATTCATTCCATTCAAGTCCGCTGCTTCCCTGCATCAGGTTGTTTAATGTGATATTCTTTCGATCATCATTTTTCCATTCTGCCACTGGCGCACGCTCATCAAGATTAAGCTTTCCGTCCCTCACCAAAGTGCCAACGAGCGCATTCGTGACGCTTTTGGTCATTGACCAGCCAATCAGTTTTGAGTTGAGATTAAAACCTTCGGCATATTTTTCACCCACGATCGCACCGTCGTAAAGAATGATGACAGCCAACGTATTCAATGGCCTTTTGGGATTGGTTTCGATAAAAGCTTCGTCAATGGCTTGTTGAACTTTAGAGTAGTCCACCCCAGGCAAAAGTGAATCTGAAAGAATATTGCCGATAGGCCATTTCAAAGAATCCTGATTAATGGCAGGCAATCGAGCTAAATTTATTTTTTGACTTCTTACCTCTTCTTCAGCACGTTCCGCCAGCATCGTGCAACCAAGGCCTTTTCTATAGATGGCTTTCTTTGTTGACCATAGTATTGTGGCTGTAACCGACAAAGAATCTGTGAATTGAATCTTTGCGCGCCCGAGTCCCGGAAAAACGGTCAGCTCCTTTTCTATCACGCTTTCAGGTGAACGGCCCAACACATAAACACAAGAGCACATTGTCTTAGCAGCCATCCCCGACATAATCGGTGGAAAGGTAAAGGCGAGGTATGTGATGCCGGTCAAGAGAACGCCAGAAAGAATCAGGAGTAAGTATTTAAAGAATTTTTTCATGGACAAAATCTAAAGGATAAGAGACTAAAGGGGTTTGAATTGCTCAAAAGCTTCATGACAATCGTCACAGTAATGAATGGATCTGCATAGGGTAGGGCCAAAGGGACTCTTCATTTCTGTATTGGTTCCATCACAACGCGGGCAGTGAGCGTGCACCAGAATTTCAAGGTCATCGATCATTTCATTGAATGGCGGTGGTGGAGCAAGCCCAAAAATTTTTAAAGCCTGCTTTCCTTTTTCAGAAATTTTGTCGGAAGTCCAGGCTTGTTTAAAATTGACTTCTACTTCCGGGTTTGTAATTCCATGTTTTTTCAGGACCTCGGAGACTTCCAATTTCATTAAATCCATGGCGGGACATCCAACAAATGTAGGCGTCATTTCAACTTTTACATGTTCTCCCTGTATCACAACCTGTGTGATGACACCTAAATCAACCAGAGACAGCACTGGGATCTCAGGGTCTTTCACTTCCTCTAGCCATGCGTAGACTTCAGTGATGGTAGGTGCAAGTGACGTCATGGTTATTTATAGAAAATGTCAAATGAACCAGGAATAATCTGGTTGAGGTGGTGCTTCATATGCTTCACATAATCTTCGGCCAGCCATTCCAGGGATCTCAGATGGATTGCATCTTTGCCTGTATCACAGGTGTTGCCATAGTTCGATTTGGGCATGGCTTGCAGTACCGAGCAAATTTGCTCGTTGATTAACTTCCAGTATGAAATCACTTCTCCCGACACCCTGTGTTCATAATCATTGCATCGAACCCAAAAATCTTGTTCATAAGTTATTTTTGGGGGACTGCTTTCATATTGTCCGCAGATAAATCGTCGTAAATTATTGTGTGCAGAGTCGATGAGGTGCCCCAGCACTTCTTTCTTACTCCATTTGGTAGGTGAAGATTTCGCCGAAAGTTCAGCTTCTTGAATCATTCCAATCTTTATGGAAAATGCATCTACCGTTTCCCTAATTTCTTTTATGGTCTTTTCCATGTTGTATTTTTTACCATTCAGCACCAGGGTCAATGCGAAATACTTCGCTCATCTCTTCCAGCATCGGTTGAAGGTGGTCGCTATGAATTCCAATGCGTCCTCCGATAAGAGGAGTCACGATCTTCCAATCCGGCATTTGAAGATTTGTTTGTGAAAGGATCTCTTCAATTTTTAGTTTCCATTTCTCCAGCAGCGTTTTCTCGCCTGCAAAAATTCCTGTGGTGATGATTTCGCTTTCATAAGGTGACGTTTCGAAAATTCCAAGCGCATAAGGCATGGCGACCGTAAGCGATTGTTGGAGTCTCGAAATACTTTCTTCGGTGGCTGAACCTAATTGTTTAATCCATGTATTGGCGTGCAAGGTGTGATACCGAAGTTCTCCTTTTATCTTTTTTGCCAGCAATGAAAGAGGTTCGTAGGAGGATTTGGTTAACATCTCCCAACGCAAGGCATCCGCGGTATCAAATAGAAAATGCCGTACGAGACTGAAGTCATACTCCTGATTGGGTAATTCTACGAGGACGCAATTGTGAAATTGAGCAGCGTTGCGGGTAAATGCAATTGTATCAGGAGTTTGTTCACCCAACTGGTGAAGGATAGAATAGAGTGCAAGACTTTGGCCAATTTTGTCCTGCGCCATCGAGGAGAAGGCAATGTCCTCCTCTAATAGAGGTCCCATTCCTGTCCATTCGGAATTTCGATGCCCAAGGATGAGTAGGTCATCTGCCATTTTATATAGCAATTCTTTTAACGCCAAATCGTTCATGCCTTCCTTTGTTGAAACATCCATCGGTAATGTAAGGCATAGTATGCAGCAAGTGGGATCAGGATATAGGTAATAGACCGCACGCTGTAAAACATATTCAGAATCACAAGGAGGTAAATGCAGACACAAGCCATCACTTTGATGATCTTGAAATTGGGATCGACAAGATTCAGGGCTTCCGTCAATTTACCAGTGGCCAGGAGTACAAAACCACCATAAATGAGATAATGTTGCGGGTCCTTTTGCATCCACATAAAGAATATTCCGGCCATCATGCTGAACACGGCAGTCAATTCAAAAATTCTTTGATATAAGTGCCAATTCATGAGTTGATTTTTTGTTTTTCTAGGAATTCTTTCAATTTGTCTCCTCCCTTATAATCGGCTGCATCCCGGAATCTCTTGTCCGGTAATGTTATCCAAAGATCTTGTTCTTCCGAAGTTGTCAATCGGATGTCCGACCTTTTTATAGCCCAAATGTTGTAGACTAGTTTTGAATTGAACCTTCCTTTGGCCTCGCTCATGGCGCCCTCTGGGGTCCCTGCCTCCACAGAGCCTGCGTGAATGTGTTGTTTACCCCGCTTCAACAAATGATAAATTTCAAAGATGTCTTTTTTCCCAGTAGCTGGTTGATCATTGATGAAGTCGTATGCATTGACATTTCCATCGGTGGTTGGCGAAACAAATACTTTTCGGGTCTCAACGACGTACATTGAAGTGCATGTAAACCTTCTTGTAAAAGCCTCCTTTGCTAAGACATATGCCATCTCAAGATTGGGCGCATGAACAATGCCCTCGTGTTGAAATGGTTTCCCTTCCTTGGGCTGGACAAAAACCTCAAACGATCCGAACTGATCTAATGCGACCTTAGGCTCAATGACACCAGGCTGGCCGATGGTTGGCAAACGCACTACACGAGGATCGAGTGAGTCCATGCTAGATTGACTTTATTTCAAGCCAGGGGCGTGGCATAAGATGCTGCCTTTGGGGACTTTAGCGCTTCACGCACCCACTTGCCTCGTTCTTCAGCAATGCGCCTTACTTCCAAACGCTCTTGGTTGCAAGGCCCGCCGCCATTGATTACACGCTTGAATTCCTCCCAATCGGGTTCCGTGTATTCCCATTTCCCGGTGTCCGCATTCTTCCTTAGATTGGGATCAGGGATGATGAAACCAAGTTCCCGAATCTTGGGGACGTACATGTCCAGGAACTGATTGCGCATTTCATCATTGGTTCCCATTTTCACTTTCCAACGCATCAGTATTTCAGTGTGCGTCGATATCTTGTCTGAAGGCCCAAAAAAATGCATCATGGGAGGCCACCAGCGGTTGAGTGCTTCCTGAAACATCTGCCGTTGTTTTGGAGTCCCGGCGGCAAGGTAAATCACGCAATGATGCCCATACTTCAGGTGAAAAGATTCTTCTGCACAGATTCTATCCAAAGCCCTGCAGTAGGGGCCGTAACTTCCTTTTGCATTGGCCAGTTGATTCACGATGGCGCCTGCATCGACGAGCCATGAAATAAAACAGCAGTCAGCCCAGGTGAATGTTGGATAGTTAAAAATATTTGAATACTTGGATTTCCCGGTGATGAGATCATCAATCATTTGTTCGCGTGACTTGCCCAGTGTTTCAGCGGCACTGTATAGCAATTGAGCGTGGCCAACTTCATCCTGGACCTTGGCCATGAGCGACATCTTTCGCTTGAATCCCGGAGCGCGGGTGATCCACGTACCTTCCGGTAAGGCACCAATTATTTCGCTGTGACCATGTTGTTCGATCATCCGGATGAGCTGTTTCCGATAGAGCGCTGGCATCCAATCTGTAGGTTCAACCTTTTCACCCCTTGCGATGCGGGCCTCAAATTCTATAAGCTTTGCCGGGTCTTCCAGAGCAACACTATCCGTCTTCACCCCTTCAAACGTATTTCCGCCTCCGTACATATTTCAGTAGTCCAACTGATGGTAAAGGTAACAAACAGAGGGTAGAAAAGGTGCTGATTTTATGAAAGGGGGGTATCAATTTTTGTCACAGTGACTGGGCTAAAGCCCAAATTTCGATGGGTAATTTATAACTACGGGCTGCCCGTAGTTATAAAAGTGGATACAAATGAACTTCAGTCCAAATTGCAAGACGGTCATACCACTTTATGAAATTAGACACTAAAGCAATTATCGCTTCATCCCGTTTACGAGCATGTCTGCCAGTTGCTGGCCGAGACTTTCGGGCACGATGTTGCTATGCGGATCGTACCACTGAGGCATCCAGTTGAGTGATGAGAACAGTGTCATCACAGCGAGTTTCTTGTCGATGGAAACTTTAAATTCTCCTGAGTTAATTCCTTCTTCAATGATGTCTTTGAATCGGTTGATATAATTGATCCTGAGTAATAAAAATTCACGTAGGAAAGGCTGACTCAGGTGACGATGTTCATTCATAAAGACGGCAGAAGCTGTGAGGTCTTTGGCCATCACCTGAATATGTCCGATGATGCCCTTCCTCAATTTTTCGCTGGCAGGACCTTTTTGTTTCTCAACTTCGTCCAATGATTTCCTGAACTCCATAGCCATGTCAAAGCAGAGGTTTTGCAGGATTTCTTCTTTCGATTTTATGTGAGAATAAAGGCTGGCTGCTTCGATGCCGAGTTTTTGTGCCAGATCACGCATGGAAGAAGCTGCATAGCCTTTCTCGCGGAAAAGTTCTGCTGCCTTCCGGATTACCTGCTCTTTTCGTGATAAGTTTGAGACCGGCTCCATGTACTATTTACTTATTACCTTTAATCTTTGAACATCAAAAATGAAATTCCTCTCTATAAAAGAATACTTCTACAAACTTAATACTATCGGCTTCATCCTCCTACTGCCGCCCCTACTGGTATTCATTTTTTTGTATTACTGGTTGGAGTATCATCCGCCTCTGATGGCCTATTATGAAGGTAAATTTATGCTGTTGCAGATGGCCATTATAGCCTCTTTGCTGATCCTGACGGGTGTTTCCTGGGCTGGACGAGTAAGGATGAATAGGTTGCGCAAGCTCATAGAACTGGCAAGAAAAATGGACGGTTACTATGCATTCATGCTCCTGAAGATGGCCTGGTATTGCACTTGCTCATTGCTGATGGCCGCTGGTTTTTTTCTCACGGGAGAGTCCTGGTATACTGCAGGGTTCATTATCATCGATGTCAGCATTGCTTTTCAATGGCCTTCACGTGCTCGTTTTTGCAGAACGTTTGATCTGCGAGGTGGGGAGCGGGATATGATTATGAATAATCGGGATTTTTTTAAAAAAAATAAGCGGGTTTGAGCCGCTTAAAACCTTGTACAATTATTCTTTACAAAGTAATCCCAAAACTAAAGGCGTTTAACCTGGGTCCTTTATTTTCTATGAAGAGTTCATTCATATCATAGTTAAAGAATAGGTCCGTGTCCCTAAAGCCAATCTGAAGGCGAAGGCCATAACGAATATTATTCAAATAAAAACTGTCGTGGTTATGTGATTTGGACTTATCTCCATTTTCATAATACATCTGCTTGGTGTAGCTGTCGATGCGATAGCCGGCATAAGGCCCAACCCCAATGCGGAATGAATTGGAATGGCTTCCATCAAAGAAAGTTGATTTTCTACTGTTGCTCCCAAAATCGATCATGGGCACCAGGAAGGCATTCAAATAGGTTGCCGTGAGTTTACTCTTTCTAAAATCGAAGGCGCGAGTGTCTTCTGAAAAATTTACGCCGTTATCATCTTTTGTCAGAACTGTTTTTTCATTGCTGAATTTGAAATTATACCAACTGACGCCTCCTCCCCATTCCAGAAAGAACTTGCCAGCTACCCTGGTTCTCAAAACGGAATTCAACCCTACATACCACGAGCCCCAGGGCTTGACAGTATAGAGCGGATTGTTGGCATCCGGAAATTTTCCATTCTCTAAATAATTGTTTGTGCCAAGGTCAATATTAAAGCTGTGGTGAGTCCGTCGCCCCCTGTAACTTCGATACGCTCGACGGTCATTATCTTCTTCATCCCTACTGGAGGAGGAATTCCAATTTTCTGAAGTATTCACAGGTGTTAATCTGCTGGCGGAATCCTTCAAATACTGATAGGAGGGTTTCGTGAGCGTGGTGGAGTCCCTTTTTTCCAGTTTCAGGAGCATATCATCCATCAACGCCTGAAAGTTGTAATGCTTGAGGGTTTCCAGGTCCTGTTTGTCTTTGATCATGAAAATCACTTTGCTTTCATTTCCAACCCGGATTACTACCGAATCGGTTGATTGCGCAAGTGAGGATGTACTGTAGGTCAGTATCATTAGCCCCATCAAACTAAATTTTAACCGTGTGTTCATATCAATGAGTTTTACTTGTTGTTTTCTTTTTTAAATCAAGGGCAAATAAATCTTCCTTCATCACTCGTATTCCACCCAGGGGGGAGTCACTGCTCTTTAAATTCCTGGCAAATTCCACCATGCGCTTTAATGATTTACCTTTTTTTCCTTCGACATCTGCTTCTGAAATGGTTGTTGCTTCCTCGAGGGGTAATTCAACAGGGCTTAGGGTGTAAGTCAATACGATGCCATGTGAAATCGGTGATGATAACTTTGTAACTTCCGGGGTTGGAATTTCTCCCGCCTGAATCGGTGTGAGCGATGGCGTTTCCACTCCTGGTGCTGCTTCTAATACTGCCACCGTCGTAAGTAATGATGGTGCTGGATTTACTTTATTCTCCTTCTTTTTTCTGGCATTATTGGCCATTAGTTTTTGTTCTTTAACCATCGGTGGCATTGACTTTTGAACTGGCACTTCATCTATTCTCACATCAGGCTGGTTCTCTTTTGCCAATGTTTTGGAATTATCTTGTCTTTGAAGCCAAGGTGAGCCCATGAGTAAACCTCCGAGCAGAAACACAGCGGCCCACCTTAGCCAAAGGATGGTCTTACTTTTTTTTGAAAGCCCTGCTTCTACTTTATCCCAGGCTCCTGCAGAGGGAGCAACAGCGTAGTCAGACAGCTTTTCTTTAAATAGTTCATCCAGCTTGTTCATCATTCTGCTTGGGTTGTGTGGCCTTTTCTATTTCCAATAACTTATTTTGCAAGTAAATCCTGGCGCGACTCAGTTGAGACTTGGAAGTATTCTCGCTTATTCCCTGTTGCGCGGCGATCTCTTTGTGGGTGTAGCCGTCGATTGCATATAAATTGAAAACAATCCTGTAGCCTGCTGGCAATGTGGCCACCAATTTGAGCAGATCTTCCGCTTCGAGCTGTGTGCCCATGTGATCGAAATCGGGTTCACGGTCAGCGGCCTCAATTTCAGTCATCAGGTGCATGCTTTTGTTTTTTCGCAAATATGATAGTGCTTCATTGACTACAATTTTCCGCAACCATCCTTCAAAGCTTCCTTCTCCTTTAAACTGATCAATGCGTTCAAACATTTTTGTAAATGCTGTTATTAAAACATCCTCTGCTTCCAAACGATCTTTCACATACCGGCAGCACAGTGCAAGCATTTTGCCAGCCATCTGTTCATAGAGTGCCTTTTGGGCTGCCCGTTCATTTTGCCGACAGCCTTTGATTAGCTCCGCTTCGTGAGCACGGTAAATCTGGAATTGCATTGAGGTAATTACACGGATAAGATGCGAACCTGTTGTAATAGGTTGCTTGGATATAAAAATTACTGGAAAAAACTGCTAATAGGCAGCGTCGTAGTCGATCGTAATAGTCCTCCAGGCATACTGCCCGTTTTTCACGATGACCGGGTTGATATTGTTCTTTTCGTCAAATAAGTTGGCGTAGAGGCCATTTCTTTCTTTGGTGAAGACTGAATAGGCCCCCGGAAGTAGTTTGATTTTAAAGGTACCGTCAGGCTTGGATTGAATGGCAGCGACCATTTTAGTCTTGACATCGCGGAAAAATGGTCCTACCTGAGTAACATCTTTGAAGGAGGTAAGTTCATAGATCAGTATTTCGCGAGTCGCACCCTGGTTGGGAGATAAAATGGCTTCCGGTCCAGGCATCTGATTGCCAGAGACCCAAAAGACCTGACCCCGTAAGCCTTGTTTCTGTGAAAGTGCGGCAAACGAACTAAGAAGGAGGAGGAAAAGAAATATACACCTCATGGGAGCCTTCAGCATCGAGTGAAATTACAATTTTCTACGTTTGAAATACTCATACTTTGATAAAGATTTTTCGATTGTACATCCATCGGAGGATGAAAAAGAAAAGGACGACAAGCGTTAATGCAAAAGTTAGGGAGGCGATTTTCGGCGCCAACCAACTGGCATATAAATGTTGGTACAAATAACTCCATAATGACCCGATCTCTCCTGTGCTGCCGATTAATGTTGTCCTAAGCAATACTTTTGCCACCAATCCGGAAACGACAAATGCAAAAATGGCATTCACGCCGAAATAATGAAACAGTTTTGTCCATGACTGGCGATTATTTACATCGATTAGCCAATGACTTGCCGCCAATACCTGCATGGCTAATCCCCCAGTATACAGTACATAGCTGCTTGTCCACAGCGATTTATTGATGGGGAAGGCAATGTCCCAAATTAATCCAGACAAAATCAGAACTCCACCAATAAAAAATAACCAGCTAACGCGTTCTGAGGGATTTTTTATTTCACTGAAGAGTTGGCCGGTCAATATCCCCAACAACCCGGTCGAGATGGCGGGTATTGTGCTTAAGATACCCTCAGGGTCCCAGGTCTTGGACTGTGCCCAAAGATGACCTTCCAGAAAGAGTCGATCAACCCAGGCAGCGAGGTTGGTGCCAGGTTCAAGATTGGCAGGTCCAAAGTCAGGTACGGGCAGCAGTGTCATGAGCAAATAATAGAGTACCAGAAAGAAGGCGCAGATGCGAATTTGAGCAAGCCAGCCTGTATTAAAATAAATCAAAGAGCAGAAGAAGAAAACAATGCTGATCCGCTGAAGGACTCCGGGGATGCGCAGCGAAGCCAATCGCTCCAGATCTATCATTTTTTCAAGAGGAAGCGTGAACCATGTTAAAAGCATTCCGCAGAGAAATATGAGTGCAGCTCTTTTGCCAATCTTCTGAAAGTTCTTATTGTTAAGCCCTTCTTTTTTCTTGTTTTGATATGCAAAATGAATTGATACTCCAACCATAAAAAGGAAGAACGGAAAAATCAGATCGGTGGGGGTGCAACCGTTCCATTTTGCATGGAGCAAAGGTGGATAAACAGAATCCCAGGAGCCAGGATTGTTGACAATGATCATGGATACTACGGTAGCCCCACGAAATACGTCGAGTGATAGAAGACGCTGCTGCATGCGACGAAGGTAGTATTAAAGTGTTAAAGTACTAAAGAGTTGAAGTGCGAAAGTAGGCCCAACGAAACACTTTAGCACTTAACCACTTTAACACCTAAGCACTTTAGAACCTAAGCACCTAATCACTCATCTTTTAATGATCTCGGGATCGCCCTTGTGCGATACACTGCTGGCAATGCCCTTTTTTATTTCAAGCCTGTCAGTCACATTTACTTTTGCGGAGGAAGCTCCATGTGCTTCTACAATGCAATGCTCGACCTCGTAACCATAGGCCCTCAAACCGGATGCGCCTACAATGTCAGCATCCATAAATTTTCCGCTGCCGTTAAGGTCTAGGGAAGAGGCGCCCGTCAATTCAATATTGAGGGTCTTTGCAGTCAACTCGCCATCGGCCTTTACTGCCCCGGTGAGTTTGATGTCCACCTCATCTTGATCAAAGCCGGCGAATCTAAGCTTACCCGCACCGGTAACATCAAGTTCGCGCAACTCAGGCATTGTGATCGTAATCTTCAGCTCATCATCGCGTAATATATTTCGCTTCCAGAAAAATTTACGATGGTCTTTATAATCGATTACAAGTGTTTCTCCATTGACGTAAACATCATATCGTTTCCGTTCAGATTCGGTTCCTTTTAATTCAACGGCATAAGCAGCACCCTTATTGATATGAACATCGAACAGGCCTTGAAGATCAATTGAATTGAAATCCTTCAAGCCAAACTGATCATTGGCGCTCAATTCGGGATCAGGAGCGCTCACCGGACAAGAGACACACTCAAGCCCATCCTGAGTTAATTTCCATGTCTGGGTTTCCTCATTCAATGAGAATCGATGGTTCTTCTGCCTGGCACGGTCGATCACGTTAGTTTCAATAATCCTCCAAAGTTTGGCATCGACTACAAAGGATTGGTCATATGGAACAAACACGTCAATGTCAAGTCGCTGGGCACGAAACTTTGCGTCAGGTTTGAAGGTAATGTTTGAATCAAACGTAATGATGCTATCGGCTTGTGTTACATGGTATTCTATCATCTTTGCATTTTCTCCAGCGATTTTTCTGGAGGGTCCCTGTGATTCAAAGCGTTGGGTTACTTTTATTTCCCTTCCTTCATATCCTCTTAAAGAAATTGAAGTGACATTGTAATCATCTAGTCCCGTTTCATTGATGTTGAGCACGGGGGTTTTGCCATTGAGGTTGAAGGCCTCTTCGATTTTATACTCTCCTTGTTCCTTAAATCCGTAGATTATCTGTGGCAAACTAATTCCGACCACTGCCACGCTCACAAAGAAGATTAAAAATAATGACCAGCCTACCACTGGCCTGAACACAATGCGTTTGGCCACGATCGAACTTCCCATTAACAAAATGAAGAGTGAGGGTATAAAAGCTGCCAGGAAAGTAAAGACGACTGTCCATGTTGGCACGCTGTTACGAAGGGCACTGAGAGGGAAGTTTGGCGCTGATAAATATCCGTCTCCAAAGAGATGCCAATCAGGTGCATTTAAAATTCCGACTAATATTCCGAAACCCAGGATCAATGCGATTATCAATGCCAGTCCGGTCAAGGTGAAGACCAATCCGATCGCGACACGTAAGATGTCGAGGAGCACATGGAATACCGGGCCCAGTAAATTGAATATTGCGCCGATCGCACGGAAGGGAAAGAGAATGATTCTTGTGAGTACGCTTTCTTCCGCATCACCTTTTTCGTTTAGACCCTTCTTCACGGTTGATTCAATATTCGAAAGGGTGACAGGCTCTCCTTGCATCTTCATTTTCTCCGTAATCGTTTTGGCTTCAGGTAGTACAATCAGCATCACGATATAGATTACGATGCCGAGGCCGCCGAAAAAAGCAGAGATGACAAACAGTACCCTGATGAGCGATACGTCGGCACCAAAGAAGGCAGCCATCCCGGCTGCAACGCCGCCCAGTACTTTCTTATCTGGGTCACGATACATCTTCTTGATGGAAGTTTCCTCCTCCAATTCCGATGCTGGTAAGAAAATCCATAGCACGATATAGACTAACAAAAAGAATCCTGAAGTACCAAGTGTGAGCAGGGCAAGCAAAAGGCGTGGCCAAACTGGGTCCACACTAAAATAATAGCCCAGTCCTGCGCAAACACCTCCAAGGATTTTTCTGTTTTGATCGCGGAATAGCTTTTTAGAGGCAGTAGTTGAGTTAGCCGACGTGGAGGAAGAAGCGTTTTGCTGTGTGCTACTTCCTGCGGGGCCACCGGTAAACTCCTGCTCCTCTGCTGCTTTGAAGTCGTTGACACTGCCCATGGTAGCGATGAGGCTGCTGACGTCCTCAGCAGTGATTACTTGTTTGCCATCATTCAGTTTAGAAAGAAATATTTCGGCAATTCTTCCTTCAATGTCGGAGAGAATTTCGCTGTTGTCTTCAAACGAAGCAAAATACTTATTGACAGAGTCGAGGTATTTGCGGAGGGTCTCGTACCCATCTTCCTCGATGTGGAAAATAATGCCGCTGATGTTAATGCTGATGTTCTTTTTCATATCTCAACTAAAAGATAGGAGTGTGGTTAATTTATTATACGCTGGCCTTTGATTTCTGTGTAATCTGATCCGTCGAGTGAACGAGGTCCTCCCAGGTGTCAGTCAATCCTTTCAGGAATTGAGTGCCAATTTCCGTGAGTTTATAATATTTTCTAGGCGGACCCGATTTGGATTCAACCCATTTATACTCCAGCAACCCGGCATTTTTTAGACGGGTTAGGAGCGGATAGAGTGTGCCCTCCACCACAATCATCCTGGCGGCAGTCAATTCATCCAGCATATCGGAGGCATATACCTCTCCCCGCGAAATGATGTGGAGGATGCAATATTCTAATATTCCCTTCCTCATTTGTACTTGCGTGTTTTCAAGATTCATACATCCACAATTAAAATAAGCGCTCTTAACACCTTATACGGTAAAGTACTATGCATGGCCAAGTACTATTCAAAAATTTTCGTGTTTTGTTTTTCAGGGAGTTGATTTTGGAACTTATTTAGACTAATTCTAATTAATAGACTAATTCTTTCATGTTATCGTTACAACTACGGTAATTAGAGTATTCCAATTTTTAAATAGCTTTGATTAAGAATCCTATGATAATGTCAACTCTAGAAAATATCATCGATAAAAAGGGTATTCTGGAAGAGGATAATCCCATTATAGTTAATGATCAAAAAAGTGATGCTGTGAGGCTTCAGATTTTGAAGGCTATCCAAGAGGTTTCAAAGGAGCAGAATCTTACCGATAAAGAATTGAATTATTTGGTTGAAGTTATTGATAAGATTTATAGCGAAAGAAAGGCTAGATTTTTCTTTGAGAATCGAATAGATAATATGAGCAGGTTGCTATCTAGTCTTTTAAGGTTTATTTCGGTTGTCCCGAAACCAGGCGAGGAAACAACTAAGCTATATTATTACAATAGCACAAAAGATTATTTGAAAAATGAGTGGTGAGATTACGCCAACCGAAGCCGAAGGATATCCAACCAAAGGCAAAATTGAGAGAATGATTGAAAGGGTAGAGATGATGGCTCTACAAAAGGGTGAGAATATTGATCTGAGTGTACTGAATGATACTCAAAGGGATAAAATTCTTGAGGTAATGCAGATAAATGAAATGCACGCATTTCAGTATCATAGCAAAAAACTAGACGGAGACAAAGAGGTAAAATTGGCCCGTATTCAGGCAGGAACAATCATCCAAAAAAGTAATAGAGATTCTACACTTTTGTTAATTCTGGGCACGATAGTGATAACATTGTGCATCTTATTTTTCAAAGATGCTTATCTGTCTGTTTGGTTAAGCTTCATTACTGGGTTGGCAGGCGGATATGGGATAAGTAAGTTGCAAAAATCAGAAACGCACGAATCCGGAAAAGATAAATAGATAAGTTAGCTAGTCTTATTTTTTCGGTTTAGGCACTTTTGTTATTAGTGCGCCTAGTGTATCATTAAAGGCGGTTTTGTCAACTTTCTTTAGCTCGCCTTTATAACTCGATATCCTTATATCTTATCTCCAGCTGACCTGATTGTCTGGCGGCCATTTTGTTAAAATAATTTACAAACTGTTATCAATATCAATTATCTGAAGTCTGCATACCATCAGATAAGTTACAGGCATCTTAGCGCCCAAGGCAATGAGTTGTCCTATCGTTTTACCAAATCACTCCCCTTGGCTAGCGAAAATTGGTTGAAGCATCTGAATTGACGGTTTAAATTCCCTAGATTCATGGCTCACCAAACCCCATCAAACCCATGAATCCAGAAGACTATCTGAACAAATTGGAAAAAGAAGGCTTCAAGTTTCCTGAATTTAATGAAAAAGAATTGCCACAATGGATTATCGTCCTGACGATCCAAAATACGGTCTACTTGGAGCATATTGTTGAGGAGCTTTATCCTGCAAAAAAAAGAAAAATGATTTTGGCAGACTTGGCAGAAAAAGCGAAAAAGAAGTTCCTTCAAATGGTTTCCGTTTCTGCTTCTCAGGATATAGGAGATTCGACCAAATAACCACTTCCTTGAATTTTTCTCTTGTAAGATTTTTCATTTGTAACTTTGCTTGATGAAAAACGGATTGGCTAAAACCTATGAAAAGACGGTGGTTAAAAGTGGTGGTGAAATTTGTTGACCTAATTCAGGTCTCACTAAAGCTCCGCTCCAGTCGCCCCTTGAAGGAGGTGATCGTAAGCCGAAAGACTGAAAAAATGCCGATTTTAGACCCTTTCAAATAACTTACTTGTCTTTTCCTTACTCATATTTAGAAGCGTATTTTTGAATTGGCGAATTTTAGCTGAAATCGAGCATTTACATCGATGCCAAAAGCCGTATTTACCCTGTTGACTAGACTTACTTTGATGAAAATGGCTGTGAAGGGAAGGGTTTGGGTTGTTTTAGTTTTTTGCTTGGTATTTTTTCGGGCTCAAACCTCCTTTGGACAATTTTCAAATGAATGGATCAATTTCACTCAGTCGTACTTCAAAATACCGGTTGCGAAAAATGGCCTCTATAAATTATCCTATGCAGACCTGCAAACAGCTGGTGTCCCTGTTGGGTCTATCGATCCGCGAAGAATAAATCTCTTTTTTCGCGGAACTGAGCAGGCCATTTTTGTTCAAGGCCAGGCGGATGCAAAATTTGATCCAACCGACTTCATTGAATTCTATGGCCAAAGAAACAATGGCACACTGGACGGCGATCTTTATAAACCTACCAGTCTGCAACCCCATCCTTATTACAATCTATTCAATGACACCACTGCTTATTTCCTGACATGGAACCCGCTGCCGGTACAAGGCAAGCGAATGAGCTCATTTTCAGAGGCCATTGGCTCGGGGGTTTTGAAAGAAACATTTCATATGGAAGAGCAATTGACCGTTTTCTCTAATGAATATTCGGGTGGGCTCACCAAAGTTGGAGTGATACAGAAGACAGCGTTCGATCAAGGTGAGGGTTGGACCGGCAAAACAATATGCAAGGGTCTTTCAGGGTGTGCCGGTGTTCAGGATTTCGTCATTGACAATCTTGTGGGAGGCGTGTCGACTGCCGGAACACCTCAACTTGAGTTGCTAATGGTAGGTCGAGATGATGTAAGTCACGTGGCGGAGATCAGCGTTGGGCCTACTTCCGGTGGGAGATTGCTTGCAAGCTCTTCTTTTGTGGGATTTGAAACCATCAAAGTTAATGTTCCACTCAATTGGAGTGATATCGGTGCAGATGGTAAAATGACCGTGCAGATTAGAATCACTGGAAGCGCCACCCGTGATCAGCTCAGCGTCTCGTACATTAAAGTAAGTTTTCCTCAAGATTATAATTCAAATTCATTGTCGGAGAAAGTCTTCACACTTCCTGCAAATACTTCCGGTAAGTCGTATATAGAAATTCAAAATCCACTACCCAACTTGCGCCTCTGGGACATTACGGATGCGAACAACATCAAAATGATCGGTGCTGCCGTTGTGCCCAATGGTCTTGGCGCGATTGTACCTGGCACATCCACGTCAAGGAAGCTTTATACCTCAGCCACCACGCTCACAGCATCGTTGCGGAAAGTGAGTTTTCGTTCCATTAATCCCGCAGCGCCCACTTTCATTATTGTGTCACACCGATCATTAATGAAGCCTGCCCTGGGGTATGGCGATCCTGTGCAAGGTTATGCAGCCTACCGGGCCTCGATGATTGGCGGAAGCTACGATACGCTGACTGTGCCCATGGATCAACTTTACAATCAATTCAATTACGGTGAAACTTCCCCACGCGCCATTTATCAATTCATGAAATACCTGGTCAATGGTGGTCGTCCTAAGTTTTTATTTCTTATTGGTAAAGGCATTGAAGTCTCTCAAGGATATTATAGGAAGACTTCCTTTGCATCAACGGATTTTCGTGACCTGGTTCCATCAGCGGGAATGCCAGGCGCTGATGTCGCTTTCACCGCAGGGCTCAAAGGCACAACTTATGAACCTGCGGTACCCACAGGACGTTTGACAGCAAGTACTGCATTGCAAGTGGCCGGTTATCTTAATAAAGTAAAAGAAACGGAAGCACTTCCATTCAAAGATCTCTGGCGAAAAAACTTGTTGCACCTCAGCGGGGGCATCAATGCTGCAGAACCTGCACTGTTCCGGAGTTACGTGGATGGATTTAAAGCGGTGGCTGAAAGCATTTATCTGGGTGGGAGTGTTGAAACGATTTCAAAGCAAACACTGAATGTTGAATTGATCAATGTAAAGGATCAGGTTAATAAGGGTCTTGACATGATCACATTTTATGGCCACTCAGGTCCAGGTACCATCGATATTGACATCGGTTATGTAAGCGATCCAACATTGGGTTACAACAACGCGGGAAAATACCCGGGCTTCCTGATCAACGGTTGCAATGCGGGTCGTTTTTTTGATAATCGTTTAACCTTTGGTGAAGACTGGATCCTCACCCCGAACAAAGGCGCCAAGGCATTTATTGCCCATAGCTCTTTTGGATTTACGAACACGCTAAAGCTTTATTCCGATATCTTTTATTCAGTAGCATTCGGTGATTCCACTTTTATAAGCAAAGGAATCGGGGAGGTGCAGAAAGAAACAGCACGGAGGTACCTGTCAATTGTTGGCTCTACAGATATTACCACCATCACCCAAGTGCAGCAAATGGTGCTGTTGGGCGACCCGTCCTTACCAGTTTTTGGTGCCCGAAGACCTGATTACGAAACCAACAACGGGGCACTGTCAATCGTATCACTGGATGGAAGGCCTGTCACAGCCCAATCTGAATCCTTTGCAGTGAAGGTGGGCATAAGAAATTTCGGAAGAGGTATGCCAGGCAAATTGAAAGTTAGGATGTTGAGGACACTAAATGATAACGCAACCATTGTCAAGGATACGCTTATAAGTTCAGTGCTCTATAGCGGCGCATTGCAATTCGTGATTAAGAGAGGAAGGAACGGCAATGAGTTTGGTAATAATAACTTCAAAATAATCATCGA
This sequence comes from Cyclobacteriaceae bacterium, assembly GCA_043776715.1. Classification (GTDB taxonomy): domain Bacteria; phylum Bacteroidota; class Bacteroidia; order Cytophagales; family Cyclobacteriaceae; genus ELB16-189. The sequence continues at coordinate 43,391 of JAYVQY010000159.1, read as the reverse complement.
CCCAGACAAAGAGATCCTTGAACTTGATGAGTCAAACAACACAGCTTCGCTCGACTTCTTTATTCCAGCCAGTGGTACTAAGAATATTTATCCAGAACCATATGCCATTGTAAACTCGAACCCAGTGGAGCTGCTGTTTCAAAATAGCGACTTGCTGTCGGAGCTGCGATCATTTAAAATAGAAGTCGACACAGCAAGTACCTTTGACAGCCCATTCTTGAAAAGACAAACGGTGCAGGGAAAAGTATTGGCGAGGTTAAAACTGAATTTGTTGAGTGATGATTCGCTGATATACTATTGGCGGACAAAATTTGATAAACCGTTGACGGGTGAAAGCACGCAATGGACAGCTTCCACTTTTGTCTATATTAAGAACAGTCCGGAGGGTTGGGCCCAGTTGAAATTTCCACAATTTTCAAAAGATGAAGCGGTAGGCCTGGTTCAGGATCCGAAAACACAAAGAATTAAGTTTAGCGAAACAATTTCTACTGTCGAGGTCAAGACATTTGGAAGCGCCAATGCCGCCTTGTTTTCGGAAGTATCACTTAAGATTAATCTGGAAGAGTTTAATGTGGCTACCCAGGAGCAACCATGCCGGAAGAATACACTCAACCTTGTAGCATTCGATAAAAGTTCAACGGCCCCCTATGCAGGCATACCCTTTATCAACTTTTTCGATCCCCGCGCTTGCGGCCGTGCCCCACAGATGATTAACAATTTTCTCCCTTCTGAGTTGGAAACTGGCAACGGAGACGACTTGTCGCAGTGGGTGAAGAATGTAAAGAGCAACGATTCCGTGGTGATTTTTTCTATTGGCGATGCAGGTTACGCCATGTGGTCCACAGGTGTAAAACAACGGCTTGCAGAATTAGGAATTGGTGCCAGCCAACTGAATGGGGTCGCTACAGGCGAGCCTTTTGTGATATTTGGAAAAAAGGGCTCCATCCCTGGAGGTGCTAAGGTCATCAGGCCAACACAAATTCCCACCAATGCGCAACAAGTTTCGGTGAGTAAAACAATCACAGGGCGCACTTCGCAGGGTACACTCACTTCGGTCATTTTGGGCCCTGCTCAAAGCTGGTCGCAACTCATTACAACAATTTCTGAGGTTACCAAGAATGATGAATATGGTGTGGATATAACTGGAATTGATCTAACCGGCACTGAAACATTATTGGAAAGTAACTTAAAGAATACAAAGGACCTCTCGCAAATTAATGCGTCGAAGTATCCATACCTAAAACTTAAGTTAAAGTCCAGCGATGAAACTGACCTTACTTCGGTGCAACTCCGGAAGTGGCTTGTTACCTACGTGCCGTTACCGGAAGGGATGCTCACGTATTCCGGAACACAAGGAGTGGAGATCAGGGAAGAAGGACAAGCGTGGAAGGCCCGTTACGGGTTTACCAATATTTCTGCACGGAAATTCAAGGATTCGCTGATGGTTCAGATAGATATTTTCTCCAATCAGAAAAAATCAACTGAGCGGAAGACATTTAGAATAAGTCCTCCGGCGCCCAGGGACACGACAAAATTCTTTGTAAACGTTAATACAAAGGGTAAGGCAGGCGACAATGATGTTACGGTGATGGTTAATCCTAGAATAATCGCTGAGCCGTATTATGACAATAACGTACTGGCGTTGTATAATCATTTGCAGGTGCAGGCTGACCGTACGGCGCCCGTCCTGGACGTAACGCTGGATGGAAGATATGTGACCAATGGGGATGCGGTTTCATCCGCCCCAATGATCGTGGCAAAAGTAATTGACCACAATCCTTTCTTTCTGAAGTCGGATACCACTGGGGTGAATCTCTACTTGCGCTATCCATGTGCCGCTGAAGAATGCTCCTATAAGAGAATCAATTTTTCCCAAAAGGATGTAACATGGACTCCTGCTACCGCCACGACCGATTTTCAGGTTATATTTCATCCGAAGGAATTGCAAACAGGCGACTATGCACTCAAGGTAGAGGCAGTGGATGGAAGTGGAAATCCCAGTGGTGATGAGCCATATGAAGTTACTTTTGTGGTGACCGATCAGACTGAATTTACGGTACTGTCCGTGTACCCCAATCCATCCTCGGATAAGTTTTACTTTAAGATCTTTCTACCCGGATCAACCATACCTGAAGATTTTCAATTGAACATTTTTGGATCAACGGGTGGGGTCATGAGAAGTTTTGGAAACGAGTCGTTTGGGGCATTGCATGTTGGAACAAATGAAATTGTGATGGACGCCAAAGATGCCAACGGCAATCCACTTTCATCTGGAATCTATCTTTTCCGGTTCACGACCTCCATCAATGGATCGCAGTTTATTAAAAGTGGCAGATTGATGGTGGCGAGGAATCAATAATTTCTGCATGTCAAGGTAAAATTGAATAGCTAAATTGTTGGTAGATCAAGTAATGATTGTATTTTGAATCTAATTTGAAGTTTGTCAGTTCAGGTCACTAAGTTCACGAAGGACCACAAAGTTCACGAAGAAATTTTGTTAGTATTTGTCTTTGTGATCGTAGTGCTTTCTTAGTGCCCTTTGTGATCCCTAATTTAATTTCAGTAATTAACTGACTATGAGACCAAATATTATTCTCTTGATGCTGATTTGCCTTTCATGCACAGAAAAAAAATCAAATCAGGAGAAAACTGATCTGGGAATTTCGTCACCTGGCACATTTGGTTATGATCTCGATTTTCTAAGCAAGTATAAGGACGTCATTATATTAGGAGGGAAAGCAAATTCCGCAAAACTAATCCTGGTGAAAGATTATCAGGGCCGCGTCATGACAAGTACAGCTGGTGGAACAACCGGCAACAGTTATGGCTGGATCAACTATGACCTTATCCAATCTGGAGAAACGCAACTTCATATGAATCCGGTGGGGGGTGAGGACAGATTTTGGCTTGGACCTGAGGGTGGGCAGTATGCCTTGTATTTTAAGAAAGGGGACCCATTTGATTTCGATCATTGGCAAACGCCAGCTTTGATTGATACAGAACCATTTGAGATTGTAGATTTTGATAGTACGCAGGCAGTGTTCAAAAAAGCTGCGAATGTGACCAACTATGGAGGCTTCAACTTTACGATTGACATTCGACGAGAAATAAAATTATTGAATGAGTCAGAGATTCAGCAAGCGTTTGGAATTTCAATGGACCATCTCAGGGCTGTTGCTTTTCAAAGTACCAACTCAATGACCAATGCAGGGCAGGAGGACTGGTCTAGGAAAAATGGCTTGATTTCAATATGGATATTGGGGATGTTCATCCCATCCGATCAGACGGTAATCGCTCTCCCTCATCATGGCGTGCGAGATTCAAAAGCAATCACAGATAATTATTTTGGCTCAATTCCTTCCGACAGGATGATGAGACACGACAGCTTGCTGTTATTGAAGGCAGATGGGAAATATCGTGGAAAAGTAGGCATTGCTCCCTCCATCGCTAAAAATGTGGTGGGAAGTTATGACGCCAAGAAAAAGATTCTTACGTTGGTAAAATTTGATCTTAAACCGACAGCAGCATATGTAAATTCGAAATGGGAAGCCCAGAAGAACCCTTTCGAGGGGGACGCAGTGAATTCTTACAATGATGGTCCTGTGGCAGCTGGTTCGCAATTGGGACCATTTTATGAATTGGAAAGCTCGTCTCCGGCTGAAGAACTAAAGAGCAGAGAAACACTCACGCATCATCATGTCACGTTGCATTTGGAAGGTGATGAAGGGGCGTTAAATAGGGTGGCTGAAAAAATACTAGGAATATCCCTGAACCGTATGCAGTCATCTTTTGACAAATAGATGAACCTGTAATGGACGCTAATCTTTGGCGAGCCCCTTTATAACTACATTTCCTGTCCCATTCGGATTGCAAGGATACTGAAATGCGGCCTTAGCAGCTTGAGGATTATTGATGATCTTGTAAAATTCATCGAGATACTTTGTCGTAGACTTGATATAGCTCTCCTCTAGCAGAGTTGATTTTGTGTAAACTCCGTAGATCTTTTCTTTTAATTTATTAAAGTGGGCGAAGACTTTGTCGAATTGTGTCATGTCAATCATGCAATATCCCCGGTACCGGCGTTCCCTGATTGTACTCAACTGCAATTGTTCTGCGGGTTTGGCATAAGGCGCCTCCACGATGCCTGCATGGTCAAAGTCGTATGGAACCGCCGAAGGGATCTCGGAATTTTCTGTCGTGATCAATTTTACATTTTGTAAATATTGAATCGACCAATCGGTATTTCCGATCAGAAAATTGAAAACTGCCATATTCATGAAATCATCTGTTTGTGTTTGCTGGGGCCTGACCAGTTTCTTCTCAAGCAGTTTAGCATTGTTTCGCTTCGCCATTTGATCTTCTTCTTCCAGCAAAATGCCATAGAGTGGAGTTGATTTCTTTCCACTCACCGTGTCATCATAAATTACTTTTACAAGCCGTGCTCCAAAGCTCTTGGGTGTGATGAGGTTCGATAGTTTGTACACGAGGTATTCCCTCACCACGAATTTTTGATCACGACATGGTGTTACTAACTTGAGTTTATTTTGATGGCGGAAGACCGTATTCTTAAGGTCTTTTTGTTTTGAAAAGTTAAATAGCAGGGGGGGATAGCTACAGCCTCCTTGTGTCTTGCGGAAATGTCCTCTCGTTTTTACTTCGATGGGAATTGAAATCCAGGTGCTATCCTTTTCCTGATATGACAGGCTGAATGGTTTATACTGTGATTCATCTTTTCGATCTTTCACAAGTTCGCGGATGTTACCGGAGAGTTTAATGCCCAACACCTCATCCTTTGAAAACAATCCATCAGGAGGGAAGTCTTGGCCAAGGACTGGCTGCCCGATGCCTAAGGAGCCCAGTGCGATATAAAGTGCAAGCCTGTAACCGGCACCCAGGCTGGCTACATTTCTTTGTGCACTCTTGATCCCAAAGATAAAACCTTTAAGAAATGACATGATTCAAATATAATGAAATCCTATGGTGCGTCGGAAGGGGGAAAAGTGATCCGGGAATTTGTCCGCCTTGTTTAGGTTTCTAACTTTCCTGATCTTAAACTAAATTTCCTTAACCTTTCCCTTAGCCATGCCCGAATTCAACTCACCATTTCAGTCACGCAGAGAATTTTTAGGTTCCCTTGCGGCACTAACTGTTCTTCCGTCTTTTGGACAACAAGAGCCGGATACTATTTTGTTCAATGGAAACATCGTGACCATGGGGGATGGTCAACGTGCCAAGGCCGTGGCAATTATTGATGGTAAATTTTTTGCGGTTGGCGAGGACAAGGAAATATTGGCTTTGGCCACTGGCCGGACGCGGAAAGTCGATTTGGGCGGAAAAGTAGTACTGCCGGGTTTCATTGATGCACATTCTCATCCAGGAAGTTCAGGATTACAGCACCTTCGTGAAGTGGACTGTGATTTGCGATCTATCAAGGATATTCAAAAGGCGATTGCCGAACGCGCCGCGAAAACTCCGAAAGGAGGTTGGGTGCTGGGTTTCAAATATGACGACACAAAAACAAGTGAAGGAAGAATTGTCAACATCGCGGATCTTGATCTTGTGGCCCCTGACCATCCGGTTCGAATCCAGCATCGTGGAGGCCATACGTTCTATGTCAATTCTCAAGCAATGAAGTTGGCAGGCATCAATGAAAGTACACCTGACCCACAGGGTGGATTGTTTGATCGAGATGGATCTTCTAAAAAATTGAATGGCAGGATCAAAGAAAGTGCCTGCCTTGAGTTTGAAAAGGTCATCCCCAATTCCCATACACGTGATGATTTACGCGAAGGGGTCAAATTGATTTCTAAGATGATGTCAAAGACAGGGATTACCTCGGTCCATGATGCTTATGGTTCTCCTGAATACCTTCGGGCATTTCAAGATGCCCATGAGGCAGGAGATTTGTCTCTTCGAGTGTATTGCCTCATCGGCTATACCCACATCGATAAGATGCTTGAAGCAGGCATTCGGACCGGCATGGGCGACGAATGGGTGCGCGTAGGAGCGATGAAAATGACTTGCGACGGATCTATTTCAGAGAGAACAGCCCGCTTGTCTCAACCCTATATGGGGAGGCCCGATGACTATGGTATCCTGGTGATGACGGAAGAGCAGTTGTACCAATTCGCCAAGAAAGCACATGACGCCGACTGGCAAATAGGAGTACACGCCAATGGTGACGTAGGTATTGATACAACACTCCGCCTATATGAGAGGCTTCAAAAAGAAAGGCCGCGAAAAGATCCACGTTTCCGTATTGAACATTGTACGCTAGTGAACGATTCCCTGATTCAGCGTATGAAAACGCTGGGAGTAATCCCCACGCCCTTCTCTACTTATGTGTATTATCACGGTGAGAAAATGCGCGAGTACGGTGAGGAGCGATTGAAAAACATGTTTGCTCTGCGCAGTTTCCTGAATGCGGGCATTCGTCCCACGCAAGCTTCGGATTATCCTCCAGGCCCCTTCGAACCAATGATGGCCTTGCAATCCAGTGTAACACGAACAGATATCAAAGGTAATGTCTGGGGTGCCAACCAAAAGGTGACCGTGGAGGAGGCTATTCGAATTGGAACAATAAACGGTGCCTATGCATCCTATGAGGAAAAGGTCAAAGGATCCATCGAAACCGGTAAGCTCGCTGACCTTGTCGTACTAGGGCGTGATCCATTCAAGGAGGACCCTTCGACACTCATCAAGATACCCATTGAACGAACAATGGCTGGAGGAAAGTGGGTATATGAATCGTAGTGAGAAATTCTATATCATTTCACTTTTTTGGTCCGGTGAAAACCGTTGGATCAGTGGCGACCAAATGGAGTTTATAGGTGCTTTGATTGTTAAGCGCCCATTTGAAAGGTTGAGTAAAACCGTATAAAAAGAAGTAACTTTCTCATTCATTAAACCAAGACTTTATGGACATCAAAAAATTCTTAATCGGAACTTTGGTTGGAGGCCTTGTCTTCTTTTTCGTGGGGTACTTGTTCTATGGGGTGGCCTTTGTCTCCTTCTTTACAGAACATTCTGCTGGACCAGGAAAGCCAATGGAGGAACTTGTCTGGTGGGCGCTGATCCTTGGAAACCTTTCTTCAGCGGCCTTGCTGACTTACATATTTTTGAAATGGACCGACGTTTCTTCTTTCGGAAGCGGCGCGAGTGCAGCAGCAGCGATCGGATTTTTCATGACGCTCGCCATGGACATGACCCGGTACGCGACTACAAATACGCTTGACTTAACCGGAGCTCTTGCCGATGTTGTGGTTGGCACCGTGTTGACGGCTGTTGCGGGAGGAGCCATCGGCGCTGTAGTTGCAATGGGGAAGAAAAACTAATGACTGATAATCTTCGTAACACAAAGCCACCAAGTCAAAACAGAAAAAACGAATCTTGAATGCCCAACGCCGAACGCCCAATATTGAAGTCTCACAACTTCCGAATTGGGCGTTCGGCGTTGGACATTGGAAATTCATGCAATTATTATTTTTAGAGACCTCACTGTCAATCGCAATCTTTCAAATTTGGAACCTCAACACTTTACATCTCGTATTTCTTCCGTGCTTACGATGCTGGGCATTGCCATCGGGTTGGGGAATGTGTGGCGCTTCCCCTACATGATGGGCCGCTATGGTGGAAGCGCTTTTCTGGCAGTATATCTAATTTTCACAATCCTCTTCGCATTCCCGGCACTGATGGCAGAGATGACCTTGGGAAGAATGAGTGGTAAGGGAACACTGGACTCACTTCGACTGGCGTTTGGAAAATCTTTCGGTAGCTTTTTTGGATACCTCTTGCTGATTGTGATCACCATTTCAGGCTCTTACTATGCCGTGGTGGTGTCTAATGTCTTGTTCACAGCGCTCTTTTCAATTTTTTATGGATTTTCATCTGCTTCGACCTTGTACTATCACACCTCGTTAACCAATGGATGGCTCCAGTATGGCATCACATTATTTCTGATCGTCACTTGTCTATACATTATTCATAGAGGTCTTATTGATGGCATTGAACGAATCAGCAAAATTGTGATGCCGTTATTTTTTCTGGCGCTGATTTATATGATTGTGCATGCCTTGTCGATGCCAGAGGCACTTACAAAATGTGTTGCGTTCCTACAACCTGATCTTACCGTATTGAAATCTTCAGAGATATTTGCAGCATTGGGACAGGCCTTTTTCTCAGTTGGCCTTGGAGGAACATTTGTGGTAGTATATGCTGGTTTCCTTAAGAAGGATGAAAACATTCCAAAGATTGCTTTTTACACAGGTCTTGGGGATGCCGGGGCTTCTTTGCTCATCAGTTTGTTTCTGGTTCCTTCGATCCTTGTATTTGGACTGGACATGGCATCCGGTCCAGGTTTAATCTTTGACACTTTTCCCAGACTCTTCGAAGCAATGCCGGGTGGGAGATTTGTGGGATCACTTTTTCTTATCTCAATTTTTATCGTGGCCTTTCTTTCACTCGTAGCAGCCTATCAGGTTCCTTTCACATGTATTCAGAATGAAAAGATGAATTTGAATCCCAGGAAAATATTAATCACCATAGGAATTCTCCAGGCAGTACTTGCGTTGCCAAGCAGCCTATTCCCCAATATGATAGGCACCCTTGACTTAATATTTGGTTCGGGCATGCAGGTACTGGGGAGCGCACTCTGCATCCTAGGTTTGACATGGGGTATTCAAAGAAGTGAAGTGTTGCAACACATGCTTGGCGCTGGCAGCCCGACGCTTCAGAAGGCCACTTTTTTTTGGATTAAATGGATTATTCCACTGGCCCTGCTCGCGGTGCTTGCGTTGTATTTGCGTGACGCTGTCTTTTAGAAAAAGCGTATTTTTATCTGGGCTAAAGCCCCGTGGTGTTGCCATTATTAACCACGGCCTTAAGGCCGTGGTTATGTAAAGACGCTCTTTCAATGGACTTTAGTCCACCATTTCAATTCGAAGGACATTTATTATAACTCTGGTATTTAAATGAGAATATGAAAAAAGACAAAGACAATATCGAACTTGATGCGGTCGAGGATTATGATGGTATCATGGTCATCCGTGGTGGCGGCGGAAAGCGTGATTGGAATGGGATCCATTATAAACAAGGGATGTCGGCAAAGAATGTCGGATCCACAAAGCTCTCTGTGAATGTAGCCACAATCCCCCCTGGTGGTGTTGCGCGCGCGCATATTCATGACGGGTTTGAGTTGATGCTATACATACTGGAAGGAAACGTAAGGCATGAATTTGGCGATGGTTTGAAAAAAGTCCTTGAAAATACTGCCGGTGATTTCATCTTCATAAAGTCAGGCGTCCCTCATGAAGTGTTTAATATGAGCCAGACAGAACCGGTCGTCGCATTTGTATCCAGGTCCAGCGCCAACGAGTGGGACAACATCATTCCTTATGACAGGGAAACGGGCCTCATCATTAAAGAATAATTTTACACCAAGAAAATTTAAAAGGGTATGGAACAGGAAAAAGGAATTGATGCGGTCAATCAGGAGTTTAAGAAGTACGAGCAGGTGAACAAAGGTCAGACCTATCACCTCGTCGAAAGGGAAGGAGAAGACCAATTTGATGAGGATTACAAGATAAAGTCTTGCGACATCAGTCTGTTTTTTCATGGTGGTGAATCCGGAAAGAATGAATTTGCGAGACAGCTGGGCGAGGCAATGCAAGGAATCGGCTTTGCGATCCTCACCGGGCATGGTGTGGATCCTGCACTATACGCACAGGCGGAGAAACGAATAGCAGACCTCTTTGAAAGCACCACCCGTGAGCAACGAATGAAGTATCATGCCGCCAGGTTCGGTTCCGTAAATCAGGGATACTTTCCAATGAAAGAAACCACCATCATTCATCCTGACCTGGTGGAAGGATGGGTGTTTTGCCGCAGAGCTTTTAACATGGACAATTCACGTGGATTTAACGAATCAGACTTTTGGCCCAGGACGGGCGACGAGCCATTCTTTAGAGAAATCTGCCTTCAGCATGAAGCACTCATTCTACCCATCATGCAGAGCATATTGAGATATCTCGGAGTCGATCCTCAAGCGTACGATAAAAAATTGCACAACACGAATTTTGGTTTCAGGCTTAATTATTATCCTCCCATCGAAGCGAGTGATGATGCCTCGGGTGCTGGACGTATGTTGGGTCACGAAGATGTTGATCTATTTACTATCCTCCCAGCCCAATCCGTAGACGGCCTGCAGGTGCTCAATCGAAAGAATATGAAATGGATACGGCTTGAGGCGCCACAAGGAAGCATCATCCTAAACACGGGTGATTACATGCAGCGCATCACCAATGACCTTCTGCCTTCCACGACGCACCGGGTGAGCAAGCCTAAGAATAAATTGATGAACAAAAAGCCACGCATCAGTTTCCCCATGGCAGTGTATGTGTGGGAAAAGGAAGTTCTGGAGGTTCTGCCAAACACCGGTACACCTAAATATGAGCCGATCGAAGCGGAGACTTTCCATACGCGCATCACCAGCAAATACTATGGCGACGCTTATGCTACAACACCAAAATAGTTAGCGAAAAACGTCTTGACGCTGTTCTTATCTACCCGCGCCCTTCACTTCCCTAAAGGGACCAGCGCGCGTGGCCCCTTCAGGGGGTTAGGGTGTGTGTTGCAAATGCGGTTCTTAGCTTATTTGATGTGCCCATACTTTCTGGAATAGCGTTCGAAAAGTTCTTCCTGCTTGTAAGGTAAAGTAACTCCCTTTCCGCTGATGAAAGCATGCGTTACGATGCTCGTTCGGAAATCAAAAACATCTCCTTCCGAAACGAATAAAGTTGCATCTTTCCCAACCTCCAGCGTGCCTACTCTGGCATCAATGCCAAGTGCCTTCGCGGTATTGGACGTTATTGTTTTTAAAGCCTCTTCTTTATCCATCCCAAACGCCACAGCAGTACCGGCAAAGAATGGTAGGTTGCGGGCATGGGCGAGCATCCCCGAATGGGATAAGGAAACCATGACACCAGCAGAAGATAAAAGGTATGGTAATTTGTAAGGCATGTCGATGTTGTCATCGGGTCTGTCTGGCAATTCATGAGTGTCCTTTAGGATCACGGGAATTTTATTTTCTTTCAGGAACTCCGCAACAAGGTAGGCTCCGCTTGCTGACACAAGCACAATGCGTTGTACCCCGGATTTCTGAGCAAAACGGACCGACTCGATGATTTCTTTTGGGTTGTCTGCATGCAAGGTCAAAGACTTTTTACCATCAAACAGCCCTTGCATCGCATCCATTTTTAAGTTGCGTTCTTTGGTTCCTATTTTTCCATAAGCCCGCGCGTCCGCAAAAAACTGACTTAATTCATTCACATTTTTTTCATAATCCTTATTAACCACTTCGGAGAAAGTAAAAGTCGACAGGTCCAGTTCCCGCTTCATTCTGGGTGGCCAGTTCATGTGAATGGATACATCGACGGTGTGGGCCGCATCTTCCCAGTTCCATCCTTCCATCTCCATCACCGAGGAAGATCCTGAGATCATGCCACCGGTGGGGGCTGTTTCTACAAGAAGAATTCCATTGAAGCGCATGGTTGCGGTGAACTCATTGTCGGTATTGTAAGCAGGAAGGGCCCTCACATTGGGATTTATTTCCCCTCGTTCAGTGAAGTCATTCATCGCACGAATGCTACTTACTTCTGAGAGTCCCAACTGAGTGTTTGGCATTATGAAACCTGGATAAACATGCTTCCCGTTAATCTTTATTTCTTCATAGCCTGCCGTATTTGGGTTGGAAATGGCATCCGCGATGATGGTGAGTTTCCCTTTGTCAAATCCAATGACTGCGTCTTGGATCACCTGGCCGTTGCCAAGATGAGCAACACCGCCGGTGAGCATGATTTTTTTGTCTTGAGGTTTGGCCGGCACTGGAGTCTGCGATAGCACAACCTGTGCAGTTAACAAGACGATTGCGATTGAATAGATAATTACTTTTTTCATGTCTTAAATCTTTAGATCGCTGTTAATTTTCACTTGTTGCGGTAAGTCCGATTTCATCGTCACAATGGAATTCCTGTTTCATTTTGGATCCTCCTTTTTGAGTAGTGCTCCCGGCTTTTTTCGCATTTTTCATTTTTTGAATAAGTCGGGCACGCTCCACTTCAATTTCCTTGTCTCTTACTTTGTCTTGCTCCATGTCGAAGTAAATTTTCCCATCAATGATCGTGGTGGCTGCCCTGGCATACACCGACAGCGGATGATTTGTCCACAAGACTACGTCTGCTGATTTTCCTACTTTGATGCTGCCCATTTGATTGTCGAGGTGCAATATCTTGGCCGGGTTTAAGGTTACCATTTTCCAGGCGTCCTCTTCTGACATGCCCCCATACTTCACGGATTTTGCTGCCTCTTGATTTAGCCTTCGGCCGGAATTGGCGTCATCTGAGTTGATGGCCGTGAGAACTCCTTCTTTTTGCATGATGGTGGCATTGTATGGTATTGCATATCGCACTTCCCACTTATAGTTCCACCAATCGGAAAAGGTGCCGGCCGCAGCACCATGTTGTTTCATTTTATCTGCCAGCTTATACCCTTCGAGAATGTGTGTAAACGTGTTGATTCTAAAATTGAATTGTTCGGCAACCTTCATCATCATGTTGATTTCCGATTGCACATAAGAGTGGCAGGTGACAAACCGTTTCTTGTTCAGGATTTCAAGAATGGTTTCGTCCGCCAGGTCACGCCGCGGCTTTACGGCCCCGGATTTTTCTTTAAGGCCATTGAAGGAATTCCAGGCCTTTTCATATTCGCGTGCACTTGAGAATGCATCCACATAGACTTGTTCAACACCCATCCGCGTTTGGGGAAACCGGATGGAGCTGGCATTGCTGGTGCGTTTTACATTTTCTCCCAGGGCAAACTTGATGAAAGCATCCGCTCCTTTTATTTTCATATTCTCAGCTGATTCACCCCATCTGAGTTTTATTAATGCCGATTGCCCGCCGATTGGATTGGCTGACCCATGAAGTACTTGCATGGCCACCACACCACCTGAAAGCGACCGATATATGTTGATATCCTCAGGCTGCAATTGATCTCCGATGCGCACCATGGCTGAATTGGCCGCTACATCATTGACATTGCCGCCTGCCACATGAGAGTGTTCATCAATGATTCCAAAAGTCAGATGCTTACCGGTACCATCGATTACCCGCGCCGTATTATCAGCAAGGTTCTTTCCGATTTTTGAAATTTTACCTTCCCTGAGTAGCACATCGGTATTTTGTAAAATGCCTTCCGCTTCGTTGGTCCAGACGGTCGCATTTTTGATGAGTAGGGCTTCCTCCGTTGGCAAGGTGGGGCTTCCATGGGCCACGAACGGGAAGATGACTTTTCCCAATTCCTCTTTTTTGGTTTGACCACCAGGCTTCTGCGCATTTTTTTCATCTACATTTCCAGTGCGGGTGGATGCCCAGTCAACCCAGCTTCCGTTGGCAAGTTGTCCTTTGCCTTTCCAACCATTGTCATTACTCCATCCTGATAAGCGGACGCTTTCCGGATTTTGTTTTTCTGGTTTGAAACTCAGGGTAACCAGTTCATCTGTGTTGGTAAAGGTCACATCAATGGAGGTGGTGTCACTGACTTTTATTTTTGCTTTGGGACTTCCTGCCTCGCCGCTGACCTCCAGGTTATAGGTTTGTCCGCTGATGGATAAATTATATTTTCCATTCGGGTCACGTGCGTCAAGCGCTTTGATCGGAAATGATTGGCCTTGTACCCAGTTTTGATACACGACCGTCTTCTCATCAAATATTTTTCCCGAAGTGATGATGAAGTTTGCCAATAGGCCCTTCTTCAAACTCCCCACTTTGTCATCGACGTTCAACAATTTGGCTGGAGTTTCGGTAAGGGCTTTGAATGCCGTGGCTTCGGTTAGCCCATTTTCAATTGCTTTACGGATATTCGGGATCAGGTCACTGGTTTTCTTCAGACCATGTGTTGTCAGTGCAATCATGACCCCTGCTTTTTCAAGAGCCGCAAGGTTGGTTGGAGCCAGTTCCCAATGTTTCATGTCTGCAAGCGAAACACGGGTGGCATCGAAGGGATCTTCCACGTCAAATGCTTCCGGATAATTCAAAGGAACAATGATCGCCGCGTTGGTCGCTTTTATTTCATTGATTCTTTTGTATTCATCACCGCCACCCTTGATAATATAGTGTACGCCGAATTCATCACCGATTTTATCCGCCTGAACCACATCTTTCCATTCCGCGGCTTCAAATATTTGTGGAATCTTTTGGTTTTGAATCCATGCTTCCAATGAGTTGTCGGCAAAAGGGCGCGGGTTCTGGCTTCCAATCCACTCCGCATCCAGGTATGTCTGACGAAGGAGGGCGATATAGCCCATCATCGAGCGCGGATAGCTTTGAGTTGAAGTTCCACGGTTAAATGAGTAATTGACGGAAGCTTTGGCTTTCAGTAATGATTTATTGTCGGTAGACTCAGATAAGGTCACAAAGGCTGATGTGCCTCGTGCAATGCCGTCGGCCTTAAAGGTCATCACAGATCCGAAGCCTATCTTGCGGAGTTCTTCTGCAGTCTTGGCATTCACTGTGAATTCATCAGCCGCATTATATTGGGACCGAATGGCCTGGTTGGCATTGTAGGCTCCTTTTGTTTTGGATTCTATCTGCTCTGGGCCTCCAAAAGGATTGCCCCCCCTGGGCCGCTCCACATCAGGCAATCCATAACTTGTATACATGTCGATCAAGGATGGGTACATGTATTTTCCTTTCAGATCGACTGTGGTAAAACCTGCAGGAACTGCAATGTTGGTGCCTACTTGTTCGATTTTTCCAGATTTGATCAGCAGTGTGGCATTTTGTAAAGTGGTCTGAGCGTCAACGATGATGGTTGCGTTGGTGAATGCAAAAGCCCCCGCCCTTGAATCCTTGACATCATTCCTGGGGAATGTTTCCTGGGCATTTGCAATCAATCCGAAATGTGACAATGCAACAATCAGAATAACCTTGATAGACTTCATAGAGGAGAATTTTAAAGCCGAAAAATTGACTAACATTTTTTACAGCGTCAAAGTAAGGAATATTGAGCGAGGTCAAAACAGGATTTAGGATGCGTGGTGCAACCTGATGATCAGTTGATGTGGGGTTTGATGGGGGCCGTTCTGTGGGCTATTTCTTGACTTGCAAGTTCTTGAGCACTTTATACACTTCGACTTCTTTGATGAACGAGGTCTGCTCTTCTGGTTTGAAATAGGTCAGGGCTTTTCTATCCAGGAAGGAAACAAAATCTTCGTTCACTTTACCGTCTTTATCTGTAATGGCTGCGATTTTCATACCCAGGTGTTTTGCGAGAAAATGGTAGGCAGCAATTCTTTTACTTTTGCCATAGTCATGTCCCTCGGTTTCAAAATGAGCATTCTCAACCAATTGTTCCTTTCCATATAACTGATAGATTTTTCTTACAAAGGGGAATTCTACCTTTTCGGTATTCTTAGTCCAGTCTTTACCGTCTGAAATCAGCAACATGGGCCGGGGAACGGCCAGGCTGGCGATCTCCACATTGCAATAAACTTTGTCTCCATTTTTATGAACGGGCATGCCACTTTCACAATTACATCCCCCGAAGAAATGTGAAGAGACCATCACCACGGGTATGGAGACTTTTACCCTTGGATCTAAAGCCGTCGCCATGAAAGTTTGAGTACCTCCACCTGAAGCGCCGGTCACAGCGATGCGCTCAGGGTCTGTTTCGGGTAACGATAGCAGGAAATCAATCGCACGTATGCCATTCCATGTTTGAAGCAAAAGTCCGTTCTGATATTCATGGTTTACCTGAATGCTTTCGCCGTACCCGACCATTTCAAGCGAAAAAACGACGGCTCCCATTTTTGCGAAGGAGGCACACCGAAGTTGCATGTCATTCCTATACCTCCCGTAGTCCTCTGGCTGATCCCAATGACCATGGGGACAAATGATACCAGCCAGCGATTTATTCGCAATTGTACCGGTCGGCTTGTAAAGATTACCTGCAACAAAGAAACCGGGAACGCTTTCAAAGACCACGGATTCAACCGTGTATCCATTCATTACTTTTTTATTCCGGAAGCGGGGGTTCAGTAGGGTCTTTGTGGGAAAGGTTTCCATCTCCATTCCTTTCTTCAGTTGATTTCTTACGCTGTCGGCATGGTTTTGCCAGGCTTGCAGTGATGTCATCCTCTTTTGCAGTGCCATCAATTTATTCGATCCTTCTTCTTCGGAGTAATATTTGCCCTGGCAGAGATCAGTGGATTGGGCGGCAGCAATTGCGCATGTTACCAGAACCAAAAAGAGTGAGGTTAATTTTTTCATGGCGGTGCGTGGATAGGCAAGATAAATATAGAATAAGTTATTGTCTGTTGGTATCTGGTTGCTAGTGTCTGGTATCTGGTGTCTGGTAACAACCATCAACGATCAACCAATCACACCCGATTCACCGAGTTTAGCAAGCCAAGATTTTTCCAGGTCAGGATCAGAAAGATCAGGGCGATCAGCGTGTGGAGCGTAATCAACAAGGGTGTTCCCATGATCCATTCAGTTGAAAGAAATCCGACACTGAGCAAAGTGTTTAAACCGATAAGTGTATAGAGGAGTAAAAACAAAAGGGGCAGCGTGAGAAATCCAAGGATGTAAAGCCAGGCTTTTTTGTTTTGTATAGATCTGAAAGCTGCAATGATCGGAGGCACGCCCACGCTTAAAACAATTGTTGAGCAGATGAGGATCATTTGGGTTCGGCTAAATGCTGAATCTAAAAAGTGTCTTACTACCACCATTTCATCGCCACCGCCCATCATGACGGTGGTGATCCTACCAAAAGGAATGTTTGTGAAGATGAGCGAGAAACCGATTGCTTTCTTTGCCCCATCAATTGACGATAGCCAGAACATTCCCCACCACATAAGCGCAAATGAAAAGAGCGGTCCTGCGAGTGTGGCGAGCCATGATAGTGACTGACTTTCCTTGCATCCGCTGCACAGGGCCCACACATTAAAATCCCGGGGGCCCCAGCATCCGCATATCCACTGTCCGATGGTGATGTGAACAATCTCATGGAGTTCCATCATTACAATCAGTAATAATGCGAACGTAATGAGGTAGGGGAGGGAGAGTTTAACGCGCATTCGATCAAGCCGAGGGATTCAATTGTAGCTAACGAAAGTTATCAATATTTCCCGCGAATTTTCGCAGATCAAACCCACGCTGATTTTCGCTGATCTTTTATTACTTATGCATGATCTGCGTCCATCTGCGTGGCATTCAATCTGCGAAAATTTGATGGACACCCTTCAATGATGCCCACCCGGCCCATGCACATGTCCGTGTGCGATCTCATCGGAAGTGGCAGCTCGCACTTCAATAACTTCAACGGCAAAGCTTAATTCCACACCAGCCAGCGCATGGTTTGCATCGACCGTGATCTGATCCAGACTAACATGGGCGACTGTGACAACACCGCCATTATTTGTTTGAAACTGCATGCCCTTTTCTACTTTCTCTCCACCAAAGGCCGAGCGAGGAATTTTTTGAATCATTTTTTCATCACGCAGACCGTAGCCTTTCTCAGGCGCTATCGTCAATTGAAGTTTGTTTCCTTTTTCATGGCCCTCGAGACCCTCCTCCATTCCTGGTATCAGGTTGCCTTCTCCATGCAAATAATACAAAGGCTCACGGCCCTCACTGCTGTCAAGCACTTTTCCAGTGTTGTCTTTTAGTGTGTAGTGGATGGCGGCCACTGAATGTTTTGTAATTTTCATGCGATAATTTTAGCCGGAAAGTTAGAGATTCAACTATAAAGAACCTTTGAAGTGGATAAGTTTTGCCACTAAGGCACAAAGACACAATCAGCTTGGGTATCCTTTGTGCCCTTGTGTCTTAGTGGCCTATTACCATTTGTAAAAAAATCAAACTTTAGTCATATTTGCAGCCCTTCTTGCCTGAGTGGCGTGGTAGACCCACCTACGCGAGACGCTTCGGCGGGCAGGCGCGCATTGGGTAAGGAATGTAGAGTAATCCAATGCCTGAGTGGCGGAATTGGTAGACCCACCTACGCGAGACGCTTCGGCGGGCAGGCGCGCAGTTGGGTAAGGAATGTAGAGTAATCCAATGCCTGAGTGGCGGAATTGGTAGACGCGCACGACTCAAAATCGTGTATCTTCGGATGTGCCGGTTCGATTCCGGCCTCGGGTACGCTAAAGTAGACCCTGAAGCAAAGCGCTTCGGGGTTTTGTTTTTTTTAGGACTATTTTCTTGCGCTTGCTTAAGGGTCACTTTAGCGTCCTGAAGCGATCGACGATAGGAGGTCTGCTTCATGCACATCTTCACAATTTTTTAAGTCGAAGCAAACTAGTTTTTCGTTCGTTTCCAGAGTCGCTTTTTCGTCATAAAAGCGACCGACGTCTCTATGAAGCGATCGACGCCCATGAAGTGATCGACGAAGGAGATCTACTTCATGGGAGATCTGCTTCAGGAAAATTGGTCTGGAAAACATGATTTTATCCGAGTTGCTCTGTCGCTACATTTGTTAAGTAGCTAAGTAAATCGTTTTGATGCCATTGCCTTTTTGCGTTTACATTTTATTTAGTCGTAAAGATTTTCTTCTCTATACTGGGTTTACGACGAACCTTGATCAGCGATTGCGACACCACCATGAAGGGAAAACAAAAAGTACCGCACCGCGGCGACCTCTGGAATTGATTTTTTGCGAATTCTATCGTTTCGAATCTGACGCACGAAAACGGGAAATGTATTTTAAGACAACGGCTGGTAAGAAGGCAGTTAAGTTGATGCTGGGAGAAACCTTACTAAAGCTTGGATACAAAAGGGCTGCAGGAATTGTAACGATTAATGACGAGTCAATCGCTACTGATACCTTGCAGACGCGCTATCCCGAGAATTGACCGGCAATTCTATGAATGGATTAAATCGAGGTCAAATTTCCTGCGAAGGTCTGATCATTCTTCGTTTTCAAGTTCCTGCACAATGGAGAAATCTTTAGCTCCTGATTCATAAACAACGAGCTTAATGATTCCCTCGGGATATTCCAGGTAACAATGGTTTGGTGGCAATGAATTCAAATTAATCATAAAGAAATTACCCTGACTTAGCCTACTCCTGCGCAATTTCTTCACAGCGTTTATCCCAACAGTTTCAATTTCCTTAATGTTTTTCATTTACTCAAATATGGCAAACTCAATTTACAAATAAATTGCACTTCGATTTATCTACTGGACAATCCGGGATTTTTGTTTTCTAGCGAGTATATTTATGGGAGATAGAACCTATGACTGACGACGAAATTATTGACAGATTACTTGTAACACTTAATCTTGGTTCCCAGTCCTCTTTTGGTCGGCCTACAAAGGAATTAGTAGCAAGGATAATGATGTTAAAGTTGAGTCAATATTAGACGAAATGTTAAATGAGGGGCTTATCAAGAAAGATTCTTCTGGGAGCGACGACATGCCCATGGTTGTTTTGACAAAGCATGGATTAGATATTATTGGAAAGGGCGGATGGTTAAAACATAGATTTAATGGTTTAACTGGTGGCCAAAAGATTCATAGGATTCTTCAATACATGTGGGAAACGGATCAAAGCAAATTTGATTGGACTCCCAATGAATTGATGCCGGCGTTCAGCAATCTTGTTGAAGAGAATGAAATTCAGGCGTTGTGTCTTGAACTCATTGAGCAGGGCGACGTTGCCGATAACAGATCCAAGGATGGGTTCAGCGTCGGCTCGGTTGACCGCACGGCGGCGGCTTTGCATCGCAAAAAGTATCTAAATGGACAAGCGGAGATGCCGACAGGATGGCTATCAAACCCACTTGGTGCCCCTGAACCTAAGCCTAGAATATTTTATGCGTTATCGACATCGTCTCCGGATAACCAGTTGATGTCGCGTGGTCTAATAAATCGTGGTCTATTAGGTTATATAGAATCAAGCGCCCAATCAACTTTAGCTGCATTAGTCGAATTTCAACTTACGTTTCCATCAGGAGAGGCCTATTTTTATACCCTTGATGAGACAAAGGAAACTTTTGAAGGACTTAGTCCAAAACAGAAGCGTACTCTTGGATTTACGAGGAACACTGCAGCTACTGGCCACCACCGACTCCATCGCTTCTTCAATAAAAAGCAGCATCATCATATTTTTATCATAAATCCAAATGTTCCGGAATTAATAGCATCCGATTATCGGGATGAATCAAATGACAATCCAATTTTTGTTCATTCGCATAAAATACCGCAGAGTCTTCCGTTGTTTTTATATTCTAACACACCTAAAATATTCTCCTCCACTATCCAGTCCGATGGCGACAGTGACTCATCAACAGAATCGCGAGCGGATGTTTTTAAAAATTTGCTGACAGCGATTATTAGAACCGAGAATATTGACCAAGCGATATTCTTTTTTAGTTCAGAAGAGGATAACGATGTTACGGTCTCCATTCCTGAAAAGCTTTTCAATTTCTACGTCAATGCACAGGATGAGAATGTCTTTACAGTTAAGCGAAACCCCACCCCAGAAGGAGAATCCTATACACTAACTGACGTTCGAGGTTGGTCGGAAGTAGAAAAATTGTTTCGAAAATGGTTGGATAGTTTACCAGCGTCTGATGTACGCAAAAGCTCTAACGAATCATCAACAAGCGGAAGTAATGACATCCCGAAAATCGAGACAAAGAGTTCACCTGACGTTTACGACAGTCCAGACATTTCAATCGGTGATAGCTTTGAGGTAGAATCCGCTCTTGACGTGGATACTCTTGCCGATGAAATCGCAAAAATTATTAAGAATCTTCGCCCCGAATTGGGCAATATGATCGGCGTGTTTGGGCGTTGGGGCCGTGGAAAGACACGATTAATGAATGAAATATGGAAACGACTTTCAAAAAATGATGGGCCCGTGAAATTCCAGCAAGTCAAATATCAAGCGTGGCGATATCAGGATACCCCAGCCTCATGGGCTTATCTTTATGAACAATTTTCTGCCACATATTTAGGAAAGAAAAATAGTCCAAGAAGTTTTTTCACTCATCATCGGCGACTGCTTTGGTTGAATATCGAACGGGAAGGCTGGTGGAGTTTAATACTGGCATTCTTCTTTGCGTCTCTTTCAATTTTGGCTGTGATGCTCTGGACGCCGATGAAAGAATGTCTTGAAACGATGGCATCCAAAATAGGCTGGTCGGTTGGCGGTGGGATTATCCTTAGTATTTCAATAAAGAACTTTAGACAGGCTTACTTAACAAAAGCAATCAATATCATATCCAGGTATGGGACAAAGACATCATTCAGAAATACCCTTGGCATTCAAGCGGAAATTCAAAAGGAACTTGTCCAACTCATAAATGCCTGGATTTCCGATGGTGCGAAGCAGAAGATTCTTCTCAGGGTTGATGATCTGGACCGTTGCAATGAAGAAAAGACTATCGAAATAATTGATGCACTCAGGATAATACTTGATGACGAAGAATTAACTACCAAACTTCTTGTACTGACAGCAATCGATGAACGAATTTTACAGACTGCTATTAATCACAAATATGCCCAACTTGAAGGTGAAGAAAATATTAAGAAAGAGATCACAAGAGAATACATAGATAAACTTTTCATTTTCAGCGTTAAACTGGGAACGCTTGATCAAGCGCAATCAAAGGATTTCTTCACGAAATTAATAAAAAAGGAAATCGAAACTGGGGAAGGTCCACCTAGCGAACCTTTCGTTAAAGCACCCGTTGCGCACCCTGTGTCGACCCAAGAAAATTTTACTAGTGAAAAAACGCAAGAGCTTGCAAAACAAAGCACACCGTCTCTAGTCGAAAATATTCCTACGACCAGCAAATTAAATAAGATAAAAAAGTTATCAAACAACGAAATAAAACTTATCACTGATCACCTCGGACTTGTCAAAAATTCAACTCCTAGAAAAATCAGAATACTGTATTATCGGTATTTATTCGCTAAGAATCTCATCATCATCGGTGGTAAGAGGAATGATGAGAATGACTATTGGTTAAGCGAACCTAATCATTCCGTTTTCATAAAGTTACTAATCCACTTCAGCGACCATGATACTATAGAAATCGTCAATCAAATAAATGCTGCATCCAAAGGTGATCCCGTTAAGTCACCATTAGATTCAATGGTTCTTGATAACGTCCACTACTTTCGGCTCTTGAAAATTCCCGAACTCACTATTGCATACTGAATGATTGTTGCAAGAGGCCTGAACTTATTGAGTTGTTCTGACCAATAAAGAATCGTCCGATAATGAGATTTCACTAAAATTTACGGTTGGCACTCATCCCATAACACACCTGACTGTATCGATGCCCAGATCTTTCGCAATCCATCCCCATCACTCCCTCACCTCCACAAACCCCACACTCCTCACCGCCTCTCCATTCCCATTCACACCCTCCACCACCACCCGATACGACCCGACCAGATCGGAAGTGTAAAATGAAAATTGTGATGTGCCTGATGCGAATTGCCATAGGTAAAGTTTGAATAACCTCCTTGGGCGAGAATAATTTTTAACTTTTCTTTAAATCAGTATCTTTAATTGGTGACTACAATTCTATGAGTTTAAAAGAGAAAATCAACCAACGCATTGATAGCCTAGCAGAAAACAAGCGGCAAGCGGTACTTGATTTTATTGAAACTCTTTTTCAAGAGAATCCGAAGGCTGATGCCCAAAAAGAAAATAGGGAATGGAATCAATTTTCCCTTGCCAAGGCTATGGAAGGAATATCTGAAGAACCAGAAGTAGAATACACCCTTGCTGATTTAAAGGAAAGATGGCAGTGATCTAAGGCGGCCAAGTGGTACTCTTTAGATTTCCTCAAACTGATTTATCTATTGGAGAATTGAGACCCGCTCCTCTGATTTCGCCTTGTTCTTCACCAACAGGAGCGAGAAACTGTGAAAAAACGTCAGGATAATTTTAACAACCCTGAACAGTTAAGGTAGAATTAATTGCCATATTCACCTGGCAACATTATTTGATTAAGACGGCCAGTGTCCTGTAATACCGGACAGTTGAAAAATGAAGCAATAAATCGGAGGTATTGATCTAATGAGTAGCATTAAACTATTTGAGTCAAAGAAAGTAAGGACCCACTGGGACGAGAGCACCGAGCAGTGGTATTTCTCCGTCATTGACGTGATAGAAGCATTGACCGATAGCAGCAATCCAAGGGATTATTGGTTTAAGATGAAAAACAGGGTAAAAACCGAGGACGGACTTGAACTGTCGACAATTTGTCGACAGTTCAAAATGATAGCCTCTGATGACAAAATGCGCGAAACAGATGCGGCAAATGTGCCAACTCTACTCCGCATCATTCAATCCATTCCATCACCAAAAGCGGAACCATTCAAACAATGGCTTGCTCAGGTTGGCTATGAACGCATTGAAGAAACCGAAGATCCTGAACTCAGCTTTGACCGGGCAATGGAAACCTACCTGGCAAAAGGATACAGCAAAGCATGGATCAACCAAAGACTGAAAAGCATTGAGGTAAGGAAGGAATTGACTGACGAATGGGAAAAGCGGGGAGTAAAAAGAGGAATGGACTTTGCTGTTCTTACTGACATTATCACCAAAGCTTGGAGCGGTAAATCGGTTAAGCAATACAAGAAACATAAAGATTTAAAAAAAGAGAACCTTCGCGACCATATGACCAATCTGGAACTGGTATTGAACATGTTGGCAGAAGCTACTACTACTGAAATTTCGAAAGAAAAGAGGCCGAAACGTTTGGAAGAAAATAAAGTGATTGCTAAACAAGGAGGAACCATTGCGGGAAATACCAGAAGGGAAATTGAAGCAAAGACAGGAAAGAAAATTGTGAGTTCATTGAACGCCAAACAAATAAATGAGGAAAAGCCAAAGAAGAAACTGAAATAGGACTGTACCACCACTGGAAAAGAACAATGAATGGACCAACGTTGCCCACCCCCATCATTCCCTCACCTCCACAAACCCCACGCTCCTCACCGCCTCTCCATTCCCATTCACGCCCTCCACCACCATCCGGTACGACCCAACCAGATCGGAAGTATAAAATAAAAATTGTGACGTGCCCGATGCACCCGTTTTGATTGAAGGATTCCAGTAAAGTGTAGAACGAAAATCAACAACCGTTTTATCGGTGTTGGAACTCTGATAGTCCGGAGCAATAAATTTATTCGGTGAGGAATAGCCCTTGACTTTGACAACATTCAAAGTGCTTTGATCCTGTTTGGCTGACGCCAGGCTGGACTTTGTGAAAACGGCTATGACGCCGTAAGGAGCCAGCGACCCACGGATCGTACTTGGCTTCTTAGTCACCTCAAGCGATGCAACGGTGTTTGGATCAATGATGCTGAGGGCTTCTCCAGCAGAACCCACGAGCGGCACGCCGTCAAGGGTAACCATGGGTGTATAGGTCTTTGCGATCTGATCGTCAAAAGGGGATTCAGTTTTGTAAAGCTTTGGCTTAGCATGCCTTGCAAAATATATTGTTTCTTCATTGGGATTGACCACCAGGCCGGAAATGTTCAGCGCCTGAAGGGTGTATAATAAATTGGGGAACTGTGTTTTTATCCTTGACTCATCGAATACATAGTCGCCGGCACCATAGGGACGATTAATCGTGCTGACATTTTTTACAAAGTCCTCATTGATTTTTGTTGACTTCACCTCAACTGCCTCCAGCATTTTGGAATCAATGGGTTTTTCATATTCTGAAAAAGTGCGTTGGACAGATTGTGCATTGATGATCTGAATTTTTAATTCAGAATCTTTAATGAACGTCGGAGCAGGTTCGCGCTTTAACAATCTGACCTGCCCGTATGGTTTACCTCTTTCCTTTCCTTTGGTTGAATTAAAGGAGAACCCCCGCTCATCGTAAAATTGCAATCCCCAGTATTGGAAATATCCGTGTGGGTCAGTATCCACGAATGCCAGTTGATACGGTTCAAATTGAGCAATACTCAATAGCGCCTTTTCACCTTTCCCTTTATTGTTTAGAAATTGCCCGCTCATAGTGACTCCGTACTCTGCCAGATATTTGATCTTGCCTGTCGTGCCAATCTCTTCTCTCCTAATGGGAAATGTTTCCACGATGGTGCCCGCCTCAGGTATCTTCATCACCTGGGCAGCATCGGTCACCGCCACTGAAAAATTTCCAGTGATGGGATTGTCATCCTGATCTTTCAACTCGAGTGTGATGGTAACTTTTTCGCGCCTTGTGTAGGATTTCTTATCGGAAGTCACTACGAGACCCGGACTGTGCTCTTCTTCCTTTTCATTGGTGTAAGAAGGTTTACTGGTCAACATCAACACCGGTAGTTGCTTCACAAATAGATTCTCGTCTCCAAAATTCCTTTGAAGTTGTGTGTAAGCGCGGAGGTAATACGTCCCTTCTCCAACGGAATCGGGCAGGATAAAATCATTGGATGCAAATCCGCTGTCCAATGCCAGGGTTTTTTCTATGAAGATTTATGACGCACTTTACACTTGGGCCAAGTTTGTTCAAGATGAAAAATACAATTGGATTAAATAGATTGCACGGTGGATACTGCGCCTCCCTACACCTTACTGAATCTAATAATCTACTTTCTCAAACTCGGCACGTGGGGTTTTGGTGGACCAGTCGCGCTGGTAGGTTACATGCATCGGGATCTTGTGGAAGACAAGAAGTGGATTGCCGAAGAAGATTATAAAGAAGGACTTGCGCTCTCACAACTTGCTCCTGGGCCATTGGCTGCTCAATTGTCTATTTATTTGGGCTATGTTCATTATCGTTTGTTAGGGGCTACCGTCACCGGACTGGCATTTGTGTTGCCATCTTTTCTTATGGTCTTAGGTATTGGATATGCCTATGTTTTGTATGGTGGACTGCCATGGATGCAAGCGGTATTTTATGGAGTCGGAGCAGCCGTGATCGGCATTATTGCCTTGGGCAGTTACAGACTCACTTCAAAAAGTATTGGCAAGGATAAATTGCTTTGGATTGTGTTCATTGCCACCGCGGTGGTTACATTCATTGCCGAAGAAGAAATAGTATGGATGGTTCTTTTTGGTGGGGTGGTTGTTTGGTTTGCGAAAGCGCCTCCCAAATGGATAAGCCAGGGAACAAATGTTTGGGCTCCATTCATTCTGTTCCAAATCCCCGTCGTTGTTGATTCGAAGACTTTGCAAATTGCCTGGTTCTTTACAAAAGCTGGAGCATTCGTGTTTGGAAGCGGACTTGCCATTATCCCATTTCTTTATGGAGGCGTCGTAAAAGAATTCCAATGGCTCAATGAGCAGCAGTTTCTGGATGCCGTGGCAGTGGCGATGATTACACCGGGCCCTGTAGTCATTACCGTAGGATTCATTGGCTACCTTGTGGATGGTGTCTCCGGAGCTTGTGTTGCTGCCCTGGCTACCTTCATTCCTTGTTACTTATTTACGGTCATACCAGCTCCGTATTTTAAAAAGTATGGGAAACTTCCAGGCATAAAGGCGTTTGTGGATGGTGTTACGGCTGCTGCCATCGGAGCCATCGCAGGTGCAGTATTGGTCCTTGGCAAACGGTCGCTTACAGATTGGCCCTCGGTTCTCATTGCATTGACTACGGTGATTATTCTATGGAAATATAAAAAACTACCGGAGCCGTTTGTGATTGCTGCGGCAGCACTTATTGGAATTGTTATAAAAGGATTGTGAATAACATAACAGCAACGAATTCTCACTCTTAAATTAAAATAATCATGGATCGGAACTCATTTTTGAAAAGCAGCTTGGCCCTGGGTGGGGCAAGTCTGATAACACTCGACTCGGTTTTCTCTCAAAGCCTGAAAGAAAGTGGTATGGACAAACTCACCGACGCGGAAGGAAACTTTGCACTTCAGTCGCTGCCTTACAGCGAAAGTTTTCTGGAGCCCTCCATGGATCAGGAAACACTGCACCTTCACTATACTTTTCACCATGGTGATGCAGTGAAAGCTGCCAACAAGGATTTGGCGATGGTTAAAAAGGCAATTGATGAGAATAGCCTGGATACTGTGGACTTCTGGACGAAGAAATTATCGTATCATTTATCATCGCATATATTACACACTATTTTCTGGACGAACCTGACCAACAAGAAGAGTGAACCTGGCGGAAGTCTTTTAAAGCAAATTGAAAAGGACTTTGGGTCATATGACAAACTAAAACTTCTCATCTCGAAGACATCCAAAGGCGTTGATGGAAACGGCTGGGGGATTCTGGGATATCAACCTTACACCGGCAAGCTAACGGTGTTGCAATGCGAGAATCATGAAAAGCTAACCCAATGGGGTGTGATACCCATCCTGGTGATCGATGTTTGGGAGCATTCATACTATCTGAAATACCGCAATCGCAGGGCAGAATTTGTGGATAACCTGTTTCCAATCATTAATTGGGATAATGTGGCTCAGAGATTCAATGCAGCGATCAAGCTGCTCTAGGCCCGGCCAATCTAATCCATCAGGAATACAGCAGGGATGGAGCGTATATGATCGCTTTAGATCCATTTAAAGTGTCATTATTACAATTAATAATTTAAATTCGTGTAAAACTTCACAATATGAAAGGTGCACCTATTTCATTCGGGATTGTATTCATTATCGTTTTGAATTCTCTGGGTCAGAATCTAGCAACGAGGAAATTCGAACCTGTAGGTTTTTCCCAGGTGACCATCACCGATGGCTTTTGGAAGCCTACCATGGACAAAGTGGCTACCGCTACAATCCCAGCTTGCATTTATCAAACTGAAGTGAAGACCGCGCGGATCCGCAACTTCGAGAAGGTGGCGAGGAGTATGAAGCTGCCAGCCGGACAAGCAAGTGAAAAGCATGAAGGAATATTTTATGATGACTCCGATGTATACAAAGCCTTGGAGGCAATCGCCTATTCACTCAAAAATCATCCTGATCAAACATTGGAGAAGAAGTCAGATGAATGGATTGACAAGATCGCAGCCGCCCAGTTGCCAGATGGATATATCGGTACGTACTATTCCCTAGGCCGACAGGATGAACGATGGTCGGACATGAGCATGCACGAAGATTATAACGGCGGCCATCTGATGGAAGCAGGAGTGGCTTATTTCAATGCGACAAGCAAACGCAAATTGCTTGACGTAGCCATTCGATTTGCAGATCACTTTGATTCTCTCTTCGGACCTACGAAAAGACATTGGGTCACGGGACACCAGGAACTTGAATTGGCGTTGGTAAAATTATACCGTGTCACAAACGATAAAAAATATCTTACGCTTGCTCACTGGTTGCTGGAAGAGCGCGGTCATAAATATGCCAGGGGTTATACATGGACTCAATGGAAAGACACCGCTTACGCTCAGGATGTTGTACCGGTGCGAGAACAAAAGGAAATTACGGGTCATGCCGTGAGGGCCATGTACATGTATACCGGTGCTGCAGACGTAGCAGCCCTTACCGGGGATGAAGGTTACATGAAAGCGATGAATACAGTGTGGGAGGATGTTGTATACCGTAATATGTATATCACCGGCGGCATAGGATCGTCAGGTAACAATGAAGGATTCAGCAATGACTATGATTTACCAAACGAACAGGCTTATTGTGAAACATGTGCTTCAGTCGGCATGGTGTTTTGGAACCAACGAATGAATTTAATGACGGGCGACAGCAAATTCATTGATGTACTTGAGAAAAGCCTGTACAATGGTGCGCGGGATGGGTTGTCGCTGACAGGTGATCGCTTCTTTTATGGCAACCCCCTTGCATCTGACGGCGGGCACTTCCGAAAGGAGTGGTTTGGTACGGCGTGCTGTCCGGCCAATATCGCCAGACTCGTTGCCTCCGTGGGAGATTATGTCTATGGCGTTTCAGACAAAGGCCTTTGGGTGAATCTGTTTGTCGGAAGCAACAGCTCTGTCAAGTTTGGCAAAGTAGATGTTCCTATAAAACTGGAAACCAACTATCCATGGGAAGGCAATGTGAAGCTTACGCTGGACCCAAAATCGAAAGTGAAGTTTGCATTGCATGTCCGCATTCCAGGCTGGGCACAAGGACAGGCAGCCCCAGGTGACCTGTACCATTTTGAAGGACCTTCTTCGACAAATTTCACATTGACCTTAAACGGCAAGCCACAGCCATACAGCATGGAGAATGGATATGCCGTAATTGATCGTGAATGGAAGAAGGGAGATCAAATAGAATTGATGCTGCCGATGGATGTAAAAAGAATTGTTACGAGGTCAGAAGTAAAGCAAGATGATGATCGAGTAGCGTTGCAGCGTGGGCCCATCGTTTACTGCGTCGAAGGAGCCGACAACCGTGGAAAAGCCTGGGATCTTATCCTTCCTGATAAGGCCACTTTTAATACTACTTATCAAAAGGACCTCCTCGAAGGTGTAGTTACCATTCAATTTCAGGCGCCATCCCTCATAGTTGATCAGGATGGGCAATCCGTGAAGACGGAAGTAAGAACAATCACTGCAATTCCCTACTACGCCTGGTGCAACCGAGGACAAAACCCTATGCAAGTGTGGTTGCCAAGGAGGATTAAGGATGTTAAGATTAATGACTAAAAACTAAAGGAATGCATTCACCACACCTGCCTGCGCGTAGCCGCTTCGGCGAAGGCAGGGAGGGCACGAAGGGCACAGGGAGAAGCCACAAAGAAAACTATTGCATTCTCTGTGGCTTCTCCGTGTGCATTTCATTGTGTCCTCTGTGGTGAATGCATTTAAGTCTTTAACAAATGAAGGAATCACCATGAGGTTTACCGCTACTATTCTAAGGGTGTTTGGTTGTCGCATCACTAAGAGATAGAAATGAAACACTATACGGCTCAGCACCGCTTTCTGATCGCCATTGATTGCATCATTTTTGGATTCGATGAGGAGGGATTGAAGCTTCTGCTCATTCACCGGGGATTTGAGCCAGAGAAAGGAAAATGGAGCCTGATGGGTGGATTTGTTAACGGCAAGGAAAGTCTGGAGACGGCTGCAAACCGCATCTTAAAGCAACTTACCGGTCTTAGTGGTGTCTACCTCGAACAACTTCACTCGTTTGGAAACCCTCAACGTGACCCGGTCGAGCGGACCATCTCCGTGGCTTATTATGCGCTGGTGGACATTCATCAGTATGAGCAACAACTTAGCGACGACTTTCATCCGCAATGGTTCACACTAAAGAAGATTCCAAAACTCATTTTCGATCACGAGCAGATGGTGGCGCTGGCCAAGTCAAAGCTGCGCGACAAAGCTTTCGTCCAGCCGGTATTGTTTGAGTTATTGCCGGAGAAGTTTACATTGCCAGTGTTGCAAAATTTGTATGAGAGTGTTTACGAGAAGGAGTTTGACAAGAGAAACTTCAGTCGGAAGGCTCTATCGATGGAATGGCTTGTAAAGATGAAGGATAAGGAAAAACATAGTTCAAAAAAGGGTGCCTTCTATTATAAACTCAACAAGAGGAAATACAAGTCACAATTTCAGTCTTTATTAAATGTAGGCAGCATATGAAAAGCAATTATGTCATTGGTGTTGATTTCGGCACTGATTCAGTTCGGGCGCTTGTGATCGACGCTTCCAATGGAGCGGAAGTCGCATTCTCAGTATTTCAATACTCACGATGGGGGGATGGTTTGTATTGCAATCCATCCGAAAATCAATTTCGCCAGCATCCGCTGGATTACATAGAGGCACTCGAATACACCATCAAAGAAAGTTTGGACCGTGCCGGCGATGTTGTAAGAAAAAATTGCAGAGCCATATCCATTGATACTACGGGCTCCTCGCCTGTGGCTGTGGATAATGCCGGTACGCCGCTTGCCCTCTTACCAGCTTTCGCGCAAAATCCCAATGCCATGTTTGTCTTGTGGAAAGACCACACATCGACACGTGAAGCAGCGCAGATCAATGAACACGCAAAAGTATTTAAAACGAATTATTTGCAATATGTGGGAGGTATTTATTCTTCTGAATGGTTTTGGGCCAAGCTGTTGCATGTGCTAAGAGTTGATGAAAGTGTTCGCAAAGCTTGCTATTCCTGGGTAGAGCATTGCGACTGGATTCCTTTTTTATTGACAGGTGGGAAAGATATTCACCAAATGAAAAGAGGTGTTTGTTCTGCAGGACACAAAGCTCTATGGGCAAAAGATTTTGATGGCCTTCCGCCCGATGATTTCTTCTCTTCGCTGGATCCATTCCTGAAAGGATACACCAGTAGGTTATTCAAAGAGGCGTATACTGCTGATGAGTCTGCCGGAAAGTTAAGTACCGAGTGGGCCAGTCGACTGGGGCTTACCACC
This sequence comes from Cyclobacteriaceae bacterium, assembly GCA_043776715.1. Taxonomy (GTDB): domain Bacteria; phylum Bacteroidota; class Bacteroidia; order Cytophagales; family Cyclobacteriaceae; genus ELB16-189. The sequence goes on along the minus strand of JAYVQY010000159.1, from coordinate 12,078 downwards.
GATGTGGTAGTCGGTGTCGGAGCCTTTGATGCACATATGGGTGCGGTGGGCGGACAAATTGAGCCATATCACTTGAGCAAAGTAATGGGCACATCTACCTGCGATATGCTCGTAGCGCCCATCGCCGACATGAAGGGTAAACTTGTTAAAGGAATCTGCGGACAAGTTGAAGGTTCAGTGGTGCCAGGCATGATGGGTCTGGAGGCAGGTCAATCTGCTTTTGGTGATACTTATGCGTGGTTCCGAAATGTGCTTGCATGGCCGATTCAAAATTTGATAAATGAATCATCACTTGTTGATTCATCGAAGGTTGAGAAATTAAAAGTGGAGTTGATTGAAAATCTTATTCCCGAACTAACGAAACAAGCCAGTGCTTTACCACTTCAAGAGTCCGATGAGGTATCGATTGATTGGTTAAATGGGAGAAGGACCCCCGATGCCAATCAGGAGCTGAAAGCAGCCATCTTAGGTCTGGACCTTGCCAGTCATGCGCCCTCAATCTTTAAATCTTTGGTAGAGGCAACTTGCTTTGGCGCGAAAGCTATTGTGGATCGGTTTGAAAAAGAGGGCGTGCCCGTCAAAGGATTGATTGGATTAGGAGGGGTTGCACGCAAGTCTCCGTACATTATGCAGGTGATGGCGGATGTAATGAATATGCCCATTCGCATTCACAAATCTGATCAGACCTGTGCAGCAGGAGCTGCGATGTTTGCGGCAACGGCGGCAGGCCTTTATCCTAAAGTGGAGGAAGCCATGGCTGCGATGGGGCAGGGATTTGATGGCGTCTTCAAACCAAATCCATCGGCAGCGTCTATTTATAAAAAACGGTATGAAAAATACAAAGACCTTGGTGAGTTTATTGGAGGGAAGTCTAAATCGTAAATCCGAAATCAAAAATCTAAATTCGTGGCGTTAGGAATTCAAATTAAATACCTGAAGGATATCGACCGCTTATACGATAATCAATAACTATGGCCAACTACGATCAAATCAAGAAAGCAGCCTTTGATGCCAACATGCAGTTGCCCAAACTGGGACTCGTTATTTTTACTTTCGGAAATGTTAGTGTAGCAGACCGCACATTGAAAGTATTTGCCATCAAGCCAAGTGGTGTTCCCTATGAAGAGCTATCACCCGATAAAATGGTCATTGTGGACTTTGATGGGAAAGTGGTAGAAGGAGAATTGCGTCCGTCGTCGGATACATTAACACATGCAGTACTGTATAAAAACTGGGAAAATGTTGGGTCGATTGTTCACACACATTCTACCTATGCCACTGCGTGGGCCCAGGCTCAGCGAGACATCCCCATTTTTGGTACTACCCATGCGGATCATCTTACCGTAGACATTCCTTGTGCACCTCCCATGAGCGACAAAATGATTACTGGTGATTATGAATATGAAACCGGTTTTCAGATTATCAATTGCTTCAAGGAAAGAAAACTTGATCATCGGGAGGTGGAGATGATGCTCGTGGGAAATCATGCTCCGTTTGCGTGGGGTAAGAATTCTGTTAATGCGGTATACAATGCGGCAGTGCTCGAGGAGGTTGCAAGAATGGCGTATATCACAGAGCAGATCAACCCGAAAGCACCCCGGTTAAAAGATGCCCTCATAAAAAAACATTTCGAACGTAAGCATGGACCCGACTCGTATTATGGGCAGTAGCAAAAGAGCTTTCAGCTTTCAACTTTGGGCTTTAAGCTGAAAGCTAGAGTGGAGAATTTGAATAGACATGGACTATCTAACATTCATATGAAGAAATTAATTTCCTTACTGTTTATTTGGTGCTGCGCACTAAGTGCTCTGGCTCAGCAAACGGACTATCCCATTCAAATGGTGCCCTTTACGAAAGTAAAGTTGACGGATAATTTTTGGTTGCCACGCATTAAGATTAATCATACGGTCACGATCCCTGCGTCGTTCGAGCGTTGTGAATCCACCGGACGCATCAAGAACTTTGAAATGGCTGCCGCCAAGAGCGGAGCGTTTTGTACGATTTATCCATTTGATGATACCGATATTTATAAGACAATCGAGGGAGCATCTTTTTCGATCACCCTATATCCTGACAAAGCGCTGGATTCTTACATGGATTCGCTAATCACCAAAGTCAAAAATGCCCAGGAACCCGATGGGTACTTATATACTGCCAGGACGATCAACCCTAAAGAGCCTCATAAGTGGGCAGGCATGGAACGTTGGGAAAAGGAGCGTGAACTGAGTCATGAACTTTATAATTCTGGCCATTTGTATGAGGCTGCTGCTGCGCATTATCAGGCCACTGGTAAGAGGAACTTACTCGACATAGCATTGAAGAATGCCGATCTTGTATGTTCTGTCTTTGGCCCTGAAAAGAAACACATTGCTCCAGGCCACGAGGTTGTGGAGATGGGCCTTGTCAAGCTCTATCGTATCACAGGGAAAAAGGAATACCTCGCCACGGCAAAGGACTTTGTGGAGGAGCGAGGGCACTTTAATGGTTATGATGCTTCCAGCAAAGACCCTTGGAAAAATGGCGCCTATTGGCAAGACCATAAGCCCGTCATAGAGCAAAATGAAGCGATCGGCCATGCCGTGAGGGCTGGTTATCTGTACGCTGCCATGGCAGATGTGGCAGCCTTAACTGGAGATTCAAAACTATTAACTGCGGTTGATACCATCTGGAATAACCTGGTAGAGAAAAAGATTTATGTCCAGGGTAGTGTGGGTGCCATTGGCGATGGAGAGCGCTTTGGCGACAACTATGAATTACCCAATGCTACCGCTTATAACGAAACGTGTGCTGCGATTGCCAATGTGTATTGGAACCATCGGATGTTTCTGCTGCATGGAGATTCAAAATACATTGATATCCTCGAGAAATCTTTATACAACGGATTGATCTCGGGTGTCGGGATGGATGGAAAATCCTTTTTTTATACAAATGCCATGCAGATAAAAAATAACGTGCAGCACAAAGACATGGAGTCGGCCAGGTCGGGATGGTTTCCCTGCTCTTGTTGCCCCACCAATGTTGTGCGTTTGATACCTTCGGTTCCGGGCTATGCGTATGCACAAAAAGGGAGTGCCATCTATATTAATCTCTTCATGAGTGGTACGACCACCATCACCGTCAACAATAAACCGGTACAAATTGAACAGCAGAACAATTATCCATGGGATGGCAACCTGACTTTCAAAATTACGCCAAAGTCTCCACTTGATTTGACACTCATGATCAGAATACCGGGATGGGCGCAGAATAAAGCCATGCCTTCAGACCTTTATACGTTTGAAAAGAAATCAGACACAAAGGTTGAAATAAAGATCAATGATAAGCCTGTTGAATACAAAGTTGAGAACGGATACGCTGTTTTATCCAAAACCTGGAAGAAAGGAGATGTTGTGATTGTCAACTTACCAATGGAAGTGAGGACCGTAATAGCCAACAAGAAAGTAAAAGATGACATTGGTAAAGTGTCACTACAGCGGGGCCCTTTGATGTACTGCGCCGAGTGGCCCGACAACAATGGAAAAACCAGCAACATCATCCTTCCGAAGGGAACCATCTTTACCTCTGAATTCAGAAGTGATTTATTGAATGGAGTGACGGTGCTCAAGAGCGAAGCTTCAGTTGTTGTCATCGACAAAGACGGAGGGAACATATCCACCGTCCGGCAGTCTTTTGTTGCGATCCCATACTATTCATGGGCCCATCGTGGTAAGGGTGAAATGGAGGTCTGGTTTCCCGAAAGAGTGACCGACATCGACATCATTTCCAAATAGCCCCATGCCCCAATCTTCTTATTTTAATCTTTCGATATTTAGCTTTAAGCTTTCCACTTTCCACTTTCCACTTTTCACTTTCAACTTTCCACTTTCCACTTTCCACTTTTCACTTTTCACTTTCAACTTTCCACTTTCCACTCAACCCTTCACTAGATACGAATGATCACTCTAAATTCTCTCGAAGTCTGGTTCGTCACCGGTAGCCAACACCTATACGGTGAGGAGACGCTCAAAAAAGTTGCGAACCATTCACAACAAATTGCCAAATCACTGAACGACCATCCACGGATTCCTGTGAAGATCGTCTTTAAGCCGGTCCTTAAGTCCCCTGAGGAGATACTTCAGCTTTGCCAGGAGGCTGCGGTTTCAAAAAATTGCATCGGTGTGATCGCCTGGATGCATACATTCTCTCCGGCTAAAATGTGGATTGGTGGATTGAAAGTTTTGTCAAAACCGCTTCTTCATTTCCATACTCAGTTCAACCGCGACATTCCATGGAGTGATCTCGACATGGACTTTATGAATCTTAACCAGTCGGCGCATGGCGACCGAGAGTTTGGATTCATGATGACCAGGATGCGATTAAATAGAAAAGTGGTGGTGGGCCATTGGCAGGACGACGAGGCAGTGAAGAGCATCGAAGTGTGGGTAAGGGCTGCCTCTGGATGGCATGATTGGCAGGGGGCAAAGTTTTGCAGGTTTGGAGATAACATGAGGCAGGTGGCGGTGACGGAAGGAGACAAAGTTGAGGCAGAAATCAAATTCGGTTATTCTGTGAATGGCTTTGGCCTGGGTGACCTGATCAGTACCATAAAGAATGTAAGCGAACCTCAGGTGGATGAACTTGTCATGGTTTATGAGGAGAATTACGGATTGGCTGCCACGCTAAGAAGAGATGGAAGCAATCGATCATCATTGCGAGAAGCTGCAAGGATTGAAATAGGACTGCTTAATTTTTTACACGACGGTCAATTTAAGGGCTTCACGGATACTTTTGAAGACCTCCACGGCCTGCTTCAGTTACCTGGAATTGCCGTGCAACGACTCATGGCCCATGGCTATGGCTTTGGTGCCGAAGGAGACTGGAAGACAGCAGCCCTTGTCCGTGCCATGAAAGTGATGGCCAGTGGCTTGAAAGGAGGGAACTCCTTCATGGAAGATTACACCTATCACTTTGCTGCGGGAAATAATCTTGTGCTTGGGTCGCATATGTTGGAGATATGCGAGTCCATTGCCGAGGGAAAACCCTCTTGCGAAATTCATCCTCTTGGCATTGGTGGCAAAGCGGATCCTGTTCGGTTGGTCTTCAACGTGGGCAGCGGTCCTGCACTTAATGTTTCCATTGTCGACATGGGGAACCGTTTCCGTTTATTGGTAAATGAAGTAGAGGCAGTGAAGCCAGAACAAGCATTGCCCAAATTGCCCGTTGCCCGTGTCTTGTGGAAACCTCTACCTGATATGAAGACGGCTTGTGCCGCGTGGATATTAGCAGGAGGAGCTCACCATACTTGCTATAGTCAGAACCTTACAAGTGAGTGTCTGGAGGATTTTGCGGAGATGGCTGGTATAGAAATGATAAAGATTGGAAGTGGATCGACGATACCTCAAATAAAAAATGAGTTGAGGTGGAATGAGATTTACTATCAGCATTGATTCCAATTGCTGGTTTACACACTAATCTCATGTTTAATCTATCTTGAATAGTAGGCAGTAAGCGAAATGCAATAGGCAAACGTTGCCAACTGATCCCGAAAGCTATCGAGATGGCTACTGCCTACTTCTCGTTGGTTTGACCAAAGCAATCTTAACTAGACATTAGTATTTCAAGATATCATTTAACGTTTTGATTGCCAGGGCAAGTTCAGTTTTTGTAATGCTGCCCATTCTCTTAACCAAACGGTCTTTCGAAACAGACCGGATGTGAAAGACCAGTAATTCTGATTCATTTTTTAATCCGTTGTCCTTGTCAGGATTCAAAACAGGATTACCCTTGTAACTCTTAATCCTGGTAGTGAGTGGTGCTACAATAATGACTGGAAGGTGTTGATTAAGCAAATTTCCACTAAGGATCACTACGGGACGAAAGCCAGCCTGCTCACTTCCTTTGGTAGGATCCAGGTTAGCTTGCCAGACTTCACCCTGCTTCATTCTTTCAATTGATTCAGGTAATCTGTCATACCTTCTTCTGCAATTATCAAAAGGTCTTTGTCTGAGGCGGCCTGCTGATATGATTGGATATATTCTGCTTTGTCAAGATGCTCGAGGTAGAGCCGAAGTGCATTTTCAATCAGCTTATTTTTTGACATTGACAGCTTACCGGCTTTTTCAGCCAGGGAACGGAGCAGGTCATCGGGAAGGGTGCTGGTAAATGTTGACATGTCGTTTTTTTTATCTAAATTTCGACTATATTACGAATTACAAATATATAATATAAGTATGAATTGTAAAAATAGATGGAAGCCCCTAACTCAACTACAGGTAAATGACGAATTAATGATTTTAGTCAGAGCTCTATAAACTGCTTAAGCGAATACGCTTGTGATCTTTGCGCAAACAGGGTCTTCACCCTTCCCCAGACACTCCCAAACAATTCCGACTTGCGGTATTTTTCCAGATCCTTGGGATCATTCCAGTGACTTAGAGTAGTGTAACACAATGGATCGTCGACGTCTGTCATCAGTTGTAAATGAGTACACCCTGGAAAATTCCGGATAGCATCTTTGTGAGCGTTAAAAATATCGAGGAATTCATCCACACCCGCCTCGGCAAAATGCATTCGAACAATTCGGATCAACATAAATGTTCAGGGTTGCTGGTTCAAGGTTTCTGGTTCCGGGTTCATAGTTCCGGGTTCATAGTTCCTGGTTTGAGTGCCCCTAAATGACGAACCAGAAACCCGAAACAATGAACCCTAAACTAATTACTCTTCAAAAATAATATTCACCGGACTATCATAGCTCAATCCTAAAAGCTCGCTGGCATTGCCTTTATAAATTCCAATCTCAAGAAGTCCCAAACTATTAAATAACAAGAAGCAATCACCCTGTTCTGCCTGGTGGTAGTTTGTATGGATGCGGCGCATTTTTTCACCACCTACCGTGATCGTGTAGACTTTCCCCTTGCTCAGGATTTCAAAAGTTTCTTTTTCGATGTTGGTGATTAGGTTTCCAAAGCCGTCAACACGTATGACATGGCCCAGAATTTGTTTTTTGGTAGCCTTGACATGACGGTCTGTCATTTTCTTGAACATGGACATCGGTTTTCCAAGCGTTGAAATGGAAACACCACTGGCAAGCCGGGCCGCTGCAGGGGCAAGGATATCCTTTTCCGGAAAAGACGTGGTGATGGTGTTGATGGCATTCAACTCAACGAGGTTCTGCGGGATCTTATCACTCACCAGGCCCAACAGACCATTGTCGACACTCACAAAAAAATGGTCTTCAAGGTTAATGGCAAAGTAAGCATCTCCACGATTACCAGCTGCGTCGACCGCTACCAGATGTACCGTTCCTTTCGGGAAATCACGGAATACTGATTTTAAAACAAACGCACCATGAGCAATGTCGCAAGGGTTTATTTTGTTACTGATGTCAACAATGGTGAGCCCTGGATTGGTGCTGAGCACCTTGGCTTTGATGGCTGCCACGTAGTGGTCGCGCTCTCCGGAGTCGGTAAGCAGGGTGACAATGGCCATGTAGACTCTTTTCGGGCTGAACCGTTTGATTGGAAAAGCCGTTTATTGATTAGTTTTGTCACGAAATTAAACCATTTTCATCTTAATTCATTGATCGAAAAAACCATCACCCTCGACAACCTGTCTTTGGTTGATTTTCTTGGTACGGGCAACAAGAATATTAACGAGCTGTCTTCAGCGTTTCCCAAAAGTCGCATTGTATCGCGTGGCAATGAAATCCTCATCAAAGGGGAGAGCACAGATATTGTTCAGATTACCGATATTCTGAATGCTTTGGTAGATCATTTCCACCAATTTGGACGAGTGACCGAGGAAAATGTTCGCGGTTATATTACCCAGGAGAAACAAGAGTTTTTACCGGTTGACTCAGCAGAAGGAATTTTGCTGTTCGGCACAAAAGGTAACCCCATCAAAGCTAAGACGGCCAACCAGCAAAGGCTGGTGCAATCCACCTTCGACAACGACCTGGTATTTGCTCTGGGGCCGGCTGGTACTGGCAAAACGTATATCTCGGTCGCCATGGCGGTGAAGGCACTCAAAAATAAACAAGTCAAAAAGATAATCATCACCCGCCCAGCCGTCGAGGCAGGGGAGAACCTTGGCTTTTTGCCTGGAGATTTGAAAGAAAAAATCGATCCCTATCTGAGACCAATTTATGATGCCTTGAATGACATGGTGCCATTTGAAAAACTTCAATATTATATGGAACGGGAAATTATAGAAATCGCTCCGTTGGCATACATGCGCGGCCGCACATTGAACAATGCCTTCATCCTTCTGGATGAAGCTCAGAACACCACACCTATGCAAATAAAGATGTTCCTTACGCGCATGGGACCTGAATCAAAGATGATCGTTACCGGCGATGTCACGCAGATAGATTTGCCCGGCAATCAAAAGTCAGGGTTAAAGGAAGGAGTCAGGATATTAAAAGAAGTGAAGGGCATCGGGTTTATTGAATTGAATGAGAAGGATGTGGTGCGACACCGACTTGTTCGGGATATCATCCTTGCCTATGATAAGGGGCAAGAGAAGTCTTGAGGGCCAATACTTCTGGTTTACTTTTCCATCTGCACTTTTAGTTCCGCACGTCTGTTGAGAGAATGTTCCTCTTCATTGCACTCCACTCCGTCGCTGCATCGGTTCAAAAGCAAGGTTTCGCCAAATCCCATTGCTACGATTCTCTTGGCATCAACACCAACGCTGGTAAAGTATGTCAGTACTGACTTCGCACGGCGGTCGGAAAGGTCCTGATTGTATTCATGGGTACCATGAGAATCGGCAAACGCGCTGATGTGTAATCTTGACAGTTTTCGTTTGCCAAGGTCCTTGCGCAATGTTTCGAGTCTTTGAATTTCAGAATCTTTGATATCCGCCATGTCAAAATCGAATTGAATCACAACTTTGTCAAGAAACTTCTCTTCAAGTACCATATCATTCAAAAGGTTGCCGTGAAATATTCCTTTTGTATTCAGGTCAACTTCTTCGGGAAGAAATACATCTTTGGATGCCAGAATCTGATACTTCTTATTTGGTTTTACCAGAAAGGAGTAGGTCCCACTCTGATCCGTTCGCAAAGAGTCCACGGTTAGGTCAGTAGTGTTGTGCAAGGTGACCAAGGCATTGGGTAAAGGCTTTTGACTCTCGTTGCTGTACACAATTCCCTTGGCAAAAAGCCCATGCTTCCAAAGAGGCAGAATTACTGTACTGTGCCCCATAGCCCTTGAATGGGTTGAAAACTTCATCTCATCAATCCAACTGTAGTCTTGTTTCAATACAGACAATGAATAGTCTCTGTCGAAGGCAAGGTCAAAATTGAAATGCCCATTGGTATCACTAATTGTGGAATCTATTACTATGCCTCCATCATTTTTAAGATAAATTAACGCAGATGAAATGCTGGCACTGGTGTCACTTCTTTCGACCACGCGGCCATCAAGAAAGTAGGATTTGACACGAAAGCGGTATATGTCATCATACCCGGCCCCACCGCTTCTATTTGAGGAAAATAAACCATTTCTCCCTGACCTGTCAACGATGAACGAGAAATCATCACTCGAGGTATTCAGGGGAAACCCAAGGTTTTTGGGCAGAGAGTATCCAGATGTTTCAGAGTAACTCACATAAATATCCAGACCGCCCAGTCCGCCATGGCCGTTAGAAGAAAAATAAAGAGTGGTATCATTTGCGATGAACGGATAAAACTCGTCACCCATGGTGTTGATCGATGATCCGAGATTTTCAGGGGCATCCCATTTTCCATCTTTTATTTCGGCTTTGTAGAGATCTGCCCCTCCTTGTCCACCCGGCATATCTGAGGAAAAATAGAGGATTGTGCCGTCTTCGGAGATCCAGGGATGTGCGATCGAATATCCGTCATTGTTGAATGGAAACGGCTCTAACCGGCCAATCTTTTTCTTTTCTTTGGTTTCGGCAAAATAGAGCTCGAGATTGACTCTCCCCGAAGCAGCCACGGGCTTGCCCGCTTTTAAATTGCTTCTCGAAAAAGCAACGCGAGTGCCCCCGTCGTAGAAACACAAAGGACCGTCATGATAAGGTGAATTGAGTTCATGCTGATAAAAAAGCAGAGGGTCTTTTTCAATCTCCGCATCGGGCGATGCGAAAAAGATGTTCAACATGGCTTCCTGGTCACTGAGGGCGGAAAAGGACTGGTGCTTCACAAAAATCTCACTGTTTCGGGCCGACGAGAATACGATACCATTTTTGTAGAACTGCGGTGCGAAATCAGATTGATCAGAGTTATACGGTTCGTTCGAGATTTCGTACAAAAGGGAGTCTCTCAAATAGTAATCGAGATGGTCTATGAAGTCTAGTTTGGCGTTTGCCCTGGGGTCGTCTTTGACTACCGATAAATATTCAAGATACCACGTTCGAGACTCTGCATATTTCGCCTCGATGCTTAGGATTTGCGCATATTGATACTTGTACTTTGGATCCAGTGTGGGGGAATTAGCCAGCAAAGCGTACCATTTTTCAGCCTCCAAAATATTCCCCAGCCGGAAATAGCAATCCGCGACCCTTTGCTTCGCCACGTCGTTGGAAGGGTCTTTTTCGGCCACATGCAGGTACAGTTGCAAAGCGTTGCGATATGCCAATTGATTGTACAATGTTTCGGCCTTCTTGAAATTGCTTGTGAAAAACGTAGAGATATTTGAGCTTTGCCCCATTACTAGGATGGGCATCTCTATCAAAAGAATAATTATTAATCTTTTCATCTAGAAATACCTTGGCGTGACAATTCCTTTCGAAAACTTTTTGAACCTATAATTCAGCAATATCTCATGCGAACCTACTTCGGCAGTCCGGATGGGCCCCATTGAGGCCGTAAAAGAATATCCGAACCTGAATTGGTCTGTGACCTGCATCTCGATCAGCATGCTCAAGGCATGGGAAAAATTATAAGAGAGGCCAACCCACAACACTTCGTCAAAAAGGAGATTCGCGTTCATATCGAATTCCACTATCCTCTGATCGACCGTCTTGAGCAGGAAGTTAGGCTTGATTTTCATCAACCGGTTCAAGGTGAAGACGTAGCCGCCAGTCAGGATCAATGGGACACTTTGGTGGATTGTTTCGAAATTTGCTCCGCGCTGGAAGATAGCGCTCATCATGTGAGGCATAGAAATTCCGGCATACCAAAGTTTGGAGCTATAATAAAGTCCGGCACCAAAATTTGGTCGTGTCTGTCTGACATCCTGGGTAAAAACTAAATCAGGCTGATAGATTTCCAACTTGGAGTACGCAGCCTGGTACGAACTGAACCCAGCCTGGATTCCCATAGAGAGCTGACGACCCTTCCCCATCGGCAACCTATATGCGTAGATTCCATTTATACCCGTTTGATTGATGACGGCGATGTTGTCGTGAACGACCAAAAGTCCTACGGCAATTCGTTCGTTGACCAAAGGCGTGTGGATTGCGAGCGTCTGTGTATTAGGAGCCCCCGGTAGCCCAACGTTCTGAAACCGGGTGAGGAGATTGACGCTCAGGGCATCATGGCTGCCGGCATAGGCTGGGTTAATCGCCAGGCCATTGAACATATATTGTGAGAATGTAGCTTGCTGTTGTCCAAAAACAAGGCCGTTCATAATTATCGCTATGAATGAAAAGAGCACTCTCATAGCCTAATTCCTTTTTAAGATCAAATATCCCTTCATCGGTGGACTGCCATCACCAAGGGTTATCGAATAGAAGTATGTTCCTTCCGGAAGGTCGGTTGGACCAATTCCTTTGTTGGCCTGACCACGCCACACCCGGTCTTCATTATTATATCCTGTCATTTGAAAAACAGGGTTGTTGTACCGATCGAAAATCATGACCTCATTTTCGGTGTAGTAATCAACGCCATCAATGCGTAAGAAATCATTATTGCCATCGCCATTGGGCGATACACCTTCATACACCTTCAATGGCAAGTCATCCACCAGAATAATGACCTTACCGACGCTGCAAGCAGACGGCGTTCCGGAGTCACAGATTTTATATTCCAGTGAGTCAACTCCGCGAAATGTTAGATTGGAAACATAGCTGAGGTTCCCATCCGCACTTAGCATCGATTGACCGTTTTTGACATCCTGGACGGGAGTGAGC
>JAYVQY010000158.1:0-4139 GCA_043776715.1 Cyclobacteriaceae bacterium | reverse complement strand
AAAGCCCATAGGACATCGCATGCACTACACCAACTTCTGAATAGGTAAGACTTAATCCTCCCATCAGAGAAGCGACCATCAGTTTCTCATCATTTTCTTTTGATTGGCCTGCGCTTTCCCCCAAATAAATCTCTCTGCACATCGCCAGAGACTGCTCTCCGTATGCTGTACTATACGCATTGTTCAATATTCCATCACGGGATTCTATGCAATGAATGTAGGTATCCATGCCGGTATAAAACCATTTATCAAGTGGCACGGTGGCAATTAATTCAGGATCAAGCAGGAGCTGGTTGAAAACCGTCCACTCGCATTTTAAGCCCAGTTTTTTTTCTGGTCCTGTGAGGACGGCCGTCATCGATACTTCTGCACCGGTTCCTGAAATCGTCGGCACGCCGATGTGATATATTCCAGGGTTCTTGATGAGGTTTAATCCCTGATATTTGGCCGAAGAGCCTTCATTTGTGAACATCAGGGATAGTGCTTTTGCCAGGTCCATGATGCTTCCTCCGCCAATACCAATCACTGCGGAAGGAATTCCTTTGGTGCTCTTCACGCTGTCGCGAAGGTTATCAATTTGAACCGTGGTGGGTTCTTCCGGGTCAACGTCAATAAACTTAATGATGTCTGAATCATGAGCGGGGATTCTTTTTTCGAGCTCTTTTCCTTTGAAATAATTGTCAACAAGGTACAGCATGAAGTGATCGTTCTCTCCACGTTTTGATTCCACAATTTCCCCGAGTTGTGAAAAGCTACCCCTACCAAAAACGGTCTTTTCAATACCCTTAAAATTCTTATGCATAGGCTTTTACAGCGAGCGTTTTTTCGATGGATGATTTTATTTTTTTTGTGAGCTCCAGCACTTCTGATTCCGTCCAGGTGCAACGAATGCCGAAGGATATCAGTCTTCCAACAACTTCCTGTGATTTAGGCAATTCAAGCGTGTGGTAATCCTGTGGCTTCTGATAATGATGTATTGGGAGTGGCGCTGCTGACTTCATGCCCTTCAAATGGCTCCATTGGTTAATGAAATGATACATGTTGATAAACCAGTAATTGAAGCCACCTATTCCGTCTTTTGTGAATGCCTCTACTACTTTTTTGGCAGACTCAGTATCAGAAAGGAAGAGGTTCAAGAATGTAGCAGAGTCACCCGCCTGATCTGGAATCTCGGCGAAGCTAACCCCTGGAACATCTTTAAGATGCTCCATCATGAGTTGCTTGTATTTGCGATTGACGTTACGGATGTGGGGCACCTTCCGGGTCTGAGCTGCACCAATGGCAGCATGTAGTTCGCTGATTCGATAATTAAACCCCAGAATAGGATGCTGCTCCATGCCGCGTGCATTGCCCACATGATCGTGACCATGGTCGCTAAAGCTATCGGCAAATTTATAATATTGTTCATCGTTGGTGACAAACACTCCACCCTCACCAGCGGTGGCGATCTTGAAAAAATCAAAAGAGTAACAGCCAGTTTTTCCAAACAAGCCAACGGAAGTTCCTTTGTAGGTCGCGCCAAATGCCTGGCCGGCGTCTTCTATTAAAACAAGATTGTGGTCTTTCACAACCTTTAAAATACCATCAATGTCAGCCATCTGGCCACACATGTGTACAAGCATGACGGCTTTCGTCTTGGGTGTAATTGCTTTGCGAATGCCTGCGGCGCTCAGGCACAAGGTCTCGTCTATTTCCGCAAAGACAGGAATGCCTCCTGAGAAGATGACCGCCTCGACAGAAGCGATGTAGGTGAAGGGCGGGACTATCACTTCGTCTCCTGAGCCGATGCCCGCTGCTGCGAGGGCACAAGAAACTGCGGTAGAACCGCTAGATACTGCGTGCGCATATTTCGCTCCGGTGAGCTTTTTTACTTCAGATTCAAAATCGAGCGCCTTCCAAACATTGTTGCGCTGAGCCTCATGGTTGTAGCGAAAAAGGATGCCTGTCTTCAGTACGTCGTCTATTTCCTTCCTTTCTTCAACTCCAAAAAGTTCGCTTCCGGGCATAATTTCGAGATTTTAGGCTGCAAAGATAAATAAATAATGAATCCCCACCGGGATAAATGGTAATGAGTCATTCTTGAAAAGAGTATGAATTAGTTGGCCACAAAGTCACAAGAACACGATGCTTTTGTCAGGAATCTGTCCACACGCGGATGATCGTGTCGTAGTGTCCTTGTGGCAAAAATTATAATCCCGCACTAAAATTGACCGATAAAATCTAATCCTTCAAAATGCGCATCTCAACCCTGCGGTTGCGGGCCCTTGCCTCCGGTGTGTTGGCGTTGAGTATGGGTTTTGTTCCTCCGAATGCTTTTGTGTTTACCCGGCCTTTGGCTATCCCCTTAGAGACCAGGTATTTCTTTACGTTGTCCACCCGACTTTGTGACAACTCAAGATTGGCTTTCGCATCGCCTTGGTTGTCCGTGTGGCCCTCCAACTGTATTTCCAACTTCTCATTGTCTTTCATCATCACCACTACTTCATCCAAACCGGGAAACGATTTAGAATCTATTGCAGCCTTGCCTTGCTGGAAAATAAGATGATCTAAGACAATGGGCTCTCCTTTCCGGGTAAGCATAATGTCGCGGATTACCTGGCTGTTGGAATCAATGTCTTTTGGATCGACGAGGGCGGTCCCGATAATGTAGCCTTCGGCCTCAGCTGTGATCGCATATTTGGATGAGCCAAAAATTGGAAAGGAGAAGGTGCTGTCATTGAATCTGCCGGTGATGCTGCCGGTGGGATAACTCTTGTAAAAAATTCTCGCCTTGACGCCTTTTTTGGTAAGAACGTCCATCACTTTACCCTGGGCAGTAATTTCACGCGGTTGTCCGTTAGTTGAAAGTACGATCCCAAACAAAAGGCCAACAGCATAGCCCTTCATATCCCGAATCTTCATCATAACTCAAGTTCAATCGTTTGGCCGGCTGTAAAAACTTTAGGGTTACCTTCTTTTGGCTTTTTGTTTTGATTCACTATTTGTCTTTTTTCCTTGCTTACTGGTTTTTCCGCTTTGCTTTCCCCGAACAAGTTTGCCTGCTCCGCTTTTACCTTTTGTTTTTTGCTTTCCTGCTTTTGGATGGGGGCTGCTTTTTCCGCGAATAGACTTCCCTGAGTTTCCGGTTGGGACTCTTCTTTTTTTTTTGGCGAAGGAGAACCCTTTCGGGTTTCAGTCGCCTTTGATGGAGCAGAATCGATGAGCTCATTTTCATCATCACCTTCCTCCAGGCCTGAATCCTCAGGATCTTCGACCGGCCGTACCCTAGTGACTTTGTGTTGTGATAGGCGATTGCCAAGCGCCTTCCATCCTTTCACATCGATGATATCTTCAAGGTTTACAACCTCCGTTTCTTTCTCTTTGCCTTTTCCTTTCACCAAGTCAACTTCAATTTCAGGTGTGTCCGAAGTAGTGACAAACTCCAGGCGAGAGCCAATGCCTTCAGAAATGAAACCGAATTCCTTGTCGAAGGTGTTGGTCTCGATCTGGAAGCGTTTGACAAAATATTGCTTGCTTTCGCCGTCCACATATACAGCCGAAATCACCTTCTTGGGATTTAGTTTTTCAACCAGGATTGTTTTTTCGGGTTCATAGCGATTGTTAAGGTCATAAGACGTGATTTTGTAGGCTCCACTCCTTGTGATGGCAAGAATTTGATCATCTCCGTCAAACTTGCCTACATGCTTACCGCGTTTCTCTTTGTTGAGGCGTCCGGAAGCTTCGTCGAACCATAAGTCAAGGCCGCTGAGCGTAGTCCCTTTTGCTTCTTTAAAATCGACTTTGCGAACAGGGTATTTTGTAATGGTATTCCCCCTGGCTCCCCGACCCTTGATCTCCAATTCGGAAAAGTCAAAATCAAATATCTTCTTACGGGCCGTGCTCGACTGGCTTAGTTTTACTTCCACCACCTCAGCATCACCATTGGGGTTGGAGCTTAGGTATTGGACCTTGCTGTTAGGATTACCCTGATCGAGGTTGTATTCCTTGTCTCGGATAATGGCCGGCATGGCAAAACGTTTGGCAAAAGACTTCCCGCTCTTCCCATCGCTGTAGATCATGTTATAGACCATGCGTTCATCACCCTTTTTCCAGATTCCAATGTGCAAAATATCTTTACCCATGAAAACTTTCTCTGAAAT
>JAYVQY010000157.1:0-4176 GCA_043776715.1 Cyclobacteriaceae bacterium | reverse complement strand
GGCAGCCTAAGCAAATTCATGATCGTATCGGGTAGCCTTATGGTTTTGTACATATCGAAAATCTTAGATGAGTTTGCATGCTTGCGTGGTTGTTAGGGGTATTATTAATTGCAGGCGGAGAAAGGGCAGACCTTCAACAATCTATCGCTGGTCGGAAGGATTCACCCGATGAGCAAAAGGTTGACTCTACTGTCAAAAGAATTCTTCGTATTGATAGGGTCCTGATTATTGGCAATAAGGTTACCAAAAACAGAATCATTGAACGGGAGCTTTCACTAAAAGCTGGAGACACCATCAGCTCTGCCAATTTAGCGGCGGCTCTGATTTGGGACAAAAATAGAGTCTACAACTTACGACTTTTCAACACCGTTTCTGTTAAGGCCCTGGACCTTACAAATGATCACATCGATATCCTGGTGGAGGTGTCGGAGCGGTGGTATATTTTTCCTGCTCCCATCTTTGAACTTTCCGACCGTAACTTCAATGAATGGTGGAATAACTACAACCATGATTTCGGGCGCATCAACTATGGCATGCGGGTCTACAAGAATAACTTTCGGGGAAGGAATGAATCGCTGAGATTCACAGCCCAATTTGGGTACGTGAGGAAATTTGATTTGCAATACAAAATCCCCAATCTTGACCGCAAACAAAAGCAAGGGATCACCATCAATTTTGACTATGCCGCACCACGAAATCTTGCATATCGTACCCTCGACCACAAGCTTGTTTTCCTTGAAATAAAAGAAATTGTACGCACGTCATTGGGTGTTGGAGTAAGTTATTCTTACCGAAAGTCATTTTTCGAAACACATGCTGTTGCACTCAATTTCCGAAATTCGAAAGTGCTGGATACGGTGTTGCAGCTAAACCCCATCTATTACAACGGCAACAAAAACACCCAGAGGTTCATGTCACTGTCCTATTCATTCAATTCAGAACATCGAGACGTGGTGCTCTACCCTACAAAAGGATATCAATTCACCGGATACATATCCAAGACCGGCCTCTTACCAAATGATGATGTCGATCAGCTGGAGCTTAACTTAACTTACGCCAGACACTGGAGATTGGGAAATGGATTTCTACTTTCGAACTTCACGTCGGGCTTTTGGAGTACTCCCCAGAAACAGCCATACAATACTTTCAATGCCTTGGGCTACCGCAACCAATTGGTTAGAGGTTTTGAAAACTATGTAATTGAAGGGCCCGTTTTCGCTTTAAATAAGACCACCTTCAAGAAGAAGATTTTCTCCCGCAGTTGGACAATGGACCTACCGCTTGAACAGTTCAGCTATTTTCCGCTTGCAGTCTATTTGAAGACGTTTGCTGACTTCGGCTATGTTGAAAACTATCCCTATTATGATTCTTATGTTTCTGCGTCAGGAGAGAAAGGCCTTAATCAAACATTCTCCAACCGCTTTCTTTCAGGGGTGGGATTTGGACTTGATGTGGTGACCATGTATGATTTGGTGTTGCGATTCGAATATTCGTTTGCACCGAACGATACAAATGGCGCGTTTTTCTTTAATGTGAAGAAGGAGTTCTAGTCGCGGTATTTCCAAATCCTCTTTTTGCCCTTTCGATCGTATTGATACCAGTCCTCTACG
This sequence comes from Cyclobacteriaceae bacterium, assembly GCA_043776715.1. Taxonomy (GTDB): domain Bacteria; phylum Bacteroidota; class Bacteroidia; order Cytophagales; family Cyclobacteriaceae; genus ELB16-189. The sequence goes on along the minus strand of JAYVQY010000157.1, from coordinate 2,566 downwards.
CGTTTTCCTTGATCGTATTTTCCCTCATACTGAATTTTCCCCTGCTCATCAAAAAAAGACCACGCTCCACTTTCTTGTCCCAAATGATAATACCCATGCTGCATTAAGATCCCGTTAGCAGAATAGACTTTCGTTTCTCCTTCTGGAAATCCATTCAGATAAACAACCGTACGGTTGAGTTTACCATTCTCGAAATAAAATTTCCATTCTCCAGCATACTGACTTCTTTTGAAGACTCCTTTCTTCTCAACAAATCCGTTGTTGTAAAAATAAAATGCAGAGTCGGTCAAAAATCCACTCCTCCATATTTCCTTACCCTGCAATTTCCCATTCGGATAAAAGTAGTTTACCTCCCCTTCTAATTTTCCACCCACATAATTTTCAATGGCGCTCAACCCTCCGCCAGAATAGAAATACTTCCATTGGCCATCTTTTACCTGATGGTCAATCAAACCCTTCGAACGGATTTGCCCTTTAGAATAGAAATCAGTCGTATCCTTCCATTGAGCCGTAGATATCCATGGACACAAAAACAAATTGATCAGGAAAACATATCGAAGCATTGTCAAAAAATTCTATGCAAAGGTGCAAAATTAGCACTGGCCACTAACACAAAGACAGTAAGCCTTGTTTTTCAGGAATCCTATTACCTGAATGCATTATTGTGTCTTAGTCTTTGTGGCTAAATGTCCCTCTGAATGAAAATGTTTGTCATCACATTATTGCTCCCATGTTCATTAGCTGCCAGCGCGCAAAGTGTGAGCACCCTTATTGGAGCGAGGGCGGCAGGTATGGGATATGCTAGTTCAGTACTCGTAGATGAAACGGCATTATTTAATAATATCGGTGCCCTGGCTGAAAATAAAACAGCTTCATCATTCTTTACCTATGAAGCACGACCAACGCTGCAGGGGGCCGATCGTACCTCCATGGGTCTTTCATTTCCCACAAGATTCGGTGTCGGTGCCATCGGGCTATTCCGCTTTGGCGACGAAGTCTACAGCGAGCAAATCGCCAGCGTAGGCTTCAGTAATAAATTTGGCATCGCAGCGCTTGGAACTAAGATCAATTATATTCAATACAAGGCCGAAGGTTTTGGGACCAAAAGCGCCATCAGCATCAACTTTGGCGGCCTTGCCCAGATCACTCCCCAAATTTCGGTCGGCGCTTATATCGTCAATCTAAATCAATCCAGGATCTCCTATGACGAAAGGCTCCCAACCAAATTAGTCGCTGGCATTGGATACAAACCAGCTGACTACCTCTTCATTGCTACCGAACTGGAAAAGGATCTCGTCTATCTTGTCACCTGGAGAACAGGCGCAGAATACGTGATCCATAAAAAAATATTTGCACGAACTGGATTTAGTCTCAACCCCTCTACGGCTCATTTTGGCCTTGGCGCAAAGGCTAGTCGCATTAGAATTGATTATGCCTTCACCGTCAGCAGATCACTTGGCGGCGCTCACGAGGCCTCAGCGATATATCATTTTGATAAAAAGAAAAGATGAAATGCCTCATCCTGATCGGAGTTGCACTGAGCACATACAATGCCTGCTGTCAGGACTTTCCAAGAAAAGATTTTAACCTTGAGATGTTGGTGGATGAAATTTTCCCGATTCAAGACGGTGATCTAAATTATCAGGAACTTTATGAGAACCTGGCCCAGTTGCTGTCCAACCCCATGGACCTCAATAGTGTTAGTCGGGAGCAACTTCGGGCCGTCATGGTACTGACTGAAACAGACGTCAATTCTTTTCTAAAGTACAGGCAGGAAAATGGCCCCCTCCTTTCGGTCTATGAATTACAGTCAGTACCGGGCTGGACTCGAAATACTTTTGATCGCATCATTCCATTTGTCACGGTCTATGATGCTCAGTCAAAACTTAATACCACCATATTCCAGCGGATGGCAAAAGAAGAGAATAACTATCTAGTGCTTCGATATGAGCGTGTGCTTGAAAACAAGCGAGGGTACAACTCCCAAACAGATTCCTCCCAACGTTACGCTGGCTCGCCGGATAAATTTTACCTCCGTTACAGAGTAGCCCGCTCAAATGACTTTAGTGTTGGCTTCACATTAGAAAAAGATCCGGGTGAACTAATAAAATGGTCTCCTTCTCAAAAACAATACGGTTTTGATTTTACTTCTTTTCATGCCCAGGTCGTGAATAAAGGAAAACTGAAGAACCTTATCATCGGCGACTATCAAAGTCAATTTGGCCAGGGGCTTATACTGGGCAGTGTCTTTGGATTTGGGAAAAATTCAGAAACAATTACCACCACCAGGAGAAGTAACATCGGCTTTCTTCCTTATGCTTCCCTCAACGAAAATATGTTCCTAAGAGGTACGGCTGCCAGCTATGCAATCACACAGAAAGTATTCGTTCATGTTTTTGGTTCCTATCTGCTGAAAGATGGAACGTCAAGTCCGGCTGACGAACTAAATTCAGTTATTTCTTCTCTTTCAACTACCGGGCTGCACAGAACAAGGACCGAACTTCTGACCCGAAAACAAGTGGGTGAGATGAACATTGGCTCTGTGTTGCAATTCAAAAAACAAAAC
>JAYVQY010000156.1:0-48832 GCA_043776715.1 Cyclobacteriaceae bacterium | reverse complement strand
AACTTGAAGTGGTATAAAAATTGCGCTCAGCTTTTTGAAGCGAAGGATTGATATGATCGTGCAAGGCAATCAGTATTCTATTTTCTGCCAACGACTTAACGGATGCTATCGGGTCACCATCTTCCAATATTCCTTCCGTAAATAAAAATCCAATCGTCAGTTCCTCATCGTGGCCTGGCGTGCGCATCGTAACAGAAATAGTTATTTGTGTTTTTTCAATGGCTCCATACAATAGCTGAATCTCGAGCGGCGCTTCCACTGCTAAATGGTCTTCGGCATCCACCGATTGGTCAATGGAGATTTTTTTTATACTGAAACGCTCGACTCGATTTTTCTCGATCAGATTCATCTGTTTTCTAATTTGATTTTCAGGATCGCTTTCGCTTCGGTCATTCGTTCTGTTGTATCGACGCTTCTCAAAGTTAGCGGATGAGAAGGATAAAGCTTTACCGCATCGAGTGATTGTAAAAAATACTGTAATGAATATTGTCTGGTGTCAAACTGCTTCACCAAAATTTGTGCTGCCCGGTGTGAATACCACGCCAGGACTGGCTCATAGATCTGTTCTTCCTCATTGTAATATGCAGACGCCATGGGTTCATTCTCAGATGAATTTAATAGCCTTTTCAAATCTTCAGATTCCACAAAGGGATAATCACATCCTACTAAAATAAAATCCTGATTTGGATATTTTGTGTATGCCGAGAGCAAGGCAGCCATTGGGCCAATGGAAGTGTAGTTGGGTAAGTCGATCAACACAGAATATTTGTTTTCAAATTTTTCTTGGTGTAATGGGTTATGTGAAATAAAGGTCTTTTCGCACAACCTATCCAGCATTTCATGCATATGATAGCATTGCGGTTTTTCATGATAGGTTATGAAACCCTTCTCATGCCCCATGCGCACACTTTGTCCACCACACAGTACCAATCCGTAACTTTTACTTTTAATTTGCATTCACATGTATTTTTTTCTGCATTGATAAAGTTAGCAATAATGATCGTATCATAACCAGGAATAGGAAACTGTGGGCAGTTTAGGATTGCCTCCATGACGTCTTCTTCATGTTGTCAGCTCACTGAGATATCTTGAAAACGATCGAAGGTGGTTTTGTTCATCCGGTTATTTTTATAACTTTCTTTTATGAATCGGATCATCTTCTTACTTGGGTGCCTTGCATTGGCAAATTGCACCCCCCCCAAAAAGGAAACACCTATGTCAACTATGGCGATTGATACGCTCTTCACCTACGATCTTCAGAACAAGAATGGAGTAAAGATGTCAGTGACCAGCCATGGAGGTCGGATTACATCCCTTTGGGTGCCGGACAGAGATGGAAAACTGAATAATGTTGTGTTAGGGTATGACTCAGCGAAGAAGTATTTGAAAGGAAACGCTTCATTTGGAGCGACCATCGGCCGGTATGGAAATCGTCTTGCGAAGGCTAAATTCACGTTGGAAGGAAAGGAATATCAATTGGCTGTAAATAATGGTGTCAATGCTTTACATGGTGGGCCCAAAGGTTTTCATAAGGTTTATTGGAATGTGAAACCGGCAGAGCGCCCCGAAGGTTCTGCACTTGAAATGACCTACCTGAGCAAAGATGGTGAAGAGGGTTATCCAGGGAATCTTTCAGTGAAAGTTACTTACACCTTGACGGATCAAAATGAATTAATGATTGACTACGAGGCTACAACTGACAAGACCACCGTGCTTAATCTAACGAATCATTCTTACTTTAATCTTGCAGGCGAGGGGAGTGGTGATATTCTCAGTCACAAGGTTACCATTAACGCAGATCGCTTCACCCCAGTCGATGATGGATTGATTCCAACGGGTGAGCTGAGATCTGTGACAGGAACGCCATTTGACTTCCGGGAGGCTCATACCATCGGAGAAAGGATTGAACAAAAGGATGAACAATTAATCTTTGGCAAGGGCTATGACCATAACTGGGTGCTTAATAAGAAGAATGGGAATGAACTTTCTTTAGCAGCTACCGTTGCTGAACCTTCTGCGGGCAGGGTCATGGAAGTGTGGACCACTGAGCCCGGTGTTCAATTTTATACAGGAAATTTCTTGAATGGAGTTGATATTGGACCCACAGGAAAAGCTTACAATTTTAGAAATGGCTTATGCCTCGAAACACAACATTTTCCGGATTCACCCAACCACAAAGACTTCCCATCCACGGTGCTCAACCCAGGTGAAGTTTATAAGCAAAGAACGGTATACAAATTTTCTACAATGAAATAATTTCTACGGTTAGCTGCTGGACTAAGAAACCAGAGCTTTCGTTACCAATTCTCCAAGCGCAGGACCATGCTTGAAGCCGTGACCTGAGCCGCCTCCCAGAAAGATTACATTGCCAGCTTCAGGATGCGCTTCAAAAATAAAATTACCGTCGGGGGAGTTTTCATAGGGACACACTCTACTCTCCACCAATGGTGCATTTTTCAATCCCGGAAATCGATGTGAAATGAAGTTACGGGCGTGTTCAAGCACTTCCTGATTGTGAATACGTTCTCCAAGAGTTGGATCAAATGGTTCTCCCCGCCGGTCAACGCCAATCTTAAATCCTCGTTGGGAATTTCCAGGAATGCCATAATAGAAATCTTTGCCATCCACATCAACCCACACCGGAAGTGAATCATACTCCAAGGCTGCATCTGATGGGACGCCGAAATAGTAAGCTTCTTGTTTGGAGCATGTGATTACATTTCCAAGGATTTCCGGAAACATTTTACCCATCCATGAGCCACAAGCAAAAAGATAGGAGTCTGCCATGATGGCTGTGCCGCCCGATAGGATTATTTGCTCCAGGCTCCCTGACTGAATTTTTCCAGGCTTAACAAATGCCTGAATAAACTCCCCACCTTCTTTTACAAATGCTTCTTTTACTGCCTGGCAACTTTCGCGCGCCTTAAGATAACCTCCGTACGAATCAAACCAGGCATGGTGAAGGTCTGCTATATTGATACGGGGATATCTTTTCTTCAACGCTTCAGATTTCAAATACTCATACTCCATATGGTGTTTTCGGGCAAAGGGAATGGAATCATCTACCAGCGGAGCTTTTTCTTCATAGCAGAACCAGAGCACACCGGTATTGAAAAAAAACTTCTTATTCCATCGTTGCTCATTTTCTTTCCATAGTTCAAGTGCCCTGACATTCAAGTCGAAATAGAATTCGTTGGCACCGTAAGTGGATCGGATGACACGCGTTTCATCACCCGAACTGCTTCGCGAATTCCCGGGTCCCCAGGCATCTACAAGGGTTACTTTAATCCCAGTTCTCAAAAGAGAAAGCGCAGTCCATCCTCCAAATGCGCCAGCCCCAATGACGATGACAGAATTTGTCCTTGACAGTTTCTGCAGTTTTTTGGGCTGTAAGAAGGACTTGTTTGGGGAAAAGGTATTGGTTGACATGTTGATTAACTTTTAAGGAGGATGACTAAAAGGCCTCTCCGATGGTCAGGTAATAACCCGGAGGGCCTGCTTTTGAAAAACCAATGTCGAATCGAATGTTAACTCTTTCTTTTTTGTCCACCTCAAAGCGAAGCCCTCCACCGCCGGCAAACTTCAGCTGATTGAAAGCCAGATCTTCCATCTTTGAAGCCACTTCACCCGTGGCTCCGAAGAAAGTCATTCCAAAAAACTTCCAGACGTGTAATCTGTACTCTGTCTGCAACGCTACATAGTTTTTGTCACGATGCCTGCCCAGATAATATCCGCGCATCATGCTGAAACCACCCATCGCGGCCATTTGCCGCCAAGGCAAATCGCCCTGGTTGTTGTTGATGATGGTCTGGACCGCTAATACGTTTCTCTTAAGACCTACAGGAAAGAATTTTCTTGCATCTAAAGTTATGTTGTTGAAAGTATATTGACTTCCCAGAGCCTTTGTGATAATTAGTGTGGAAACTTCAACGTATGTTCCATGATGAGAATTGATCACATTATTCCTTGAATCGTATAAGTACACGGGCCCAATTCCTGCAGTCCTAAACCCCCCATAGCCTAATTGACTATTTTCAGGATTGTACTTAAGCGGATCTGCGAATGTCGCATGTGATAAATTGTAATATTGATATTGAAGTCCAGCAAAGTGCCGCTTTTCAACCCGGGCCATGATCCGATGATTCGTTCTAAATGATTGGAATTCAACAAAACCCTTATCGGCGTCGGTTGTGTTATTGCCAATGCCATAGTAATACTCGCTGAAATTGTTGTACTGGTTGAATCCACGGATGAAATAACGCTCCTTGTTTGTGATCAGGTTGTAAATGAGATCGACGATAAATTGCTGCCTTGATGTAATGACGGCTGGAAACTCAACATTGGAGGTCCTCGTGAGGGAATCTTTCACACCGATCATCTTGAATAGGCCCAGTGCCAGCACTCCATACGCCAGGCCGGTTTCTGGCGAACGGTAGATGACAGGAAAAAAGGTAAGCTGTTTGCGATGAAGCGTTGTGGTGTCTTTGGAGGTTATTCGCAATGGATAGGTTCTTTTCTGAGAATGGTTTTCCTGCGCACTTGCTATTGGCAAAATACCAAGCTGAAAGAATAATACGGCGAATAACCCTGGCCTAATACACATAGATCAACAATTCGCGAATTATGCGTTTTTTACCCGAATGCAATACCTGATGTCCGACAAGTGCTCTTAATCTATTTGGTAATAAAAAAAATAAATAGGCTAAAAGCTTACGCTATGCAATGAGCCAGTTGTCCCAATTTACGATGACGCTTGCAATCAAAAGAACAAGAAAGCTGACCACAATCATTTTGTGGAGCCATTCCATCTGGTAGTTGCGCCAGGACACCCACCCCAGCGTCGCAAAGATCGCTACGATCACAAGTTGGTCAGCATGGATCCCATCTACGATCAGGTTGGTGATGATGGAAAGTACATTCAAGATCATTGTCCAAAGGAAGAACTTTCGGAAATTCCTGTAATAAAACACCTTCAGGTCAATCACTTCTTCATGGAGATTGAATGGAAAGAGTATGCGGGCCAGGATAAAGAGGTTGACTGGAACCAGAATAAAGAATAAAAATATTGGCAATCTCCATGATTCAATAGTATGGAGTTGGTATGTAATCCACCATTCCTGAATGTGAAGGACAAATACCAATACGACCCAAAGAAGGTGGGGCCAATACAGTTTTACTTTCTCCCATTGATTTAAAAGGTCGGCGATGCCCGTCAGAATTTGTGTGACGCCCAAGCCAAGAATGATGGAGGTAAGTACTGAAACGTATTCAAAAGGTGTCATTTTAACCCAAATTTCAAGCAAAAATGTTTATTTATATCTATTCTAAACTATAAATTTTAGTAGCGTCCAGAGATTTTGGAAGTGCTTGTGGAGCAAGATAACAACACATTTTGGTCGACATAAACATTCATGCCAAAGCCCAAAAATATGTTTGAAATAATGACATGGGAGTGTAGATTTGTGCATCTCCGTATAAAAGGCGGAATCCTAAACCACATGATGAAGCGATTGATCTCCGGTATCTTTACTTGTGTCACTTCAGTTCTTGTTTGCTTTCTTCTTTCGCTCTCTGTTCAAGCCCAGGAAATTCCTTCCGACCCAGCGGCAATTAGTGCGGGAGAAGCATTGTTCAATGGAAATTGTAAAACTTGCCACCGGGTAAAGACTAAACTTATCGGTCCTGCACTGGCAGGAGCCGAAGGACGTGCACCTTCCATCGCCTGGATGCTTGGTTGGGTGAAAAACTCTTCCAAAGTGATTGCCAGCGGCGATGAATACGCCAATAAGCTATATACGGAATATAATAAGAGCCAGATGACGGCTTTTACCAGCTTTAAGGATGAGCAAATCCTGAGCATACTTGCTTACGTAAAGGCCGAGGCTGCCAAACCAGATGCTGCACCGGCTACAGCAACAGCGGCCGGAGGACAAGGTGGAGGATCAAGCGTACCCTCTGCCTATTTAGACGCAATTCTGGTCGGGATGATCATCATCCTGATTCTCCTTGTGGTGATTCTGGCACTTATTGTCAATGCATTGCGGAAGTTTCTTGACACTAAGGAACTAAGCAGTGAAGATCGTGAAATTGTTAATTCTCCGATTTCTTTCGCTTCAGTCAGCAGGAGCCCAGGGTTTATTTTCCTCGTCATTTTTATCGTCGGAACGGTCACTTTCAAGACCGTGATCGATGGACTCTATTCTGTAGGCGTCCAACAGAACTATCAACCCAAGCAGCCCATCGCTTTCTCTCATAAGATTCATGCCGGCCAATTTGAGATTGAATGCAAGTATTGTCATACAGGGGCTATGAAGGGAAAACAAGCGAACATCCCCACCACCAACATATGTATGAACTGCCATTCGCAGATCAAGCAGGGTACAATCACGGGAGAAGGGGAGATAGCAAAAATTTATGCAGCAGCTGGGTTTGATCCTCTTACATCTACTTACTCAGGAAAAACCAAACCGGTTGAGTGGGTGCGGATCCACAACCTTCCCGACTTAGCTTATTTTAATCATTCCCAACACGTAAACGTTGCAGGCGTTGTTTGCCAGACTTGTCATGGCCCAATTCAGGAGATGGATGTTGTGAAGCAGTATTCTTTGCTGACCATGGGCTGGTGTATTGATTGCCATCGTAAAACCGATGTAAATACAAAAGGCAATGCCTACTACGATAAGCTGGTAGAGATTCATAACAGCAAGCAGGCCATGAAGGTCGAAGACATTGGGGGCCTCGAATGCTCTAAGTGCCACTATTGACATGATTTTGGAATCAAAGGATTTGGAAAGCAATAGGATTTACTGATAAAAGGAACGACTAAGCGCTATGGGTAATACAAAAAAGACATATTGGAAAGGACTGGAACAACTCAAGAATGATCCATCTTACATCAAGAATGCCGACAAGGAATTTGTCAACCTGGGGGTAGAAGAAGATCCTGGTCACTCCCGTAGAGATTTCCTCAAAATGATGGGATTCAGTGTGGCCGCAGTTTCACTTGCGGCCTGTGAGACACCCATTCGCAAAGCCATTCCATTTGTAAACAAGCCGATGGATGCCGATGCAGGTATCCCCAACTATTACGCCTCTACCTACGTGGATGGTGGAGACTACTGTAGCATTTTAGTTAAAACACGGGATGGTCGTCCAATTAAAATTGAGGGCAACGCACTTTCAAATGTATCCAAAGGAGGTACCAGCGCCCAAGTGGAGGCTTCCGTACTTTCCTTGTATGATAATTATCGTCTACGTGGCCCTAAGATCGCGGACAAGAGTTCAGACTGGGAAACAATTGACAAAGAAATAATTTCGAAGTTGTCGGAAGTGGCAGGCAAGGGTGGCCAAATAAGGATTGTGAGCAATACGATTCTCAGCCCTAGCACCAAGGCTTCGATTGATAAATTCAAAGCAAAGTATCCCACCACCCAACACATACAATACGATCCAATTTCATACTATGGAATGTGGAAAGCCAACGAGGAATCTTTCGGATCAGGTTTCATACCGTCCTACGATTTCAGTAAGGCAAATGTAATTGTGAGTTTTGGGGCAGATTTTCTTGGCACCTGGCTTTCACCCATTGAATTTGCCAAGCAATACGCTGTGAATCGCAAGATTGATGAAGATCATCGCGAGATGTCCCGTCATTATCAGTTTGAAGCAAATTTATCATTGACAGGTGCAAACGCCGACTATCGCACAATGGTGAAGCACTCCCAAAGCGGCCTGGTGGTTGCCCAGCTTTACAATCTGATAGCTTCGAAAGCAGGAAAATCAGCGTTGTCTGCTGGAATAGAAAAAATTGACAACCTGGATAAGGCAGCAGAAGACCTATGGGCTAGTAAAGGAAGTTCTCTGGTAGTTGGACGTTCCAACAACAGAGCTGTTCAGACACTCATCAATGGCATCAATGATATGCTTGGCAATTATGGGAGTACCATCCTGCCAAATAAAGCTGTCAATTTCCGCCAAGGGAATGATGAATTGATGAATGCCTTCATGGCCGACGCCGAAGCTGGTAAGTTGGGCACGGTGATTTTCTATAATTGCAATCCGGTTTATGACCATCCAATGGGTACGAAACTGGGTGCTGCATTGAAAAATATTTCACTGACAATTTCTACAGGATATACCGAGGACGAGACCGCTTCAAGTGTTATCTATAAGACTCCTGATCACCATTATCTTGAATCATGGAATGATTTTGAGCCTAAGAAAAATTCATTCAGCTTGTCACAGCCTGCCATCACGGCAATTTTCAAATCAAGGCAAGCCCAGGAGAGCTTTATGATATGGTCTGGCGAGGCCAAGGCAGATTATTACAGTTTTGTAAAAGAAAATTGGAAGACTCGTTTTTATGACAAAGCCGATGCATCTGTTGACTTTCAATCCTGGTGGGACAAATGTCTTTATGAGGGGGTCTTTGAATTGCCTTCCGATGACTTTAAAGGAATGCCTTTTGCCGGTGATGTGAGTGCGGCTGCGACAGCCGTTGCAGCAAGCTACAAGGCAACCAATACTGGGCTAGAGTTAGGTGTTTTTGAGAGCTATGCCGTTGGCACTGGCTCTCAGGCCAACAACCCCCTTCTTCAGGAACTGCCTGATCCGATCACCAAAGTGGTATGGGATCATCCCCTGTCAATTTCCCAAAGAGATGCCAAGGAACTTGGATTTACCAATGACGGAGAGAGCAACACCCAGATGGGCACACTTACGGCAGGTGGTATTTCTGTTACGGTACCCATCTTGATTCAACCAGGTCAGGCTCCAGGAACGATTGGGCTTGCAGTTGGTTATGGCAGGACCAAGGTTGGAAAAGTAGCAGAAAACATAGGCGTAAATGCCTATCCGTTCATGTCAATAAATACCACGGGTTCTCTTACGACTACGGCTATTTCTGGCGTTACGCTGGCTAAGACTGACAACGCATTTCAGCTTGCACAAACACAAACGCATCAGACCTATATGGGTCGCGAAAGTGTCATTCAGGAATCCGTGTTAAGTGAATTCAAAAAAAATCCAGGTGCAGGTCGTGATTATCCGAAGGTTACCAAGTGGGATGAGAAAGTGGATCCTTCTACACTCAGCTTATGGAAAGGGCATGATTACAAGAACCATCATTGGGGTATGTCTATTGATCTCAATAGCTGTACAGGATGCGGCGCTTGTATTGTAGCGTGCAATGTTGAAAATAATGTGTCGTTGGTTGGAAAGGATGAAGTGATCCGACGCCGCGAAATGCATTGGCTGCGCATCGATCGATACTATAGCAGTGATGGAAAGCATGGTAATTATACGGAATTGGAGAAAGCTTCAGAAAATCCTGAAGTGGTTTTCCAGCCGATGCTTTGCCAACATTGTAATAATGCCCCTTGCGAAACGGTATGCCCTGTTGCGGCCACTACCCACAGCACCGAAGGTCTTAACCAAATGACTTACAATCGTTGCATCGGTACGCGTTATTGCGCCAACAACTGTCCTTATAAAGTAAGACGATTCAATTGGTTCAAATATCACGACAACCAGCAATTCTATAGTGTGAATCCCGCGATGAACACAGACTTGGGTCGTATGGTATTGAATCCTGAAGTGACTGTTCGTTCACGTGGGGTAATGGAAAAGTGTTCATTCTGTGTTCAGCGAATTCAATCGGGCAAGCTTACTGCAAAGAAAGAACGCAGACCTGTAAAAGACGGCGAAGTAGTCACAGCTTGTCAGGCTGCATGCTCATCGGGTGCCATTGTTTTCGGTGACATGAATAATGCAGATAGCGCAATCAGCAAGCTCCTGAAGATTGGAATAGATGAGAAGCGCCCTTACGGCATCGATAAGAAAATCGGAAACCCTCGCGCTTACCGGGTATTGGAAGACATTGGAGTGAAACCCAATATCTTCTATCTCACGAAAATCAGGAATAAGGAAGAAGCAAAAGAGCCAGTATAAAAATAATTTAGAATAGAAACCCGGAACTTCATCATATGCAAGCATCATCAGTTTTAAGAGAAACATTAGTAACCGGAGGGAAGACCGTAGCCGATGTGTCGCACGACATTAGCCGGCAGGTTGAAGGTAAGCCAACACGATTGTGGTGGATGGCCTTTGGCGTATCCCTCGTGCTGTTGACCTACGGCGCATATTGCTGTTGGATATTGTTGTGGAGAGGGGTTGGAGTGTGGGGACTCAATAAGACAGTCGGATGGGCGTGGGATATCACAAACTTCGTATGGTGGGTGGGTATTGGCCACGCAGGTACTCTGATTTCTGCGATTCTTTTATTATTTCGTCAGCGTTGGAGAATGTCTATTAACCGCGCGGCGGAGGCAATGACAATATTTGCAGTGATTTGTGCACTCAGCTTTCCAGCGTTCCACATGGGTCGTTTGTGGCTTGGTGCCTATTGGGTGTTTCCATTGCCAAATGCATTTGGTTCGTTGTGGGTGAATTTCAATTCTCCATTGCTCTGGGACGTTTTTGCGATCTCAACATACTTTTCCGTCTCATTGCTATTCTGGTACATGGGGTTGATCCCTGATTTTGCTGTCATCAGAGATCGCGCTGTGAAAAGTGGCGATAAAGTACGGGCGAGTATTTACAACTCATTAAGTTTTGGATGGGACGGAGCAGCAAAAACCTGGATGCGTTACGAATCGGTGGCCCTGATTTTAGCGGGACTATCAACACCTCTTGTACTCTCCGTTCACACAATCGTATCCATGGACTTTGCCACATCTGTAGTCCCTGGTTGGCATACCACCATTTTTCCTCCCTACTTTGTGGCGGGTGCAATCTTCTCAGGTTTCGCGATGGTGCTTACACTTCTTCTGGTGACTAGAAAAGTCTTCCAATTGGAGGATTACATTACAATCTATCACGTAGAATTGATGAACATCGTCATCATCATTACAGGATCTATTGTAGGGGTTGCTTACATCACCGAGTTCTTTATTGCATGGTATGGGCAAGTACCCGCCGAGCAATATGCATTCATCAATCGTGCGACAGGTCCCTATTGGTGGGCATATTGGTCAATGATGACTTGCAATGTGATTTCCCCTCAGCTTTTCTGGTTTAAGAAAATCAGGACAAGCTTGGTGGGAACTTTCATCTTGTCAATAATTGTAAACGTGGGCATGTGGTTCGAGCGATTTGTCATTATCGCCACCTCACTCCATCGGGACTACCTTCCTTCTAGCTGGACAATGTTTCATCCAACGATGTATGACATTGGACAGTACTTATTTACGTTTGGAATATTCTTCACATTCTTCCTGTTGTTCGCGAAGTTCTTCCCTGTCATCAACATGGCGGAGGTAAAGAGTATTATTAAGGCCACGTCGGAGAAAAAGAAGACAACTCATTAAAATGAAAATTGCTTACCATGGCGAATAAGGAAAATTTTTTAGTTGGAATTTTTGATGACGAGGATGTTCTTCTCCACGCGGTAGAGACCATTCGGGATAAAGGAGTCAAAATCAAAGAAGTATATTCACCCTTCCCGGTACACGGCCTGGATGAAGTATTGGGTTACAAGCGATCCAGACTCCCCATTGCCGCTTTCCTGTTTGGTATGACAGGCACCTGCCTCGCTCTTTTTACACAAATATGGATGCTTGGATATGACTGGCCATTGATCATTGGAGGAAAAAATTTCACCAACATACCGCCTTTCATTCCAGTTACTTTTGAATTCACGGTGCTCTTGTCTGCATTTGGCATGGTGGGGACTTTCCTGATCGTCAGTGATATGAAGCCCTACAAGTGGCCTCGGCAGTATGATTTGAGGAGTACCAACGACAAACATGTGATGGCCATCGACCTCGGGGCCAATAAGATCGGCAAGAGTGAAATCCAGCAAATATTGAAGTCTTCCGGTGCTTCTGAAGTAAACGAAAAAAGCTTTTAGTTTAAATAAGAACTATGCGCATTAATAATATTCTTTTTGTGTCAGCCGTCGCAGTCCTCTTGTGGGGATGCACCGCACATGGTGATAACCCGGGCCGTGAGTATGCCCCAAACATGTATCACTCGGTGGCCTATGAGCCGCTCTCTCAAATCACCGACGAAAGTGCAGGAACATGGGTTAACTCCCTCGACAATGGAAGGGGCGAGTATTTTAACTCCAATAAATACAACCCCAATCGCATGAATATGCGCGAGCCTGCTCCAAATACAATCAAAAGAAATACGTATGGTTGGTTGCCATACCACGGAAAGAATGTGCCTAAAGACAGCATCCCAATCGTAACGGCAAGGCTAAGAAGCCCCTTGGATTCTTCCGTTGTTTTTGTTGAACAAGGGAAAATTTTATACGAGAGTTATTGCAAACATTGTCATGGAGCAAAAGGAATGGCCGATGGAAAAGTTTCAGATAAATATGCCGGCGTCGCGAATCTGAAGGGAGATGCTTATTTGGGGATTACGGAAGGGCACATTTTCCATGTCATTACCTATGGAGCGGGCCTTATGGGCTCACATGGTTCGCAAGTAAGTCCTGACGACCGCTGGAAGATTGCAAAGTATGTGAAGGCTTTACAGAAGCAGAAATAATTGTTAAACGATCGCATCAATGAACGAGACACACACAATCGCTGACGAAAAATACGAATTCAAATCAGGCGCCCGATCAAAGCTATTTATGTTGTTCGGAGCAGGCCTTCTGCTTTTTGTCATTGGTGTATTTATGGCAATGTCGGGCGGCAGCGAAGAGGAGCATGGGAAGCCACACGCTGGCACAGAGATTTCTAAGAGCCTGTTGGCCAGCGCTCAACCAGCCGAAGGGGAACACGCCGTAGCAGAGGAGCATCATGCGACTGCGCCATGGCTGAAAAGAATTTATACCAGTTTGTGGATGAACAATGTGTTTTTTACTGGTCTGGGAATTATTGGTTTGTTTTTTATTGCAATACAATATGCTGCGCAGGCAGGATGGTCTGCTGGATTGAAGCGGGTTCCGCTTGCAATGGGCCACTGGATTCCAATCGCCGGAATCATGATGCTGGTACTTTGGTTTGTGGTCAAGGGAGATGTATTCCATTGGACACATTCCAATCTGTATGACAAAACCAGCGAGCACTACGACAAAATTCTAGATGGAAAAAGCGGATTTTTTTTCTGGCCTATGGCGGCAGGTGGGTTCCCGATCTTTTTCGTTTTGAGAATGGTGGCCTTCTTTGGCCTTTGGTATCTTTTCTTTACCTGGATTAAGAAAGAAATGCTGGCAGAAGACATCGACGGCTCGCTGGAACATTGGCATACCTCCAGAAAACTATCTGCCATCTTCCTTATTATTTTTGGAATAAGTTCATCTATGGCGGCTTGGGATTGGGTCATGAGCATTGATTCCCATTGGTTTAGTACGATGACAGGCTGGTATGTCTTTGCGAGCTGGTGGGTTACCGGTTTAGCAACCATAACCTTCATTACCGTTTCTTTGAAGGAAGCAGGTTATCTAAAAGTGGTAAACTCCAACCACCTCCATGACCTAGGGAAATTTGTTTTTGCTTTCAGTATTTTCTGGACGTACATCTGGTTCAGCCAGTTCATGCTAATTTTTTATGCCAATATTCCTGAAGAAACAGTGTACTTTATTCAGCGCAGGACGGTGGCACCCTATAGTTGGATATTTTTTGCCAACCTGATTTTAAACTTTGTTTTGCCATTTTTGTTATTAATGACGAGAGATGCAAAACGACAGATATCGATGTTGAAGGTGGTGTGTCCGATCGTTATCGTAGGGCATTGGCTGGATTACTTCAATATGGTAACCCCGGGTGTGATGATGGGGCAGGGAGGGTTGGGTTTGCTGGAAATCGGTATTGCTTTGATGTTTGTGGCGGCATTCTTGTTTGTGACGCTCACCAGCTTAAGTAAATTCCCGCTGGTGCCCAAGAATGATCCCATGATGCAAGAAAGTCTCGGTCATCATATTTAGAAATAGAACGCTAAAGAAAGAGCATATATGAATATAATTATTGGAATAGGAGTGGTGTTGGTACTGGTGATCCTGTTCATGATCTTCCGGATCGGCAATTTGGTTGGGCTAGTAAAAGAGGAGAAACAAAAAGTCGGCTCGGGCAACAGGATCAATGCATTTCTTTTTATGGTGTTCAGCATATCGAGCCTGGTGGCGTTCTTCTGGTACTCGTATGCTCACTTTGACAAGTATACCCTTCCGGTGGCTTCAGAGCATGGTAAAATCACGGATCATTTATTTTGGATTACGATGGCGATTTGTGTGTTCGCCTTTGCCGTGATATCCCTTGCGATGTTTTGGTTTCTGTATAAGTATCAATATGAAGAAGGTAGAAAGGCAACATTTTTCGCAGATAGCCATCAACTTGAAATCCTTTGGACTCTGGTTCCTGCCGTAGTAATGGCATTGCTTATTTTCAGGGGCCTCCGCGTTTGGAATGACATCACCGGGCCTGCGTCTAAAGATGCCGTCGTGATCGAACTTGTAGGGCAGCAGTTTGCATGGACCGCACGATACCCTGGTCCAAAAGATGAGGAACTTGGAAAGATAGATTTCAGACTCATCGATACTTCCAACGAATTTGGGCTTGATCTTTCTGACGCAAACTCTTTTGATGATTTTAAATCGCTGGAGCTTCACCTTCCAGTAGATAAGGAAGTATTATTAAAGATTAGGGCAAAAGACGTGCTGCATAGTGTGTTCTTACCACACTTCCGTGTGAAGATGGACGCGGTGCCAGGCATGCAGACGGTATTTAAGTTCATCCCACTAAAGACCACACAACAAATGCGCGAGGAGACAGGCAATCCAAATTTTAACTACGAAATGGCGTGTACTGAAATTTGTGGCAAAGGGCACTTCTCGATGCGTTTTCCTGTGATCGTGGAGGATCAGGAAACCTTTATGAAATGGAAAGCAAGTCAGGATTCCTGGCTCAAGCAAAATCCTGACTATCTGAAATTCGTCCCGGAAAAATTGAGAGAGTTTGCAATGGTAAAATCCGGTATAGCACCTGACAATGGCTCAGCCCAGCATGCAGTTTCACAATCTGTTTCAATTGTTAAGTAGAAGATATAAAATACAATGGCAACATTAGATATACAACCAAAGACTGAAGTACACGGCCACGATGATCATGCTGACCATGAGCACCACGGCAACTTCTGGACCAGTTACGTTTTTTGCCAGGATCACAAGGTTATCGCTAAGCAATTCCTAATTACAGGAATGTCTTGGGCGTTGATTGGTGGAATCCTGTCTGTAATTTTTCGCCTGCAATTAGGATTTCCGGATGCGACTCTGGAATGGCTTCGTCCTATTTTGGGAGGCTGGATCACAGCCGAAGGAAAGCTTGATCCTGAATTTTACCTGGCGCTGGTTACCATGCACGGAACAATCATGGTGTTCTTTGTATTGACAGCCGGTTTGAGTGGGACATTCAGCAATTTTCTGATACCCCTCCAAATAGGAGCCCGTGATATGGCTTCAGGCTTTATGAATATGCTTTCGTACTGGTTCTTCTTTTTGTCGAGTGCATTCATGTTTACATCGCTATTCCTTTCGACTGGTCCTGCAGCAGGTGGCTGGACAATATATCCTCCGCTAAGTGCTTTGCCTCAAGCAATACAGGGTTCTGGATTAGGCATGACGCTATGGCTAATATCCATGGCACTCTTTATAGTGAGTACGCTTCTTGGGGGTATCAACTATATTACAACGATTATCAACATGCGCACCCATGGCATGTCATTTACCCGCATGCCTTTGACAATTTGGGCTTTCTTTTTCACCGCAATCATTGGGTTATTGTCCTTTCCGGTTTTGTTTGGCGCAGCCTTGTTATTGATTTTCGACAGAAGTTTTGGCACCAGCTTTTACCTCTCTGATATTTATATTGCAGGAGAAGCGTTGCCCCACGTTGGTGGTAGTCCTATTTTGTTCCAGCATCTTTTCTGGTTCCTCGGACATCCGGAGGTGTACATCGTATTGTTGCCCGCACTTGGAATTACTTCTGAAATCATAGCAACCAATTCGCGTAAACCCATCTTTGGTTATAAGGCAATGGTCGGGTCAATGCTATTCATTACAATTCTTTCTTTTGTTGTTTGGGCCCACCATATGTTTGTAACAGGCATGAACCCGTTTCTTGGGTCAATCTTCACACTGCTCACATTGATTATCGCAGTGCCTTCGGCGGTAAAGATTTTTAACTATGTCACTACTTTGTGGAAAGGGAATATCAAGTTTACATCAGCGATGATGTTTTCCATTGGATTGGTTTCTTTTTTCCTAACGGGGGGAATTACAGGTTTATTCCTTGGTAATTCTGCGGTAGACATACAACTACACGACACCTATTTTATTGTAGCTCACTTTCACCTTGTGATGGGTAGTGCCTCTTTCTTTGGAATGATGGCCGGAATTTATCATTGGTTCCCCAAAATGTTTGGTCGGATGATGGACGAGAAACTCGGATCCATCCACTTCTGGCTCACCTTCGTTGGTGTTTACTTGGTCTTTTTCCCTATGCATTACATTGGAATCGCAGGATTTCCACGCAGATATTACTCTTGGACCAATTTCGAAACATTCAATTCGTTTGCAGATCTAAATATGTTGGTGAGCGTTGCGGCGATCATCACCTTATCGGCGCAATTCATATTCCTATTTAATTTCTTCTATAGTATTTTCAGAGGAAAGCTGGCGCCAGCCAACCCATGGGACTCGAATACCATCGAATGGACGACACCTCGTCATCCGCAGCATGGCAATTGGGTTGGAGAAATTCCGACAGTCTATCGTTGGCCTTATGATTACAGCAAGCCTGGAGCAAAGGAGGATTTCATTCCTCAGACAATACCTTATTCAGAAACGCCCGAATCGAATTTGCCTCACGAAAATCAGCTTGTCAAATTGGAAATGGGTAACACAGGTGCGATTGTGATAGACGAGAAAAAGCACTGAGAGGCAGGAAATAATTGAACTCAACAGCGACCAGGCGTTTTCATAAGCTATGCTTATCAACACTGATCGCTGTTTACTTTTTGGTACTGATTGGCGGGGTGGTTAGAAGCACAGGTTCTGGAATGGGTTGCCCTGATTGGCCTAAATGCTTTGGACAATGGGTGCCTCCGACTTCAGTAAGCGAGTTGCCGATAGATTACAAGGAACAATACGCATCCCATCGGGAGACGAAGAATCAGAAGTTTGCAAAGTACTTGCGATGGATTGGCCTGGAAGCAACTTCGAACCAAATCCTCAATGATAATACCATTGTTGCAGAATCGGAGTTCAATGTAAACAAGACATGGGTCGAGTATGTTAATCGTTTGGTGGGTGTGGTGATCGGCTTAATTATAATTGCACTATTTGTGAGTTCATGGAATACGCGGCGGCAGGTGCCAAAATTATTTAATGGAGCGCTGGCATTGTTACTTCTGGTTATTATCCAGGGTTGGTTTGGTTCCATTGTCGTTTCAACCAATCTTACTGCATGGACTGTTACTGTTCATATGTTTCTTGCTTTGGCAATGGTAGCTCTTCTGGTCTGGTTATTGGAAGGCTCGGGGCAGGAGAGGGTCTGGAAGGGGACAAATGTAAATGTCTGGCTGATGGTAGGTATGGCGGTCTTGCTAATCCAAATATTTCTAGGCACACAGGTAAGGGAAATCCTGGATCGTTTGGCGGGCTCGGTGAGTAGGGAACAGTGGATTGAGAATGCCGGATTGAGTTTCATCTTCCACCGATCTTTTTCATGGGCTGTTATCAGTGTGCAAGTGATTTTGTGGCTCAAACTGCGAAAAACTACCTCCGAATACTCTTTAACTCTTGCTCCTTTGGGGCTAATTTTGTTGTCTTTATTAACTGGAACTGCCATGGCCTACTTTGCTGTCCCCCCTTCGTTGCAGCCAGTTCATTTATTGCTGGCGTTTATTACGTTTGGATGGTTCTTTCAGGTTTACTTGCGCGCGAATGTCATGGCTTCAATAAAAACAAAAACGTAGATGATAGCACAAGGCCACACTCTGCATTCTTTGACTTTTACAGACAAGTCCAGAGCATTCTTGGAATTGTTGAAGCCCAGGCTCTCCATGCTAGTAGCCTTTTCTGTTGCGTTCGGCTATGGACTGGCAACGAGAGGTTCGTTGGATTGGTCTATCCTTTCTGCCCTCACATTGGCTGCCTTTTTATTATCGGGTGCTTCTGTAGGGGTAAACCAGGTTATAGAACGGGACTTTGATAAATTAATGGAGCGCACAAAGTCGCGTCCACTTCCTACAAACCGGCTTAATGTTTCTGAAGCTTTGATTTTTGCTGGCATATGTGGCTTGGTGAGCCTTTTCCTCCTTTGGAAATTCACCAATGGGCTCACGCTGGCTCTATCGATTGTATCGATGTTGCTATACTGCTTTGTGTACACGCCGCTTAAGAGGGTTGGGCCGATTGCTGTTTTTGTGGGTGCTATTCCTGGAGCTTTACCTCCGTTGTTGGGGTGGGTGGCCGCAACCGGATCAATCACACACGAAGCAATGATTATTTTTGGGATACAGTTTATCTGGCAATTTCCGCACTTCTGGGCAATCGCCTGGGTGGCAGATGATGATTATAAAAAGGCTGGATTCAAACTTCTCCCTTCTGGTGGTGGGAAGGATTTAAACACTGCCATCCAAATTATGATCTACACAATGTTTCTTATCCCCTTTGGATTGTTACCGGCCAAGTTTGGGATGACAGGTCTTGACTCAGCAATTGTTGCGATGGTATGCGGAGTAGCTTTTTTTGCCCAGACATTCTCGTTGATGAAAACGGGCAGCCGAAAATCTGCTGTCAGGATCATGTTAGGTTCATTTTTGTATTTGCCAATCGTACAGATTGCTTATTTGTTGGATAAAATTTGATTGAGTTGCTAAGGAGATAGGATAACATATTAAAATTTAGTTATGGAAGATTTGTTGAGGAGTGATATGAAGATTGTGGAGGAGCCAAAGAAGCCATTGGCGATGCATCCGAAGAAGTTTGCCATGTGGCTGTTTATGGCAAGCGTAATGATGCTTTTTGCCTCGCTGACGTCAGCGTATATTGTTCGGGAGGCAGAGGGTAATTGGCTGTACTTTGAATTGCCAGAACTGTTTTACTACACCACTGCCATTATTATCGCGAGCAGCGTTACCATGCAGTGGGCATATTTTGCAGCTAGAAAGGATGCACTTTATCAGGTCAAGTTGCTGGTCACCATTACGTCCGTGCTGGGTGTGGCCTTCCTTGTTGGACAGTTTCTCGCATGGGGAGCGTTGGTGAAGAACAGCGTCTATTTTGTTGGAAACCCATCCGGGTCCTTTCTTTATGTCCTTACTGGATTGCATGGCTTGCACATCGTAAGCGCCGTGGTCTTTTTATTCATTGTGTTGAATTCTGCGGTCCGGCTAAGGATACATTCCAAAAACATGGCACAGATGGAAATGTGTACGACCTACTGGCATTTTTTGGGCGGTCTTTGGATTTATTTATTCATTTTTTTCTTGATAAATCGATAAAACCCTGATTGTTAATTCGTC
This sequence comes from Cyclobacteriaceae bacterium, assembly GCA_043776715.1. Taxonomy (GTDB): domain Bacteria; phylum Bacteroidota; class Bacteroidia; order Cytophagales; family Cyclobacteriaceae; genus ELB16-189. The sequence goes on along the minus strand of JAYVQY010000156.1, from coordinate 29,299 downwards.
GATTCAGTAGTAGATTAGCCCCTGATTAGAAACCTGTAAACTCTGCTCTATGTCACAAACAACCGCTGCAGTTTCCCATGGTAAAAGCGTATGGGATGGTGGCACTTCCCCAATGGGAGTGAGCTATGGCAAGCTCATGATGTGGTTTTTCCTCATGTCGGATGCATTCACGTTCTCAGGCTTGTTGATTACCTATGGACTGGTAAGATCTTCTAATCCAGCCTATGTGGGGGCTGTAAACGATTTTTACTTTGCGACAACCCATTGGCCTGTCCCGGAGAAAGTATACGACGCCATCCCTTTTGTTCACGGTGTGGAACTGCCTCTTGTCTTCGTCGGATTCATGACGTTCGTATTGATTATGAGCTCTGTGACAATGGTACTTGCCGTTGAGGCGGGTCATCGCATGGACCGTCCGGCAGTTGAAAAATGGATGCTTTGGACAATTGTAGGTGGTTTGACTTTCTTAAGCTGCCAGGCATGGGAATGGACACACTTTATCATTGGCTCTGGAGAAGGAACGCCGATGTCAGAAGTTGTTAACGGACAATGGGTACAACGAATTATCCAGGGAGCAAACCTGCATGAAAACCAATATGGCCCTCCGGCTTTTGCTGATTTCTTCTTCTTCATTACCGGCTTCCATGGCTTCCATGTATTCAGTGGGGTACTCTTCAATTGGCTAATCTATTATAATGCTGCTACGGGAGTTTATGACCGGAGAGGTCACTATGAGATGGTAGAGAAGGTGGGATTGTATTGGCACTTCGTTGACCTTGTTTGGGTTTTTGTATTCACTTTCTTTTATCTCGTCTAAATCGTAGATCGTAAATTCTAAATCGTAAATCCATGTCACATCACGAACCTCAGATAATCGTTCTTCCTCCCGATACTGAAAAAATCAAAAAACTCTGGCGTGTTGCAGGGATTTTATTGGCCGTGACAGTCGTTGAGTTTATCATTGCGTTCACAATGCCACATGGTCCTGCTAAAACTTTTCTTTTTGTGGTGCTTACGATTGTGAAGGCAGGGTACATCGTCGGGGAGTTTATGCACTTACGGTATGAAGTGAAAGTGCTTTTCTGGGCGGTCCTTATTCCAATGATCTTTGTTGTTTGGATGCTCGTCGCATTTGTTTATGAAGGTACCAAGATTGTTACCTACTAGCATACTATTATCCTATATTCTTTTTCCAATGAAAGGGCTAAGGTTGAAGAAACGTTAGCCTTTTTTTTATAGTTAATAATTTGAAAAAACTCCTCTATTTGTTTCTCGCATTGATGTTGCCGGGGATGATATTTGTCTTCCTTAAATATGCCGGTAAGAATGAATTTAATATACCTGTTTATTATGAGCAAGGGGTAGAAGCCCCACCTTCGGGTTGTGATTTAGCCTACCAGAAACCCTATCTAATCCCGGAAGGCTTCAGAGATATTGCCGGCCCTGGGTTTGCGGCCAATCTTCTTATTTTCCCGAATGTGGGATTGGATGTTGAAAAAATTCGAGCTGATATTAAAAATGAATTTGGTGACAGCACCCTATGGATAAGAGACGCTCATGATCTCTTCCAGGACAGTACAGCCTACCATCAATTAAAAAAATGTGTTTTTCTTGTAAACGATCCATGGCAATCGGTGTTATTTGATAGTGTGGGGAAGATAAGGGGGTATTATGATCTTCGCTTGCGGGAAGAGGGAGACAGACTGAGGGTTGAATTAAAAATTTTACAGAAGAAGTACTAAGATGCCGGAACAGCAAGAGCCTTTTCGTAAGTTGATCGTAGTCTTATCGATCATCATCCCGCTGGCAGTAGCGATCCTGTTTAGTATCCCACCAATAAAGGGATACGATTTTTCTTTTTTACCCCCAATCTATGCCACCATCAACGGGATTACAGCATTTCTCTTAATTACCTCCTATTGGGCCATAAAAAATAAACGGCGGGCCTTGCACGAGGCTTTGAATAAGACTTGCATTGGGCTTTCGTTGGCATTTTTGGTGATGTACGTCGTCTATCACTTGACTACAGCACCAACACCATTTGGGGGCAGCGGAGCTATCCGAACTGCCTATTTTGTGATACTTATCTCGCACATTATGCTGTCGGTGGTGGTGATACCTTTTGTGCTATTTACGTTCTCAAGGGCGCTGGCAGGAAATTTTGAACGGCATAAGAGATTGGCTAGATTTACATTTCCGATTTGGCTATACGTTGCCGTCACAGGAGTTGTTGTTTATCTAATGATTAGTCCTTATTACCCGGTTTAAGTGAAAAAAATAATCTCATTACTTCTTGTTGTATCCGTTGCCGTGCCTTCGCGCGCTCAATGTGCTATGTGCAGGGCGACTCTTGAAAATAATTTTAGCAATGGCGATATCGGCATTGCAGCAGGGATTAATTTTGGAATTATGTATCTATTTTTTGCTCCCTACCTTGCTGTTGCTATTATAGGCTACCTTTGGTACCGCACCAGCAGATCAAATGAAAGAAAAAAGTTACAACAGCGCACTTTACTCCGGTAAGTGTCCATCGTGTAGAAAAGGGAGCATTTTTAAGTACTCCTTCTCAAGAATCTCCCATTTTTCGGACATGAATTCTCATTGTTCAAACTGCGGGGCAAGTTTTGAGCCAGAGCCTGGTTTCTATTTTGGTGCTATGTTTATCACTTACGCCTTTAATGTAGTGCTGTTGGTTACATTTGGACTTAGCCTTTATTATTTTGTTGAGCTTCCAGAAGCAATTTACCTGATTCTCATCGCGGCACTTGCATTGATCGCAACACCCGCCTCCTTTCGTTCCTCGAGAATCCTGTGGTTATATTGGTTTGGAGGACTTCATTATCGATCTGATTCGGAGTCCTAAAGACACTTTTTGGTATCTTCGTACGTCAAGCATTTATGAACGTAAGAAGTGTAGGACTGTTGTTATTGCCAGCATTGCTGATTGGGAGCGGATGGTTGGCGCGTTCGCAATACTCATCCAAGTTTAATGAGAAACTCCATAACACAGTTCAGCGCAACCTGGATAATGAATTTATTCAAATTGAAAAAGAGGCGAAACTTCTTATAGAAGATCAACTGTCTGGTTCTTCGGGCGCATGGGACGAGGCCAGACATTTCTTTTTACAGGTGGATGGAAACACAGTCGTCGTGTGGAATCGCACCACCTTTCTTCCTGACATTGGATCACTGACCTCCATTGATAGTATCAGTTTTATAGAATCCCCCCGTGGTGCCTCGTTGATCAAACGATGGGCAATTGATGATGGGTCTTCATTGTTCTGTGTATTAATGTTGACTGATCATTATCCGATAATTAATAATTTTCTTTCTTCGCAGTGGAACGCTGCCATTTTTCCGGAAAGAGATATTCAAATTCTGGGACCTTACCATTCCGAAGGTCGTCCAGTTTTTGTTAGCGGCAAACTGGCGTTTAGAATTCTGCCACAAAACGTACAAGCTCACGAGAGTACATTCTCCTTCCTCTTGCTTCTTACAGGTTTTTCATTTTTGCTATATGGCTGGTGGAGACTTAAGGAGATTTGTGAGCAGAAACTAGCCTGCGATCTGTCGTTTGCCATATTATTTGTCGGGTTGTTGACTACCCGGCTTGGGATGATAATGATAGGGTTGCCTGCCTTGTACCGTCCCGGTGAAATATTTGATCCGAAAATTTTTGCGTCCTCCGCTCTCAACGGATCGATCGGCGACTTATTCTTTAATTGCGTTGCGTTGCTTATTCTCATAGGATACCTGTTCTTTAATTTTAGGAAATTCCGCATTGTAAAATGGTTGTTGCGGCTTGATGGGTTTTACCGTATGGCGGCTGGTACGCTTTGTCTCCTGGCTTGTTTTTTTGCCTTACTTTTTCCATATGATTTTATTGAAGCGATATATCATAATTCAACACTTTCCCTGGACATCATTCAGACCTTATCGTTCGACGCAGTTAGAATGATGGCTCTCAGCTCAGTCTTAGCTGCTTGCATCAGCAGCTTCTTATTTATACATGCATTCTTTTCTTTGAGCAGTCATCTGATCGGAAGGAAAAGATTATTCTTCTTCATCGCGTTGCTCATATCGTCCGCTGCTTTTGGCCTGCAGTTTTATATTTTCGAGCGCAATCTTTCAGTCACACTAATACTGGGAGTTCTCTTTTTTTCTGTCTTGAGAGGCTCAAAGCTTTACAGAACAGTTTTTAAGATTTCCTTTCAACTTTTCATTTATCTTATTTTTTCATTGATTATTTATTGTTTTCAGAATGGATATGCTGTCAGAACATTCTATAAAGAGCACCAGGTACAAGACCAGTTTCGGTTTGGTAAAGACTTTTTAACAGAGAGAGATGTATTGGGTGAATACCTTCTGAATCAGGCACGCGAACGGATCGGGAAGGATCAATTTATTCAAATAAGGATGGCGAGCCCTTTTATGAACAAGTCGGCAGTGGTTGACAAGATCAGGCGAGTGCATCTTAGCAACTATTTTGATCGGTATGAGATTAATATAACCACACACAATGAGGAGGGTGTTAATGCAGGAACTCCTGCAGCAGATAAAGATGGCAAGAGCCTCGGTAAGAACAAGAATTTTGTCCCTACTGGCTATCCTGGAATTTCTTACGCGAATGTGTCAGATGGCAATGCAGTGAAGCGTTATCATGTTGCCATTCCTGTTTTTTATCAACGACCAGCTGGATGGGTGGCGCTTGACTTATCTCTTAAGCGGGTGATTCCGGACAATGTTTATCCTGAGCTATTGGTGGATAATCGGTTTAGCCAGATTTACAGAAATAGGGATTTTAGCTATGCTGTATTTCTAAAAGGTGAATTGATTAGCAGTTTTGGGCTTTTTAATTTTGGCCGGGATTTTCAGAGGAAGCAAATTCAAAATCCTGATTTGTACACAACGGGTATAGATGACAACGGGTATCGCCACATCGGAATTGAGGACCTGGATGGATCTGTAGCGATCGTTTCTGCCGCGGATTATTCATGGTTCTATTTTGTTACTAATTTTTCGTTTTGGTTTGTATTTGGGTTAATCTTCTTGTTCATAGGACAAGGGATATTGGGTGTCTATTCCTATTTCAAGGGAGAGAAATTCAACTATACAGCCCGCATTCAGTTGTTTATATTCTTTGCATTTCTACTCCCTGTTTTGGCGGTGAGCATTACAACATTGACGTTGATCGGCCGCTCAAATGAGGAGGCGATTAAGAAGGATTTTCTGGAACGATCGATCACGTTGAGCCACCGGATCGCAAACCTTATTTCGGCTGACAGTGCCAGGACTAACATGGGCGCAAATCTTGAACGCTTGATTGAGGAAAATGTAACTTCTTCTAAGATCGATATTTCAGTATATTCAAAGGAGGGAAAATTATTGGCCACTTCACAGCCGTCCCTCTTTGATGATCAGCTCATATCACCACTGATAGACCGCAGTGCCTGGAAGAAAATAGTCATGCAGGGTGAGACACAGACCGTCACCAATGAACAAATCGGCAGACTTCAATACAGTTGCGCTTACTCTGCAGTCTTATCGCCAGAAACTGGAAGGCTTGAGGCGATTGTGGGCCTTCCATTCTTTGAGTCGGCTACATTTCTTCAAAGAAGTCAATCGTTGATACTATCGAATATTCTGATTGTTTTTGTCGTGGTATTTATCCTGTTTTCATTGTTGTCTTACTGGGCTTCCAGCAGCCTGACCTTCCCCATCAAGTTCATCACAAAGACACTTGGTCAAACAACACTTACCGGCCAAAATAAGCCCCTTCAGTGGAATTCTTCGGATGAAATTGGCACGCTCGTCAAGGAGTATAACCGCATGGTTGAGAACCTGAAAGAAAGCAAACGCGCGTTGGCTCAAAGTGAGAAGGAGAGTGCTTGGAGAGAAATGGCCAAGCAAGTTGCTCATGAAATCAAGAACCCGCTCACGCCGATGAAGTTGACACTGCAGCAGATGGAGCAAGCATTGAAATCAGGCAACTTACCCATTGAGAAATCCCAGAAATCAGTGGACGTCTTGTTGAAGCAAGTTAACATCCTGAATGAAATTGCTGCCTCCTTCAGCACGTTTGCCAATATGCCTACGCCATCTCTTCAAAAGCTGGATCTCAATACATTACTGCACGATGTTGTCATTCTCTTTTCAACTTCCTTAGAAGGCAGAATTCATTTCACGCCAGTTGAAAATTCGCCTCTGGTTTCAGCAGATTCAACTTCTTTGAGCCGGGCGATCTCAAACATTATTATCAATGCGCTGCAGGCAAAGCGTGAAAATCAGGAGGTGCTGATGGTAAACATTTCCGGCGCTATCAGATTGGATACCGTAGTCATCACAATACGTGACAATGGAAGGGGAATGGACAAAGGAGTTCAGGAACGGATCTTTCAGCCCCAATTCACCACCAAACAATCAGGATCTGGGCTGGGTTTGGCAATTACGAAGCAAATCATCGGGCAAGCGGGTGGGAAGATATGGTTTGAGTCATCCGTAAATCAGGGCACTACCTTTTTTATTGAACTTCCATTGGGGAATTGAAGAGGAATTCTCCCCGATTACTTCTCTTTTGGCGGGAAGCTATCCCGCAATTTTCATTTCAGCATATAAGCCTGTTGAAGTCCTCAAAGGGCAACTCCAGAGTGGTAACGCGGCATCGTTATTCCGCAAGGTACTTGTGATTGTACAATTCGCTCTATCCATCATCCTGATTATTAGCACCGTGGTGGTGTTCCGTCAGATGAACTATATAGAAAATAAGGACATTGGCTTTGTACGAGAAAACGTTTTCTATGTGTGGATGCAAGGCAATATGATCGAGAGATTTGAAACGGTGCGTCTGCAACTCCTGGCAAACCCTGGAATTGAAAGCGTCACGGCTTCAAGCCAATTGCCGATCGATATTGGCAATTCTACTTCAGGTTTGGTGTGGGAAGGCAAAGATCCTGAAGAGCGCATTTTATTTACGAACATGAATGTGGACTATGAATTTATCCAAACCATGAAAATGGAAATGGTGGAAGGCCGGCCTTTTGACAGGACCGTGGTGACGGATAGTGTCAACTATATTGTCAATGAAAAGGCTGCTTCAAAGTTTGGATTCAAGTATGGTACTGCCAACCAGGAACTTATCATGTGGGATCGAAAGGGAACAATTGTGGGGATGGTGAAGGACTTTAATTTTGGATCGTTGCACAGTCCCATTGAGCCACTCATTCTCCGGATCCCTAAGATGAATCAGTATTCATTTAACTGTTTGCTGATACGGGCCAAAGAAAATCAAATTGATCAAGCCTTGAAATCAACAGAGAAAATTTGGAAGGAGTATGCGGCGGGCTATCCGTTCTATTACTCTTTTTTGAATCAGGACTGGGAGAATCTTTATAAAACGGAAGGACAGCGCGGAAAGATATTCAATGCATTGTCGGTGCTGTCAATTTTTATTTCTTGCCTGGGATTGTTTGGCCTTTCTGCCTTTTCCGCGGAACGGCGGACCAAAGAACTCGGAATAAGAAAGGTATTAGGAGCATCGAGGCCCGGATTGGTTGGCTTGCTGGCCAAACAGTTTGCCGTTTTGGTTTTGCTGGCCTCCATGGTAGGTTGCCCTATAGGTTGGTTCCTCATGAATGCATGGCTTACAAATTATGCATTTCATGTTGAGGTAGGTTGGATATCCCTGGTGAGTGCAGCTGCTGCCTGCATGTCTATTTCCCTAATGACAATAGCGTATCACTCGTTAAAGGTTTCTGCTGCAAACCCTGCTCACTCCCTGAGGTATGAATGATGAGCTAGGACCGTTCCTTTAGGCTTTGCATCACCTTGTTGGAGAAGACGAAGTCGTCCAGTTCCTCCACTCCGGAATTCATTATTTCGTTGTTCTTGCCTTCCCATAGTTTTCGACCCTTGTAAAGGAACATGACCTTTTGTCCAATGCCCATCACGGAATTCATATCGTGTGTCACCACAATGGTCGTGATGTCAAATTCGTGGGTGATTTCGCCAATAAGGTCATCAATCAAGATTGAAGTTTGAGGGTCAAGCCCCGAGTTGGGCTCATCGCAAAAGAGATAGTTGGGGTTGTTGACAATGGCCCTCGCAATTCCAACCCTTTTCTTCATTCCTCCAGATATTTCGGAGGGCATCTTCTTATTTACATTTTCCAGCCCAACTCTTTTGAGGCAGAAATTGGCTCGCTCGATTTTTTCCTCAGGAGACATCTTAGTGAGGATGTCCAAAGGAAACATGACGTTGTGCTCGACGGTTTTTGAATCAAAGAGCGCCCCGCCCTGAAAAAGCATACCGATCTCTCTCCGTATTTCTGATTTCATTTCTTTGTCAGCTTCTGTAAAATTCCTTAGGTCGTAGAATACATTTCCTTTGTCAGGATTGATGAGTCCTACGATGGATTTAAGCAAGACGCTTTTACCAGTGCCGCTGGAGCCGATGATGAGATTGGTTTTTCCCTTGTCAAACTCACCAGAAATGTCCTGGATAACCGGTTTGCCGGCGAAAGCTTTTGATATATGATTGATCTTAATCATTACCTCACGTAGAGTATCTGGGCCAAGAGATAATCTGACATTAGAACGGCGATGATGCTTGCCGTGACGGCAGCGGTGGTGGCAACTCCGACCTCCAGCGCTCCCCCCTGAGTATAGTATCCTTTAAAAGAAGAAATTGAGCTGATCAGGAAAGCAAATACAAATGACTTGATTAAGGCAAATGTGATGGCATAGCTATCAAAATAGAAACGGAGCCCATAAATAAAATCCGTTGGAGTAATGAGACCTGTGAGCGTGCCAACAAGGTATCCGCCAAAAAGTGAGCAAATTCCTGCGACAATTACTAGCAACGGATACATGAGGAGGGACGCGACAATTTTAGGTAAGACGAGGTACGAGGCCGAGTTGATGCCCATGACTTCCAGTGCATCGATTTGCTCTGTGATGCGCATGGTGCCCAGACCACCGGCCATGCTGGACCCCACCTTGCCGGCGAAGATGACTGCCATAATGGTGGGAGCCAGTTCGAGAACAGTCATCTCTCTTACCACCTGGGCGATGAGGTAGCGAGGCACCAGGGGGCTCACCAAATTGTAGGCTGTTTGTACGGTCGTCACTGCACCGATGAATAATGCCACCAAAGCCACCAATGAAACCGATTTAACTCCTATTAGGAACGACTCTTCTATCACCAGCCTGTAATACGTTTTGAATGACTCCCGACGGACCACCAGTGTGCCCAAAAAAATCACATAGCTCCCAAATCCCTTCATGAAAACATTTAACTTGCCCTAAAGATAAAGTAAATTCTATGAGTAAAATGGCCGTAATCACGGGGGGAACCAAGGGTATTGGCAAGGCCATTGCTGTGAAATTTGCGTCACAAAAATTTGATATTGTTACCTGTTCCCGCAATCCCGACGACCTCGCTACCCTCAAGAAATACCTTGAATTAACGTATTCCATCCGGACGCATGTATTCAAGGCGGATATGTCGGTGAGGGCTGAAGTAAAAGGGTTCACGGATTTTGTATCTGGCCTGGGTGAGGCAGTCGATGTAGTCGTAAATAATGCCGGGTTTTTTGCACCTGGCCTGGTGACGGAGGAGAAGGAGGGGACATTGGAAAGTATGGTGGAAAGAAATGTGTACAGTGCCTATTACACTACTCGTGGCTTGGTCATGGGAATGAAATCAAGAAAAAGCGGGCATATCTTCAACATGTGTTCCATCGCCAGCATCAAAGCATATCCCAATGGTGGGTCGTATACCATTTCTAAATTTGCCTTGTTGGGATTTTCAAAAGCCCTGCGTGAAGAACTAAAGGATTATAACATTCGAGTGACGGCCGTTTTGCCAGGCGCTACACGCACCTCAAGCTGGGATGGGGTAGACTTGCCGGATGAACGTTTTATTAAGCCAGAAGATGTAGCCGAGGCAATTTTTGGGGCCTATTCTCTATCATCCAGAAGTGTGGTGGAAGAAATTATAATTAGGCCGCAATTGGGAGATATTTAGACAGGTTTTTCAATTTGTGAAGATCTAATAACTAGTGAATGCATTTTCCTGTTGGTTTACAGAGGATCCTTATATGCAAATGAGGAGGGGTCACAATGAACCTGCCTACCGGCAGGCACTAAGAAAGCACAATCACAACGGGAAATACTAGCAAAATTACGTCGTGCCTTTCGTGGTCCGTCGTGGTCTTAGTGACCATTTTTGCAACCTACAATTAAAAATAATCTCACCATTCGGCCTATAACTTTTTAGGCCGTTAAAGGTTAACTTTGTATCAATACGATTAATACAAAAATTGTGGATTCTACCGTTACCCAAATACGCCAATATTGTAACAGCCTTGTTCAATATTCCCGTCGTAAGACCCGCGAAGTCAACATCGGGGGTGTTTATCTGGGAGGTAATTATCCAATCCGCGTACAGTCTATGACCACGGTGGATACGATGGATACCATGGGATCGGTAGACCAGGCCATTCGAATGATTGATGCTGGTTGTGAATACATTCGCATCACCGCCCCAAGTATTAAAGAGGCTCAGAATCTGGCGGAAATAAAAAAGGAACTGCTTGCCCGGGGCTACCGAGTCCCTTTGATTGCCGACATCCATTTCACACCAAATGCTGCTGAGCTGGCAGCACGCATTGTTGAAAAAGTCAGGGTGAATCCAGGCAACTACGCTGACAAGAAGAAATTCGAAGAGATTGATTATACAGATGCTGGCTACGAAGCGGAGCTTGAACGCATTCGCAAAAAGTTTACACCCCTTGTAAAGATTTGTAAGGAATACGGAACGGCCATGCGGATTGGCACCAATCACGGTTCGCTTTCAGACCGCATCATGAGCCGATACGGTGACACCCCGCTGGGAATGGTGGAATCAGCTTTGGAATTCTTAAGGATCTGCGAGGATCTTAATTACTACGATATTGTGCTCTCTATGAAGGCGAGCAATCCTCAGGTGATGATTCAGGCTTACCGATTGTTGGTGCAGAAGCTCGACGAGGAGGCATTTAAGCCTTATCCCTTGCATTTAGGAGTAACGGAGGCTGGCGATGGAGAGGATGGGAGAATTAAATCATCGGTCGGGATTGGCACATTGTTAGAGGATGGCCTAGGTGACACCATTCGGGTATCTCTCACCGAAGCACCTGAAGCGGAAGTGCCGGTTTGCATTGAATTGGTGGATCGTTATAAAATCAGATATCCTCACAAACCCATTCCCGAGATTAAAAAATATCCTATAAACCCGTTTGAATACAGCCGAAGAATCACGCATGAGGTTGCGAATTTTGGAGGACACCAGGTCCCGAGGGTCGTAGCGGATTTTTCCTCCAAGGGTAAAATTACGCCCGCTTCTCTTTTTGCGCTGGGCTATCATTATTCGGTTCCGTTGGATAAATGGAATATTGCTGATATGGCGTGTGATTATGTCTTTCTTGGTGACCAGTCGCTGGATTTTGAAATACCGGGAACACTGGCCCTGATTCAGAATCATGCAACCTGGCTTAATCAATCTAAGCGGGAAAGGAGTTATCCGCTCATGAGCGCCAATGACTTCCTGCTGGATTTGGAACACTCGAAGAAGCTTAATTTTGTCCATGCTTCTTTGGAAGAGCTTTCGACGCCATTGATTGAGAAATTGAAAAATGATCCCACGGCAATCCTGGTAATTGACACAAACAACAACCATGGTTATGCTGAGCAGCGACGCATTTTTGTGGCGTTGATCCATCACGAATGTAAGGTGCCTGTGGTCATTCGAAGGGCGTACAAGGATTTGACTTCGGAGCGACTGCAACTCTATTCAGCAACCGACATTGGCGGCCTTCTGATTGACGGCCTGGGAGACGGAGTCTTCATCGCATCAGAAAATTGTGGGTCAGACAAGCTTGTGAACGAAACAGCCTTTAACATCCTACAGGCAACACGAACCAGAATATCAAAGACGGAATATATTTCATGCCCATCCTGCGGCCGGACTTTGTTTGATCTCCAGGAAACGACGGGAAATATCAGGTCACGTACCCATCATTTGAAAGGCATTAAGATTGCAATTATGGGATGCATTGTAAACGGCCCTGGAGAGATGGCAGATGCTGACTATGGATATGTGGGGTCCGGACCTGGAAGGATAACGCTTTACCGTGGCAGGGACGTAGTGAAAAGAAATGTTCCGGCAGCACAGGCGGTTGACGCCTTGATAGGATTGATTCAGGAGGATGGAAATTGGGTTGAATTGACTGAGAAAATGTGACTATGGAAAACGAATCGAATCAACAGCAACGGAAGAAGCGCACCCTCAGGGATTTCTTTTCCTTAGGCGAAGTCGGTGAGTATTTCTTTCGTAAAAAGGATCCCAATCGCCCCAACAACGTCAATATCAAAATCATGCATGGGGTCAATAAAATTTCAATTATTGTCTTCCTTTTGGCTGTAATTTATCTCATTGCAAAAAGGTTCTTCAATTGAACATCGAATCCTTCAGGGCATATTGTCTGAAGAAGAAGGGAGCTACAGAAGGTTTTCCATTTGATAATAATACCCTTGTCTTTAAGGTAATGGGGAAGATGTTTGCCCTCACCGATGTGGAAGCGTTTGAAGGGGTGAACTTAAAGGTGAATCCCGAGTACGGAGCAGAACTGAGAGATCGATATGCATTTGTCCAGCAGGCGTATCATATGAATAAAAAGCACTGGATCACCTTGGTGATGGATGGAACCGCCCCTGACAAGTTGATCAAGGGGCTCATTGATGATTCTTATGATCTGGTGGTCTCAGGATTGTCTAAAAGTCTTAAATTAACACTGAAGGCCAAATAATCTGTAAATCAGATAGTTATTGTGGTTACCTAAATGCATTTTTATGCATTACTTGGGGTTATTTCTTTATTTTTGTTGATTGCATCTTAATCTATCCATGGCCAGGGCTTTACTCGTAGCACTTAGTCTATTTGCCTTGCTCAGCGCTTGTACCCAGCGACTGGCTTGCCCTGCTTATCAGAGTTCGTTCATCTATGATAAGGAGGTACTTAGACAGAAATTCAGCTATTTCAAGGAGGACTCTACACCGAAAATGCTGACCGCCAGTAAGAGCAAATACCTGATCGCGGTGCCTGAATCCTACCGTAAAAAATACAGAAGAATGCAGACGGTTGAAATGAAACCGGTTTATCCGGTCTTACCTGACTCCCTCAAGGAACAGGATGATTTTCGACTGGCCGAGCAAGATGAAACAGACAGTGCAGCAATCGGTAAGGACAAGGTGGAGCCCGGCGACAGCATTTATGCCATTACGAAAACCAAGGAGAAGTTTAACCTGGATCAGGACCTTTACATGTGGTACTTCCGGGAGATGCTGGTGCTGCCGGATGTAAGGGCTGCCCTTGAGAAAAAGTCAGAGAAGAAAGCAGAGGAACCTGAAAAAGCGGCAGAAAAGAAAAGTGGAGGAGTATTTAAAAGTCCCTTCAAGAAAAAGCAAAATGATTCGACAGCCACTGCTCCAGTCAACGCTCCGGAGCAGCCGAAAAAGAAAGGTGGCTTGTTTAAGAAGAACAAATCAGAACAGCCTGTAAAGAAAAAAGACCCGGTTAAGAAGAAAGAGGATGGTGATGGATTCTGAGTTATCAATCGAACAGCGTAAGGTTTCCAAATTGATCGGTGGGAGGTGCAGGTAATATAACAGCCCGATCATCGCGATCTGGCAAATTGACAAGAGCAGAAACTGAATAATAGTCAAGCGGGGGAGGGGTTGATTGCAGCAGCGAAAGAAGTTCCTGCTCGTCATTTGAATTGAGCCATCGCTTTTCCGCCTCGGGGTTCATCATGACAGGCGTTCGCTCCCCGATTCCGTGAACAGATTCATTTGAGATTGTCGTGAAGATCGTAAAGGTGTGAAACATCTCTTCTCTTTCGTCTTCATATTCTTCCCAGAGTCCTGCCAATGAAAACATTGATTTATCTTTCGGCGTAAACCGATAGGGGATGTTTGTCCGCTTGCCGCTCCTTTTCCATAGATAGAATCCATCTGCGGGAATAAGGCACCTTCTTTCCCGAATTTTTTTTCGCAACACCAATTTCTCTGATACCAATTCTACCCGGGTGTTGATAATCTTCTCTCCCAATGCCTTCTTATTGGCCCAAGAGGGAGGAGCACCCCAATAAAAGAAGGATAGGCCGGTTTGACTTTCCTGGGTGATGATGGGAAGCAAGTGTGTGGGGGCAGCATTAAAATGAGGTTTGTAACCTTCAGGTACATCCACTGCGAAGCGTTGCGAGACCTGGTCGGCGTTTGCGGTGAGAGAATATCGGATAAACATGATTATCGAAGCTCCATAAAATGCAAGGCTCTCATCTCAGACCAATATAATCCTTTCTCGTTGAACAAAGTGAAGCCGACATGGCCGCCATGGGTGGGAAATTCGAAAGTGACGTATGGGTGACCATTGAATTTTGCTGTTGGATAACAGTCCTCACTTAAGAACGGGTCATTCAATGCGTTGACGACGAGGGTAGGAGTTTTGATGTGTTCAAGGAAGTACAGGGAGCTGCACTGAGTGTAATAATCAATGGCGCCTTGAAATCCGTGAATGGGCCCGGTAAAGGTGTCGTCAAATTCCAGCAGCGTGGTAACAGCGGCCAATTTTTGAAGATCTAGTTCGCTCCTGTCTGCCGCCTTCATTTTGACCTTATTCCTCAGGCTGGAAAGAAAGCGACGGTTATAGATCCAGTTGCCTGGCTTTGAAATTTCGAGGCAACTACTGTGGAGGTTGAGTGGAACAGAGAATGTAACAGCCTTTTTAACGCTGGGGTTGACGTGAGGCTCACCGAGATATTTGAGCGTAAGATTCCCACCTAAACTGAAGCCTATCAGAAACACCTCATCATATTGCTTTGATACATGATCCACCACCGTTTGTAAATCGTCTGTGGCCCCACTGTGATAGAACCGAAGCTGCTTGTTTACTTCGCCGCCGCATCCCCTATAATTCCATGCAACAGCATCATATCCATTAGAGAAGAAAGCTTTGGCCATGCCCTTCATGTATCCCCGACTGGAGTTTCCTTCCAATCCATGGCTAATGACCACGCAGCGGGAAGCACCCTTTTGGTACCAGTCAAGGTCAAGAAAATCATCGTCTGGTGTCATGATCCGCTCGCGGCGAGGCTCCTGCAGCTCCACTTTCCTCATCAAGGAAGGATAAACTGTCTCGAGGTGAGGATTAAAAAGGATGGGAGGCCGGGAGTAGGGGAGCATTTGGGGCTTTAGGAATTATTAATTGAATGCCCAACGCAGAAGTAAGAATACCGAAGTTGCGCAACTTCAGAATTGGGAGTTCAGCGTTGGAAATTCAAGATTGTTGACAATGAGTGTATATAACTGACAATAATAACGACTCTGGTTGTCTTATCAATGGGTCTTCGCGGCCCCGTCTCGGGTGCCGCGAACTTCGGATTTGACGATAAAATGAAAAGTTGCCAGATCGTTATGAGTAAACTTTGTAGGATTTCGACGGTCTGTTCGTGGAATTACGCTTGTAGGTCGCGGTATTTTTGTTGGGACATCAAAAAACCGCGAAGACATTCCCAGGAAAAAGGATCTGTGTCGAATTATTATGCACCTTTCAAAGGAGATGTCTTCGCGGCCCCGTCTCGGGTGCCACGAGCTTCGGATTTGACGATGAAATGAAAAGCTGCCAGATCGTTATAGCAAATTTTGAAGAATTTCGGCGGTCTGTCCATAGAAATTACGCTTGTAGGTCGCGGTATTTTTGTTGGGACATCAAAAAACCGCGAACATTCCCAGGAAAAAGGATCCGTGTCGAATTATTATGCACCTTTCAAAGGAGATGTCACAGTGCTACAGTGTAGGCATGAAATCATTTACCACTTCATCTTCTCTTTCAGGGAAGTAATATGGGCCAGATGATGGTCTCCGTGCCATGCATACATCGCTACCAAACGGTCCATTCTTACATTTTTCTTTGTTTGAGGATGAATGAATTCCCTTTGAAGATTTTCGGGCGTGAGTGCCATAAGCAAGGCAATCCATTTAGCGTGCAGCGCCTTTAATAGTGCAAGAGAAAGTCCAGGGTCTGAACTTGTCTCCGGAGTGACAGCCCATGCTTTTTCAAGGTAGGCTTTGATGAGTGGGGTATCTTCCGTCAATGTCCATTTGACCCGGATGTAGGCATTCATGTGACTGTCGGCAAGGTGGTGGACTACCTGTCGCACGCTCCAGCCGCCTTCGCGGTAGGGCGTATCCAGTTGTGCTGGCTTTAGGCCTTTTATCGCGCTTTCAAGTTTGCCAGGCAACGCCTCGATGCGGCCGACAAATTGTTTGACCTCTTCTGAAGAATAATTTTCTTTTGGCTCGAATTTTCCGATTGGGTACGAGGGATCGGGCGTAATCATTTGGGATATAATGTTGTGTTTGTAAAAAAATGATTAAAATGTTGAATGGTAATTATTATAATTGGCCGTAACCAAAATACAATAGGCAGATCTTTGACTACTGTTAATTGCCTACTGCCTACTTTTTGATTTGCATCGATTGAAAAGTTGTCATTTGTGAGCTATCTCCCTAATTCTTTAACGGCCTCCGCAAGTTCTTGCTGTGTGAATGGCTTGTTTAGTTTTACTGGCCTCGTCTTTCGCTTCTTTCTCACGCGGATGTTTGTGAATTCTATCAGCATTGAAAACGCTACGGCAAAATAAATATATCCTTTGGGGATCACGTAATGGAGCGCCTCCAGGAAGAGCATGAAGCCTATCAAAATCAAAAACCCAAGTGCGAGTACCTCCATGGAAGGATGTTCCTGAATGAATCTGCTGATTCTGCCGCTGAAGAACATCATGACGATGATGGAGAAAATGACCGCCAGAATCATAATGATCACCTTATCTCTGTCTACAATACCAACCGCGGTGAGGATGGAGTCGAACGAGAATATAATGTCCAGCAGAATGATTTGAACAATGGTACCGGACAATGACACCTGCGGCTTTTTAGGGATGCCATCTCCGTCCTCATCATCATCACTTCCTTCCATCTCGTGGTTGATTTCCATTGTGCTTTTGGCGATGAGAAAAAGACCTCCGAATCCAAGGATGAGATCATGGCCACTGACGGGCAGATCGGTGGATATCAACCAGTTGGCTGGTATGGTGAATAGGGGCTCTATAAACCCGATGATCCAGGTGATGCCGAGCAGAAAGCAAATTCTTACGATCATTGCCAACGCCAACCCAGTGTTGCGTGCTTGCCGGCGTAATTCTTCCGGGAGTTTATTGGAGACGATGGAAATAAAAATAACGTTGTCAATGCCAAGTACTATTTCCAGAAAGCAGAGCGTGAGAAGCGCCAGCCATGCATCAGCTTGTAGAAATATCTCCATCCTGTAATTGACTAGTTAGCAATTCAAAAATAAGTTCATGAAATTAAACAAAGCCCAGAACAATCAAAACCAAAGTTGAGTAAAAGAAAAAGCCCCAATGAGCAAATGGGGCTTTTTCTTTTTGATTAAAAATAAATCTTACTGTTCGTGGACGACCATCACTTTCTTCCTGGTAAAGTGCCCACTGCCCGTTTCTATTTGTAAAATGTAGATGCCGGGCGACAAATCAGTTGTGTTTATTGTCTTGGAATTGGCGCCTTCAGGTATGGAAGACTCAACTCCGGTGCGTCCTGTCGCATCAATCAATTTGAGACCTGCTGCTTGACTCAGCTGTCCTGGAAGCATGATGTGCATCTCACGGTTTGCAGGATTAGGATAGACCACAATCTGCTCCGATGAGAGCGGCTCCAGCCCTGTAATGGTTGGAGGATCGGCAACTCCACTGAGTAGTTCGGCCTGATAGATGGCTCCTGTTGTTTCATTTTGAAGGAAGGCAGCTATGACCAGATCGTTGGAAGCAGGATAAAGTTTCTTTGAATCAGGTACCCAGGTAAATGGTCCATAGGTTTTGGAGTTGGTTGCAGCCAAGGCCTGACCAAAGGCTGTTCCAGCACCGGAAGGTAACAACCGCTTCAAAACGTAATCAAAATTACTCTCACCGGTCTTCACCTGTGTCTTTTGTGTCGTTGATAATCCCGACAAGGGGATAGACTGTTCAAGAGCAGCAACGTGCAGGATTGTATTGGCTGGCAAATCCACATTCGCAGTTACACCCACAGAGATTGATATGACTCCATTGGTTACTGTTGTGGTGAGGGTAATTTTTGCCTGGGCGAGTTGTAAGCTACCTACTGCAAAAGTTGGATCTCCCCATTCGGAGAACTTACCATTTTTGGTTTCACCGTCCAGTCTTGACTTAGGGGTTGCCGTAATGTTATAGTACAGTGCTCTTGAACTTGGGTCAGCGGCATTATCCACGTTGAATGGATCGTCGCTGGGGAAGCTTACATGGTAATTTATTTTTACCACTTCGGTTCCAACTTGTGTCTTGTTGAATTCGCGGATGAAATCGTTTTCACTCTTCTCATCCTTGCTGCTGCTGGCCGTACTGGTAAAGCTTTCCAACAGCACGGTGCGGGTTCTTTCACCAATCCTCACGTTGTCAATTGCAAACCCTTCAAACTGCGGTGACGCTTTTGCGCTCGCCAAGGCAAACCTGAAGACCACTTTTGTCAAGCCATTTGGATCACCAGCGAGATCGGCCAGCGTATGCTTGGCTGTTGCCCACTTACTTGAGGCGTTGCCACTCCAACCAAAGTCTTTCGTCGTCTGATCACCCGGTTTGGCCGCAAGACCCTGGTCGGTATACCACTCCACGCCATCACCCACCTGACCGAGCACTTTCCAAACCTTATTGACGTCAACGATGTTTAGGCCGTCTGTTGAATATTGGAGCACGACCCCGTCACTGCTTTCCATTTGGACGAATTTGTCAAATGAAATCATTGGTCGTTTCAGTTGTGTTAAATCGAAGCTTGGAGAGTAAAGGGCAGAACGCTCGTTGCCACTATAATTTCCAGCGAGGTTTGTTTTCCAAATCTTAGTACTGTTGCCCGTTGTGGAGAGGCTTGTGGTTGCCTTTCCATACGCCCATGTGGGTGTTGAAGTGGACAGACCGTTCGCAGGATTGCCTGTGACATACTTCTGCCAGTTTGCATTGGAAGTCTCGAAACCCTCATTATAAACAATCAGAGGGCTGAGCGTTGATTTAGGCAGCACAACGATGGTAGTTGATGCACTGTTGGCGCAGCCAATCAAACTTGTCACTTTGAGGCTAACGGATACCGGGCCCGGGCTCACGTAATTATGTGACGCAGGAGAAGTAAACCCGCTGGTCACAGATTGAGTTCCACCATCACCATAAGTCCAGTCTAGTTTAGCAAGCGCATCGTTGGACGCCACCGTAGAAGCACTGGTAAAGGTGAAGGCATCGGATGTAGAGACACCCGTGAAGGCGAATTTCACGACTGGCTTTTCACCTACTTTAATTGTTTGTGCCAGGGGTACGGAAGCGCACTTCCAATTTGAAGTCACGATCAGGTTGGTCGCGTAGCTTGCGAAAGTATTGAAAATGTGGTTTGGTTTCTGACCAAGACCAACATTTGTTGCTGAGTTAGGATCACCAAAAGTCCAGGCATAGGCCGTCACGGTGGCAGAAGCATCATTGACCGTCGAAGTTGACGCATCAAAGTTGATCTGCTGATTCGAGCAATAGGCCGTAGGAACCGGAGTGTTGGCCCCGATCACGGTAGCAAACGTAAACTGCCCGATCGGATTCGGTGAGATTCGAATGATTTGAGTGAAAGAGCTCTGGCAAGGTGAGTTATTCTCCTTATAAGTATACCGGATTATGATATCCTTATAGGCATTGTTCAATACTTTGGGATCAAGTGTTGCCGTTCCGTTTCCATTGTCAACAAAGCCCGCAGGTTTGATTGGCGTTGGTGTCGCATTCGCATCAAAAATAATTGCAGAGTTTAGGGCATTCTCGAGGGTAAACCTACCCACCGAGGAACCCGCAGCTGCTGCCGGGAATCCATTGATGGTGATCAAGCCGCCCGCTTCACAGAAAATGGGAGTACCCTTGTTGCTGGCACCAATCGATCCGACAGGATTCAATGGGTCTGCAGTATCCAATGAAGACTGGTTAGCTTGTCCTACTTCAACCAAGGGTATGGCAGGCACAAAGAAGTCTACTGGCTGCTGCAACGGTATTTGCAGCAGTGCGTTGGCAATACTCTGGTAGTTGGCTGTGAACTCTACCGTTCCCAATGAGCCGCCGGTCCAATAGAAATTTCCTTGTGAAGAAGCGCTTGATTTGAAGTTATCATAAGGATCAATGGCGATTGCTCCAGCTGAGAGGGACTTGGCGTTCAGGATGGTGGCATAGTCGAAGGTATAGTTAAAATAGTCAATGCTATTAACTGTTGCCGCGATGGCTGTCCCTTTTACGGTCAGGTTTGCCAGGATATTGGCCCAGGCTGTGCCATAAATGATCTGAGTTGCCAAGGCATAAGGAGGGATGGCCGCTGTGATATCCTGCATGAGGTAGCCGCTTCTATTGTTGTATAGAATCTTCGTCGTCCCTGCAATGCTTCCAATGGTTGCATTGGCAGGGAAATTGGTATTAACTGCACAATACACATTGCTCAGGCCGGCGACCGCTTTCGTATGGTCATACACTGTGTACTGAACATCATTCGTCGAAATACATCCATTGTTATCTGTGTGCGTCACGGTGATGTTAAATGGAATTTCGGGTATTACCGATTTCGTATTAAGGATGTTTACGTTGACACCAGAACCACTGAAAGCAGTAAGACCGTAATCACCCGTGGGTGGTTGAGGAACCAACTGGACGTTATTCGACGGATTGTTATAATTATCTGGGATGACGGTCACAACAGGTTGTCCCGCTATGACGCGTGCCGGGAAGGTATTGGTAAAGTAGCTGTTCGTAAAGTTGATCGGGTTGGCATCAAAGTAGTTCAGCAAAGCCACTGGTTTAAAGTCACCGATCACAGCGGATGAAGACGGGAATGCATTCCCACCCAACCTTTGAATGGATCCGCTCGCCGGAGTAGAGACAAGGACACGTAATCCTGAAATGGTAATGTTATCAAGGCTAGCAATGCCGGAATTTGTAAAACTGACAGTCAGGATATTATTGCCAAGGAATCCGAGCACACCAGGGGTTGCGCCAAAGTCAGCGCCCGATAAACTTATTGAACCATAAACCGGTACACTACCAACGGTTGAGATATCGAATTGATAGCCGGTAGGCAACACCAGATTAAAGGTTTGTGCTCCAAAGTTAAATTCTGCCTTGCTTGTGCCTTCGGTGATGATGATAGGTGCATTCATAACCTGATAACTGTTTCTGCAGATGTTGACCAGAGGATTGCTAACCGTTAAGCCTGCAGGTGCAGTTGCGGGAGTTATGAATTGCAAGGTTGGACCCGGGTCTCCAACATTGAAACCAGATGCACTATACGTCGTGTTCGTAAATCCGCTAAAAGCATTGGCTGTTAGTGTGAGGTTCGTGTTATTCTGAATGGAAGCAATGGTGCCGATTGGGCTGGTGCCTGCCGCATTGTAGATAGACCTTCCAACAGCCAATTGTGTGGTAAAGGATGTACCAACACCAACCACCGCTGTTGAAGTAGCCGATGAGGTAACGGTCCCAGCTTTGACAAGTTTAGCAGCAGATCCAAAGTATGAGGTGTTTGCAATCGGAGTCTTAACCCCGTTCAACTCAGAACTGCTTTCTGCGGAAAGCCAAACATCATAGGTAGTGCTGGGAGCAAGCGCCGTGCTGAACACTCCAAATTGTGCAATCGGGTTTGTTTGGTTGATCGCAAAAGTACCTTGTTTGATGGAGCCGGCATAAGCAGTTGTCCCATTGATCTGGCTTAGGCTAGGGGCAGCAGCGCCTGTATTCAGCACCAGGTAATAGGTATTTCCATTTTGATCAAAGGTGCCATTGATGACAGCGCCCGTTAATGAAACGTTTGATATGGAAGGATTGCTGGTGGCCAGAGGAGTAGAAAGTAGTTTGGGAGCAAGAGGATTGGCGGTTTTGAAATACAAGGTCCCGTTGTACGTGAACCCAGGGAATAAGTTAAAGTCCTGATCAGTGATACCCGTATTGGTCGTCCTGTTTCCAGGTGCGAGGGTCACATAGTACACGTGGTCTGCAATCATGGCAGGCAGATTGAAGTTAAGCGTGTTGACGAGGTTGGCAAGTGTACCACCTGCATAGGCTCCGTTAGTCGCATTCAATACCACTGGCGCAGTGCCTGCGGTCTGGTCATAGAGGTTAATGACTCCATCCAGCGTCCAGACGGGAACTCCAAATGTGATTTTCAGTGTGGGCTGGTTGGTGGCGACATTCAATTGTCCGACTGCAGGATAAGAGCCTGTCAGAATCGGAGGTGTTGTGGATGCAAACGAATAAGTCTTGCCGTCAGCTGCGGGGGTGATCGTACTTCCTTGAGTGAGGAATATGTTGGAGCCAATGACCGTAGGTTTCAATGTGAGCGTATTGCTATTCGCACCTGCTACCACATCTACCATCAGAAAATAAGTCAGCGTATTGGCGGGCGCAACGCTTAGATTTCTGTATTGCAAAGAGTTAAAATCTACGGTGACGCTTGTAGTACCTGGTGTGACGATCGCATTGTAAGAGGTTACGTTTGTAACACTTCCTGCCACATACGTTGTGCTCGTCGATTCAAAAACTTTGACGTTTGTGAAAACGCCTGCAATGGTGTTATTGAAAGTAATCACGAACTTTTTCAATTTTGGTTCCCCTGTAACTACATAAGGAGATGTGAACGACACACCATAGATCACCTTGTTCACAGAATTTCCACCCAAAATGGTCTGGTTAAAGATACCGTTGGTAGTGGAGGCGGCTGTTACGTTAATGACATCGACATGGTTGCTGGGTATGGAACCCCCGGCAGCACTCGATATCAGCACCGAAGCTTTGTTTGTCGAGGTTACCGTCATTGTTCCGTCACCTTGAAGGGTATAGTTGAACGGAAGATTCAGGACCCCAAGGGCAAACGTCGTAGAAGTAGGGGAGAACGTGGCAGAGGGCACAGTAAAATTAGCAACAGATATGTGCTCAAGATCAACTACTGCATTGGCATCTCTTGCCCTTACTTGTGGTGTTTGCGGTGGAACTCCAGGATTTATTCCTTCATAACCTGTAAGGGAGGGAAGTGTCAGAAAATCAAGTCTGGTGGCAAGGACATCGATGGTGTTGTCAAATCCTGTTCCACCTGCTGTGGAGGTATATGAACCAAGGCTGACCAAATTCGTCAATGGATCAAAAGTTCCGCCCGTAACTTTACCGGCACTTGGATCAAATCTTGAACCTCCGTTTTGAATAACCTTCGTTACCTGGAATCGGTATTTGTCAAGGTCATGGATGGGACCGGGGGTATTATTGAAGCTAATACGAACTGTAAACGTTGTTGAAGAATTGTCAGGAGCGGCAATGGTAAGGCCGCTGAACGTCACGGGATTTGTGAAGGCCTGTTCTGCGAGTTCAACATTGGTGCTGCTATAGAGCGCAATCCTCTTGATGGCTGGCGCGCCTGCATTGAAAGGTCCGGCACTGCTTATTTGCGTTGAGAAGTCAAGCCTGATATCAGAAATGTTGGTGGCGGCACCATCTGAATCGAAGGTTACGCCATTACCATCTGTCAGGGTGAAACTTGCCATCGCAACACTGGTTGCTGTATTTTGTATATCGACAGCATTCATTCCAATGTATGGAATCCTCGTTGGATACACGAATCCACCTGTATAAGATAAGAGCGACGCATTGGAAGAACTTAAGGTGATGGCAGGACTTACTCCTGTAAGGCCGCCGGCGTTGATGGTAAGGGTAACGTTGTCATTGTTCGCTCCGTTGGCATATTGGAATGTGGGGAAGCTCATCACACCTTGTGTAAACTGGCTCCCCACAATCGGGGCGCTCGTCATCAGATCGGCGGGAGTGGCGTTAACAAAGCTGGTCACAGCTGAAGCGCCCGCATCGAAGTCAAGATCGAGATTCGTGTTTACGTCTCGCGCCTGAATGACGATAGGGAAATCCACAACGACACTTGCGGAAGAAACAATGTTTGGCGTGGTGAAATCAAGGATCGTCGAAGTGACGATAACCTTGTTGGTCGGTGCAGCAGAGTTAGTACTGCTGGCCTGCATCGTACTGCTGTTCGGACTCGCTCCAACAGTGATCTCGGCCTGACTGATCTGGAAGGCCAGGCTTTTGTTGTCAATCAAACTAGAAATGGTTGGATCGACGGCAGTCTTCAACCAGACCTTCAGGACAAATATTTTTGCTGTGCCGTCAGGTATATTGCCAAGTTCACCTATCGCCGTGTTGATTCCTGCGAAGACGAATGATTGCCCCAAGGTCGGCTCAACAACACCCGTGAGTGTTTTAACGCCACTGCTTAATTCGGCACCAGCAATGATCTTTCTCCAATCCGTGAAGACAGCATTGTTGGTTCCACCTTGTTTAATGATAAGATTAGAGATGAGGGTTGGTAAACCGTCATTGTCAGTGAAATTAACACCATCCGCCAGGACGTCATCGGTGATGGTAAAGTCAAAATTCTGAACAGCATTGACTTGCGGACCCACTGCGCCCGAAAGGGCTGTGGTGAGTGATGAGATACTCGCCGGTTCAACGCCAGCCGCAGCCGTGATCACGGTTTTGTTGGTTATCGATGCGGTGATTGTTGCTGATTGTGTTGCGTTGGCCACAGTGGCATCAACCACTACAATGCCGCTTGTGTGTCTTACCTCAACTTGTGTAGACCCGGGAGCTGACAATGAATAACTGTTCAAGGTGAGCACTCCAGTCCCGGCAGGGAAGGTGGTATGTGTAGTTACCTGGGCCAGCGCGGAAGTGTTCGTTACGGATATGTTGGCGGTGTAGTCTTTATCCCAGTTGTTGTTGTTATCAAGGGCTTTAACGGTTGGAGCGACGGGTGTCGGGAAGTTGGAGGCAACGCCAATTATGTTTTGTGGGAGCGGATCAAAGACAAGCTTTTGAGCAACGACCAGGAGAACATCTTTGCCCGGTCCGGTTTGAGCCACCTGACCGCCCAGAAGTCGTGAACTAAGCTGATTGTTACTGACATCATTATAAAGTGTAAAACTGGCGTTGTTTACAACGAAATCGAACTGGAGATTGTCGATCTGAGATTTCAACAAAGCGCTCAGTGGATTTTGGATATATATCTGAAGGTTATAGGTCTTGACCCCATCGTCAGGAATGAAACCGATGTCGGCAACCGTGGTCGAAGGTATTGCTGAGAACGTGATTTGATTGGCCGCAACGACTCCAACAATGGAGGTAGCGCCGACCCAGAGTTGTGCACCTGCCAGGATTTGAGTCCAGTCATTGATTGCGGCAGAGTTGGATCCTCCCATGCTCACAACGAGAGTGGAAAATTTCGTTGGGGCATTATCAATGGCGGGAGTTCCATCGTCATCCGCGATATCAAAAGTCAGTGCAGGCACACCTGGAGAGGCATTGATGAGTGAACTAATTCCCACCGGGGCCGAAACGTTCTTAATGGTGGTGATGCTTGCGATGTTCGTAAGCGAATTGACAATCGTAGGAGGCGATACCAAAAGGTAGTCAATGTTATCGCTTGTGTTGTTGGCCGAAAGGGTGTAGGCATAGATTTTGAAATCGTGGCTGTATCCTGACCTAAGTCCATTGAAAATTGCTGTCAAAGTTGTTGATCCTGTATTCGCAATATTCAAAGTCTGAAGGCCATCACTGTTGTTAGTATCATCGGGAATAGTTGCACCATCGGCCGGCGATAAGAATGCGGAGCCTGTTACAGTCTCTCTGCACATAACGAGATAGTGTGTAGCTTGAGCAACTGTGCCCGATGTCCATTGTACGGTCTTGGATAATGTCGTCGTAGCGCTTACTGTAAATGCAGTAGCCTGGGAAGGGGGTTGAGGATATACAATGGTGAAGCCCTGAGTTCCAGGAATGCCCGAAGTGGCAGGAGGGAATCCTGTTATGAATGTACCTGCTCCTGGGTTGCCCGCCAAATCTTGAATGGCAGTGTTGTTGAAATTGATTCGAAGCCAGCCTGTGTTTGAAAGACCCGCAACGGCAACGTTCCAGGTAGTGCCTGCACCTGTGGCAGAAGGAGCCCCTGTTGTTAACGCAGGAAATAAATCTACACCTGAAACATCATTGCCAGGCTGTGCTGTAAAGTCAGTGCCGTCCACATTCACAACAGACTCAGAGAAGACAACCGTATAATTAGCGGGTGAACTTGATGTGCCGTTGGTTGCAGTAAAAGCAGTAAGCGGGGTAGTGCCGGTATTGATGGCGATGGATGTCACTGACGGATTTACGATATCCACCACAAGGGTTGTTACACTTTGTGCGCCAAAGGTTTGATTGCCTGGAAGGGGACCTGAAGCGTCAGTAATGTAGGCTCTGAACTCAAGTGTGACGCCATGCCCATAGCCAGTGATCGAAGTGATGTTGGCCGCTACGAGCGACAACGTTTTGGTTGTATTCCGATCGCCAGCCAAAATGGTGTAGGCTGATCCAAGATTCTGGAAGGCCCCACCGACCTTGCGGCCTTGTAATTGAATGGATCCACCCACAACGGAGATGTCAAGAGTACCGATGTCAACCGGCACTTGTATATCAACGCCGCTATTGATTGAGTTCCAGAAGCCAGCAACTGAATTGCCACCTGTAGTTATGACAGAACCAGTGGCGAAGGCGGCAGGGACGGTATTGTCAATGGTAAGCCATCCTGCGATTTGATTGCCCACATTGCCGGCCACATCCACGGCGACGATGTCATAAACTCCGTCAATGGCGTTGGCAGCCGGTGCTACCGTAATGGTGTACGGTGTAGCAGCAGCGGCAGCTGCCTTACCAAGGAATGCGGTATTCGCGGCGATGGCCGCGGTGATATTTGCAAAGTTGTTTGAGACGGTAACACTATTTCTTACGAGGTAGATATCAGCTATTTCGTTGGCCTGAACGGTGGAGGTAGATACCGCCGCAGCCTTTAAGCGTTGAGCGGTATTGGTAGGAGCAGAGGCAACTGGATTTGTGTTATCCACGGTAAGCCAGCCACCGGTTTGATTGGATACGTTACCTGCCGGGTCAACGGCAACGATGTCATATAAACCATCATTGGCCACGCCCGAGCCTGGAACTGTAACGGAGTAGGGTGTACCTGCTGCTGCCGATGCCCTTGCAAGGAAAGCGTTCTGCGCGGCAAGTGCTGTTGTAATGTTTGCAAAGACGTTTGAGATTGAAACGCTGCTTCTAATAAGATAGATGTCGGCTAGCTGATCGGACTGAATATTTGAACTAGACACAGCGCCTACTTTCAATCTCTGCGCAACATTAATAGGAGCAGAAGCTGTGGGTGCCGTAATGTCTACCAGCAATGTTGTTACACTTTGTGTGCCAGTGGTTTGATTTCCCGGCAACGGACCGGAAGCATCTGTGATGTAGGCAGTAAACTCAAGTGTTACGCCATCAGCATAACCTGTGATAGAAGTGATGTTGGCCGCTACCAGCGAAAGTGTTTTGGTCGTGTTCCGATCGACTACCAAAATGGTGTAGGCAGATCCAAGATTCTGGAAGGCTCCACCGACCTTGCGGCCCTGTAGTTGAATGGATCCACCCACAACGGAGATGTCAAGAGTAGTTAAGTCAACAGGCACCTGAATATCCACACCGGTATTGCTGTTGTTCCAGAACCCTGCGACGACTTTGTTGCCGGTTGTAATAACAGAACCGGTGGCAAAGGCAGCAGGGACTGTATTGTCAATGGTAAGCCACCCTGCGATTTGATTGCCTACGTTGCCGGCCACATCCACAGCGACGATGTCATAAACTCCATCAATGGCATTGGCAGCCGGTGGAACCGTAATGGTGTACGGTGTTACTGCCGCGGCAGCAGCCTTTCCAAGGAATGCTGTATTCGCGGTGATGGCGGCAGTGATATTTGCAAAGTTGTTTGAGACAGTGACACTATTTCTTACCAGATAGATATCAGCAATTTCGTTGGCCTGAATGGTAGAGGTAGACAAAGCAGCAGCTTTTAACCTTTGAGCGGTGTTGGTGGGAGCAGAGGCAACTGGATTTGTGTTATCTACTGTAAGCCAGCCACTGGTCTGATTGGATACGTTACCGGCCGGGTCGACGGCTACAATATCATACAAACCATCATTGGCGACTCCCGATCCTGGGACGGTAACGGAGTAAGGTGTACCTGCTGCTGCTGCTGCTTTGGCGAGGAAAGAGTTCTTTGCAGCAATGGCCGTTGTGATGTTTGCAAAAACGTTTGAGATCGAAACACTGCTTCGCACGAGATAGATGTCGGCTGCTTGATCGGACTGAATAGTAGAACTAGACAAAGCGCCTACTTTTAACCTCTGTGCAGTGTTGATTGGAGCAGAAGTTGTGGGTGCGGTAATGTCCACCAGCAATGTCGTCGCGCTTTGTGAACCGGTGGTTTGATTTCCTGGTAGCGGGGCAGATGCGTCTGTAATGTAGGCTGTAAATTCAAGGGTAACAGCATCGGCATAACCCGTTATGGAAGTTATGTTGCCAGCTGTGAGCGACAATGTTTTGGTTGTATTCCGGTCGCCAGCCAAAATGGTGTAGGCAGATCCAAGATTCTGGAAGGCTCCACCGACCTTGCGGCCTTGTAATTGAATGGATCCACCGACAACAGAGATGTCAAGAGTTCCAAAATCTATGGGCACTTGTATGTCAACGCCGAGGTTGCTATTGTTCCAGAACCCGGCAACAACTTTATTGCCGGTAGTGATGACAGAACCGGTGGCAAAGGCAGCAGGGACAGTATTGTCAATGGTAAGCCATCCTGCGATTTGATTGCCCACGTTGCCGGCCACATCCACAGCGACGATGTCATAGGTTCCGTCAACGGCGCTGGCAGCGGCAGGAATGGTAATGGTATACGGCGTTGCAGCGGCGGCGGCAGCTTTTCCAAGGAACGCAGTATTTGCAGTGATGGCGGCAGTGATGTTTGCAAAGTTGTTTGAGACGGTAACACTATTCCTTACCAGATAGATATCAGCAATTTCGTTAGCCTGAACAGTGGAGGTTGAGACTGCTGCAGCCTTCAATCTTTGAGTGGTATTGGTGGGGGCAGAGGCGATGGGTTTTGTATTATCGACGGTCAGCCAGCCTGCAACACTTGCAGAGACGTTGCCAGGTACATCGACAGCCCTGATATCATATACACCATCGTTTAAAGTTGCCAGGGGA
>JAYVQY010000155.1:0-4204 GCA_043776715.1 Cyclobacteriaceae bacterium | reverse complement strand
GGGGAACCCTGACACAGAAAAAATGCGGTGATGATTGCGAATGTTCTAATCATTTAAGCTCAAAATGTTTTTTTAAAGTAGATCATACAATGATTGATACGTGCCTAGTTCATGTATTCACTTTTCTTCCAGGCTTTTGCACCTTTCTTAAGCAAGGCTTCCAGTTCTTTATTATTCACCTCTTCCGATTTCTTAAAGTTAAAACAGGTCTTTCCTTTCAGGTATTTTTTCATAGAAGGGATGGTGTCTATGAAATCCTTTTGATGGTAATAAAGAGGTAAGAAATAGAAACTCACCATGTCTTTTCGCGCCACCACTGATGAGAAATACATTCCAGGAACAATTGTCTTTTTGCTTCCATAAGGCACAGGCTTATTTCCAATCAATTCGAAGACTCCCTTTTTATTCTTGCTCACAACCATGGGAGGAGATAACTTCTCAAGAGCGCTTTTCAGAGCGTTGAAGATGATGTTCATTGCTTCTACGGTGAGCGGCATGATGCTGGTTAAGTAGAAAGTAACAGCCTACCTGCGTCTGTAGAAGTAATAAGGGTATGTAGGCAGGTTGCGTTGGTTACTAAGGTAGTAAGGTTTTTAGACAAGGCAATATTGGACCAGCATTGGTTGCGGTAAGTATTGACGCTGACCAGATCAAACATAGATCTATGAAGACGGTTGTTATTAAATAGGCAAAGCCATTCTTTTATGGATGGTTGCCCACCACGAAATGATATCCTACACCCTTGATGGTGATAATTTGTACGGAGTCTTCCCCTTTGAAGTAGTCGCGCAATTTGGTGATGTAAACGTCCAGGTTGCGTGAGTTAAAAAATGAATCGTCTCCCCAGACACGAAGGAGCACATCTTTCCGGCTGACGATGATATTCTGATGTTCGGAAAGCACCTGAAGCAGCATCGCCTCCCGATGCGAAAGTTTTCTCGACACTTCTCCATCCTTCAGTTCATATCGGTTGGGAATGAATTGAAATCTTCCGAGGGTTACTGAATCTGTTGAAGCGCCCGCCTTTCTTTTGGTCAGGCTCAATAAATTGTTTACCCTGACAATCAGTTCTTCCATGCTGAATGGTTTTCGGAGGTAATCATTGCCGCCTACTTCAAAGCCTTTGATCAGGTCTTCCGTTTGTGTTTTAGCCGTTACAAAAATGATGGGGACCAACGAGGCGATTTGCCGGATGCTTTGCGCGATGGCATACCCGTCTTTGTTAGGGAGCATTACATCGAGAACGCAGATGTCTGGTTTTGTCTCTTTAAACAAGGTCATGGCATCATTGCCGTCAGTTGCCATGTTTACTTCAAAGTCGCGACTCTCCAGACTTTCTTTGACGATGCGGCCAAGGAAGGGCTCGTCTTCAACATACAGTATCTTGATCTTTGACATGGGTTGAGAGGTGGCTTTTAGCCTCTAGCCCTTGGCCTTTGGCAGCGTGATTGTAAATGTACTTCCCATTCCTGGTTGACTTGACAGATTGATCGATCCGCGGTGACTTTTTACTACGCTGTCCACATAACTTAACCCAAGGCCATGTCCCTTAATGTTATGAATATCTCCCATTGGTATGCGGAAGAATTTTTCAAATATTTTTTTGTGGAACTCGGCTGGGATTCCTAATCCCTTGTCTCCAACAATAAGGAAAATTTTGTCCCCCTCCTCCATAATGGAAATGGTAATGACTGGATTGGACGGACTGTATTTCAAAGCATTGTCCAATAGATTATGGACCACATTGGTAAGATGAACATCACTTCCCTCCATGGTAAAACCATTTCCCTTTTTCTCAATAGCGACAACAGCTTTTTGTTTTTCAAATACCAATTGCAATGAATTCACCACATCACTCACGATTTTTTCCATGTCAATCTTTTCAAATTCCATTTTGATCCCATGCTCATCAAAGAGCGAGGTGATCAGGACTTTATCAGTAAGAAGCGACAACCGGCTGAGTTCATGTTGCGCGATGTCCAGATACTCGCCCGTAAGCTTGGGATTGTCGATTCCCTTAAAATTCTTCAAAGCCTCGATGGCGACGCTCACGGTAGCAATGGGCGTCTTGAGTTCGTGCGTAATGTTGCTGATGAAATCATTCTTCAATATCATCAGTCGCTGCTGTGATTGAATGCTCCGGTACATAAAAATGAAAGACATTAACGTCAGGAGCGTCAAAACACCCGAGAAGAAGATCTGTGGGGATATTTCTTTTAACAGCAATGGTCGGATGGCACTAATCTGGACAGCGTAGCCAAAAGGAGGAACCCTGACCCAGTCGGACTTAATTACATTACCAAAAGAGGAAAGTTGTTCCCCAACAGCTTGTGAATGCTCATCCAGCAAGAGGTTGCTCTTAAAACGCGCAAGACCATCCACAGGCGTTGGCAGTGCGAATGGTGGAGCCATCTTCTTTTTGCTGATTTCAAATGAAAGCGGCTGTCCTGACTTGATAAGGTTGCGATTGAATTGGGATGCAATGCTGTCGATGTTCAACGAATCTCCATCCATGCGCATCATGAAACTAGATCCTTTGAGAGAACCTTTGCGAAATCGAGTGGCAAATGGTCGCACCATCTCCTTGACGGAATCCATTCGAGCATTGGACGAGACATAAATTTGAACATGAGTGGATCCCCTGGTGGAGTTCATGCTTTCCGATTTGTCAATGAGGTGCACGGTTGTATCAATTTGTTGGGTCGAAAAAAAGACAACCTTTCCGTTTTGACTGAATTTGTCATTTGGTACAACCTCGATTTTCCTAAGAAGGGTCGAATCCATGACAGCCATCACAGCGCTTCGGAAGTGCCCATCGGCCTTCGAACGCAAATCCAAATAGGCCTTTTCATACGAACTGCGTAGCCAAAATACCTGTAGCGCCATCAGCAGGGCCATGCTGCTGATCATTAATAAAATGGTAAGTGAATTCTTTGACTTCATTGACAATTCAAAAGTAAGGGCTTTGGGTCGTTCGTGGTTCAAGCATTAACCTTAATTAACCTTTCATTCAGCATGATTAACCGATGTGGATCACCTGGGCACGTAAATTTGACCGTAATGAAAACCAATCCAAACATGAAAAGAATCTTAATCTTACTGGGAGTATTGACCTCCCTCACGGCAGCACATATTGTTTTTGGACAAACAGCCGAAGGTGTCATCACCTATGAGGTGAAAGTGAATATGCATCGACGATTACCACCGGAGCGGGCAGAGATGAAAACGATGATCCCGGAATTCAGAATCAGCAAACAGCAACTATTTTTTAAAGGCCAGGAGTCGCTCTACAAGCCATTGATTGAAGATGAAGACGAAGCAACGACCGCTTCACATGGTGGTGACGGAGGTGGTGCGAGGGTGGTCATGCGGATGCCCAACTCAGAAATCTATCTGGACCAAAATTCTTCTATAATCTTTTCTAAACAGGAGTTTATGGGTAAGGAATATTTGATCCAGGATTCTGTGAAAATGTCTCCATGGAAATTTGGAGCTGAATCCAAAACCATTCAAGGCTACGAATGCAAGCAAGCCTATTATACCGATGATTCTCGCCCTGACCGTAAGCAGGAGATTACAGCCTGGTACACCGACAAAATAAAACCCTTCCTGGGTCCTGAACGGTTCAATACATTGCCCGGAGCAGTCCTGGCCGTGGATGTAAATAATGCGGAGCGGGTAATGCTTGCCACAAAGATTGAATTGCGTTCACTGAAGAAGAATGAATTGAAAATACCATCGGGCGGACAAAAAACTACCCAAGTTGAGTTTAGAAAAATGGTGGACGAACAGGTGAAACAGATGGGTGGTAGTGGAGGCATGATCATTAGAAATTAGAATTTGTCATACAAAGTCGCAATTCTGATTCGGATTATTAATGAAGAGAACTTTATTGGCATTCTGTTGGACCCTCATCATGTATTCAGCAATGGGGCAAAAATATGTCGTCACCGGGCAGGTCATCGATACGCTGTCAAATCCATTGCCATCTGCGACGGTGATGCTCCTGAATGCAAAAGACTCTTCATTGGTAAATTTTGCCGTGAGTGATGTCAAAGGAGTCTTTGAAATGAAAAATGTAAACAAAGGCTTATATCAGATTAAAATCACTTTTGTAGGACTTACCCCATTTGCAAAAACAATATCCACACCAGCCATCGTTGGCACTGTCGATGTGGGGCAATTGAAAATGACTCCCCTGAAC
>JAYVQY010000154.1:0-4211 GCA_043776715.1 Cyclobacteriaceae bacterium | reverse complement strand
GGATTTTCTTCAGCCGCTTTGATCATTCCAAGCTGGCCTTTAAAAATATTACCGGCAGTCCCATTCAGAGAAATCCAATCGCCTTCCTCGAAGCGGTTGCCTCTTGCAACAAAATACTTCTGGTCAGCATGAATCTCCAGTTCTCCTGCACCGACGATGCAGCACTTGCCCCAACCACGGGCCACGAGCGCGGCATGGCTTGTCATCCCTCCGCGTGCTGTCAGGATTCCTTCTGCCGCACGCATGCCTTCCACGTCTTCGGGATTGGTTTCTTCTCTGACCAAAATCACTTGCTTGCTTTGTCTTCTCCAGGCCACCGCTGCTGCCGCCGTGAACACTACTTGTCCGCAAGCACCCCCTGGGCCCGCAGGCAGTCCGCTGCCAACGATGGGTGTTTTCTTTTCTTCCTCCGGATCGAGGATCGGATGTAACAGCTCTTCCAGTTGAGCGGGTGTCACTCTTTCGATCGCTTCGTATTTGCTGATCAATTTTTCAGAGTACATATCCAATGCCATGCGAATGGCCGCCGGGCCTGTACGTTTTCCTACACGACATTGTAACATCCACAATTTGTTTTGCTGGATGGTAAATTCAATATCCAGCATATCATGAAAATGTTTCTCCAGCCGGTTGACATATCCCACCAGCTCTTTATAAAGTGGTGGCATCTTTTGCGCCAACGTAGGCAGTTGGGAATTCTGGTTGTTCTGACTGGAGGAGTTTACGGGATTGGGTGTGCGGATGCCAGCCACGACGTCTTCACCTTGCGCATTGGCAAGCCATTCGCCATAGAATGCTTTTTCGCCCGTGGCGGGATTGCGCGAGAAACCAACACCGGTGGAGGAGTTGTCGCCCATGTTTCCAAAAACCATGGCCTGAACATTCACGGCCGTACCCCATTCTTGCGGGATGCCTTCGATTTTGCGGTAAGCAATGGCGCGATCGCCGTTCCAACTGCTGAACACGGCGCGTATGGCATTCCACAATTGTTCTTTTGGATCTTCTGGGAACTCAACGCCCAGCACAGCTTTGATTTTTTGTTTGAAAACATCCACGAGTTGTTTCAAATCATTGGCCGTGAGGTCGCGGTCCTGGGTGACGCCTCTTTTTTTCTTGAGGGCATCCATTTCTTCTTCCAGCTGGCGTCGTATGCCATGGCCGTGCGCAGCGCGACCGGTGCCTTTTTCCATGACCACATCGGCGTACATCTGAATGAGTCGCCGTTGACTGTCGTAGACGAAGTGCGGATTGCCAGTTTTCCGGATTAAGCCTTCTCTTGTTCTGTCGGTTAAACCAACATTCAGCACAGTCTCCATCATGCCTGGCATGGACCGACGCGCCCCCGACCGGATGGATAACAGCAATGGGTCGTCCGCATCGCCAAACTTGCTGGTCATGATTTTCTCAATGCCGGCAAGGGATTTGTCTGCTTGTGCAAATAAGTCTCCCGGAAGTTGCTTGTTGTGCTGATAGTAATAATTACATACCTCGGTGGTGATGGTAAACCCTGGTGGTACAGGCATGCCCAACTTCGACATCTCCGCGAGGTTGGCGCCTTTGCCGCCGAGCAGTTCTTTCATGGTGCCGTTGCCAACTGTTTTGTCGTTGCCAAAAGGGAATACCCAGCGAACGATCTTCTTTGTTGATTTTGAATTCGTTTTCATGAGGCAGAATTTACTAAAGCAACTTAATGCCTTCAATGAATATTGGGTATGACCGATGAGTTATCGGATCCTGATTATTGTCATGTTAGGGGGAAGTGAAAGGGAAAATGGAGAAGACTTTCGACCATGAACTTGTGCTCCATTGCGGCTTGCAGGGACATTTTATCTGTACGTATAAAAGGTGGAGAATTGAAGTTGGAAACAAAGGAGAGAGCCCTTCCCGATAGCAATTGGGTCAGGCAGGTGGTAGCGCCGCAATCAAATTGATTTAGCCCAATTCCAGATATGTAAAACATTACAAAAATGGAATCGGATTCCAGAAATTGCTATTTTGAAAGCAAAGGATGCCATGCTGCGTGGGTTGCAGTTCTGGTGAATGAACTAATCCAATGGGTTTGAGCTTGAGTTATGATATTGTAACGAAGGGGCATGGAGGAGAGTTGAAGGTGGAGACGAGGGTGGGGGAAGCACTATTATAATTTTGCTGTCCCTTGCCTGAATCACGCCTACCGGACTGCAGGGTTACAATGATAATAGGATTTGCTTGCCAATAGCAACGCAGAATACTTTATATTGAGATCAATATGAATGAAGGTCAAAACCGATGTTTGGCACGGTATGGATCAAGCATGTTAAAGAAATGTAACTACATTTAGCATTCTTTATAAGTCAGCAACTATGGTGAAAAAGAAACCCATTCTGAATTTGCTGTTGACTTTTTTGGTGATCGCCTTCTTCCATTCCTTGCAAGCACAGCAACAAAGAATTGACTCCCTGATTAGGCTATTAGAGAAGAGCCAAACTGAAAAAGGAGTTGATACCGTTGCGTTTGATAATGCCCTTATCAATCTTTTGTTAATACCCCAACTAAGTGAAAGGGAGATTGCCCAATTAGAAAAAGCGGGTAGTAAATTTAATAATGGCACAGATGAATATTGGAGCTATCTGCTAAGATTACGCATCTTCAATAATTTGGTGCGCTTAAGCATTGAGAAAGCTGTTCCGTATGGCCGCTACCAGGTTGATCAATTGGAGAAAAGTAAAACTACCAATACACCGAAAATCAGGGATTACTTCCTAGGTGAATTAAGGCTCCCTTATCGAAACTCAAGCCGGCTGGCGGAAGGATTTCAATTTTATACCGACAAGCTAAAAGAGTACAAGGTTAAAAATGATTCATCCGGGTTGGCAGTCTGCTATTTTGTCCTGGCGGGGTTTTACAATACAACGGGTCTGTTTGATCAGGCCATCTATAATATGAAGATGTCCACAACGTATGTGGATACCTTGGCACGCGCTAATAGGCCCATCGTTAGCAAATGGAATGGTCTGGATCAATGGGTAGTGAATAATATAGGTTTGTCTTCCTACTATTTTAACAAAGAAGACTATAAGCAGTGCATTAAGTACGGCACCATGGTTCTCAGAAGAGACGTTCAAGGAAACAGAGATTTTGCTACAAACTATCTGGCCAAGGCCAATCTTTTAGTTGGTCAGCTGGATAGTGTTGAATATTTGCTTGATAGAGTAATTGAAAACAATAACCCTGGTAATGGTACTGTTGATTGTGAATTGATAATTATTGCCCTTCAGACAAGAGTGTTGCTCAAAATAAAAACGGGAGACCTGGATGAGACGGAAAAGATGCTGATGCGCTGCCGGGAATTGATTGATAAGTATCGGATAACTGCCAATAGCACTGCAGGAATAGTTGCACCGGACTATTATCTGGCCCTCGTCAGGATTGAACAAAACAGGATTACTGATGCCATCGCCTTACTCACTAAAGATATTGAGCGCGTAAAGTACATAAGGCAAGCTAAGCTAAAGGATTATAAACTTTTGGCAGAATTGTATGAAAAGGTAGGTGATAGCAAAAACTCCAAAGAAGGTTACAAGTCATTCATCTCTTTGCAGGATAGTTTGCTGGCCGACCAGGCTAAATTTGGTAACATCAGTTTTGAAACCGAACAAGAGATGAGTGAGAAAGAGTTGTCCATCACCAAGCTCCAAAACGAAAACAAGATCTCATCGCTCACACGCAATTTTACCATCGGCATGACAGCCTTGCTACTGATTCTCGCAGTTGGGTTGTATAGCCGCTATCGCTTTAAGCAAAAAGCCAATCTGGCGCTGGAGAAAACGCTATCCGAATTAAAATCAACCCAAACCCAACTCATCCAATCTGAAAAGATGGCTTCATTGGGAGAGCTCACCGCAGGCATCGCTCACGAAATCCAAAACCCGCTCAACTTCGTCAACAACTTCTCTGAGGTGAATACTGAACTGATTGATGAACTCGAATTGGAAGT
Organism: Cyclobacteriaceae bacterium; assembly: GCA_043776715.1. Taxonomy (GTDB): domain Bacteria; phylum Bacteroidota; class Bacteroidia; order Cytophagales; family Cyclobacteriaceae; genus ELB16-189. Next base: position 235 of record JAYVQY010000154.1, on the reverse strand, counting down.
GGGCAAGGGGAATTTAGAAGAAGCTAAGGCTCTGGCCAATGATATCAGGGAAAACGAACAAAAGATCAATCATCACGGCAAGCGTGCCGATGCGATCGTGAAAGGCATGCTTCAGCACTCACGCAGCAGCAGTGGTGTGAAAGAACCAACCGATATCAATGCGTTGTGCGATGAATATTTGCGGTTGTGCTATCACGGTCTAAGAGCCAAAGACAAATCGTTTAATGCAACGATG
>JAYVQY010000153.1:0-4215 GCA_043776715.1 Cyclobacteriaceae bacterium | reverse complement strand
AAACGCAACGTGATTTTTTATTCCCAGACAAGGCTCCAAAATTTAATCGCGAAACCTGGTGCTTTTTTAAAAATGATGAGTTTTCTTGCAGACACTACATATTCCTCCTATACTGCCCGCCCACTTCAAACAAAGCCTTCGTTATTTGCCCAAGCGAACAAACCTTGCACGCTTCCATCAATTCATTGAATATGTTTTTGTTTTTGACGGCCGCATCCTGCACATGCTCCAGACTTTCTTGGGCTTTGCTGCCCTGAAATTCATGAAGCCTTTTTAGCATGGTGATCTGGTATTCTTTCTCTTCCGTAGTAGCTCGTATTACTTCCTGTGGAAGAATGGTAGGGGAGCCCTTCGAACTTAAGAACGTATTCACACCAATGATGGGATATTCACCCGTGTGTTTCAATGTTTCGTAGTACAAACTTTCTTCCTGGATCTTTCCGCGCTGGTACATGGTTTCCATGGCGCCTAATACACCACCACGTTCGGTGATGCGATCAAATTCAATCAATACAGCTTCTTCTACCAAATCCGTCAACTCTTCTATAATAAACGAACCTTGTGTCGGGTTTTCATTTTTAGCAAGACCCAATTCTTTATTAATGATAAGCTGAATAGCCATTGCTCTTCTTACCGATTCCTCTGTTGGTGTTGTGATGGCTTCATCGTAGGCATTCGTATGCAATGAATTACAATTGTCATAAATCGCATAAAGCGCCTGCAATGTTGTACGGATGTCATTGAAGTCAATCTCTTGCGCGTGCAACGACCTCCCTGAAGTTTGAATATGATACTTCAACATCTGGCTTCTTGAGTTCGCACCGTATTTATTCTTCATGGCCTTCGCCCAAATTCTTCGCGCCACGCGCCCAATCACGGCATACTCCGGATCAATACCGTTGCTGAAGAAGAACGATAGGTTAGGGGCAAACTCGTTGATGTCCATGCCTCTGCTCAAATAATATTCCACGAACGTGAAACCATTTGAGAGCGTAAACGCCAATTGGCTGATCGGATTAGCACCCGCCTCGGCAATATGATAACCCGAAATAGAAACCGAATAAAAATTGCGAATGCTTTTGTCAATAAAATATTGTTGCACATCGCCCATCATACGCAAAGCAAACTCTGTGGAGAAGATACACGTGTTCTGTGCCTGGTCTTCTTTTAGAATGTCCGCTTGAACAGTGCCACGAATTTGTGCTAAAGTATTTGCTTTTATTTTTTCGTAAACATCTTTCGGTAAGACCTGATCACCTGTGATGCCAAGTAACATCAAACCAAGTCCATCATTTCCTTTTGGAAGTGAGCCTTGGTAAGAAGGACGAACACCTCCCTCTCCTTTGGAGAGAGCCGGGGTGAGGTGATACAGTTCAGCAATTCTATTTCTGACTTCTTCTTCAAGTCCGTTCTTCTTGATGTACAGTTCACATTGTTGGTCAATAGCCGCATTCATGAAGTAGCCTAGCAACATTGGCGCAGGACCATTAATCGTCATCGACACAGAAGTCTTTGGATCACAAAGATTGAAGCCGCTGTATAACTTCTTCGCGTCATCAAGGCAACAGATGCTTACACCTGAATTACCAATCTTTCCATAAATATCAGGACGATAATCAGGATCGTTTCCATAAAGGGTTACCGAATCAAATGCAGTTGACAATCGTTTGGCGGGCATGGCCAGACTCACATAATGAAATCTTCTGTTGGTGCGTTCCGGGCCGCCTTCACCTGCAAACATACGCGTTGGGTCTTCACCTTCGCGCTTGAAAGGATAGATACCTGCCGTAAAAGGAAACTCTCCTGGCACATTCTCCTGCAAATTCCATTTTAGTAAATCTCCCCACGCTTCGTATTTCGGCAATGCAATTTTTGGAATCTGAAGATGCGACAACGATTCAGAATGTGTTTGAATACCAATCTCTTTGTCGCGCACTTTGAATTTGAAAACCGGCCCTTTGTATTGCGCTGCTTTCGTTGGCCACTCTTCGATGAGCTTGAGGTTTTTGGGATCGAGGTAGAGTTTGAGTGTGTTCACCTCACCCTCTAACTCCCTCTCCAGAGGAGAGGGAGAACCGTGCCCCTCTCCTCTGGAGAGGGGTTGCCTGCCTGCCGAAACTTCAGTGGAGGCAGGGGGTGAGGTTTTTACATGTTCTATTGTTTTATTTATTGCGTACAGTTTTTGAGCAATCTCCGCTTGCTCTTTCACCCACGCATCATACTTCCTGTTGCTCTCCGATATCTCACTTAAGTATCTTGTTCTGTGCGGAGGGATCACAAATATTTTCTCCGACATCTCACGTGTGATGTGGAAAGTGGATTTCAGGTTGGCTCCTGTCTTCTCTACAATTTTATTCATCACCTGCACGTAGAGTTGGTTCGTGCCGGGGTCGTTGAACTGTGAAGCGATCGTGCCAAACACCGGCATGTCCTCCGGCTTCTTATCCCACAGCTGATGGTTGCGCTGATATTGTTTCTTCACATCGCGCAACGCATCGAGTGCACCACGCTTGTCAAATTTGTTGAGAGCAATCACATCGGCAAAATCAAGCATGTCGATTTTTTCTAACTGTGTAGCCGCACCATATTCAGGCGTCATCACATAGAGCGACACATCGCTGTGATCGAGAATTTCTGTATCACTTTGTCCAATGCCTGATGTTTCGATGATAATTAAATCATAACCAGCCGCCTTCAACACTTGTATAGCTTCTTTCACGTAGGCCGACAACGCCAAATTACTCTGACGAGTCGCCAACGAACGCATGAACACACGTCCCGATGAAAAATCGGGATTAATCGCATTCATTCTAATACGATCGCCCAACAACGCGCCACCCGTTTTGCGTTTGGACGGATCAACTGAAACCAATCCAATCGTCTTATCCTTAAAGTCAATCAAAAACCTTCTAACAAATTCATCCACCATCGAAGACTTACCCGATCCACCCGTTCCTGTTATACCAAGCACAGGTGCTTTAGATAACGTTGCTTTTTTATTGATCTCTTCGAAAACACTTTTATGCTTTTCGTAATAATTCTCTGCACCAGAAATTAATTGAGCAATCTGCACATGACTGCCAACTGCCAACTGTTCACTGCTTACTATCTCCCCCCTAGCATAATCACTCTTCTCCACCAAATCATTAATCATTCCCTGCAAGCCCATACTCCTCCCGTCATCGGGTGTGTAGATGCGCGTGATGCCATAGGCCATCAGTTCTTTTATTTCTTCGGGTAGAATAACGCCACCACCACCACCAAAAATTTTGATGTGGCCCGCGCCTTTTTCCTGCAGCAGGTCATACATGTATTTGAAATACTCCGTGTGGCCGCCCTGGTAGCTGGTGAGCGCAATGGACTGCGCATCTTCCTGGATGGCGGTGTTCACCACCTCTTCTACACTGCGGTCGTGACCTAAATGAATGACCTCCACGCCCGTGGCTTGGATGATCCTGCGCATGATGTTGATGGCCGCATCGTGCCCATCGAAGAGGCTGGCGGCCGTTACGATGCGCACTTTGTTTTTTGGTTTATAAGGCGCTGGGGCCTGGTGTCCAGCCATTCCTGCCTTGCCGCCTGCCTTGCCGCCTGCCTGTCCGGTAGGCAGGGTAGGCAGGGATGTTGCTTTGGGAGTGGTTTTTTCTGCACTAATCGCTTCCGTACTCATCGATAGAAATTTAAGAGTTCAAAAATACAGAACGGATTAAGATTAAGCTAACGGGTGGTAGCCACGGCCTGTCAGTCTGAGCATGTCGAAGATGCGGCATGCTCCCGATTGCTATCGGGATCACCGGGCTATACGCTACAAGTCCTCGCCCCACCGCACTCCCGATAGCTATCGGGACCAACCCTTCGCGGAGTTTATCCCGCCCTCAAGCGGGAGGCTCCAACAATGCCTCCATCCCTTGCCGGAGAGTGAAGCATATTGTTATATCCGCGTTTTGGAGGGGAATTTTGGATTAACTTCGGTGTCAAATAAAAAATGGCGAATTATGGAGTATAATCTTGTCGAGATAAAAACAGAGATAACAAATAATTGCAAAAAGATTTTTGACAATTCAGTTAACCCAAGCTATCATAACTTTGATCGGCATTTTGATTTTGATTCCGGATTAGTTCTACTTTGTTAAGTTACCCCTAACCTTAAAAGTAGTCATTATCAGGATAATACCTGAGGATATCGGTGACTCGATGGTGATGCCTGACAACCAT
>JAYVQY010000152.1:0-16787 GCA_043776715.1 Cyclobacteriaceae bacterium | reverse complement strand
GTTTCATAGGCTAATTTCTCAAATTCACGCATACTGGTACTTGCAAGCAACTTAACGGCAAATTGATCTGTGTAGCCAACCACAGAACTATCGTTTGTAGTTAACATAAAATTCGCGAAATCAATTTCTGACCTTAAATTTATCGAGTCAAGAATCCTCTTGGATCTTGTTTTCGAAACGAAATTAAGGTCAAGGACAATGTGATTCAAAGCACTTTGCTTTTCATTGACTATCAGTTCTTTGTTATTCAGTTTATTTTTTAATGATAAAGATTCGGATTTTATGCGAGCCCGAACCAAAATTTTCTTGTCATTTAATTTCAGATAGATTTTTTCTTTTTGATAATAGTAAAAGAATTCCTGTTGCCCAAAGGCAGAAAAGGACAAAAAGAAAGTAAGTGCCGGTATCAATAAATGCTTCATGGCTTTACTTCTTTAAACTTTTTATTTCCTTACTTAACCTGGTATTTTCATGGCTCAATTCAATCAGATCCAAGGTTAGCTCTTCTATTTTTTCCAACAGTTTTCCATTCATTTCACCCACATTCCAACCCCCTGAAGTTTTGATTTCAGCTTCACTTTTGATGCCCGGCAGATGGCCATGTTTCCGAATATACCTTTCGGTCTATTTTTCTCAAGGACAGAAGAAAATGTTACATGGCTATTTACTCAAGGAGGGGCTGCTACAATTCTGTCCTCCCACAAACAAACCTGTTCTTCCCTTCCAGATCATTTATCACTTCCACTTGAATGAAATCGTGTTTCCTGAATAGTGAAACGGTTTCGCTTGCCAGTCTTTCATTGATTTCCGTAATCAAAAGACCGCCTGACTTCAATGCGGCTTTTGTTTTCTCTGCAATCGCTTCATAAAACAGAAGAGGATTTGTATCTGGAACAAACAATGCGAGGGTAGGTTCGAAATCGACAACATTCTTCTTCATCGCGATTTTCTCCTCATTCAAAACGTACGGTGGGTTACTCACCACAACATCCAGCAGCCCAAACCCCAAAGGATGTTTCAGAATGTCATGATGTTGAAATTGAACCGATGCACGTAACTGATCTGCATTTCGTCTGGCAACTGAAAGAGCCTCATCACTGATATCGGTTGCCGTCACCACGGCGCGTGGAAGTTCAAGAGCAAGCGACACACCAATACAACCACTGCCGGTTCCAATGTCAAGTATTGCTAGTGACTTTCTATCGTCAAAGCGGTCAACAACAGTCTTTACCAGTAATTCCGTTTCCGGTCTTGGAATCAGAACGGAAGGATTGACAATAAATTTTCTTCCATAAAACCACGCCTCGCCAAGCACATATTGTACGGGTTCATTTTGATTGAGACGATTTACAATCTTGCTGAAGGATTCGCTATCAGCCTTAACTTTTTTTCCGAGCAAAATGTCGGTTTTAGAAAGGTTCAATTCATGCTCCAGCACAAGAACAAGGATTGCTTCCTTTTCGGCCTGCGTCTCTTCAAGGGTCAGTTGTTGCAATAATTGCTGAAGGAGATGTCTCGAATCGATTAACATGATTATGCAAGTGTAGCAATTTAGTTTTGACATGATTATAAAGGCCGGTTTTGTTTTTTGCTTTCAGCACTCCATCTTTCGCCTGTGACGCAGGATGAACTTTTTATGCTGAGGGCCCTGGAGCTTGCTTCCCTGGGGAGGGGGCTTGTTAGCCCAAATCCCCTTGTTGGCTGTGTAATTGTTCTTGGAGACCGAATTATTGGAGAAGGCTGGCATCAAAAATATGGCGAAGCACATGCAGAAGTCAATGCGGTCGCGGCAGTGGACAATAAAAGCCTGATACGGGAGGCCACTGTGTATGTAAATCTTGAACCGTGTTCTCATCATGGGAAGACACCCCCTTGTGTTGACTTGCTCATGCATCATCGGGTGAAAAGGGTTGTGATTGGTAACATCGACACCAATCCGCTTGTTTCAGGCAACGGCATTAAGAAGATTCGTGAGGCTGGCACCGAAGTGATCACCGGCGTTTTGCAGACAGAAGGAAGAGAATTGAATAAGCGCTTTTTTACTTTCATGGAGAATAAGCGTCCATATATAATCCTTAAGTGGGCCGAGACAGCCGATGGATATATTGCGCATGAGAATTATGAATCAAAGTGGATTAGTAATGACCACTCGCGACAACTTGCACACCGCTGGCGATCGGAAGAAGATGCTGTGCTGGTCGGGACCCGCACCGCAGAATATGACAATCCAACATTGAATGTTCGTGAATGGTCGGGAAGGAATCCGATTCGTGTCGTCATCGATCGGAGTCTTCGACTTAGTGGCAAACTCAATTTATTTGACCGTTCACAGCCAACGCTATGTTATAATCTCCTTCGGGATGAGGAGCAGGGAAGCCTTGCTTGGGTGCGGCTCGGAAAGGAAAATTTTGTGGAAGAAATGATTCACAATCTCTATCAAAGAATGATTCAATCCATCATCGTTGAAGGTGGAGCACAGACGATTGAATCCTTTATAAAAAGCGGGCGGTGGGATGAGGCAAGGATCTTTCGTTCATCGCATTCATTTTTGAAGGGAATTCCTGCTCCTGTACTTCAAGGTCACCATTTCTCCGAACAAAATATCATGGGTGACCGTCTTACTATTCTTACAAATACTCCAAAGCTTTAAGCTTTCAACTTTCTACTTTCAACTTTTCGCTCAGAATCTAATCCCCACCCCAACCCCCATTCCTCTCCAAAAATATTCCGTGCGTGGACGAAAAGCGGTGTGTTTTTTATTGTAGGTGTCAATGGCATTCTCTGCATGACGTCTGAAAGCCTTTGAGAATGGAATCGATGTAATAACAAGTGCTGCACCAGCGGAGGCTAAGGCCCATTCGGGGTCACCTCCAGCAATGGCGGTGCCAACCGGGACGACGATCAGGACTCCTCCGACAAAGCCCAATATGCCCGCGATACTATAATTGTGACGTGCCTTCTTAAACTCCCCATAGGCGAGAGGATCATCGTGCATGATATCCAACACCTGCCTTGGACCCACAGAAAATGTGGCGGTATCATTTTGATATTCAAACCCAGTGCCTCCGAAGGTTTTATGCATCGTAAGACTTTGAGCGAAAGTGATCGAAGGCCAGTAAAAAAGGAAGGCCAGTCCTGTAAAGACAAAAAATCTAGTCACGTTCTCGATTGACTTGAAGTCACGTTAAACCATGCGCTTGGCTACTTCATCCCAGTTTACCAAATTCCACCAGGCCGACACATAGTCAGCGCGCTTATTTTGATATTTCAGGTAATAGGCATGTTCCCACACATCCAAACAAAGAAGAGGAGAGCCCTTCAGCTCACTCACATCCATCATCGGGTTGTCCTGGTTAGGAGTTGAGCCTATCTTAAGCTTTTCGCCATCATTCACCATCCAGGCCCAGCCAGAACCAAACCGGGAAGTAGCGGCTTGAGAAAATTGCTCTTTGAACTTATCGATCGATCCAAATGCAGCAATGAGGGCATCACTTACTTTGCCGGAGGGGGCACCACTCGAAGGCTTCATCACTTGCCAGAAGAAGTTATGATTCCATGCGCCACCTCCGTTGTTACGAGCCTTCGGTGAGAGCTTTGAGGCATTTGCAAAGAATTCTTTTTCGTTGGCATAGCTAATGCTTTCAGCGGCAATGGCATCGTTCACATTCTTGATGTAGGCTGCATGGTGTTTTGTATAATGAATCTCCATTGTCATCGCGTCAATATGTGGCTCCAGTGCGCTGTAGCTGTATGGCAGTGGTACCTGCGCAAATTGTAGCGCGACAGGTGAAGCAGTTGCTCGGTCATGGTCCATCAAGAGGCCAGAACCAACCACAGTTGCCGCAGTAATCTTCAGCGATTCTTTCACAAATTTCCTTCGATCGATCTTTTTCATAGGTAATTATTTTTATTTCTTTTCTGTCAATCTCTAACGATTCTTGAGGGGTTAAGGTCTGACGAGTCAAGCCAGTGCTCAAAGCGAGAGGTGTCAGCGCCCCAAAGCTATTGTGGATGCTTCAACCTTCGCATATGGGTAAATTTACCAAAAATCTTTAGCTTTAATGGATTATAAATTCGCTAACAATAATTACCAATGCTTCAACTGCAACGTCCAATAATTCTTTTTGTTGATGTGTTTGTAGTCCTCAATAAGTAATAAGCAACGCATTGTTCCGACAAGTACGATACCTGATTTTTTTGAAAGATGTGCTTGCGCTCTCGGTGAGTACATTCGGTGGTCCGCAAGCACATATCTCCTACTTCTTGAGGACGTTGGTGCACAAACGCAAATATCTTTCAGAAGAAGACCTCCTGGAAATCAATTCACTTTGTCAGGTGTTGCCCGGCCCTACCTCAACTCAGACGCTCACGGCCATTGGGTACAAAATAGGAGGACCAAATCTGGCGTACCTCACTTTATTAGTTTGGATACTCCCGGCGGTAATCCTTATGACCCTTGCCGCCATCATTCTTGGTTCCTTTAAAGAAAGAAATATTTCACTTGAGTTTACCAGATTTGTGCCGTCCATGGCTGTTGGTTTTGTAAGCTATGCGGCTTATACCATGAGCATCAAGACAGTTCATACCCGCACAGGAATTGTGCTGATGGTACTGGCGGCAGTGTTTTCATATTTTATTCTGGCCTATTTTCCCGCCGTGTCTCCATTCTTTTATCCGGTAGCATTGGTGGTTGCGGGGGTGGTTACAGCTTTCAAATATAAATCGCATCCCAAGGAGGCTAAGATTCCCATTCGCATCCGATGGGCGAATTTTATTTTGTGGGCGGGTGTGCTTATTGCTGCTGCAACATTAGGAGGATTGACACACAGTTTACCCATTCGTTTGTTTGAGAATTTCTATCGGAACGGGAGCCTCATCTTTGGGGGTGGGCAGGTACTGACACCCCTTTTGTATACCGAATTTGTGGAGCTAAAGCACTATCTTACTTCGATAGAATTTCTTTCAGGGTATGCCATCGCCCAGTCAATACCGGGACCGGTGTTTTCTTTTAGTGCATACATTGGCGCTTTGTCAATGAAAGATGCAGGCATTGGCGGTCAAATAGTGGGGGCTATTTTGTCTGCTGCAGGTATCTTTCTTCCAGGTACTTTTCTTATCTTTTTTGTAATAAGATTCTGGGAGAGCTTGAAGAAGTTCAGAGTGGTTCGTGCCTCATTGGAAGGGATTACTGCAGCAAGTGCGGGATTGGTAGCTGCCGCCGCTATATTCCTATTTGAACCTTTGGATAACACATTCATCACCTATACAGTGACAATAGCATCTTTTGCTTTACTGACTTTCACCAAGATACCATCCGCGCTCATTATCGCGTTGGGATTATTGCTAGGGCTTATTGTGTAAGACCATAAATTTAATTGGGACCTCCATAAAAAGAAGGCCTGCCTCAAATTTGAAGCAGGCCTTTTGTATAAAATTATTGATTTACTAATTATCCAAGTTTGAAGATAATAGGAAGGGTATAACGCTGTTTTACGGACTTCCCACGTTGCTTACCAGGGTTCCAGGCAGGGGCTGACTGAATAATCCTAACCGCCTCCTCATCACAGCCGGCGCCAATTCCTTTAATTGACCTAACGTCAGAAAGAGTGCCGTCTTTATTAATGACAAACTCGACAAACACACGACCCTCAATACCCATCCGTCTTGCTTGTGCTGGATATTTTATTTTTTCACCTACATATTTATAAAATGCTTGCATGCCACCTCTTGGGGTTGCGGATTCCTCCACGACAGTAAAGATCTCGTCTGTTTCTTCTTTTGGCTGCTCCGCCTGAACCACGATCTCTTCCACTTTGGTTTCATCAGTCACCTCGACATCAAGATTAACCTTAATATCATCTTTGATTTCTTCTTCGTCCTTTACTTCAATAATCTGTGGTTGTTGGATAACAGGTGCTGGTGGAGGAGGCTGTTCAGTTGGTGGTACTTCCATCGTCTCTTCAAACGTATTGGTATTCTTTGCCATAAGATCAACGAGGCTTTCATCGTAATCTTTCCATTCAAAGGCAGTAACTACCAACGACATCGTCACCATAAGGCCAATACTGAAAAAAAATGTAGTTTTCTTCGTCAAATCGGCTTTCTCGGTCTTCTTGGCTTCCATACAATTTTGCGATTTAGGATTTCAAATATAGCAACAGAATCCATTTTTGGCTGTATCGTCACAAAAAATCCATAATATTTAAATAAAAGGGCCCTTTACTTGCGGCTGCCGTAAAAGAGTGAAAAATACACGGTAGGGAAAACGCTGTAATTCGTAGACGTAGGCATTAGAACAATCTTGTTAAAGTAAGAATCCAGCAAGAAGCCTACTTCAAAGCCCGAGACCTGACTTTTGATGGTTCCAAGCTCGAAATTCAATCCGGCCTTTAAGTTTACGCCCATTTGAATGGTTGATTCTCCGAGCCCCTGAAATAAATTTCCGGTGCCAAGTATGTTATTATAACTGTGAGCTGGGTTGCCTGGATCATAAGGTTCCTTCACAGTCACAAAAAAACTATTATCAACTGACCGTTCAATATAATATGGGGTTACAACGCCAATAGAGGGACCAATGGCCCCAACAGCTTTTATTTCAACTCCCTGCTGGGGGGCCTTTGTAAAAAGAATCAGATCACGGCCATACTGAAGCCTTAATGCGTAGAGATAGTTGCCCTTTCCATAAATAAAGTAGTTCCCGGTGGACCGCGAACTCTTACGTACTTCCTGTGAATGCTTCACATTCATGATCTCCAGCCCAAAGGTTTCAAGCACGCGATCGTTCAATTTTCTGGCTTTTTTAAAAACGAATCCGCCGATCAATCCACCGGACGAATTTTTATTGATACCCCAGGTAAACTCAGAGTTATATTCATAACTGTCCAGCGTCTGAGAAAAGGCAAGGCAAGAGCAGCCTACTCCAATAAGCGTGAGAAAAACCCACTTGTGCCTCAAAAAATACATTTCTGATACTTTAGGCTAAATTTAGCCGTTAATTGGAGAACGCAAAAACCTTTATCAAGTTCATCTATGGCATCAATGAAAGGAGAATATCTTGGAGGCCTTCGTACTCAGGATGCCCACATGCTTTCCGGCAATACAATCATTACCGATGCTCCTCCTGACAACAATGGAAAAGGCGAGGCTTTTAGTCCCACAGATCTTGTATGCGCTGCCCTAAGCAGTTGTATGATGACAGTCATGGGCATACTTGCAGAACGGGAGGGAATTCAACTCGCCGGGCTGAAATCAGAAATCACAAAAATCATGTCGCCCCACCCAAGGAAGATTGTTGAAATACAAATTGCCTTTTCACACAAAGATTTGAATGCGACTGCCGTTCAAAAAGAAAAATTGAAGAATGCCGCCCGCACATGCCCGGTTGCTTTAAGCCTGGGGGAGAGCCTGAAGCAGTCTGTGAGTTTTAACTTTTAGAGATATTATTCCTCTTATGATTTGCCAGATCAGCGTAATTGATGTCCAGGTGTGACCGATCGTAAACAGCCAACCCATTTTCAATGAGGAGTATTTGTGGGGATTCATGTTCTATCCTGAATTCCAAGGCGATTTGATTTGACAAAGCCCGATGTTTGAGCAAGTCCAGATAGAATGTCTTTACTTCATTCATTTCTTCCTGTTTCCAATTTCGTTCCAGGCGACCGAGCGCTGCACAACTTACTGAACAACCAGTGCTGTGCTTAAATATCAAAACGGCATTTTCTTTTGACTTTTCTTTAATGGTTGCGAGTTGTTCAATGGACTCCAATTTCAACCAATTCATATTGTTTCCTTTACTCATTCCACATTCCTTTTTCCCGCTTGTCGTAACGAGGTCTGTGAACTTTTTCTTTTAAATTCTCAGGTTGAGTTTCACTCTTACGGAAAAGCTTAGCCCAGAGTAACTTCACATTCATCAAAATAGTTCGCTCCTCCTTTACGTTGTCTCGATAGCCGTGAGCGAATTGAGCATCCGGATGCAGACGGCTATCTGAGTATTTGTGCATTTTAATATTTCCCTGATAGTCACCAATATGCGCCATGGCCTTGCTGGGCGCGATGCCTTTTAGCGCGGCAGCGGCACTGTTTGGGTTGTGTTCATAGTCCCAAATTCGTTTCATGCCCTTTGCATATTCGCTTGCCTTTAAGGAAGATTTTGTCGGAGCCACACCCTTTGATGCGTATTTGTTAGCATAGGGTCTTTTCTTATAATCATCTTCACGCACTTTCACTTGCAATCCTGCCACCGCGTAAGTGTACTCGCTCGGCCGCCGTTTCTTAATGGACTCTTTTGAAGAATTGGGATTTTGAACATAATTCTTCTTGAACTTTGACAAAGCAATTTTCCCGGAGTAATCCCCGTCAGTTGACAAAGGAGGCCTAACAGCAATCGCTTGATTGTTATTGTTCCAGAGTGTGCCGCTCACACTTCCTCCGCCCTTCTCCGGACGCTTGGCCTTAATATTACCTGCAAAGCCAACTCCCCCATCGGTCAAAGGCTGCCTTCCGTTGATTGCCTGATTGTCGTTATTCCACAATACTCCACTCACGCTCCCGCCACCTTTCTCCGGGCGCTTGGCTTTAATGTTGCCCGCATAATTAGCTCCTGCTCTGTTCAAAGAGATTTTTCCGACAATTGGATTATTGTCATTATTCCAGAGATTCCCACTTACACTTCCACCTCCCTTTGCCGGTCTTCGTGACTTTACATTTCCTGAATAGTTCACCCCGTCTGTAGAAAATCCTCTGACGCTGCTTCTTTTAATTGTCCCTGAGTAGTTCGCCCCGTCTGTAGAAAATCCTCTGACGCTGCTTCTTTTAATTGTCCCTGAATAGTTTGCCCCACCTGTAGAAAATCCTCTGACACTGCTTCTTTTAATTGTCCCCGAGTAGTTTACCCCTTCTGTAGAAAATCCTCTGATGCTGCTTCTTTTAATTGTCCCCGAGTAGTTTACCCCCTCTGTAGAAAATCCTCTGATGCTGCTTCTTTTAATTGTCCCCGAGTAGTTTACCCCATCCGTTGAAAATCCTCTGACGCTACTTCTTTTAATTGTCCCTGAGTAGTTTACCCCATCCGTTGAAAATCCACGGACAGAACTTCTCTTTATTTTTCCTGAATACCCAGCACCTTGTATTGAAAATCCGGGTCGAATTTTGGATTTTACTCCACCTCCAATTCGGTTTCCGTAAATTATTCCTGGAACTGAATTGAGTTGCGCTTTCTCTCCTCGCTTCGAACCCGTCTGAAACCCACCACCTTGGATTGGTGACCCTACCTTTTCTCCCGCTCTTGAAATGGAAAGCTTACGAGGGAAGACAAATTCTCCAGCCACTTCTTTTCTTCCCTTTGCTGACTTCCGTAATCGAAACCTGGCTATATCTCCTTTCCATCCTCGTTGTCCTTTTCCTGTTGCGGTTAGATATCCTCCTCTCCCAAGACGCGAGGAGCGATCGCCAAACGGTTTTTTACCAAAGAACTTTAATGTGTCCCTCCCCACAAGTCCTGCAGGCATGGTTTTGTAATTGCGGGTACGAAGTGGTCCGCCTGTGAGATCACTTGTAAATGGCTTTTCTTTCTTTGAAAACTTTCCCCAATACACATTTTTTTTTCCTCGCTGAAGGAAAGCCTTAGATTCAGAAGCTGGGTAAATGCTTCCTTTCGCCGCGCCTGCAGGCTTACGAGAGAGGTACCGTATGGTTGCAAGTTCCTCATGGTTGGATATCGGGTTCTCTTTTTGAGTCTTTTTCTTCCGATAGGAAACGTAAGGTCCTTCTTGGGGATGAAAATTGTTAATAGACCCTGAAATACTTTGATTTCTGATGGGTCCCTTGTCGGGTCGACCCTGCCATGCGCGCTCTTTATTTTTAGGCTTATATTGACCGACACGTTCACCCCGAATGTTTTGTGATAATACTCTTGTCTTTTCGTCTTTTGGTCTTTTGGTATAACCTTTGACGTATTCATTATTTTTTTGAGGAAACACATTGCTTCGAGCAGCATCATTGCGACCCGGTTTTCCGTGTCGTATGCGATAACCTGACACATCACCCTTCCATGCTCTTGTCTTGCTCTCTCGCGGTGGTTGGGTGAATACTCTTCCCAGAGGCTTGGCAGATTTTTCAGGCGGTTTATTTTTTCTACTAGAATAAGGTGAAGGCTTGGGGTATTGTGCGTTGGCTCGATTGGCAGAAGACTGATCTTTCGTACGGAGTCTGCGGTTGGCAATATCGCGCGTTCTACCCTTTTCCTTTTTTTTGTAAGACTTAGCTTTCGTCTCACGAACTTGCCGTTGATTTTTGACTGGTGGCCGATCGCCCTTTGTGTTTTGAGAAAAGGCCGGTGCCGACAAGAAAAACAAGAGTGCAAACGCCCCAATGAATTTTAGCGCGAGGGTCAAACGACGGTTATTGGGTCTGTCTTTTATCACAAAACTGATGAGAAAACAGGCTAAGATAAGGAAAATCGACTTCGCCATGAACCTAACCTTCAAACGCACTTTCAGCGCACATCTACTTCACAGCGCAAATGACTGGAATTTCTATTTTCGGGTTGAGCGTTTAGAATGAATACATCAAATCGCTCACTTGTAAATCCAAAGAAGGTTTTATCCTGCTTCTCTGAAATGGGATTTAAAATTTCAATAATTTCTCAATGCTGCTTCTTAGCCTCTCCTTCGGTAAGAAGTTCTTTTCCAACATAGCAGCAAAGGGTATGGGTGTATCCAAACTAGCTACCCGCACCACGGGAGCATCCAGATATTGAAAGTAATTTTCGCTGATCCAGGCACTAATTTCTCCTCCAATACCTCCCGTCAAGGTATCTTCATGCAAAATCAAAACCCGATTTGTTTTCATCACCGTTTCAGCGACGGCCTCTTTGTCCCATGGCAATAACGTTCTGAGATCAAGAATATCAGCTTTTATTTCCGGCATAGACATTAGAATTTCCTTTGCCCAATGCACACCCATTCCATAAGTGATTATTGAAACATCATTTCCTTCCGAAACAAGTTTTGCTTTGCCCACTTCCACGGTATAATAATCATCTGGGATAAAATCCTTGATTGAACGATACAGTAGCTTGTGTTCGAAGTACAAATAGGGGTTAGGATCTTCCAGGGCAGCGTTCAGCAAGCCCTTTGCATCGTATGGATTAGATGGATAAACGATTTTTAAACCTGGCGTATGAAAAAACCATGCTTCGTTACTCTGCGAATGAAAGGGCCCGGCTTCCGTGCCCGCACCTGTAGGCATTCGCACCACTACATCAGCAGGTTGACCCCAACGCCAATGCGATTTTGCTAGATTGTTAATGATCTGATTGAATCCTTCTGTTACAAAGTCGGCAAATTGCATCTCCACCATCGACTTCATGCCCTTTATTGACAAGCCAAGACCTGCGCCCACGATCGCTGATTCGCAAATTGGAGTATTGCGGACACGTTCCTTGCCAAATTTTTCCACAAAGCCTTCAGTAATTTTGAATACCCCTCCATACTCAGCAATGTCCTGACCCATTAAAATGAGGTTATCATATCGCTCCATGCTTTGACGGAGGCCATCGCTGATTGCATCAATAAATCTTTTTTCTGATTTTTTGCCTTCTTCCGGTTTTACAATGATTTGAGTATGATGAGCATAGACATCTTTCAGCTCCTCTTGTGTACTCGGCTCGGGATGCGTTTCCTGGAAGGCTTCCTCTAGCCCAGCTTCAATTTCTTTTTTTATTTTTTTTCTGAGGTCGTCGCTAAACTTCTTGTCGATGACATTTTCCTGAAGTAAGTATTTTTCATAATTCGCGAGTGGATCCTTTAAGGCCCATTCTTCCATCAGTTTCTTGGGCACATACTTTGTGCCGGATGACTCTTCGTGCCCTCGCATGCGGAAAGTAATACACTCCAGAATTACGGGCCGTGGTTTCATTCTCAGGCTTTCTGCCAAAGACTGAATGGTATCATAAACTTCCAGAATATTGTTGCCATCGACCTGAGCACCTTCTATGCCGTAGCCAATTGCTTTATCAACAAAGCTTTTGCAGCGAAACTGTTCATTGCTGGGCGTGGAGAGCCCGTAACCATTGTTCTCAATCAAAAAGATTACAGGTAGATCCCAAACCGCCGCAACGTTAACCGCTTCATGAAAATCACCCTCACTGGTGCCACCGTCACCATTAAATACCACCGTGACTTTCTTCTCCTTCTTTAATTTAGAAGCCAGCGCAATACCATCGGCCACTCCGTTTTGGGGACCGAGGTGAGAGATCATTCCTACGATATGATATTCATTTGTGCCAAAGTGAAATGAACGGTCTCGTCCTTTTGTAAACCCACCCATGGTTCCTTGCCATTGCTCAAAAAGTTTTTGAAAAGGAATTTTTCTACCTGTGAACACACCCAGGTTTCTATGCATGGGAAGTATGTACTCATCTTTCTCAAGTGCTTGAGATACGCCAACAGAAATTGCTTCTTGACCGATGCCGCTAAACCATTTACTGATTTTATTTTGCCTCAACAGGATGAGCATTTTTTCTTCTATGAGGCGTGGCCAGAGCAGTTCTGCATAGAGTTGCTTAAGCAGGGCGTCTGAATATTTTTTACGATCGAAAGTCATTACACCACAAAGATGCCTACAAAATAAATGAAATTAATTAAGAATGGGTATCAAAGACTACTCTATGAATTTTGCCTTCCATCGAGGATTAGGCACCATGCAGGAGTCCTTTTTACCAAATAAAGTATAGCGGTTCCTGGCGATGATTTGGTAAATGAAATCACGAATTGGTTTCGGGATGATGATGAATGCGTACATCAACGGCCAGGCTCCACTCATTTGCCGAAGGATTTTTAGGACCGCTGAAGATTGAGAATAGAGTTTATTGTGCTTGATCAGGATTACTGTGGATAGATCATCAGCACGATGCTGGTATTGATTCAACAATTCTTTGACTTTCGAAGATTGCATTGATCCGAATTGAAATTTATCCTTCTTATCCCGTAAGATTAAAAAATTCACAAAGCCATTGCATAGGTTACAGACACCATCAAATAATATGACGGATTTTTCGGCCATGTTATTTTGGTCTTTTATAGAGCGGGACCGTACTACAGGGCTCACCATAAAGAATACTTGCTGCCAGCGGACGCAAGCGGGCGGATGCTTCCACATATGCTGACTCAGGGACATGCACGTCACTACATCCCTTAATCACCACTTTTGCATCCCGGAATTTTTCCCAATCAACATGATCTAAAGCATCCTTGAAAAGCTGTGTGGTTAACGCCTCGAGGTTACCAAAAACGATCAACTTAGCGTATGGTTGTAATGCGATGCCAATCAGCATGTAGGCCCAGGTGGGTATGATCGCATCGGCTGAGCAATGAATTGCGACATTCTTATTTTCGTATTGCCGCCAATCATGATTTTTAATAAATTCCCGAAGGTCCTTTTCGCGAAGAATAAGATTCTGGTAAAGAAGATTTTTTATGTCAACTTCGGCATGCTCGCCGGAAGGAGAGAGTTCCTCCAGATTGAATGTAACCAGGGAGCTGTTGGCCACGCGGTTGACAATTTCGTTTTGGTCCACGTTTAAATCATAAGGTTAGCAATACAACAGGTTCTATTTCAATTTAGTTTTCGCCACGAAGTCTTTTAAATAGTTGGGCTCAAGCAAGCCCGGGATTTCAAATTGCTGGGCTTGAAATTTATGATAAGACAATTTACCCATGCTTGCAGCCGTGGTGTATGCCCCTTCAAAGAAAAAAGCATTTGGATGCTTTAGGGTTTCGCTGCATTTGGGAGCACCATTTCCAAAAAACAAGATTGAATGAAACTCAAGTCTGCTTGCAAAACTATAAGAGTCGATGACCCTGGCTTGAGTATCTTCAACAATGCTAAGGGAAGTATCCAGAACGCTGCAATAAACTTCCATCCTTCTTGCGTCAATCATAGGACAAAGAAATTCTGTCGTTAACGGAAGTCCGTCATAGGAAGCAAGCACGAGCAACGAATCGATTGAAATCAGAGGCAAGTTCAATCCAAAGCATATTCCCTTAGCCGTCGAGACCCCAATGCGCAAGCCAGTATAAGATCCAGGTCCGAAAGAAACTGCAACCGCCTTCAGTTGATGCTTCGATATATTTGTTTCTTTGAAGAGTTCTTCCACCTGCATGGCCAATTGTGCGGCAGCCGATTGCGGTGTGAACACTTCTTTGACTGCTATGAGATTTCCGTTTTCATGAAGCGCAGCAGAGCAAACGGATGTTGAAGTTTCAATACTAAGAATTACATCCATCAATGGGGCATCAAGAGTTTTTGATAAGATGCAGCATCGTTCAGGATTTTTTTGGCTTGTCCAATCTCTTTGTCCCGCACCAGTGAAACTTCAGATTTGCCCTTATTCAATTGAGAGTGAAAAGCAATCTCGTCTTCTAGAATTTGTTGAATCTCCATTCGGAATCTGGCAAGATAGCTAGAATGGTTTTGTTCTATTTTATTCTGAAGCGTAGTTAGGTTCTGTTGCAGCTCATCATAGTAACGTTCATTTTTGGCTGCAGCAACAAGGCTTTTAGCTTGTTTCTCCAGATCGGTTGAATACCTAAACTGTTTTGTTTTCAGCCAAGCTTCAAATTGTTGATAATCGTTGTCTGTAAGCTGAAAATCCTTGAAGCTGGAAAGAGGAGGATGTTCATTGCAATATTTGGTTGCAAAATCAAATATTAAACCTGAGCCAATGAGTTCCACAACGGCCGACCCCAAGGGCTCACTGTTCACGGCAATATCCGGATCGAGCCCACCACCATCGTACACCGTTCGTCCATTTTTAGTCTTAAACGCTGATTTTAAGGAATCAGCAAACTTCTCAACTGTTCCATCATTCTTTCGATGCGTGTAATCAAGTGCTTGAATACATCTGCCGCTTGGGATATAATATTTAGCGGTAGTTACTTTGAGTTGGGCATTGTATGCAAGGGGTCTGGTTGTTTGAACCAACCCCTTGCCAAATGTCTTCTGTCCTACCAGTACAGCTCGGTCATAATCCTGTAAAGCCCCAGCGACAATTTCTGAGGCTGAAGCACTTCCGCTGCTTGTTATAATGACCAACGGTATTTGGGAATCAATGGAATTATTAAGAGTAGTATATGATTTATTCCAATCCTGCACTTTTCCTTTTGTTGCCACCACTTCCTTGTCTTTTGGAATAAAGAGGTTGACGATATTGACAGCTTCATAGAGCAACCCACCCGGATTATCGCGTAGGTCAATAATGATGTTGGTGGCGCCTTTCTGCTTTAGAGTGTTCACTGCGTCTTCCACTTCTTTGGCAGCGCCAGGAGTAAAGTCATCAAGTTTGATATAACCGATCCCCTGATCGATCATGCCCTGATACACCACATTAATGAGCTTTATTTTTTCCCTTTCAATTGTGAATGTGAGTTCTTTACCCATCCGCTCCATGATTAACTTTGTCTCGGATTTTGGGCTGCCTTTCAGGAGGGCACTGATTTCGTTCGTAGGCTTACCTTTTACATTTTTCCCATCAATGGATATGAATTCATCACCCACCTTTAAACCGGCCCTATAGGCAGGAAAATTTTCATAAGGGTGTGTGACAACACTTTTCTTGTTGACACTTCCAATGAGAGCCCCGATACCCGCATACTGGCCCGTAGTTTGGATGCTAAAAGCCTCGAGGTCTTCTTCAGGGATGTAGTCAGTATATGGGTCAAGTGACTCGAGCATCCCTTCGATGCCTGTTTGAATTAGTTTTCTAGGCTCAACTTCGTCAACGTAGTAGGCATTTACTTCCTTAAATAATGTCGCGAAAATATCCAGGCTCTTAGCGATGTCGAAATATTTCTCACCCGGTCCGGTAAAAGCGAAAAAGGTGACCGTGGCAATTACGGCAAGGACGAGACTAATCTTTCTTTTCATAATTATTCAGTCGCTCCAACGAAGATCGAATTGCTTTGTGGATCGTGGTGGATGGCAATATTTCTTTCGCAATGTAAATATACGCAAGACAGAACGTTGGGGATGCTGGAAATAGTGCCTTGTTCAGCCGATAGCCTTCACGAATTCTCCGCTTTAAAGTGTTTCGGTCTGTCGCTTTTCTAAAATTCTTTATCGGAGCCGTGATTAGAATCTGATGGTGGGAGACAGCCAGATCAGGGTGGGGATGAAAAATGACCTTTAACGGGAATACGAGATGTGAGGAGCCCTTTTCAAAAAGGGCTTCTATGATCTTTTTTCTGCTTAACCTTTCTTCTTTTCGAAAGCTGAAGTTCCCCATGGATTAATGTTAATCCTCAGCAGGGGCACCTGAGAGGAGATTTATTTGTGCTTGAAAGTCTTTTCGTCAGAGACGGTCAGCTTCTTGCGGCCCTTTCTCCGGCGGGAAGCCAAGACCCTTCTGCCATTGGCAGAGGCCATCCGTTCACGGAATCCATGCTTATTCTTTCTTTTCCTGCGAGAGGGCTGGTATGTACGTTTCATGGTCGCTAAAAATTAAGGGCTGCAAAGATGGATAGGATTTTTCTATTTACAAAAGGCATGCCTGTCCAGTGTTTCCTACGGTGGCTAATAGTCCATTTATAAAAGTTTTAAACCGCATTTTGGTAAAACGACGTCACCTGTTATCTTTGCAGTCCGTTTTGAGAGAAATGGCCGATTCAGGAGGAATTGGGGGATTTATTAGTTGAGGGTAAGACTTGACTTAACAGTTACTGAACCGAGCTAAAGACCGCGAGAGGTCGGATGGGACTTGGAAGCCGGGAGGCGGAAGGGGAGAGAAG
>JAYVQY010000151.1:0-49696 GCA_043776715.1 Cyclobacteriaceae bacterium | reverse complement strand
TGAACACATTCTTTGCAGTTGGTCATTCCTACCGCCCACTGAAGTGCAGAAAAGCTCATGGTATTTCCGGCAGGTAATTGCTTGATTTGATCCCCATAGGCCTTCACCATATACTTATTTGCTTTTTTTCCTTTGGCCTTTTCGTCCTCTAATAATTTCTTCATGGGACCCGCAAGGTCCACCTTGACTACACCTGGTTTATTTGGATCGGCACCTGCCTTCAATAACATATTCATCACGTCAATTGAGTAATACCTGGATGCGCTTACCAGTGAAGGAAAACTTCCGCCGTTGGGATCAGCTCCTTTGGAGATAAGATACTCTGTGATTTCTGACGAAAAATATTCAACACCCAGTGGAGTGTTTCCATTTGCGTCAACATACTTGGCGTCTGCTCCTCCATCCACAAGAGATTTTACGGTTGCGAAATCTCCACCAAGGCTTGCTTTGATGAGTTCATCATTTTTTTGTGCCAGCAGCTGCCCGAAACAAAATACTGACAATAATAGAAACAGGATTTTCTTCATTGGGTAGGGTTTTGTTGATAATCAAATGTAACGGCCTCTTCAGTGCCGGAACATACCCTTGAGATTGTATAATTTGAATATCCTGGGGAGGGCACTCAGATATACCGTAAATGCGCAACTTCTTTTTTATTAAGCAGATTTGAGCGTTTTTCCAATGGCTGATTTGAGCTCGGATACCTACGATTGAAGTGGTAATCTCACAATTACATGAGTGCCCTTGCCAAATTCACTTTCGATCTCAATGTGACCCTTTAACAGATCCACCAGATCTTTGACGATGGAGAGTCCTAATCCAGTGGAGCTTTCGCCGTCGGTGGGACGGGCGCTCAGCTTCTGAAATTTTCTAAACAATTTATGCCGCTCCTCCAGCCGGATGCCGGGACCCTCGTCTTTCATCTCAAAGCGAAGCAAGGTGTTTTCGGGGGTCACGGTCATGGTCACCGTTTTATTGGTGTGGGAAAATTTGATAGCGTTGGAGATAATGTTATCGAGGATCCGTACAAGAGCATCATGATCGGTTGTCATAGAAGAAGGTGCATGTTGATAATCGAATATCAATTGGATGTTCTTTTTTGCCGCCCAGGGTCGGAAGCGATCTTTGAGTTCATTGATAATTTTTGGAATCGAAATCGGCTGAAAGAAAAGGTGCGTCGTGCGTTGCTCGATGCTGCTGATATCCAGGAGATCAGAGATGAGACGTTGCATATTTTCGCAGGTCTCTTCCATAAGCTGGATGTAGCTGAGATGTTTTGGAGTAAGAGAAACAGCTTCCAATTTCATCAATTCAAGTAAGCCCGATATTCCTGCGAGCGGGGCCTTCAGATCATGTGTAGTGATGCTGAGAAAATGATTCTTTTCTTCATTCAACCGCAACAGGTTTTTATTTGCATCTTCCAACTCCCGCGTTCGGTCTTTTACTTTTTGCTCGAGTTGCTGATTGAATTGTTGAAGTTCGAGCAATAACCTTTTGTTGTCTCTTTCTTTATTGGCGATGGTGAAGAGCGCTGCCAGGGAGGTTATTCCAATCAACGCAAAGCTTGAAAAGCGAACAACATCGTTGAGGAAATATGTTTGCTCCAGATTCTCATTGCGCTCTTTCAACACAGCCTGTTCATATTGTGTGAAATTGGTGGTCCAATAAATAATGCTGTCCATACTCACTTTAGCGATTTGCATGCTTGCAAAATGGGAGGCGCTGTCGCTGCCAAATGTTTGCAAGATTGAAAAGCTTTGGGAGAGGTGGGTTCTTTTTCGATCGACGAGTGGAATAAGTCGGTGCTGCAGAATGTCAAGTTGCCGTTCGTTGCTTTTAACCAGCGAGGTAAGTGTATCAATATCATGATCGATGTCCAACAGGGCTTCTTGATAGGGTTGGAGGAAACTTGTGTCCGTTGTGATGAGATATCCTCGATGGCCTAACTCCATGTCTTTCAATAATGAGAGGAGGCGCGTGGAGGCCTGAATCACCTTGTAGTTATGAATGACGAGCGAAATGGCTTCTTTCTTCTGTTGGACATTTAGGTAAGTAATTACAGCGCTCACCAAAGTGAGGAGAATCGACAAAACCAGCAGGGAGCGTACACTCAGGGCTTTCACGTTTTATTTTTTCTTCGATGTCCCATACATTTTTCGTTTAGAAGGCTTCCCCAATATTAATATAGGTCCCCTGCGATTCCTTGCCAAAGCCAGCGTCCAGGCGGAGATTAAGCTTTTCTTTTGGCCTTAAAGCGTAACGAAGACCGATGCCAATGGAGGGTTTAATGCTATGAAGCTGGAAAACATCGCTTAAGGTGCTTCCGACACGCCCTACACCTGCAAAGGTCGTAAATCCCCAGCGACCTTTGACTGGTACCCTGAACTCTCCCTGGAACGCAATCATATTATAGTCCGCAAAGCGACCTTCATAATATCCCCGCATATAGGAATTCGATCCGATGAAGGCCAGGTCACGGACAGGAGTATCTCCTTTGGTAGATACAAGATTGAGTTGAAAAGCAAGAACCCGTTCCTTCTTTAAGGAAAAATATTTTCTGATATCGAGGTTGCGGATGGTGAAATTAAAATCGCTACCGAGTCCTTTGTTGTAATAACCTACATAATACTGAACATAAAATCCATTGGATGGGCTAAAGGCATTATTGCGGCTGTCCCAGGTAATGAGGAAGCCGGCGCCTGAAATTTTTCCTCCATCCTTTCCTGTAATATTCTGAGTATCAAAAAGACTGGTGCCATCCTTGTTGTAGTCAAATTTAAAAACGTTTTGAAACTCATAGCTGACTCCCAGGTAGAAGTCAGAAAAAACTTTGCGCAGTAGTTGAGGGTAAAGGTCATACTGATAGATGGTATACTTTTCCTGGTTGCTCGAGGGGGTTTCATTTCCACGGCCCCAAAACCGGTCCGGAAAAAGACTATAGGAGGCAATGAAATGGAGGATGTATTTTTCATTCGGGAAGTACACGGTTCCATCACTGGCAAATACAAATTGATTACGAACCGTATAGAATGTTACACTCTTTAAGCTCGATGTACGCGTAAGGGAATCCTGACGCAATTTAAAGAAGTAGGTTCCAGCAACCCCACCGCCCCACAGGTATTCAGGGGATTTAACGATCACAGGAAAGAGGACAAGCCTTTTCTGCTTTTTATGAGCGATCGGAATAACGACGTCTTCTGCTACGTCTACTTTTGTATCCGCTTGAGCGTAACCGGGATGGTATATATTTGAAAATAGACCAATGATGATCAGAAGCCTATAAACATTGCGCCGCATTTGAAGATCCTAATAGGCGCTTAAGGTAACCTTTTAGGCAGAAAGGCAAAAATATTTTCGAGATAGATTATCTTTTGGAGCATAACACATGCGATGCTTTCAGAGGGATTTATCTAAAATGAATTTCTCAGAAAATTAAATAGGTTGTGTTCTGTGTCAGGTGTGGTTAAAAAATTCCGAGGTAAATTAATGAGTTGTACAGCTCGAAGGCGATCGAAAAAGGTATCCTTCTGCGGCTCGTCCTCTCCGGCAGCCAGTTGCTCCGAGAGAATAATGACCCCGCATGCCTCATCGACGATCCTATCAAGTAGAATCCTATTTGCTGATAAAATTCCGGGATGAAGAATAACGACTTCATTTGGCTTTTGCCTTAGATGGGCAATCAGTTTTTCTTCCAATTCTCCTGACTCAATGCAAGGCTCGCGAAGGACGTTGGATCTTATTCCCCTATGGAAATACTTTTGCAAGTAATAGCCCTGCGCTTCCAGCAAGGAATGATAAATGGAGGCAGTTGAATCCAAGTTACAATCAATGCCGTGCGTGGTAGTAAAAACCTGCAGCGTGGATTTCATTCGAATCGTCAACGCCACGGACCACGCATAACTTTCGAAATAAGTACTGTGGGTCAAAAATGGAAAAATAAATTCCTTCTTAAAACTCATTCCACCTTTTGAGCGGAGTTGTGGATAGGGTCACGCTATCCCACTGAAATTACTTCGATTTGCTCAAGAACCTGTTCAAGACCATATATAAGAGCCAGCGTATACAACGCGTTTAGCTTTTCCCGGGTTCGTTTTAATCTCATTTTTATAGCACTGCCGGAAAGCTTCAATAGGACTTGAAGATTTTCAATCGATTCTCCCTGAAGGTATTTCAATTTCAACAGCTCCCTTTCTTTTTCAGGCAGCGCATTAATGAGAGAATACATGATCAGTTCCTGTTCGGCTTTTTCATTGGTTTCCTCGACGGCGGCATTTAGATCGTTGCTTTCCTCATCACTCCAGGAATTGTTTTCCAATGGAGAAAATTGAAAGCGTCCATTTTTCTTTAGCGCTGCTAGACAATGGCGATGAGTTATGGTGTATAGCCAGGTTGAGAATGTCGATTCTCCTTTAAATGAATGGATATTGTCAAAGGCCTTCATCAGGGATTCCTGAGCAAGGTCAAAGGCCTCGTCTTGTTTCCTGCAAAGTGAAAAGCACTTGCTGAATACTTTTTTATAAAAACGATTGTATAATTCACCCAACGCTTTACTATCATTTAGCCGAATTGCATGGACCAATTCTTCATCGCTCGCATTAGAAATTTCGGTGATCAACATAATCATGGGTTTCGTTCTGACAATGTAAATGTAGAACTGGTCCCTTGTGTCATCCGAGGGTGAAAGGCCTATTTTGAAAAATCAGCAAATCGCCTAACCTGCGAGAATTGCGTAGTGAAAGAGTAAATGGAAAATTGAGATCAAGGCAAGACTCGCTTTTGGTATTTGAAATACGAATCTCCCACAGCTATTGTAAACTGCTAAGGGTCAGTGGTTATCTGATTAAATGATTCCTTTTTCAATCGCGTACTTCACCAGGCCCACCGTATTCTTTACCTGGAGTTTTTCTAATAGGTTTCTGCGATGGGTATCCACCGTGCGGATGCTGATAAAGAGTTTTTCAGCGATCTCACCGTTAGAATACTCTTGAGTGATCAGTCGGAGCACTTCTATTTCACGGTCAGAAAGGGGCGACTCAAGGGTTGGCTTTTTTTTCTCCGGATTTTCTCTTTGGCGGGAAATTGCCTGTAGAAGGGTAGCCGACACTTTTTGACTGAAATAGCTGTCACCTTTGGCCACGGCGTGAATGGCAGCGAGTAATTCCTCACGACCGGCATTCTTAAGGAGATATCCACTGGCCCCGGCCTCCAGCATCTTAATGATGTAATCTGGTTCTTCGTGCATGGTAAGACCTAATACATGGATGAGGGGATAGATTTCTTTGATTTTTAAAGTGGTCGCAATGCCATTGGTGTCTCCAAGATCAATATCCATGAGCACGACATCCGTGGGATGAGTGGCCAATGCATTCAACACTTCATCCGAATTGGCTGCTTCACCAGTTACTACAATATCCTTCTCCCGCTCCAGCAATCCACGAAGGCCAACCCTTATTATTTTATGATCATCAGCGATGACGACTCTTATTGGAGACATATGCTTTTCTTGCCGTTTGGCAACTTATAGAATGGTGGGCCATGATAACGAGAGGAAAGATAGGGAAAAGAGGCACTCCAGGATTAAAATGACAGTTTTCATTCAATAATAAATAGTTGGATTGTTGTTGTGACCTCAGCGATGATGGCAAGTCTAAAGGTCAAAGTAGAAAGCATATTCGGCCATACATGCTTGGGTAGTTTAGGTAGGTTAAGACCGATCCAGGGGTGGATCGGTTTTTTTGCTTTGTAACTTAAAGGGAGTTAAGCAGGCGAAAGCTTCGGATGTAAAAGGCTCATAGCAGCGGTAAGGGACTCTTTCATGACCAGGTTGATTCCTCGTTCCGGGGGACCTTTGGCCTTGCTCAGCATTCGTTTGCATAAAATATTTTGCGTTGCCTTGAGGCAAATGTCTTGCAGACATGGTATTTTTCTGCATTATCGATGGAAGCAACCGGTCTATTTAAAACTTATCCTCATGATCCCCGTGTGTGGGATGAAATGAAGGATTCTGCTCATGTGCGGGAGCAATACCTTAATGTTTTTGAATTCTTGCAGAACATTCCCGTTGACGAACTCAATAAGAAGGAAGAGCTTGCAAAGAGGCTTTTCATGAGCCAAGGCATCACATTCACTGTTTACTCCAGCGGTGAAGGAATTGAAAAGATATTCCCATTTGATATTATCCCCAGGATCATTACTGCTATAGAATGGAACCTCGTTGAGCGAGGCATCACCCAGCGACTGCGCGCGCTCAATCTGTTCTTGAAAGACGTATACCATCAACAATTCATTTTAAAAGATGGTATCGTCCCGGTAGACCTTATTTATTCATGCCCGCACTTTCTACGGGAGATGCAAGGCGTACATGTTCCTCATGATATTTATATCCACATCGCGGGGATTGACCTCATCCGCGACAGCGATGGAACGTTTTATGTCCTGGAAGATAATTTGCGCACACCCTCCGGAGTCTCCTACATGATTGAAAACCGGGAGATTACAAAGCGGATATTTCCTGATCTCATTCCTCAGAACCGGGTGCTTCCGGTCACCCATTATCCTTCCATCCTGCTGAAGAACCTGATGGCTTTGTCACCACGGCAAGTCTCGGCCCCCAACGTTGTATTGCTTACGCCTGGAATTTATAACTCCGCCTATTTCGAGCACACAACGCTGGCACGTCTGATGGGCATTGAGTTGGTGGAAGGGCGGGATCTCGTGGTGGAAGACCATCGTGTGTACATGAAAACAACGGGTGGACTGCAGCAGGTAGATGTGATCTACCGTAGGGTGGACGATGATTTTCTCGATCCATTGGTTTTCAACCCTGAGAGTACCCTTGGTGTCTCAGGACTTTTGTCGGCTTACCGCATGGGAAACGTTGCCATTGTCAACGCGATTGGAAATGGAGTCGCCGACGACAAAGCAGTGTACGTCTACGTGCCGAAAATGATCCGCTATTACCTAAATGAGGAGCCGATCCTTAAGAATGTGCCAACGCTCCATCTTTCAAAACCGGATGAGCAAAAGCATGTATTGGCCAACATCAACAAAATGGTCATCAAGAAGACGAATGGATCGGGAGGATATGGGATGTTGATGGGGCACATTGCTTCGGAAAAAGAAATTGAAGATTATAAGAAGGAAATCTTAAAAGATCCACGGCAGTTTATTGCGCAGCCAGTGATTAATTTATCCTCTGCGCCGTGCTACATTAATGGCAAGATGCAACCCAGAAGAATTGATTTGCGTCCGTTTGCTTTATTCGGTCCAGGGGGAATTGAAATAGTGCCTGGGGGGCTCACTAGAGTGGCCTTGCGTGAAGGTTCGCTTGTTGTAAATTCTTCTCAGGGCGGAGGAAGTAAAGATACCTGGGTACTAGCATGAGTAATTGATTAATCCCAATTCACAATTCATAAAATATGTTAAGCCGCGTAGCTGATTCACTTTACTGGATGTCAAGGTACATGGAACGTACGGACGGGATTCTTCGAATGTTGAAAGTCAACCATTATTCCTCCCAGGACGACCGTGAGAGTTTTACCTGGCGGCCAGTATTAAAAATTTTCAGTACGCTTGAAGAATCTCAGATTGAAAACATGGAACGGGATGGACGCAAAGTGCTTCGTTACATGGTGGTCGACCGCGAAAATCCAAACTCAGTGTTGAACATGGTCACGAAGTCGCGGGAAAATGCACGCGCGGTTCAGGACAATATCACAAAAGAATTGTGGCAGGCCTTGAATGCATTCTATCATGTGGTCAGGGATGAGAGGCTGGAACATTCATTGCAAACAGATGATCCGCTTACGGTGTTGGATTCCCTTGTTCATCAATGCATGGTCTATTATGGCGTTACCGACAGCACGATGTTTAGGGGTGAGGGGTTGGGGTTTATGAATATGGGCAAATACCTGGAGCGGGCCATTCAGTCAACGGATATTCTGGATGTGAGGTTCAGCGATTTATCCTATGATCTGGAAAAATCTACCGACACAACTTATTGGAAATATTTGCTGCTATCGGTATCGGGCTACGCACTGTATCTTAAACGGTATCGTTCAGGTTTTGAGGCGCGTAACGTGGTGGATCAAATATTGTTCAATGTTGATTTCCCGCGATCGGTCTTGTATTCGCTCAATCAATTGCAACGCCATTTTGGCCGACTCAAAGACGATCAGAATGCCGAGGGGCATGCGAGGGTTGATTTTGTGATAGGCAGGGTGCGCAGCAAAGTGCAGTACTCGGATGTGGACAGCGTTTCACGAATGGGCCTCCACAACTACCTTAACGAAATCAATACCGATTTTTATGAAATTGGCAGTGCCTTGAATCAGTCCTATTTTGCGAATAGTTGACAATGAGTTTCGCTGCATTTCGCAATTTATTTTTTGGACTTGTCATTAAAAAAAATTAGTTCAATGTCAAAGTTTAAGATTCGCCATGTCACCCGCTATTTATACGAAGACACGGTGCGGGATAGCGCAAACCAGATTATGCTGTACCCAATCCAGGATGACTTTCAGGAAACTTTACAGCAAACCGTCCTCATCAGCGGTGGGCCAGCGGTAAATATTCATAATGATTACTATGGCAATAAGGTAGGCACCTTTACGCATGCTCAGTCGCATGATCAACTGGTGATTGATTCCCAGCTACTCGTAGTTACCGGGAACCGGCCGATCCCTCTGAATCAAGATCCAATCGAAGACCAATGGAATGAGTTGAGGCGTATTGAGTTTAATGTTCAGTTTATCGACTTCTTGAGACAGGAAAGGTTCTTTTACTTTGAAGAACTGGACAACATGATTGAGGCTGAACGAAGGAAGAATGCTTCGCCCCTGGAAGCGGCACAGGATTTCTGTCAATATGTTTTTGATACGTTCACCTATCGCAAGGGGATCACCACAGTAGAAACTACAGTGGATGAAATCTGGAAGTTAAAATCTGGTGTATGTCAGGACTTTGCCCATATCCTGCTGGTGATGCTTAGGATGATTCAAATTCCTTCACGCTATGTGAGTGGTTATATCTGCCCGAATAAGTCGGGCATGCGCGGAGAGGGTGCAACACATGCCTGGGTGGAAGCCTATATTCCATTCTATGGCTGGCTCGGATTGGATCCAACCAACAATTGCCTGGTCAAAGAAACACATGTGAGATTGGCCGTTGGAAAAAATTTCTCTGATTGCTCACCGGTGAAGGGTACCTACCGTGGAACCTCAAACCATTCCCTTGAGGTTGCGGTCTCTGTTTCTTATGAGGATGGGCAAACTTCTTCGCAGGAAACTGATGTGATCTATTCTACACCATCTACTACCACCTCCATTTATAGTAATTCGTTCCAACGCCATCAGGAAATGCAACAGCAACAGTAGGTTTTGAGAATGGATCGACCATCCTGTTGGCCAGCACTTACATCACCTTTATTTCTTTCCGGGCTGGTGCATCATAAGTTCCTCAATGACACCTGCCATCTCAGGCGGTGGCATCTTCGTTGTCAGGTAATCAAATTTTTCACCCGGTATCAATACATTTCTTCCATCCTCTCGGATTTCAAAATTTACTTTTTTTGTATTGAAGTATGGAGCATATCCTTTAATGGCGACCAGCACCGCAGTTTGGTCCCAGCTATTTCTGCCAAGCAGGTTATGATCCGAGGTTAGAGCAACCTGATATGCTTCTTTAACAGGACTCTGCCGGATGCTTTCATTCTTGATTAATCGGCCACCGGTTATAATTTTTTCTCCAATTTCAAATCCGCTTAATAGGATAGGTGTGGGCCAGTCAGCAAAGACTTTGCGTGCCGCGTTGGCATCGGCGTAGACATTGAATTCATGAGCGCTTACGCCATCCTTTCCGATTCCAGCTGCCATGGAAACTACCCGTTTTACTTTTTTCAATACAAGATCGCGACCGTTGAGCGAAGAATATTCATCGGAGGACGAGGCAAGAAGATCGGCCAGGTTTGTAAAAAAACCAACGGTGATAATAATAACACTTTTATCATCCTGGCTGGACAAAATCTTTCGATATAAGGCTACTGCTTCAATGGCTTCCTCATTTGATTTAAGATGGTGAGGATATTTTGCGACGATCGCCTGTGCCCATCGTTGTTTGCAATCTTTATTCGGAAAGTTATTTTTCACGATGCCGATGGGAATTTCCGGACGGTGGAAATAGGTATTCAACACACTCAGCGTGGGCCCTGTTGTCTCGAAGGCGTTGCATGAGATGGTGGCAAGAATTTTCGCTTCGCCTTGGTCGGCAAAAGCGTGAAGCAGTGCCATCGCACCAACGTCATCATAATCCGGACCGATGTCCGTATCAAGAATGACAGGAATGCCAGTTTGGGCAATGGATGCATCAAAGCACAACGAAAGAATAAGAACAAAGATTGATCGCATGTTTTTTTATTTGATGAAAAGGAATTTATGGACGAAATAACTCACCATTGCTTTGTTAATTCTTTCCGGTATGGCAACGATGCTTGAGCTCCTTTTCTCGTCACCGAAATGGACGCAGCTTCGCAAGCGAATTCAACGGCTTTGTCTAATGAGATATTTTCGGACAGCGCTACCGCCAACGCACCATTAAAGCAATCTCCTGCCGCAGTAGTGTCTATTGCCTTTACAGTCACCGCTGCAACAAATCGTTTGCTTGTAGCCGAGTGTAAATAAACACCCTTCGCTCCGAGTGTAATGACTACATTTTGTACACCCATAGATTGTAACTTTTCTGCTGCCTGTACCGCGGTGGCGGAATCTTTTATGCTGATGCCGGTAAGTAATTCAGCTTCGGATTCATTGGGCGTGATGAGAAACAGATTCTTAAAAACTGACTCATTTAGCTTTGCAGCAGGTGCCGGGTTAAGGATGACACGGTGGCCGAGGAATCGACATCGCTCAATGGTGTATTGCACCACAGACAAAGGAATTTCCATTTGTATCAGAACAATCGCTGGAGATTCAATGGAATTAAAGGCTTTGTCAATTTGATCAATTTTTAAATTTCCGTTCGAGCCGGGAGCGACCGTGATACAGTTTTCACCTTTTTTATCCACAATGATAAGGGCCACACCCGAGGCATGCATGGGATCAACGGATATAAATTGTGTGTTTATATTTTCCTTTAGGAAATGGTCGATGGATTGCCTGCCAAAAAGATCATTGCCCACATTGGCGACAAAAGTCACAGTGCCGCCCAGTCTTGCTGCGGCCACAGCCTGGTTGGCTCCCTTTCCTCCCGGGTTCATAAAAAATGTTCCGCCCAGAATGGTCTCCCCAGGGGCAGGAATTTTATCCGACTGGACAACCATGTCAGTATTGGAACTTCCAATGATGTAAATCGGGTTCAAGGCGTTGAATGTTTAGATTCAATAAATCTAAGCATCCAACGCGTTGAATAAAAATCCAGCTATCTAAAAAGTGTTTGTCCTATCCCTGTCTTTTGTGCCCGGACCAGCTACGGCCGGAGTGACGGAAAGAGTTTGATGATCCCTGTTTTCGTGGGGCGCTCTGCCGCTGGCCTGCAGGCTTATGCTGGACAGCGTTAGGGTTGCCGACGGAATGGTAGGGATGGTCTTCCACGACAGGTATCGATTTAGAGATAAGCTTGTGAATATCTCGCAGGAATTCCTTTTCTTCTGAATCGCAGAAGGAGAAAGCAATCCCGCTTGCGCCCGCACGGCCTGTTCTACCAATGCGGTGAACATACGTCTCAGGGATGTTTGGTAATTCAAAATTGATCACATGCGACAAGTCGTCAATGTCAATTCCTCGTGCTGCAATGTCGGTGGCCACCAGGACCCGCGTTTGTTTTCCTTTGAAATTACTCAAAGCACGCTGACGGGCATTTTGTGATTTATTTCCATGGATGGCCTCAGCCTGTACACCTGCGCGGTTTAGATCTTTAGCAACCTTATCGGCACCGTGTTTCGTTCTGGTGAATACGAGTGCAGTTTCTATATTCCGGTCTTTCAGAAGATGCAATAGCAGCGATCGCTTGTCAGACTTTTCTACATAATAAAGAACCTGCTGCACGGTATTGGCGGTGGTCGAGGCGGGTGTCACCTCTACACGAACAGGATGTGTCAGGATGGTATTGGCCAATTTTGAAATTTCGGGAGGCATGGTTGCTGAGAAGAACAAAGTTTGACGCTTGGTCGGCAGCTTTGCAATAACCTTTTTCACATCATGAATGAAACCCATGTCCAGCATGCGATCGGCTTCATCCAGCACAAATATTTTGACGTGTTGAAGGTGCACATAGCGCTGGTCCATCAGGTCCAAAAGCCGGCCAGGGGTCGCAATAAGAATGTCGACGCCGGAGCGCAGTGCATCAGTCTGTGATTTTTGCGAGACACCGCCAAAAATAACCGTGTGCTTTAGCTTCAGGAATCTTCCATAGGTCGCGAAACTTTCCCCAATCTGGATTGCCAGTTCACGGGTGGGTGTGAGGATCAGTGTTTTGATTCCGCTGGGTCCTTTTACATACAACTCATCCTGGTGGAGAAGTTGCAGAATGGGCGCAGCAAAAGCCAATGTTTTTCCAGTGCCAGTTTGGGCACAACCTAAGAGGTCTTTGCGTTCCAGCAATACTGGAATGGCTTGCTCTTGAATGGGGGTAGGCTGGGTATAGCCTTCAGTTTTCAGGGCCCTTATTATGGGCTCAATGAGGTTTAATTTTTCGAATGACATGATTTAATTTTTCGTTCAGCGAGGCTCGCTAAAAATTTTGTTTACAACGCCTCTTGGGTCAACGCAGTGGTCCCGAATGCATTCGGGACTCATTTTTACGGGAATTAGGAGGACTAAAGCACAAAGATAATCAATTCACCGGAAAACACGGTTTTCATTACAAATGGACTGCGAAGTTGTGTTTTACGTATAATATTTTTATTTTTGTCGTATAACCATGGACCAATTTATGGATGCCAAGATCACACTGAGTTTCAACGAAGAGGTTATTTCCAAAGCAAAAAAATTTGCCGACACCCATGACATCAGTCTTTCACGACTGACAGAATTTTTATATCATAAAATTACCAGCGGTCATTATCAATCGCTGGAAGCATTGCCGGTGGCAGATTGGATAAACAAATTGGCGGAGGGCAAGACAACATATCATACCAAGAATCGCACAAGAAAGGCTTTGAAGAATGAGTACTTCAAAGCCAGGAAATGAGAATTTTTCTGGATGCAAATGTACTTGTGTCGGTACTAAATAAGGAGTATCCGGTTTTTCCCTATTCTTCGCGTGTGATTGGATTAACAGACAACAAAAAATTTGGGGTCTACACTTCTCCGATTTGCCTTGCCATCGCATTTTATTTTGCCGAAAAGAAAAGCGGTACTGTTTTGGCGAAACAGAAAATGGAAATCCTGGCCGACAAAATAAATATTGCCCTCACCGACAAGGAGACGGTAGTTCAAACCATTAGAAATAAATCAGTTGAAGACTTTGAGGACGGGTTGGAGTATTACGCCGCAGTTCAGGCCAAATGCCAGTGTATTGTGACGGAGGATATTAAAGGATTTTATTTCTCTGAATTGGAAGTCCTATCGGCTGAGGACTTTATGGTGAAGTATATCATGTAGTCATGGGTATAAAAAATAAAGAATCCTCCCAGGTTGTGAAGATTCTTTATTGATGACCGAGATTGCTTTCTTTGAGAATACAATCTTTATCAGGCCTGAGGAATTAATGCTTTCCTTCTTTCTTGGCCCTTTTTTCAGCCCTCTTTTCATCTAAAGTTTTCAGGGGCTTTTTTTTGTCTTCCTTTTTTTTGTCTTGTCCTTTTGACATAGCGGGTTAGGATTAGTTTGATCAAAAATAACAAGAAATCGGTAATTTGTAAAGAGCGGTGGTTTCCCGCGGCTCATCGATCCAGTCATGTAAATAAATGGAGACTTGCTGAAGGACATTGCTTTTGATAACTTGATTTCCAAAGTTCGATCATGAAAATTTCCGGCATTTTTTCCCTGGTGGGGTGTTTGTTGCTAACCTCTCAAGAGATGGTGGCACAAACCCATGATGCTTCGCGATTCCCTGAAATAAGGCTTCAGATATCCAAAAGTAAGTATCGTGACCTACTAGAAAGTATTGGTCAGAAAATGGAACTTAAGAAGGCACTGTTGACAATTAATGGAGATACCGCAAAAGTGAAAGAGATTAACAGCAGGGGTAATAATTCATTGACATTTAAACGCAAATCCCTTTCGGTGGATCTGGAGAATTCTTTCACCATCAAGGGTGGGGGAGAAAAGACAAAGATCAAGAAATTTGATTTGTTGAATTTGGTCATGGACAAAAACCTTTGGCACAATCGCTGGGCATTTCTGAATATGGCCAGATTTGACATCTTCCCCCTCTTTAATGTCTATTGTACACTATGGATCAATAATGAACCACAGGGAATTTACCTACTGGTAGAAAAGCCGCACCATTATTCAGAAGTTAAAGCCAAGAGTCCTTACATGATCAGGCGAGGAGTAGGCCACAAGATTAATGGTGAGTATATCGATACTCCCTCAAAAACAGAAAGTAAGGAATATCGAAGCCAATACTTCAGGTTGTATGGAGATATTGAGAAATATAAAGGGGAGGAGTTGTATCAGCAGTTGAAAACGAAACTAAACATTGATCATTATTTTGACTGGCTCGCCTTCAATTACCTGATCATGAATGGCGACTATGAGGACGAACTCTATCTATATATACAGCCTGAATCTGGCCTGTTCGATATCATTCCATGGGATTATGATGATATCCTACGACGTACACCCCACGAAGGAGCACAGGCGCGAAACGAGAACGCAGCATTAAAGAACAAGTTGATTTTCTCTGGTGAGGATCCATTGGACCGGGCCATTGCTGCGGATGATTTTGTATACAATCAATACCTTTTGAGGTTTAAAAAACTATTGACCAACCTCAGCGTTGAATCATTGGAGAAAGTTGCCAGCCAGGTAAAGGAGGAGATCCAATCCATTGCCCAAAATCAGGAAGCAGCGAATGCAACATTGTTTTTAGGGAAAGAACAATTCCAAATTGAGCAGGCAGAAAAAGAAATACAGTATTCACTGGATTTTATAGTTCAGAGAAGGAATGCTCACTTAAAGGATATGAAATGATCCACCTTAAATAGATGGACAGTCGCCTTCATAGACCATCGACTTTTGAGTTCAAAGCTTGCATACTATTTCCAAAAGGAATCATGAAATTCATATTACCAGTACTTTGCCTCTGTGCAGCCCTTGGTGCCCAGGCTCAAGATCTTCGATCGGGTGGTGCTTTAAAACCAGAGCAAGCCATCATGGACATTCGGCATTATACGGTTGCTCTCGAAGTGAACCCGATAAGCCAGTCCATTGACGGCTATGCCGAGATCGACCTTCGTTTATCATCCTCAACCAACCTATTGCTTTTGGACCTTTGGCACGGCCTCACCGTACGACAAGTAGAGGTAAACGGTAAAAAAGAGAAATTCTCACATTCAGGAAATGATTTGCTATCCATTACTGGAACTAAACCATATGCAGCAGGAGCCATAAAAATAAAAGTAGCCTACGGTGGTAAACCCGGTGTTGCTGCAAACCCTCCATGGACGGGAGGCTTTCAATGGAGCAAAGATGAACGCGGCAACCCATGGGTGGCTATTACTTGCCAGTCGGAGGGAGCCAAAATTTATTTTCCATGCAAGGATCATCCGAGTGACGAGCCCAACGAAGGTGCTGACCTGATCATCACCGTTCCAAAAGGTCTTTCAGTAGCGGGTCCTGGGTTGTTGAAAAAGGTGACAAACACCCAAACGAAATCAACCTGGCATTGGAAAACAAATTATACCATCAGCAATTATTGCATCGTATTCAACATTGGTAATTATGTGAAGATCACAAGGCCGTACACCACGGTGTTGGGTAACAAAGTGCCGATGGAATTTTATGTGCTCGAAGAACACGCTGCCAAAGCTCCGCATGAACTTGAAATCCTTGAGAGGACTTGTCATTTTTTAGAAAAATACTTTGGCGAGTACCCATGGGCAAAGGAAAAGATCGGCCTTGCGGAAACACCACACCTCGGGATGGAACATCAATCTATGATTGCGTATGGCAACAAGTTCGAGTATGAAAAAGTAGGAGGCGAAGATTTTGATTGGTTGCTCAATCATGAGTTTGGCCATGAATGGTGGGGAAATAAAGTGACTAACAAGGATTGGGCCCACATGTGGATTCAGGAAGGCATCTGCAGTTTTGGCGATGCTCTTTGTATTCAGGATATGGAAGGGGAGGATGCATACCTCAAACATATGCAACAGACGGGACGCGAAATTGAAAATACAAAGGCAGTTGTACAGGGTGAAGTGGTAGATTCTGATGATACCTATCACGGGGATATTTATAGCAAAGGAGCTTTCTTTATGCATACATTACGCTTTGTGCTTGGAGATAGTCTTTTCTTTCCAATCTT
The DNA here is from genome assembly GCA_043776715.1 of Cyclobacteriaceae bacterium. Taxonomy (GTDB): domain Bacteria; phylum Bacteroidota; class Bacteroidia; order Cytophagales; family Cyclobacteriaceae; genus ELB16-189. The sequence goes on along the minus strand of JAYVQY010000151.1, from coordinate 33,229 downwards.
GAAAAAACTAGCCACCGATCCCCGATATACCTACAATAACTTCATCACGACAGATGATGTGCAAAAACTCTTCAGTAAAGATTCGCAAACCGACTTAAAACCTTTGTTTGACTTTTATCTTCGTACCATCCAGAAGCTGGAAATAAATATGAGACAGGTGGAAGACAAAGAGTATTTGGTAAAATTGGTCAACTTCAATGGTGCACTGCCTCTGGAGATATTGGTGGATGGCGAGCGGATTAGAACCAGGATTGACTCATCGGGTGTAGTCTTCACCAGCCAAAGTCTCCCTCAGATTGACCCACGCGGCTTTTATTTGAAAAGAGTAGTGATCGAGTAACGAATGATCAGACCGCATCGCTAAAAAAATTATTATTGTTGTAGGGATGATTCAAGCATACATCTTCTCTATCTCCACCTTATAATGGTCCACCAGCAAATGCCTCACTGGCTTTAAGGTATTTGTGATTTCACCATTTTCAATCGTCCATTCCTCATGACACATTACAAAATCTTTGATCCGCTGGAAATTGGGCAATTCTTCATTTAGTTTTTCCACCTCTTCCCGTAGTTTGGCCTTCACTTTGATATTATGTACCATGAAGGGTGGAGAGGTCCAGTGGATTCCTTGCTCCAGACACCAGGCCTCCAACATGGTGAAGTGTGGAACAAGGAGGGCTGTGACATAGGGCCGCTGAAAACCAATGATCAGGCATCTTTGAATAAACGCGGATTGAGCGAAGTGATTTTGCAAAGGTAGCGGAGCTACGTATTTTCCTGCAGAAGTCTTGAATATGTCTTTCTTCCGATCTGTTATTTTTAAGAATCGCTGCTGTACAAATTTGCCAACGTCACCTGTCCTGAACCAACCATCTTCAGTGAAAACTTCTTTTGTCAACTCTGGTCTTTTGTAGTAGCCCTTCATCACGTTTGGTCCCTTGACCAAAATCTCACCCCCTTGTTCACCGTCGGGTTGGTCTATTTTAACTTCTATTCCCGGAATCACCAGGCCAACGGTGCCAAACCGATTCAAGCCAGGCTCATAGCGGTTCATTGTAATCAGTGGTGCTGTTTCTGTCATACCATATCCCTCAATCACATGGATGCCCGAAGCGGTAAATAATCGGCCGATGTCAGGGCGGAGCGAAGCGGCACCCACCACCATGTAACGGATATTGCCGCCAAGCATTTTGCGCCATTGACTCAGGACGACTTTCCGGGCAATAAATAGCTTAATAGTATATAAGAACCTGTTTTGACTTTTGATTCCGTAATTCTTACCCACCGCCATGGCCCATTTGATCAACTCTCGCTTGAGTACATTTTTTGTTAAAAGTTGCTCCTCCATGAAGTCATACATTTTTTCCAAGACCCGGGGCACACAGGTGCAGAAGTACGGTTTCGCTGTTTTGAAATCGTGGCCAAAGCTTTCTTTGGTTTGACTAAAATATAAGGACACTCCAAAAGCCATATAGGTATAGCAGGCGACCCGCTCGAAAACATGACTGAAGGGCAGGAAGCTCAGCACCCTGTGCGAAGGCTCCAGAGGCAACAGAGTAAGGATTGCTTTGATGTTGTGGATCACATTCCGGTGGGTGAGTTGAACACCTTTTGGTATTCCTGAACTTCCAGAAGTGTATAGGATCGTGAACACATCGTCTGTGTCGATTCCTTTTTTGATTTCATGAAGGATCTTTAACTCGCCTTCATCTGCCTTGGTCAAATAGAGTGGCGTAAAATATTCAGCCAATTGTGGGTCAATATGGTGCAGCTGTATTATTCTTCCTGACTTCTTCAGAAGCGGATTGAACTTTTCGTAAAGCTGAGCATCTGCGGTGATGAAAAGCCCAGCCTCTGTTTCCGCCAGCACAGTTTCCATTTCTTCCGGCCTTAACGTAGGGTGGATGGGTACCACAATCAGGCCGACTTGCTGACAAGCATAATCCAGTATCATCCAGTCTTGACTCCCCATGATGGGCATGAAGATTATTTTCTCTCCTTTGGAGAATTCATTTTGGATAAACCAACAGGAGATGGCGTCCACCTTATTCTTTATTTCAAGGATGGAAAGACCTTGCCATTTTCCGTCAGAAAAAGTATTGAGGGCGGTAGGGTTGGCATACTTTTCCGTTTGGTATTCAATAATATCAAAGATGCGCGTGAAGTCAATGGAACGTTTTACGGTGATTTCCATTTTATATTATTTCAGTTTTTTCTGCGGGCGGTTTTACGTAAAGCACATCATACAGAATCTCAAAGAACTCCGGGAAGTCCGGTAGGTTGTTGTGTCGACCACCCGCAATGCCGTGAAGTGTTATCTTCTTTGGAAACAATGCTTTTAGTTTTTCACTGTGCGCAAAAGAGATCAGACGGTCTTTGGTACCATGGATGATGTGGATGGGGCACTCGGTGGTTTCCAAATATTGGTCTGTGCGGATGTCATACTTTAATATAATGCTCAGGGGAACAAAAAATAAGTAGCGGTGAATGATGTAGTAAAAACTATAATAGGGTGAATCCAAAATCAACAACGCCGGTTTGTTCCAGGAGGATATGCGTGCAGCTACGCCACTTCCCCAGGAGCGGCCATACAAAATAATTTTTTCTTCTGGATAGGATTTAACCAGCCATTTGTAAATGAATTGTGCGTCGTTGAACATTCTCACCTGACTTCGCTTGCCACGACTCTTCCCAAACCCGCGGTAGTCCATCATAAAAAAATCATATCCATTGCTTACGAAGTCCTTGGCAAATTTCCCCCAGCCCTTGATGCTTCTCGAATTTCCTTTCAGGTAAAAAACCACGCCTCGTGAGTTGGGCACCTTAAAATAGATCGCGTTGATGCGGCCTCCATCCTCCATGTCAAAATCGAGTTCCTCAAACGGAAAAGGGTACTTGTACTCAAAAGCGGTAGCTAGGATTTCGGGTCGGAAGAAGAGAAGGTGCTGGAATAGATAAAACCATACGCAGATGGCGATGTAGATAATGGATAAGATGAGGATTGCAGTTACCATGCGCCTACCAATTTATCCAATAAAAATTCAATTTTGGTTTCATGCGTGCTATGAGTCCATTTCAAATTGTCGCTTCGCGGGCTAAAGCCCGATTAGACTATTTTTGCATAACCACGGCCCTATGGCCGTGGTTATTATCAGTGTTTTGAATGGGCTTTAGCCCACACAACAAGCTTGGCAAAGGCTCCGTCTCACTTCTCTGTGCCCTATGTGTTGCGCTCACTATCTGCCTGAGTGTTTAACAATCCACTCAATCGAGAACATCCGCCAACGTCTTATGGAAACTCTCAAAGTCGCGCAGATTCCGATGCCCTCCACCTTCAATGATCACAAACTGATCACCGTCTTTCAACAAGGGCTTAAGTTTCAAGGCAGACGAAAGGGGCACAACCCAATCCTCTGTGCCATGGATGATTACTTTTCTGCAAGACGATTTTGGGAGAAATGATTTGTTTGAAAACTCATGGCGAAATGGAATGAAAAATAGAAGAGGTTCGAGCGGACCATAAATTGTTCCCCTCAATTCATCAAAAGGCGTCTCGAGTATAAGGAGATGAGGTTTTGCTCGGGTAGCGAGGTTAGAGGCCACCGCTGAGCCCAGGGAACGACCATAAATGACCAATCTTGCGAATGGGATTTTGTCTTTTGCCCAGGCTAAAACAGTTTGGGCGTCTTTGTATAATTCCGATTCACCAGGCGTGCCAGTACTTTTTCCATAGCCTCTATAGTCCATCATGAGAACGTCATAGCCGAGCTCGGTGAAGTCAACCGCATATTGACCCCAGCGCTCGAGGTTGTCGGCATTGCCATGAAAATACAGGATTAGACCCTTTGAAGGTGCCTGTGCTTTGAACAACAGAGCATTTAAAGATGCGCCATCTTCCATTTCGATAAAATGCTCTTCAAAATTTTGGTCGAATTTGAAGGCAAACTTCTCCGGAAGGCTCTTGCGCTGGAAGATGATCTTATCCTGAAGCTGGTAAAATGACATGATTGCAATAAGATATAAAATGATGGTGATGCCAATGGCCCATCCGATGACTTTTAAAGTTTTAGTTGTTTTCAGATTGCTAAAAGTAGTCACGTTTTTATTCAATTAGCAATTCTAAACTAGTGGTGAATCTTTGAGCGAAATATTAATTATTACCATAAAGTAAGACCTACCGTTGCCCTGATCACCCAAAATTTGAAGGGGAAGCGTGCGCAGGCCCCTTCAGGGAAACAAAGGGTGCGGGTGGATGATCATATCTCATTGTAGTAATTTAGTTCAAATGAAGACACGATGATTATGCCGTATTCCGCCACCCTTACTTACGGGCCTTCATTTTGTAATAGGAGTATCCGGCGCCCCATTCAATAAAATCAGAAGTAAACGTGCTATAGATCCTAAGTCCCACTCTCAGAAAAATACTCCTCGACAGATCATAACGAAGTGCGACCCTGCCAAAGCCGCTCCCCTTGTCTCCAACTACTTTCAGGTTCACCCCAGCTTGAGTAATCAAGGTCCATCGATGAATTATATATTCGTGAGACAAATGCACGCCCGTCCAATTCAGCAAATTGACTGGAACGTCACCGCTGGGATAATCATTTTGGTACAGAACTTTCAATGATTCATCATAGGACCAATCAATGCCCAATCCATATTTACCGGAATCACCGTAATGTCGAGCGGCATCTAACGTGATGGAAGCTGCCCGATAATAAAGACTGCGGTTATTAATATCCTGAAAAGTGGTCACTGCCCCTGCACTGGCCACCGCATAAAATTCAAACATTGGTTCGAAGGGCTCAATTATTCGTTTCGGTTCGTGGAAAGTAAAAGATGAACTCTTATGTTCTGTTGATTTGATTTGACCCAACCTGTAGCGCAGAGAAGTATTTATTCCATAAAGATTAAGGCCACGGTTGGGTGAGCGGATGCGGCCATTTGAAAAGTGATTGAGATTGATTCCGAAGGTTGCATCCAGTCGGTCAGACACCCGCAACTCATATTGCAGACCCATGCCCACAAAGGAGGTCACCGCAGATCCAATGACCTTTTGTTCTGGGTTGGTATATTGGTCATATGGCTTCCAATTGTAAGCGAGCCCTATTGAAAAGTCGTATCCAAGGCTGGAGGTTTTGAACCTGAATACAGGCTCGTTAAAAAATATATACGTACTGAAAGGGTTCCCCAGCATATTATCTTTAGGTTGAAAGAGGAATTTGTTGATGCCAACTCCGTAGGTTGGGTAATGATGCAGCTGCTGCCATTTTTTCCGCCCATAGCCAAATACGCCAAAACGGAAGTCAAATGATTGAAATGGATTTGTGTCAATGTACTGAACACCTTGCGTCTTCGTATCTGCGATGCCTCCAAACTGATACTGAAACTGCAAAAAAGTTTTTAACAGAAGCGAATCTTGTTGAATATCGGCAACATTGAAAAACCAGTTTTGTGCACCCGAAGATGTCGTAATGAAGGAAATGAATCCGATAATCAATATTTTACACCGAGCACACATATAATTGCCTACTGGTTAGTAGTTGTTGGTTGGTAGTTGTTTGTTCGTCGAACCACCAACCACAAACTATGAACCAGCAACATTGAACCACAAACAGTGAACTACTTTCACTTATCCCCAGCCACACCCGCCTCTGCTAGCAAGATCAGCAACGCAAGCTTAATCCCATCCGCCCCCTTATCATTGATCCACCACTCACTCAGCGCATGATGGTTATTACTTTTTCCACCCGCACCAATGGTGATGGCCGGAATGCCTTTCGAGATTGGAATATTTCCATTGGTCGCCACAATCTCAAGGATGGGTGACGTACCGAAATATCTTGCAGCCGCCATACTTCGCTGAACGAAAGGTTGATTTTCTGCTGTTGTTCCAGAGGGTCGGAAGCCAATTTGATCGATTGTTAATGTGAGCGCAGGTCCTTTCTTAATGCTTCGATTGTATTCATCCAATCCCTTCCTGAAGGTACTTTTCATGATTGAATCGATCTTGTTCAATCGTTCGGGACTTTCAGAACGCAGGTCCACTTCAGCCCATGACTCAAAAGGAATGGAGTTTACGGAAGTGCCGCCACCGGTACGACCAACATTAAAGCTGGTTCTGATTCCTGTCGAAGTAAATTGCATGGCCTCATCAGAAAAATAATTCATTCCTTTCGCCATGGCATGATGGGGATTGCCCAACCCAAAGGCTCCCCATGAATGACCCCCAGGTCCCTTGTACATTATCTTATATCTGATGGAGCCAAGCCCTGCATTTCCAATGCGCCCGATCTCCGTTCCATCAATCGATATCCATGAATCAATTTTAATGTTACTTCTTGCGATCACGTATTTTACGCCGCGAAGGTCACCCAGACCCTCTTCTCCAAGGCTCGCCACAAAGAGCACATCATCATTGGTTTCTATGTTTGCTTTTTCCAACGCATGAAGCACGGTCAGCAGGGATACGAGGCCCCTGGTGTCATCAGAAATTCCCGGAGCAAAAAGAGTATCTCCTTTTATTTTCACGGTCACCTCGGTTCCTTCCGGGAATACCGTGTCCAGATGGGCATCCAGTACCACCGTTCTACCACCCTTTTTTCCTTTGCGCATGGCCAGCACATTGCCGAGTGAGTCCATCCACACTTTGTCAGGCCCGGCTGCTTCGAGCAGTTGCTTGAATCGTAAAGCACGAACGGACTCTTTAAAAGGTGGTGCTGGAATTTCCGTGAGTTCAATATGCACTTTGCGGGTAGCCGGTTCGAGATTGTCGATCACAGCAAAAGCCTCTTTCACAGATTTCTTTTGTGCAAGAGCCACCATTTCTTTTGAATACGTGTCTGAGGTGGTGGCGACTTTTTTTGTTTGGGCAAAACTGACCGTGATAAGAATGTAAAGTGAGATGGATAAAACAGTTTTCAAATAAGTCATAGCAGGGGTTTAAGAGCAAGAATAAATGTATCAATATCATTCTTTGAGACAAACATGTGGCAGGAGATTCGGATCGCGTTGTGTTTGGTGAGCAACTTGACGATGATGTTCTGGTCATTCAATTTATGAAAGACGTCTTCGTTCTTCACTTTTTCAAGTGAGAAGCTCACGATGCCGGTAGCGAGGGAGGGATCTTGTGGACTGAGGATCTTCAATCCCGGTAGTTTTTTCAGTTCACCCAGACAATAGTTCCTGATGTCCTGACAGCGCTGCTGAATTTTATCCATTCCGATTGTACTGAGCCAATCAACGGCAACACCCAATCCGATGATGGTGGCCACATTCCTCGTTCCGGATGATTTTGAATAGGTAGCAAACCCGGAAAAAGAAAAGACAGGTTGTACTTTCTCCTGAAAACTCTTTCTCAAATAAAGGAAGCCTGTTTCCTTTGGCCCCAGCATCCACTTATGTCCGCTGGCAGCATAGGCATCCACACCCAATAATTTCAAATCTACTTTTGTCAAACCAGGTGCCTGCGCTCCATCAGCAACAAGAATGATTCCTTTGGGTTGAGTGATTTTTGAAATTTCCGAAAACGGCATCAACATCCCCGTGCTGGTGTTGATATGACTCAGCATCACGAGTTTTGTTTTTGGTGTGATGCTGTTGCCCACCATTTGAATCACTTCTTCACGGCTGGCGGAAGGAATGGGCATGTCGAATTTTCGAATTACGGCTCCTTTGGTTTGGGCCAGGAACTCCAATCCCACTTCACCTCCGCCGTGCTCATCGGTGGTCGTTAGAATTTCATCGCCCTTGTTCAGGTTTAATGATTGACCAATCAAGCTGAGACCTTCTGTGGTGTTGCGGGTCAGGAGTATTTCCTCAAGGTCGGCGTTGACAAAGTCCGCTACCTTTTTTCTCACCGCCTCCATTTGAGTGCCGAGGGCGCCCCAATTTTCTCCCACCGGATTCATTTCCAGTTGTCGTGTCAATGAGCTCACGGAGTCAATGACCACCAGCGGACTCGGACCGAGGCTGCCGGTGTTTAAGTAAATTCTGTCTATTGGAATTAGCAATTGCTTTCGCACAAGATTGAAAAGTTCGTCGTCATTTTTGGCTTTGAGTAGGTTGAAATGATTTTTTTCTTCCGGGAGAATTGCAAATCCCGCCGTGGGCAACGCGGTCATGCCGCCCATCAATCCTGCCGCTTTGATAAATTGTCTTCGTGAGGTCATATAACAAGATAGCAAACCCAATCCTGAATTAGCAAATGCATGTCACCGCAGAGGCGCAAAGACGCTAAGAACGCAAAGGTAAAGAGCGGCGGCACTCTCTGCGGCTTTGCGACTCTGCGGTGAAAAATTGTCACCTAAGGCTTTGAGTCCATGTTGATTTTTACATTCCTGTAATTCTAATTTTGTCGTCAACTGCTTTTCATTACCTTTTACGATATAAAATTTACTACATGAAAACCTTCTATTCTTTCCTTTTGATGCTTCTGATCGGCGTGGTATTCCAGCTTCCGGCGCAAGTCCAATCAACATCCACCACTTACGATCCAAAATATTTTGACAAACTTAAATGGCGTAACATCGGTCCGCTGAGAGGTGGTCGATCTCTTGGCGCTACTGGAAGTCCAGGCAGACCCAATGAATATTACTTTGGTGCTACCGGTGGCGGCTTGTGGAAAACTACAGACGGAGGAACAGAATGGTTCCCGGTAACGGATGGACAGATATCCAGCTCCTCGATTGGGGCAGTGGCGGTGGCTGAAACAAATCCCGACATTATATATATAGGTGGCGGTGAGACACAACTTCGTGGCAGCATCACCCAGGGAGATGGTGTTTACAAATCCATGGATGCCGGAAAAACCTGGCGGTCGATGGGTTTGAGAGAGACTCAGGCGATTGCGCGAATCAGAGTACATCCTACCAATCCTGACATCGTCTATGTAGCGGCCCTAGGCCATCCTTATGGTGACAATGAAGAGCGCGGCGTTTTCAAATCCATCGATGGTGGCATCACCTGGAAGAAAGTATTGTATGTGAGTCCGAAGGCGGGTGCTGCGGATCTTATTATCGACAGGACCAATCCCAAAATTTTATACGCCTCTACGTGGCAAGTCTATCGCAAGACGTGGAAGATGTGGGGCGGAGGCCCGGATTGTAAGCTGTGGAAATCAGAAAATGGCGGTGATACCTGGAATGAATTGACAAAAAACCCGGGCATGCCTGAAGGTCCGTTGGGCAAAATAGGAATTACAGTTTCACCTGTAGATAACCGAAGGCTATGGGCGATCGTCGAGGCGAATGATGGCGGAGTGTACCGCAGTGATGATGCCGGCGCAACATGGAAGAAAACAAACGACGATCGTAAACTTCGCCAGCGCGCATTTTACTATTCCCGCATTTATGCCGACCCGTTTGATAGGGAGACGGTATATTGTCTGAATGTTGATTTTTTCAAATCGACCGATGGTGGTGTAAAATTTGATCAACAGATCACCGTGCCTCATGGTGACAATCACGATCTATGGATTGATCCCAACAATCCACAGCGGATGATTGCTGCGAACGACGGAGGTGGTTGTGTTTCGGTCAATGGCGGCAAGAGCTGGACGGCTGAAGATTACATCACAACTCAGTTTTATCATGTAACAACCACTAATCACGTTCCCTATCATGTTGCAGGTGCTCAGCAAGATAATTCAACCATCGCCATGCCAAGTGATGGATGGGATCATATGAACGTGTTGGGCGCCTGGGGCTATGATGTAGGTGGAGGTGAAAGTGGATACATCACTTCACATCCACTCAACCCGGACGTTTACTATGCCGGAAGCCAGGGTGCATTGCTCACAAGATATGATCGTACTACCGGCCAGATACGCGACATCCAGGTTTATCCAAGATTTTTTTCAGGTGAGCCCGCGAGCGAATTGCCGGAACGCTGGCAGTGGACTTATCCCATCGTATTCTCTCCGGTTGACCCGAAAATAATGTACACCTGCTCTCAGCATGTATGGAAGACAAACGACGATGGACAAAGCTGGGAACAGATCAGTCCCGACCTGACGTATGCTGATCCGGAGACATTGGGTATTTCCGGTGGCATCATCACCCGAGACATGAACGGTCCGGAGATTTATGCGACCGTGTTTGCATTGGCACCATCCTTTCATGATGTGAACACCATCTGGGCAGGTTCAGATGATGGCAAGATTCAGATCACTCGAAATGCAGGTAAGAACTGGACAGACATCACGCCCAAAGAATTGCCGAAGAATTCGGTGGTGGGCATCATCGATGAGTCCAGACATAATCCGGGAACTGCTTACGTGGCGGCTTTTCGCTATCAGGTCGACGACCGGCAGCCGTATGTGTTCCGCACGAGAGATTATGGAAAGACCTGGTCCAAGATTGTAACCGGAATCAAGGACGGACATTTTTCGAGATCCGTACGCGAAGATCATGTGAGGCCGGGACTGTTGTTTCTGGGAACAGAACATGGGGCCTATGTATCTTTTAATGCAGGCGACAACTGGCAACCACTCCAGTTAAACTTGCCGGATACTCCCATCCGCGACCTTGTTGTGAAAGACAATGATGTGGTGTTGGGTACGCACGGCCGTGGCTTCTGGATATTGGACGACATACAACCCCTTCGACAATTAACGCCAGACTTGATGAAGCAGCAGGCGATATTGTTTCAGCCTGGTGATGCGCTCCATGGGGTCTATAATGCAGTGTTCCAATATTACCTAAAAGACCAAACAGACTCAGTGAAGATTGAGATACTGGATGCTCAGGGAAATGCTGTAGTGACGAGCATTGGTGATAAGCCCGAGTACAAACCAGATCCGAATATTCCCCGCTGGGAGCGTGAGCCCGCCAAACCGACTACGGCTTCAGGTCTCAATACATTTGCGTGGAACCTCCGTTACCCAGGGGCAACAGTTTTTGAAGGAATGATTTTGTGGGGCGCCAACGCCAGGAGTGGCCCCAAGGCCCCGACTGGAAAGTATCAGGTGCGGTTTACCTCTGGAAATTATTCCAGAACATACCCATTTACCATCAAGATGGACCCCAACCTGAAAAGTGTCTCCGAGGCGGACTTGAAAGAAACGTTTGATGTGGCGATGAAAATCCGCGATAAAGAAAGTGCCGCCAATGAAGCGGTGATACGCATCCGTGAAATCAAGAAACAGATGGACGCCGGCCTGAAAGAAACATCTGATCCCACCATTGCCGCTTATGCGAAAGACCTGTCCAGTAAACTGTCAGCCATTGAGGAGGACCTCTATCAGGTACGCAACCGGAGTGGACAAGATCCATTGAACTTTCCAATTAAATTGGGGAACCGTATTTCCGCAGTGAGGCGCAGTCTGGAGACAGGAGCTGGAAGACCTACGGCTGGTGTTTATAAAGTATTTGATGAACTAAGCAAAGAGCTGGATGGACAGCTTCTGAAACTTGACAATACCCTAAAGGCTGGCATTGACGGCCTCAACCCGATGCTGATGAACAAACAGATGAAGGGAATTATTGATATGAAGAAGAAGTAATTGACTTGGTTGTCAGCAGCAAATTCACACTAATTTAGTACCGTAAAAAAGGCCGAAAATGAAGTTCTACCTCGGTGTTACTGATACTGGATGGTACAATTATCTCAGCAAAATTAATCCAGAGGATGTCAACTTTTGGAGACCAGGGAAACAAGCGCTTAAGGCAATACCTCAAGGTGCACCGTTTCTATTTAAACTAAAGGGTAAGATAAACAAGATAGGAGGCCTAGGTTTCTTCTATCAATACACAAAGCTTCCTATCTCTGTTGCATGGGAAACTTTCACAAACCGAAATGGATTTAATTTCTTTGATGAATTTCTCCATGCTATCATCGGATATCGCGCTGACAAAAGTGAACTCAATCCGGAAATAGGATGCATTGTTCTGACAAATCCCGTTTTCTTTAAGGAAGAGGATTGGATTGAAGTTCCTTCCGACTGGAAATCAAATATTGTTTCTGGTAGCACCTATTCTGACGAGACTCCAATAGGTAAAAAGCTATGGCAGGAGATAGAGTCTTGTTTGCATAAATACTTGAATACAAATATTGAAAAGAATCAGAGCTTAGCGATGATTGAAGCCTCCGGAACACCGGAATACCAATTAATTCTTGCGAAAGCGAGAATTGGCCAAGGTGCATTCAAGACATCGGTATCAGAGGCGTATCAAAAGAGATGTTCAATTAGCGGTGAACGAACACTTCCTGTTCTCGAAGCTGCCCACATAAGGCCTTACGCCCTCGCAGGGCCAAACCTTACTTCAAATGGACTATTGCTCAGGTCAGATATACATAAGCTGTTCGATGCAGGGTATCTGACCGTAACAACTCAATTAAGAATCGAAGTAAGCGCTCGAATCAAATCTGAATTTGAAAATGGGAAGGAATATTATCAATTTGATGGAAAGCCCTTGTTCCAATTACCCGGCGATTCGAAGCAAAGGCCACTATCTGAGTATTTGGAATGGCACAATCAAAACGTTTACCGATAATGGCTAATTCCAAAGCAAACTTAGCGCATTTGATAACGATAGTCAACAATTCGATTTTGTAATTGATCTGCGTAGGGTTATAGCAGCAACGGGAGTATTGAATGTGTTTATTGCTACGCTAGGAACTTTCAGACGCAGCCTCGAAACTGGGATATCCTACAGCCGATGTTCTTTGTTTATAGGCACTATGTGTCCTATGTGCCTAAGTGTTTTATTTTTATTTATATACCCTCACGTACTCCACTTCCATCCTCTGAGGCCAGATATCTTTGTCAATGCCTTGCATGCCTCCCCAATTTCCACCTACGGCCAGATTGAGAATTAAGTGAAATCGTTGATCAAAAGGCCATCCCTTAAAATCTTCTTTTGGGTCCCGGGTGACAGTGTGGTACAAATTCTCATCTACAAAAAATTCCATTTTATTTTCTGTCCAGTTGATTGCGTAGGTATGAAATTTCTCTGAGCAATCCGGAATAGTGATCTTACCTTCTTTCTGTGTTCCCTTTCCATGATTGTAGGTTTCAGTGTGAATGGTGCCATGAACAACACCGGGATCAAATCCTACGTGTTCCATGATATCGATCTCACCACTCGCCGGCCAGCCTCCATAATTCCAGTCCGTCGAGAGCATCCAGATTGCAGGCCAGGTGCCTTTGCCCTTTGGGAGTTTGGCGCTCACTTCGATTCTGCCATATCGCCAATCGCCTTTGCGTTTACTCAACATACGCGTTGAGGTATATAGTTTATTCCCCATTGCTTCCCGGTGTGCTTCAATGATTAGTTTTCCATTGGCTACACGAACATTGTTGGAATTGGCGGTGTAATACTCTTGCTCATTGTTACCCCATCCACAAACACCCGGGCAGCCATCGCCTAGGTCATAACGCCATTTCGTGGTATCAGGGCGTCCTTTATAGTTAAATTCATCCGACCAGACCAATTCACCAAAAGGAGGTCTGGAAAGGGTCGACTTCATCCAAAATGATCCCGAAAGGGCAAGAAGCAAAAGGAGTAATATCTTCATTTGAGGTTGTAACGCCAGGGGTCAACAGGGTGTTCAACCCTCAATTAAATATATTTTTATCGAACTTGTAACGATTGGTAAAATAGATAGTTAACCCCCTTGAAAATCCTGATTTGGACGCGCTTGCCGATAATGCTTTGATGGAAAAAGTCCGGGATGGTGACCTGGACAGGCTGAGCCTGCTCTTTGAACGCTATAAGAGGCCGCTGTATGGATTTTTTTATGGAATGAACAAGGATCAGGAATTGAGTGAGGATTTGGTGCAGAATACATTCATGCGGATTCTGAAATACCGGCACCTCTTCCGGGGCGATGGCGACTTCAAAACCTGGATGTTTCACATTGCCCGTAATGTGAGCCACGACCACTTCAGGAAGAACAAAATCAAGAACAGGGAGCGCCTGGAAAATTGGGAGGAACGACTTGGACATGATGAGAACCAATACTCTGAAATGCGACAGACAGAAGAAAAAGAGATGCTCACGATGGCCATGGATAAGCTGTCGGAAGAAAAAAGGGAGGTGCTACTGCTGAGCAAATATCAGGAAAGGAAGTACAAGGAGATCGGAGAGATATTAGGTTGTTCGGAAGGAGCGGTAAAAGTAAAGGTGTTCCGGGCGCTGGAGGAGTTGCGGGTAATCTATCGACAGTTGGAAAAGATCATGTAATGCTAAAAATTATCATTTCCCTCCGCGTCTCGGCGCCTCCGCGGTTAGATTTTTACCGCAAAGACGCTGAGGCGCAAAGTGTAATCAAAGTGTAATCGTTGGGTTAAAAAATAGTACTCATGGAAAAGAAAATGATTGATGAACTCGTCGCCAAGTACAATGAGGGGCTTGCCGATCCTGCCGAAGTCCGGGCACTGGAACAATTGATCGAACAAGGAGCGTTGGAGCTGACACAGCTTCGGGAGCTTACTTCGTTTGATGAGCAACTGACGAAGAATGAAGTACCTATACCTTCGATGCGTTTGAATGATCAATTCTACTCCATGTTGTCGGAAGAGAAAAGGAAGTTGAATAAAGGATTCTCATTTCAACTTCCTTCATGGAGTGTGTTGCTTCCACGACTTGCATTTGCTGCGGCCTTGATGATCGTCAGTTTTGTGGGGGGCTACTTTCTACAACGCCCTTCAGGCAGTTCGGATGTGCAACAACTCACACAGCAAGTAGGGGAGTTGAAAGAGATGATGATGCTTTCGCTCCTCGAAAAGGAATCTGCGAGTGAAAGATTACGAGCCGTAAGCCTGACAAATGACATGAGCCAGGTGAGCGACAAAGTAACGCAAGCACTTTTCCAAACCCTCAATCACGATTCCAATGTGAACGTACGGTTGGCTGCGCTGGAGGCATTGAAGTCTTTTGTCCGGCAAAGTGAAGTCCGTGAGGAACTGGTGCGTTCGATCTCCAATCAAGATTCACCCCTCGTTCAGATTATGCTGGCAGAAGTCATGGTTGCGATGCAGGAAAAGAAGTCGGTGGGTGAATTGCAAAAAATCCTCGACAATGACAGAACCCCAACCGATGTCAAGAGTAAAATCAAGAAGAGCATCGAAGTGTTGATTTAAAACTTTATAAAAATGAAGACTGGAATTTTAGTATCGGTACTGTCGTTGATGACGCTGCCAGGGGTGTCTCAAATATTTAATGAAAAAATCACGAAGGAAGTCTCCTTTGAAAAGAAAGGCAACAACACACTGATGATCTTCAACATCAATGGAGATGTGAAGGTGGAGGGGTACAGCGGAGATAAAATACTGATCGAAGTTTCAAAGAACATCAACGCGAAAACCGACGCACGTCTCGAAACCGGGAAGCAGGAAATACAATTGGGTATCCTGGACCGGGCTGACACGATTCTGGTGTATGTAAAAGGAATTTGCAACGAATTCGGAAAGATCAGGAACAAGAAAAACAACTGGCAGAGTAAATGGAACGGCTGGGGCTACAACTGGAATGACTGCCGGGGAGGTGATTGTAACGAGAAGGGCTATGATTACAAGATGAACTTTACAATCAAAGTTCCGGCATCCGTAAATATCTTGGCTTCGACTGTGAATGGCGGAGATATTGAGGTCAAAGACATGAATGGGTATGTTCTTGCCGACAATGTAAACGGGAGTATCCGGTTAATAAATATTTCAGGGGCAACCCATGCGTCGACCATCAACGGAAGTGTCGATCTTGATTATTCCAGTAACCCTTCCGGAGATTCGAAGTATTACTCTTTGAATGGAGATATCAATGCAAATTTTATCAAGGGACTCGCAGCACAACTCACCTTCAAGAGTTTCAATGGAGATTTCTATTCTTCAATCAACGATATCTCACCCATGGCCGTGGTGGTGGAGAAGTACAACAAAGGGGAAGGCATTCATTATAAAGTGAACGGCAATCGTTACAAAGTCCGCCAGGGGGGCCCACTGTTAGACTTTGAGACGTTTAATGGAGATGTGTTTTTGAGGGAGAAGTGAGGAGCTGTAAGCTTTAAGCTTTTAGCTGAAAGCTTGAATGTTGAAAAATAAAGAATGAAAGAAATTTAAATTAAGAGTGATTATGAAAAATTTAAAAAGTATAATAATTGTTTTAATGGTTGTGTGGGCAATGATAGTTCAGGCACAGAATGCGAATGAGTTTATAGTACCGCTGAGCAATCCTGCTGCCCGGGGTAAACTCAATGCCCACCTGAACTACGGGTCCATTTCAATAAAAGGTACTTCCAGGAAAGATGTGTTGGTGAAGTATGCCTCTTCTAAAGATGAGGATGATGACCGGAGGCATGAAAGGAAGGAAGGGAAAGACGGCAAGGATGGCTTGAAAAGAATTGGAGGCGGCGGCCTTGAACTGGAAGCCAGTGAGAACGGAAATTTGATAAAGGTTGGATCTGACTCGTGGAATTTGAAAACCAACCTGGAGATCGAAGTGCCCTCAGGCATGGATATGAAAGTAAGTGCCTACAACGATGGAGACATCGTGATTACCAATGTGCAAGGGGAATTGGAGATCACAAATTACAATGGTGAAATCACTGCCATCAACGTCTCAGGTTCTGTGATCGGAACGACTTATAATGGAGACATTAAGGTTACGTTTGATAAAGTGACGGATGGGACCCCCATGTCATTCTCCACCTACAACGGTGATGTGGATCTGACCTTTCCTGCCATCACGAAGGCAACTTTCAAAATGAAAACCGAACAGGGAGATATTTACACCGGCTTTGACATGAACATCAGCAGCAGCGGGCCAGTGCAGAAAAAAGAGAGCAAAGGAGGAACCTACAAGATGGTGATTGATGAATGGAAACGAGGCGATGTCAATGGGGGAGGCGCGGAGATTACGCTGAAAAACTACAATGGAGATATATATATCCGGAAGAAGTAGGTGGGTAGACGTAAGTAGCAAGACTTAAGATAGAATGGTCAGGTGGAAACCTGACTTTTTTTATTTGGTTTGCTACTATCAATTGGAGTGTCTTCGCGGCCCCGTCTCGTGTGCCGCGAGCTTCGAACTGAACTATGAAATGTGAGCGACAGATAAGGCGAAATCGGGATTGACTCGAGATTTAGCGAAATGAATTGAGGCTAGTAGGTCGCGGTATTTTTGTTGAGACATCAAAAAACCGCGAAGACTTGACTAGGTGAATGAAATGTGACTCCACTTTTTTTATTTTATCTTTCGTAAATGACCACCAACACCCAGGACCGCCTGCTTTCGCTTGACTTCTTGCGGGGTTTCATCATGGTGTTGCTCACGCTGGAGAGCACGCGGTTCTTTGACCATTTGTTTGAATGGAGTGAGGGAGGTTTCATGACGGGTTTATTCATACAGTTTTTCCATCACCCCTGGAATGGACTTCGCTTTTGGGATCTGATTCAACCGGGCTTCATGTTTATGGCGGGAACAGCAATGGCCTTTTCGCTCCATAAACAGACAGAACTTGGCGTGCCCTGGACCAGTCAGTTCGCCAAAATGTTGAAGCGCTGTGGCTGGCTTTTCTTTTGGGGTGTGTTGGATTATGCAGTGCGGCCACAAGGGCTATCCTTTGAGCTGTGGGATGTGCTTACCCAACTTTCCTTTACGATGCTTGTTGCTTTTCTGATTTTCAGGTTTCCAGTATCAACTCAGATAGTTGTGACTGTGGTTTTATTGTTACTGACGGAAATTTTATACAGGTACACGAATGTTCCTGGCTTTGATCAACCGTTTACCGACCAGCGGAATTTTGGCAATTACATGGACCTGATTTTAATGAACAAGATCAACAAGGGCGGATGGGTAGCAATCAATTGCATTCCCACTGCAGCCCATACGATTTGGGGGGCGGTGGCTGGAAAACTATTGTTGAGCACCAAAGACGATAAACAAAAAGTTCTTTATCTGGTTTACGCCGGACTTATTTGTTTGGTGATTGGGTATAGGATGGACTGGACGATCACGCCCATCATTAAAAGAATTGCCACAAGTTCTTTCACCATCGCTTCAGGCGGATGGTGCCTCATTGGTTTGGCAGCATGCTATTGGTGGATCGACATAAAGGACCACCGAAAACATTTGGAGTTTTTTACCATTGTTGGCATGAACTCTATTTTCATTTACCTCTTCATCGAGATTGTGGGAGGACGGTGGTTTAACCAGTACATCAGCGCGCTTACCAATGGGTTGATGGAGTTAATTCACATCTCCGAAATGCCGATGCTAATCATCACTTCGCTGTCGATCTTTGGGTTGGAGTGGGGGATGTGTTGGTTTCTTTGGAAGAGGAAGGTTTTCTTTAAGCTGTAGGAATTTAGATCATAGTGTATAAATGATATCAGTCTAGAATTGCTTTTACCTTTTCTCTCAACATACCCAACCGATTTTCGTCCGAGAAGCGACTAAGGTGGGCTGATATCCCTTCTGTCATCGACTTATCTAGAAAGTTCTTCAATTTGTCCTTCAAATATTCCCGGACATCTTGAGGCGCCTCTCGAATTTCTTTGACCACGTTCAGCCGGTTATCAAGGACGTAGACGATATCTTCAAAATCCTTACTCGTCCGGGGATCCTTACCTCGATCTGCAAATGCAGAGAACTTTGTGGCCAGAAAGTAGGCTACCGGAAATATCCGGACCGTGGTCTCCCTATCCACAGCATAAGGTACTAAATTTTGAAAACCAGGTTCGAACCATGGATCAGATGGCGCCCAACCCACTTCTTTAGTCGACATCACATCAATAAGTACATCCTCATAGGTGAACCGGCATATCACCTTTGATTCGCGGTCCGGGTGTATTCCCTTTTGTCCAAGCTTTTCCTGAAACGCCGTGAGTTCACCAAACGACGCGATATGTAATATAATGTCAATGTCCTTGGTGGGTCGTACATCATCGGCAGCTGGGTCATCTGCATAGATGCTAACCGTGGCACCTCCGACGTAAGCCACCTGCTCATTAAGTTCGCCAAGTGCACGTGCTACTTTCTTAACGATGCCCAGGTTAATGGTCTTGTTCTTCAGCATCAGCGAATTCGTTTTTTCAGTTGTTCCACCGCCAATTGTTTTTCACGAACCCTTCCCATGCGAACGGCATCTACCAGGGCCAGTAGTTCATACAACATCGGATCTCCGGAAATCGCCTTGACCACACTCTTATGTAATGGCTCAATGGCCTGGCCGCGCATCTCGCCTTTGGCCGAGGACCATACGTAATTTTCTTCACTTTGAATCAAATCAGCGAGTGGTGGCGCTGAATGGGCCGTAGGCACCCCCCGCACAAGCGCCCCAGGCTTTTGCGGAAACACATAGGCAAGGCCGTACTGCAAGAATTCCATTAAAGCGGACCGCATCAATTGCTTTTTGTCTGCGGACAATAACCCGGCCTGAGCAGAACGGTGAATGCTTTCACTGACTTCACTGGCACTGATGCCCAGCTGTTGAGCCAAGTCTTTCATCAGCCATGGTCGACCCTGCAATGCCGCTATTTTCAGCAAAATGAGTATATCATGTGGGCGTATCCCGCTATGTTTTTTCATAGTATAGGCCTTATTTACTGGCGAATATAGGAATAATTCGCGATTCGCGAATCGCGAATTCACCGCTTGCCAAGGATCTTAAATATCTCCTCTGATATCCTGACAACTCTCTTCCTGTAAAGATTATTGAGTGGGGGATGTGTTGGTTTCTTTGGAGGAAGAAGATCTTCTTTAGGTTGTGATAAACGAATTTTTTTGGCCGGAAAAATTGAGCGGGAAACGAGGCTCGAACTCGCGACCCTCAGCTTGGGAAGCTGATGCTCTACCAACTGAGCTACTCCCGCTTAATCGATTTAAAATTAAGTTATGATTCCCATTGTTCCAAAAATAGAACATGGTCAAGTGTTGAGCCATTGAGCTTCAAGAGGCACCGTATCAATTTGCAGCAAGTCCTTCAAGTTCTTATGTAAGGCTTTTATCTCTTCAGCAAAGATCTTGTTTTCTATGTCACACAGCCAGCCACCTGAGTACCAGTTATGATATTTGATATTTAGAACTTCCCATTGGGCCCTCCGCAAAATTCCAACACGGTCTAAATGGGCTTCTGTGTAATTCTTTGAATCTCCAATGAAATGATCTATTCCATCAACCTCAACAGCACAGGTAATTTTCTTTACTCGGTTGAAAAGAACAAAATCAAGCCGTTTTTGGCCACAAGCCCGGACTTGATTGAAGATTTCTATTTCGGTGTGTTTGGCTATGAACTCACATAAATATTCAGCCACTTTGAATTCAAATTCGGATTCAAAATTTGAAGGTTCATATTTCCAATTGTCATCTGGAGAATTTGGAGCCTCAGGAATTAATTCTGTGTCAACTAAATCATCTTCATTAATCTTTACGTCAAAATGGTTTAAATACTTTTTGATAAGGTCTGAGTTGCGTGGAATGCCAGCGTAAATGAAATAAGTAAAGTATTTCGCTCTGCTAGTTGCCACGTTAAATCGGTGTCGATCTTCATAATGGCCCTTTCCCCATTTCGTAGTTTCGTCTAATCCAAGTGTAAAAAAAATAATGTCTCTTTCATTACCCTGAAATTCCTCAGGTGTTCCGATCATAATGTCAAATTCCTCCAACTCGCTATCGGAAATGCCAGATTCTTCAAGCATTTCATTAATCTTGGTTATTTGGTTTCTTAGGATGGCCAATACTCCAATTGTTGGTTTGTTTTTAGAAAAATCAAACTGTTTTAGGTCTGGATGATGAAGGTATCCATCATCCTTAACTATTCCCCTCAATAATTTAATCAATTGATCTATTTCGGCCATTACGAATTTCTGTTTACTATCTCTGCTGCCTTTAACGTTAATAGCTTTGAAACATTGAAGAGAACGATTTTTTCCATTTTCCGTCATGATTTTCCAGCTACCCTGATAGAATTTGTCGCTATTGAATTTCGCGAGCTGAGGTAATGAACGGTAGTGTTCGTCCAATTGGGTCTGAGGGATTCGCAGCGCGCGCAAGTCTGAATTGATGAAGCGCAGTATCGAAGCATCCGAAACAACCAAGTTTCTTTTCTTCGCTTCGGCCACATTGATAAAAGTTTGGAGCTGATTTTTGTTCCAGCATAAGTTGTCAAATGATTTTGAAAGAGAAAAACCTACACCTGTTGCATTTAAATGGAGTTGTTTGTCATCTCCTACAATGCAATACTTTGAGCCTCTATAAAAGGCGGGAATTATTTCAGCAATATTCACTTGCGAAGATTCGTCCACGACGACGATATCGAATATTTCATTCTTCATAGGAAAAACAATTCCAAGATCACGCAACTCTGCGCACCACAAAGGGATAATGTCCGTTAAGAGATTAAAATCTACCTTTTCCCAGTTCTCAATAATTGCCTTTGGTGAAGCCCTTTTGAGGGAAGAAGCATAACTCTTAATTGAAACGGTTGCTCTACTATTTTTAAAGAGTTTTGAAAGAATGTTGAGACGAAATTGTTTTTGAATTACTTTGTTAATTAGCTCGTCCTTCTCAGATATTGTCTTCAGAAGGCGAATTCTATTAGCGTCAAGCCTAATTGAACGTATTTTCTTTTGTTTCACCATTCCTCTTGAGAAAAAAGTATTTAATTCAAAAATGTCTTTATAATAATTGATATCTGATTTTAACCTAGTTTGATCAGCCTCAAATTCTGTGACAAAATATTTTAATACCTTCCTCTTAAATATCTCAATTATCGGGCTTGTAATATTGTCGGAATCAATCGTCATTAATTTGGCAAATAATTTTGCAAATTTTGATTGATCGAATAATGTTTCTTTGAATGCATAGCCACTTATATCAATCCCAAGCTCGTTTGTGAAAAAATCTCTCTTATCAACAAATATTTTATTCAGTATGAAATAATCATTTGACAATTGGAGATCTCTTTCAATGTCAACATTTATGTTTTTGATTTGTTCATTTAATTCAGAGAGCCTAAGATTCAGGGTGTCAATTTCGTTTTGTCTCCTTTTGACCTTTAAGTCCGTAAGTTCCTCGCACTCATCTAAGAGATCTTTTAGATATTTAATGGTCACCTTCTTATCTGATGCACCGTGCGTCTTGTCAGTGGTGGCTATATAAAGAATTGCTTCCTTCCCCAAGAACTTATCAATCCCTTTCTTTACAACGTTCAGCGCGGCTTTTTTATGTGACACAAAAAGTACCTTTTTATTTAACCTTAAGGCTGAATGTAGCAAGGCTTGTATTGTGTATGATTTTCCAGTCCCGGGTGGGCCTTCAATGTATGTGATTGGGTTGCGCCACGTTTTCTTGATGGCTTCGCTTTGTTTTTTCGAGAGAGTGAACGGGATGTTCATTAAGGATTCTGAAATGGCTTCTTCCGAAATTTGATCCGAAAGGGGCAAATCACAGGTTTCATTTTTTATTGAGTTAGAGAGAAGTGTTTCTAAAAGGGGATTGCTTAAAGTATTTTGGTCTAGTAAATCATTTAAAGCTTCATAAGTCGAAAGAATATTTGGAATGTTCCTCACAAAGCAAAAAGTATGGGGCGTAAAAAAGAGACTACCAAAGAAGTCTTCAAATCTTGTTTCATTCGTGAACGCTCCTTTGCTGTTTTCATTAATTTGTTGAAAGTTTGAAATATTAGTTTTAAGCTTTTTAAAAATCGCGACTGCATCAGGAATTAAGTTTTTCTTTGCGGCTGAAATGAGTTCATTTTCAATCTCCTCAATTGCACGGAATTTGTTTTCCTCTTCCAATGTCAAAACCCGTTCTTCACCGTCCTCCTCATCGATTTTGATGTTGAGAAACTTAGCCAACAAGTCATAGTTGATTTGATACGATTTCTCGTCTATGTTGATTAGGGTTTCTCCGTCCTCATTGCCGGTTATGTTACAAATAGCGGTAACTAGGGGTGCAGACAGAGTACTTCCTTGATACTTTCCGTGAACTATTCCAAGGCCAAAAAACCAACGGTGATCATCATTTGATTGGAGAAATGAGTTAACCAGTTTTATGTATTCAAGGAATTTTCGCTCGCTCGCGGGAACGGAATATTCGACATTTTGTACGAACTCATAGTCGTCAAGATTGAAGTAATAGTTTTTCCTTTTCCTTGTTTCAATTGGGAGCACATTTTCGAACCCAGCACGGTTAATTATTTTTCTACTCACATCGCGTAAGTATTGGATATATGCACGAAGTAGATCCATGGAAAAATCTTATTCTAGTTTGATGGTTTCTTTAAGTGCAGTTACAATTTGGGAGAACCCCAATTGCGAAACAGACTTATGTTCTTTTTCCAATGCTTCAAGCTTATTGAGGAAGCTTGAAACGTCAACAAGGGATTTATTGATTGAAGACAAATTCTCGTTAGTCAACCGCCTTTCTTTGAGGAGTTGGAAAACGATGAAGTTCACAAAAGAGAAGCCGAGGATTGTTAAACCAATCAGAATAATAAGTAAATTTTCCATGTTTGCATTTATTTGAGCGGGGATCAAAAGATAAGTACAATTTAGTCTTTGTAAAAGCAAATTTGGGGCTACATTATACCTTTTGGACGCTCTTTGGTAACAGAAGTAGCTCCGAAGATAACTTTTATGAGAGTCATTTTGTATCTTAAATTGGTTAGTGATATAACTATGAAAACTCTGTTCATATTCCTACTTGTTTTTTGGGCAATTTCCCCAGTACTAAGCCAAACACGCGAACGTGGCCCGTGGTGGCCAAGCGCACTTTGGGGCGCGAAGGATGAGGCGGGAGCTTCCAACTGGATTACACCAGAGAAAATTTTGAAGTCCCTGAAGTATGTAAAAGAAGGGAAGGTGTATGAACTAGGACATCCCTATGAACGAACGATGCCCTTTGGGGGGACTCGTTCTTACAAACTTTCGGTGGTCGATACGGGTCCTGCCGCAGGAACTAACAGACAACTGGGAAACGAAGAAGTCATTACGGGAGAACTGGGTCAGGTCGGAACGCAGTTCGATGGCCCCGGACATATTGGAGCACTGATCAAGTACGGTGATGGTACGACCAAAGGCGTTTATTACAATGGATTCACCCAGGAGGAGGTGGTTCACCCGGATGGTTTACTTCATCTTGGCGTACAGAATGTGAAACCCATCATCTCGAGGGGGATCATGGTTGACATACCTGCTTACAAAGGAGTAGAGAGACTAACCAATAGTTATGAAGTGACCCTGGCTGATGTTAGAGGTGCTCTGACCAGGCAGGGCATTTCGGAAAACAGCATTGCACCGGGCGATGTGATTGTGTTTCGGTATGGTTGGGCACAATTGTGGAAGGCTCCGCAGGATTTTAGTCGCAACCCTCCAGGCATTGGCCTTGAGGTGGCGCAGTGGCTTGTCGCTAAACAAGTATGCATGACGGGCGCCGATACTGCCCCAACAGAAGTGATGCCGAATCCAAACCCGGATCTTTTTGTACCGGTGCACCAGGAGCTGATGATGAAGAACGGAATCTTCAACCTCGAGAACATGGATTTCGAATCTCTGGCAGCCGATAAGGTGTACGAATTCCTTTTCATCTTCACGCCCATACGTTTTGTTGGAGCATCCGGATCACCAGGAAGACCGATAGCAATAAAATAAGACTAACGACTTGTGCTTACCGGCAGCGATACTTCCACTTTCTCCCAATAAAATACAATCTCACCTTCTGTATTGCTGTCGGCTTCAATTGCGTATCGGAGTCGCTCCTGATTCGTGTCTTCCATTTCAGGTTTCATTTTTACCCTAACAACGTCATCCTGCTCGTCGTAGTTATCCGCAAGATGTTGCTCCCAATTTTTATTGATGATAATGGTCCACTCATCTTTACCTGGGATCGTGAACAGTGCGTACGAACCTGCCGGAACAACTTTATTTTCAATTGTGACATCCTTCGTGAACTCAATCTTCGTAGCCATGTGAGCCCCGGTAACCCAAACTTTGTCGTAGGGAACAAGTCCGCCCCAAACGATCCGGCCGCGGACAGCAGGGGAGTGATAAGAAATTTTGATTTCAGTACCTCCAATCTTCCCGATTGCCTCTGCTTCGAGGCTGCCTTTGAGTGTGTCAGGTTCGGATTGTGCTTGTATGACGACGCTATTATACTGTGCTTTTTCTATAGACTTTTTCCCTTTAGCGTTTTGATCTTCCGTGGACTTGTTTCCACTACAACCAAAGAGCGAGATAAGGGAAGCGAATGAAACGATGGTGATCAAATTCTTCATAATGAGATTTAATTAGGGTTTTCTTATAATTTAACACTGGAGGTTTTGATGATCTTTTCTTTACTGTCAGTCCAGGCAAATATCAGCCTGTCTTTCGATCGGGTCATCTGTGGGAATCCACTAGACCTTGAGTCGGATGAAGGAGCAATGATGATGGAATTTTCCTTCGTGCCGTTGGAGTGGAACTTGGCAGCTTTTATTGCTGATCCTTCCATCCAGCTTACCATTGCATTCGCATCGTCCAACATGACGATGTCGACCCGGCCAATGGCATTTCCTTCATCCACCCGTACTGGTTCGCTGAAAGTTGCTCCCCCATCACCGGAGATAACCACCTTTACTTGCGCTTCTCCTTCCGTTGATGAAAACCATGCTATCGCAAGGCTATTGCCCTGGGCATCAATCCGGGGGCCATTAACAGGGCAACCAGCAATTTTCCAGTGATCATCATGTATTGACATTGGTTCTGTCCATTGGCCATTCACAAATCTAACTATGGACATATCCCGAATTTCCTGATCGGAGCGATCGCGATACACAACGACGGGGCCGTTGTCTGTGATGGCTGCACTGGTTTGGCAACAATCACATACACGTTTATCTAGTTCCCATTCATTGATCTTCATTCCATTCTTATCTAAAATAGCCGCGCGCAGTGTCATTTCACCGTGATGCCCTTCATGATGATCCATTCCCTCCATGGCTGCGTTTCTGCCATCCAGCCATGAGACAAAAAAATTCCCTTGATAAGGTATGATCGATACAAAGCCGTGTTCAGCCTGCTTGCCATCATCATGAAGTATTGCCGGTTCACGCCAGGTCTTGCCCTGATCGGAGGAAGAGGTCATCTTCACATTATAGGCATACGTGCCATCACCACTTTTTTCCAAATAATGAGCGATGAACTCTTGTCCATGGGCAGCGATCATCGGATAATCTGCCCAATTGACAAACCAATTGCTGCCTGAATTGATGGTCACAGGTTCCGACCATTGATCATCGGAGAGCGTGGAGAATTTAAAAGTGCTTTGGCTGTCTTTGGTTTCGATCCAGGATAAATAGGTTGTCCCCAATTCGTTCGTGAACAGATAAGGTTCGCCACTGGGAGATTGGGCCGGGGAAGAGAGGGATTTGAGAGTCGTTGTTTCGATATTCTTTTTTTCCTGAACACCGCAGTTTGCAATCACAAATGAGAGCAGGAGGATGCATAGTTTATTCATGGCTGTTTATTATTTTAGTGATCATTTCAATATTTTCAGGATCATCCCATTGGCGGAATCCCATTTCATTAAAAACAAACTTGCCTTCCGGACTGAAAATAAAAGTGGTAGGCAAAGCCTTAAGGTTTAAATCCTCCTGATTCTCCAGCTGGACAAAATTCAGGGTAAGGTTTCTCTTTGAAGCAAAGTTTTGAATTCTGTCTATTTCTTCATTGGACGCAAATAGAAATTCTATATTCTTTCCTTTTAGCATTGATTGTGCTCTTTCTATGGATGGCATTTCTTCAATGCATGGTCTGCACCAGGTGGCCCAGAAGTTGATGAATATGGTCTTACCCCGATATTGATCTAAGTCTATCGGGTTGCCACTTAAATCGGTGAGTTTGATTTGATCCAGCGTAATTTCAGAAACTTGTTTGGCATTAGATCGTTCGCCGGATTTTACCGAACAACTGCATATTCCAAATAATAGGAATGCTATGATCCAAATATTGTTGCCATAAGTTCTCATTTCTTTGTTTTGTTATTAAATGCCTGGAGACCTTTTATTTGTATGATCAAAGGTAGAATGACTAATACGACAAAAAAAACAACAAGGCTCACTTTCCGTTTCTCAATAACCTGGAACATGATTCCGTGAGCTACCGTGAGAACAAACATCAGATAGATCATCTGCTGTAAAGATTTCCATCGTTTTGACTTTAGAATATTCAATGACAAGTCATTAGACAAGAGCAGCAGGAGCAGTAAAATCAACCCAGCCAAAAGACCGGCATAATTAGCGTAGCCAAAAAGATCAGTTCGAAGTTTGAAGCTGTCAACCCCTTCGACTGCCTTAAAAAAATACAACCAAATATTTCCCATGTGCACCTGGATGCCGATGATCACATGCGCCAATCCAATACCGGCGCACCAGATTCCAATATCCCGCCGGAGATCAGTGGATACTGGATTGAGTTTTCCTCTGAGGAGATTAAGCGGTCCAATGATCAATGTCGCAGCAAGCAGGGTGATACTTGTGTAAGTAGTGGCCATGGACCATAAGTATTTTTTATCATTGCCTGGGACAATCCAGTAAATTAATAATAACAGTATAGAAGTGGCGACCAGCAGCAGCGCATGGTGTTTTAGCCTTTCAACAAATCTGCCGGACTGATTCATCTCTGTCATGGTTTGATTCTTAACGTCATCGTCGCTGAATCTGAATATTTTCTATTCTACGACTACTTCTTCACCAACGCCATACCACACTTGCTGCATTTCCCTGCCTTATCTGAGGCAATTTCAGGATGCATGGGGCAGGCGTATGCTGCAACACTTTTATCCAACATCTCATTGTGATTCATGTTGTTGATGAGACAATGAACGGCACACGCCCCTATGTGCTTATACGTTTCATGTACTTCAGCGATCACTTTGCCATCTTTATCTTTCACCAAACATACCCCATTCTCGGGATTGCTGATGGTCCATTCATTGCTGGTGCTGGAGTACGGCGTGAAAGTTCCATTTTTTCCAACTTTGCCAAGATTCTTACCGGTCACATCGATCACCGAACCGCTACCGTCCACATGGGCTACTTTTTTCCCTGAAGCATCATTGATCGCTCCCTCTTTCGTAACGGTCCCTACATGTTTGCCGTCCTTGTCAATGATCTTTCCTGCGGCATCAATTCTATGTCCCTTATAGTCTGTCTGGGCTTGAGTATGGCTTATGGCAAATGCAAAGATGAGAATTGCTAAGCTGATTGTTTTAGATGTTTTCATTTTTACTTGTTTTTAGTTTGTTAAGTTCTGTTATGAGCAATTAGGTGGTTCCTATGGTTGAATTAGTATGAGCATCGAAGCGGCCATTATGATCATCAGGAGGTCCTCGATAATTGTAATCGTACTCATTGGGAGATTGAATACTGCTCCGAGACAAGCACAACGAATTTTCCTTTTATTTAACACACTTTGTGCAACCCCAATAACACTGATCCCCATTACACTTACTGTTGCCCAGTTGGTAAGGGTGGGGCTGAAGCCAGTCAGATAGGCGATGCCGAGGGTCAATTCGATAAAGGGATAGACAAATGCATAAACTTTTATTCTCTTTGCCACGACATCATACATCGCATAACTGTCTGCAAAGCCCGTCAGGTTCAGCATTTTGAAAAATGAAAACACAAGAAAAAACCCGGCCATGAAGTTGTTCATCCAGTGCATACCCATAACCCTTCCGTCATGAAAGGAGGTGATGAATGAAATAAAGGTTATGTAACCAAATACAATGAGCAGTGGTTTATAGGTTTGTATCCAGGTCTTCGCTTCATCTTCCATCGCAAGGTTGCCCCCTCTGTGCGTGTGATTTGATTCACTTAGCTTGTACTTCGGATATTCAATCAACGCATTCGCAAGCACCGATGTCTGAATATGTCCTTCCATCTCAATTGCCGCTTCACCTTTAATAAGATCAATGTCAACCCTCTTAACACCATCCACTTTACTAAGCAGGTGATTAACTTTGGCCTTGCAGCCTTCACAGGTCATTCCGGATATTTGATAGGTGTGTGTCATACTTGTTTGCTTTACTCAACAAAGGTCTCAGGATTTACCCTCTCGTGCGTTACACAATTTGTGAATCCATTTATATCGATTACGGGTTCACACTTCATCCAATGATTTGCGTTTGACTTCCCGAACCCGCTTAAAATGACTTGCTGTCAACCCCGTCACCTTTTTAAACTGACTTGAAAGATGGGCAACGCTGCTGTAGCCTAATTTATCAGCAATCTCACTCAGAGTGAATTCATCATAAACGAGAAGTTCCTTCACCTTTTCAATCTTTTGATTGATCATGAACTTCTCGATGGTGATGCCCTCCAGTTCAGAGAACAAATTGCTCAGATAGTGATAGTCCTTATTGAGTTTGGAGCTAAGATAATCTGAGAAGTTGACTTTCAGTTTACCTTCTTTTCCGTAATGCACGTGTTCAATTACTACTTTCTTGATTTGACTAATCAATCTCGACTGGCGATCGTCGATTAACTCAAAGCCATGATGAAGCAATGCGGCCTCAAATCTTATCGATTGTTCATGGGTCGGTACTGTCTTCAATTCGATCTCACCCAATTGTATATTGAGGGGTAGGAGGCCGACTTTAATCAATTCATCCTGCACCACTGACCGACAGCGGTTGCAAACCATGTTTTTGATAAAGAGCTTTTTACTTTCCACGACAGAATCCTTATTTTATCTGTGCAATCACCTCCTGAGTTCTGCCACACATAAGCATCCTTTGTCCCATGTATGGATTCACGATCTCTTTGGTGCTACTTAGCCAGTTCGCACCCTCGCCATTCTTCGCCATCGGACAGAACTGGTAATAAAGGTCGGATGTGTTTGATTGATAAGCTTTGACCAAAGCAAATATGCTTTCACTGACTGGCGCCAGTTCGATCCTGGTCTCTTCGATGTCTGCACTTTCATTTATTCCTTTCAAGGCTGCGGTGAGTTTGGCCAACTGTAGGTGGTAAAAATCCATCTGTTCGCCATTGAGTTTGGACATGTCAAACTTGCTCACCGTGACGGATAGTTTTTTGGCGGCGGCTTTGGCTTCATCATTGTTGTCTTCTATCAGTGATTTGTTTAAAGCAAAATAATCTGTGAGAAAACTATTGATCTGAGTTTTGACAGAAGGGTCAACATTGTCAAATGCTTTTACTTCTGTGGCCGTTACTGTTGCCGGTACATCTGCTTTCATTTCAGACATTTTTTGAGTGTCTTTTTGCTCATTATGATTTTCATGCTTGCTTCCAGAACATGCAGAAAGAAGTATGGTGCTTACCAATGCGAGTGCATACGTGGTGGGATGGAATTTTGGAATCATTTGTTTGGGATTTACGATTTAGGATTTAGGATTTACGATTTAGGATTTACGATTTACGATTTAGGATTCTGTTTTCAAAAGTGACTGTGGTCTGACATCGGGTCTCCGCCTTTTTTGAGAATGAGTTCTCCATAAAGCAGATAGCCCCCGGTGATGACGACGTTCTCCTTTTCTTGAAGTCCTGCTATAATCTCCACTTTATCACTGTTCTCAATTCCGGTCTCCACCATGCGCGAAGCATAGGCTCCTTCAGGTGTAAGCACCCATACAAGACTGCCCTGTTCATTGCGAATCACAGCATCGATCGGGACGGCTATTACCCTTTTGCTGGAATGAGACAATATCACATTTGCTTGCATGCCTGGTAAAAACTTATTGGAGGGATTGCCAATTTCCACCCGGACGGTAATGATCTGACTGCCTGCCCGATACTCGGGACTAAGAAAAATTACTTTGCCCTTTACTCTGGTGTTCTCCAATCCGGGAACAACAACATCCACGATATCTCCTTTCTTTATGAAAGCAATTTCTTGCGGATATAGTTCGGCTTCGACCCAAATCTTATCCAATCGTTCGATTCGATAGAGCGGACTTCCTTCTGAGACATACTGACCTTCGGATGCATCCACGCGTGCCACAATGCCGGAAGCAGGAGCTAGAAATGAAATTCTGGAATCTGTCCTGGCGGTATTGCTTAGCTCCGCAATCTGTGGCTTGCTTAAACCAAAAAGAACAAGCTTCTTCTCAGCTGCCTCTAGAAACGTTCGATAGCGATTCTCGCGCTGACCGAGTTCCTGTACTTGCCGCTGCGCAAGGAGATATTCATGCTCCAAGGTGAGTAATTGCTCGCTGTAGATTTCATACAACATTTGACCTTGCACTACACGTTGGCCGATTTCTTTGATGACAAGCTTTTCAATCCGCCCGGCTACCCGGCTACTGACCAGTTCTGTTTGTTCTTCATTGATTGCTAAACTTCCGGTGAGGATGGTCTTATCGCCAATTTCTTCATACTTCACGAGGGTTGTTGTAATGTTGGCCAATTTGATCTGGCCATCGCTCAGCATAATTTCAGAACCATTTCCATTGTGTTTAATCGGGACTAAATCCATTGCACATATGGGACACGTTCCAGGTTTCTCCGCCGCAATCTGAGGGTGCATGGGGCAGGTGTATTTCTTCTCGTGAACTTCTGACGGTTTGGCTGGGCTCGTACAATTGATGGTTATGAGTAGGAGGAAAATGGAAATTGGGAAATTGAAAGTTCCCAAACTCTTGAAATAGGGTTTTGCCGGGATCGCATCAATCTTGTTCGTTTGAACGGAATGCACTCCCCAGCCGAACAGGCCAGCAGCAACCAGGAGGACTAAAAATTTATTCCGTATGGAAAATGAAATAATATTCTGGATCATAAAATTGAAAGTTTGCAATGAGCAATTGAGACAATAGGTCCCAACCCGGCTTAGGATAACCCACAAATATTGATAATTTTTGAGATGGACAATTTAGTAATAGACGAACAGATCAAGGGTCTGGCCTTTGCGGATGACCGGTTAAGACAACGTTATGAGATGAGTCTGTCTGGGATGCAGCAAAGGGATTATAGCCAATCCTTTCCCAGTCTTATAAAAGACAGCTACGCCCTAAAGGGATTCTATCGCTTTATAAACAATTCACGAGTGACACAGTCCACCTTTATAGAGGGCTATAGAAGAGGTTTGGCATCCTACAGCAAAACAATAGCGGAACCTGGTGAATGGTTTATGATTCACGATACGATGTACGTGGAGTACAACAACCGGGAACTGGATTTAGGCTATACCCAGGACAAAGATTCGAATGGTTTGTTGCTCCATCATGGTTTGTTACTGGACAACCAGCATGCTCCATTGGGATTGTTGCACCAAGAGGTGATTCAGCGAAACCGAGAAGAGTTTGGGAAAGGGGCCATGTGCCACAAGAAAGACATTGAAGACAAAGAATCGTATAAGTGGATAAGCGGCATAAGAGCGGGGAAAACATTTGCCGAGGAAACGGGAAGAAAGCTGATCCACTTATTGGACAGGGAGGCCGATGTAAGCCAGGTCATAAACCTGTTTTTGCAAGAGCAACCGGTGGCCAGTAGTTTTATCATACGGGCCAGGCACGACCGGAGCACATTGACCCATAGCCAACGGGATAAGGAAGAAGATGTAAGCCTGTTCCGTCTGTTCAAACAAATTGCACAAAGCAGTAACAAGGCAAAGATCAAGCGCGAACTGCGCAACAAAGAAGGCAAGCCTTATGAAGCACAGTGCTGGTTGCGGTATGCTGATTATAAATTCCGGGGTATAGACAAAGAGATCACCTGTGTCCACTTAGAGGAAATAGCCCCTACAGGAGAATCTAAAATGACTGGATGGTATTTGTTGACCAACTTACCGGTGAAGGATTTTGAACAGGCCGAGCAGGTGGTAGAAAATTATACCAAGAGATGGACCATCGAAGACTTTCACAAATGTTATAAGACGGGCTGCAGCATAGAGAAGCGTCAGTTTGATAGTAAAGACCCGCTCTGCACCGTGATCGGCTTTTTAGGACTGTTGGCCATTCAACTGTTACGTAGCCGATACTATGCAAAGCTGGATCCCGATGCCTGCTTCGATACCGTGGTCACACAAAAAGAAGCCCAAGACTTGGCTATAAAATCCGCCAAAAAATATTTGAAGCCAATTGATTTAACTGTAGCAAAAGAGGGTACTATGTTATGGTGGATACTATTACTGGGCAGAATGGGCGGACATCAAGGTTATAAAAGTAAAGGCCTGCCGGGTTGGCAAACATTATGGAAAGGCCTAAATTATTTTAACACTCTCTTAGAAGGCTATATAATCCATGACTCTCCTTGAAATGTGGGTTATCCTAAGACCGCCTCGGGGACTCTG
>JAYVQY010000150.1:0-49703 GCA_043776715.1 Cyclobacteriaceae bacterium | reverse complement strand
TAAAGAACTGGTCTTGACAGCCCCAAAGCAATACCCCGTGTGTCACTACAAATCGAATGAAGGCCTAATGCGTAGCATAAAAATACTTTACTCGTAGGCGGGTACGGGAGAAAAAATAGAAATATTAGATTTTACCCCAAAAATAATTTGAAATCCTTCATTTTGTTTCAAAAAGCTGCAATGTGGGTTAAAATCTCGCCATCCCGGAATAAAACCTTGATTTTTGTTGTCTAAACATGACAAAAGGTACCGAAGGTCATACCAAATGACCGTCTGCCATTCTTTTGCAAACGAAATGTGCTTTTGACCTGTTTACCTCTCAACTTTGCGTCCTTGAACTCACTATTTTATGCATTTGGTTAGGAATTTTGCTGTGTTTTTGATCGCCTCGGGGATCGTTTTGCTGACGGGATGTGCCAAGAAAGAAGGAGCTGGTGCTCCGGGGCCAAACCAGCGCGCCCGCGGACCCATGGTCGTGGAGGGCTTCGCGGTTAAAACCAGTTCTGTCAGTGAGGCCGTGGAGGTTCCCGGAACATTATTGCCAGCAGAAGAAACGCAGATTCGCACCGAGGTAAGCGGTCGCATCATCCAACTCAATCTTCCCGAAGGGACCGTTGTACCAAAGGGTTTTCTTCTTATTAAATTGTTTGACCAGGATCTTCAGGCGCAACTTCGTAAACTGGAAGTTCAACTTCAGATCGCAGTGAAGACCGTGGCGCGTCAGCGTGAATTGTTGGCCATCAATGGCATCAGTCAGCAGGACTTCGAGCTCGCTGCGCTCAACGTTGATAATCTCAAGGCAGACATTCAATCGACCAAAATCTCCATTTCCAAAACAGAGATAAGGGCGCCTTATGAAGGTCAGATTGGTCTTCGGAATGTGAGCATGGGGGCTTACCTGGCACCCGCAGATGTGATTACCACCCTTCGCGAAGTAAAACAACTGAAACTGGAATTCTCCATTCCTGAAAAGTACGCCAAGAACATTGCGAAAGGATACGTTGTAAGATTTACCGTCGACGGTGGGAAGAGAACCCATCAGGCTGTCGTGCTCGCCACGGAAGGAAGTGTAGAACAGAACACCCGTACTTTGAAGATCAGGGCCTTTGTATCTGAAAATGATGCTGAATTAGTGCCCGGTGTTTTCGCCAAGGTGAATTTACAGCTGGGCCAAGATACCGTTGCCCTCATGATCCCGTCGCAGGCCATCATTCCCCAGGCCCGTGCCAAGATGGTGATCCTCCTTCGAAGGGACAGCGCCGTGTTCACCGAAGTAGTTACCGGCATCCGGGATTCAGCATACGTTCAGATACTCAAAGGTCTGCACGTAGGCGACACCGTGATTACAACAGGATTGATGGCGATCCGCCCCAATGGTAAGGTGAAGATTTCGAGTGTGAAAAGATTACCCATTAAGTCATGAATATTTCAGAGTTAAGTATTCGCAGACCCATCCTCACATTTGTGATGAACATTCTGCTGGTGCTCTTCGGAGCCATTGGATTCACTTTCCTCGGGGTGCGGGACTATCCGGCCATCGATCCTCCGAACATCAGCGTGAGGACTTCTTACTCCGGTGCCAATGCTGACATCATTGAGTCGCAGATTACCGAGCCGCTTGAAAAAGCCATCAATGGTATTGCAGGAATAAAAAATATTTCATCGAGTTCGAGCGTAGGCACCAGCAGCATCAACATTGAATTTGAATTGGGTTCTGACCTTGAGGCGGCCGCCAACGATGTGCGTGATAAAGTTTCTCAGGCAGGCCGGTCACTCCCGCAAGACCTTACCTCCCCACCCGTGGTATCGAAAGCTGATACCGGTGGCGAAAATATCATTTCCATGACCGTGCAGAGCAACTCACGCAATCACCTTCAGTTAACAGAATATGCCAACAATGTTCTCGTTGAGCGATTGCAGACCATCCCTGGAGTCAGCGGTATCCAGATATGGGGCGAACGAAAGTATGCCATGCGTATCTGGATAGACCCGGCGAAACTGAGCGCTTATAACCTTACTGCCCTGGATGTGCAGGCGGCCTTAGGCAGGGAGAACATCGAGTTGCCCTCCGGTAAAATCTCCGGAGATGCCACCGAACTCACCGTCCGTACGTTTGGCCGGCTTTATACCGAAGAGGAATTCAATGATGTGATTATCGTTTCAAATACGGCGGGTGATATTCGCCTCAAAGACATTGGTCAGGCAATGCTGGGTCCTGAAAATGAGGAGTCGATCATGCGTGAGAGTCGCATCGCCATGGTAGGACTGGCCATCGCGCCGCTCCCCGGATCAAATTATGTGGCCATCTCCAACGAATTCTATAAGCGATACGACCAGATCAAAAAAGAAGTGCCCGAGGATATCAAACTTAATATTCTCATGGACCAGACTTTCTTTATTAAGAGGTCTATTTCAGAAGTCCAGGAAACGCTTGTGATTTCCATCCTCCTCGTGGTGTTGATCATTTATCTTTTCTTCAGAGACTTCTTGATCGCCGTTCGCCCTTTGATCGACATTCCCGTCTCCTTGACGGCTACCTTCTTTATTATGTACCTGCTTGGCTTCTCCATCAACGTGCTTACCATGCTCGGGATAGTCTTGGCAACGGGTCTTGTCGTGGATGATGGCATCGTGGTCACTGAAAATATTTATAAAAAGCTCGAGGCGGGAATGAATAAATACAATGCCGCCCGGGAAGGTTCACGAGAAATATTCTTCGCGGTGATCTCAACTTCCATAACATTGGCCGTTGTTTTTCTACCCATTGTTTTCCTGGAAGGATTTGTCGGTCGGTTATTCCGTGAATTTGGAATCGTGGTGGCAGGCGCCGTGTTGGTTTCCGCATTTGTTTCGCTGACACTCACGCCTGTATTGAGTGTACTGCTCACACGCGAAAAGGCAGGCCACTCCCGCTTTTATCATTTCACAGAGCCATTTTTTACCGGAATGGAAAATCTCTATGCCAGGATGCTCGGTGCCTTTATGAAGGTCCGCGTGATGGCTTTCTTCATCATCATCGCCTGTATCGGCGGAGCTTATTTCATCGGCAATAGCCTCCAGTCTGAACTGGCACCCCTGGAGGATCGAAATCAATTTCGCTTACAACTTTCGGCCCCTGAAGGCACTTCGTTCGATCATATGGACAAGTACGTGAATAAGGTAGCTCAGTTTGTCATGGATTCTGTGAAAGAATATAAAACAGTGATGTCGATGACAGCTCCCAATTTCATGGGATCCGGTTCAGCCAACAACGGAATGGTGCGTGTATCATTGGTCGATCCGAAAGATAGAAACAAGAGTCAGCAGCAGGTGGTGGATATGGTGAATCGCAACATGGGTAGGTTTCAGGATGGTCGCGCCTTTGCCATCCAGGAGCAGACCATTGCAGTCAACAAGCGGGGTGGATTGCCGGTACAGTTCGTCATTCAGAACAATGACTTTGAAAAGTTAAGATCTGTACTTCCCAAATTTCTAGAAGCTGCCAACAACAATCCGGTGTTTCTAGGGGTAGACGTAGATCTGAAATTCAATAAACCGGAGTTAAAAGTTAAAATTAACAGGCTCAAAGCGACTCAATTGGGAATCAGTGTTCAGTCCATTTCTCAAACGCTCCAGTTGGCTTACAGCAATTTGCGTTTTGGATATTTTACCAAAGAGGGCAAGCAGTATCAGGTGATGGGTCAGGTTGACAGGATCAATCGCGATGATCCGGATGATTTAAAAAAGCTTTACGTGCGTACAAATTCTGGTGAGCTGGTGTCCATTGATAACGTCGTAACGGTGGAGGAATCTACAACACCTCCTACACTTTATCACTTTAACCGCTATAAGTCTGCTACTATTTCTGCAGGGTTGGCGCCAGGAAAAACTATTGGGGATGGTATCAAAGTCATGGAAGAAATCAAAGCGAAGGTGCTGAACGACACTTTTACTACGTCATTGACTGGAACTTCACGCGACTTCGCCGAAAGCTCCAGCAACACATCCTTCGCCTTTATCCTTGCATTGATCCTGATCTACCTTATTCTTGCTGCGCAGTTTGAAAGCTTCTCGGATCCACTCATCATCATGTTTACGGTACCGTTGGCCATTTGCGGAGCGTTTATGTCGCTCTCCATATTTCATCAAACCATCAACATCTTTTCCCAGATTGGAATGATCATGTTGATCGGGCTTGTTACCAAGAATGGAATTTTGATTGTGGAGTTTGCCAACAAAAAACGTGAAGAGGGTCTCAACAAGATCCAGGCAGTGTTGGAAGCGTCAAAGTTACGCCTGCGGCCGATCCTGATGACCAGTCTTGCCATGGCCCTGGGCTCTTTGCCCATAGCACTATCGTTGGGAGATGCGGCTACCAGCAGGATACCCCTGGGGATCGTAATTGTGGGTGGGGTGCTCTTCTCCCTCATCCTCACTCTTTTTGTAATTCCCGCCATGTATTCATTCTTGTCAAGAAAAAGAAAACACGTAGATTTTGGAATGGGTGACAAGTCTGAACTTCACAAGGAACTTGTATATGAAGCATAGCGTCGTTGGAATCATATTGGGAATATTCTCCCTTATTCAGTCTCATGCACAAAATGTTACCATCGAGGAGGTAATACAAATTGCATTGCAAAAAAATTATGATGTGCAGGTGATTCAGGCAACGGGAGCCATTGCCGCCAATGATAATAAGTATGCGTTTGGAGCCTTTATTCCATTCGTGAACGCAACAGGCTCTTATATCAAGAACAACATCGACTCACGCAATATTACATTCGATGACAAAGAGATTACCCGAACCGGTGCAAAGGCCACCATTTCAAATGGATCTGTCCAGGCGATCTGGACCCTGTTTGATGGGACAAGAATGTTTGCTACCCGCAAGCGAATCCAGGAACTCGCAGCATTGGGGGAAGTGAATATCCGAAACCAAATGATGAACACAACGGCTGCCATTATCACGAATTACTATAGCATCATCCGGCAAAAGCAGCAGTTGAAAGCAATCCAGGAATTGATGGCAGTGAGCGAGGAACGTGTCAAGCTGGCTGAAAGAAAGTTACAAGTAGGCACCGGTGGCAAACCTGAATTACTTCAGGCCAAGGTGGATCTCAATGCCCAAAGAACCGCCATTTTAGCCCAGCTAACGCTCATTCAACAATTGAAAGACCAAATGAACGGTTTGCTGGCGATGTCTCTCCCTGATGTGTATGATGTGGCCGATTCCATCCCCATCAACCTTTTGCTGACCATGGAAGAAGTTCTGACCAATATTGAAAAAACAAATCAGACGTTGGCAGCGGCAAAAAAGAATATCGATGTGGCAGAGTTGGTGCTGAGGGAAAATCGTTCTAGTCGCTCACCGATCATCAACTTTACAACAGCCTACACTTACTTCAAAACGGAAAATGAATTGGCAGTATCTCCAGTGGCACAAAAATATACCCAAAACCAGGGCTACAACTATGGACTCACTTTGGCGGTGCCCATCATGAATGGCATGAATGTAAACCGCCTGATTGGGCAGGCGAAATTAAACTTGCAACGCCAAAAACTTATATATGATCAACAACTGACGCTGGCACTTGTCGGTGTTCGAAACGCTTTTGTCAATTACGACAATGCGAAAAAAGCATTGCTGATCGAGGACGAAAATATTGTCCTTGCAAAAGAAAATGTGGCCATTGCTTTCGAAGGATTCAAGCGGGGAATTACCACTTTCATCGAATTGCGGACCGCCCAGCAAAGCCTGGCGGATGCTTATAATCGTCTCATTGCAGCGAGGTATCTTGCAAAGGTTTCTGAAACAGAGTTGCTGAGGCTCAAGGGGTCATTGCTGAATTGACACACCAACGGTTTGCAGCTACCCGAAGGGCGGGATTTTTAGCCCTAAAGTTCATTCGGAGAACTGAACTTTCGGCTTGCACAAATGTGTCTGCGAAGCTCGAACCCCCGCCTTTTGGGTAGGTGCTGTTGTGCGTTCGTTCTTCTTTTCTGTCGTGTCGAGGTCTGTCCATTGTCTATGATGATATTACTGGTAGTTTGATTGGCATTTTGTAAAATCTTGTAAAGCCGCTTATCGGATTTTCTTTTAAGTTGTCATTCAACTTTTCAGATGCTGTTTGGTCGGGATAAATTACTAAGCAGTCAATTACTTTGTCCTGTTCTTCTTCTGTCTTGTAACCCAACTTTGATAAAACTCCTTTATCTCTTGCATAACCACTTAATTGTCTTATGTCATCCTTTTCGTATTGTGCCTGCTGATACCTCCGTTTATATTTTGTGTCAATAATCATTTTATTGTTTTCAGATACAAAAACAAAATCGGGTTGTCCGTAAGTGCCTTGAATTTGAAATTGAATGTCATTGAAATATTTGTCTTTGAGTAAACCCAAAACATACAACTCAAAAAGTTTTGGCATGTCAATCCAAAACGGTGGAACTTTTACCGTCTTGTTATTTAGTGCCTCAATCTCTTTGATGTTGTAACCAAACCTTTTCAAAATGAGATTTGATAAATGAATGGCTTCCTTGTATTCCTTGTAAAAAGAGTTGTGAGTAATTCCTTTCAAAGTTCTTAAATCAATATTCTCGTCAACCTCTTGAAAAGCTGGATAGCAATAATTGATAACTGATGAAACCAGTTTAGAGTAGTCGGGAAATAAAGCAAGATATTTTTGAACAAAAATTAATGTCTGTTTAAGTATTCTGTTTTCGGTGCAATTAAAACCAAACTCATCGTATTGGCAGAAAGTTTTTGTTTGTCTGTTCTTGATGATGTTTTGTTTTAGACTTTGAGCAACTAAAACCTTTCCCTTTATTCTTGCATTTAAGTTTCGTTCAACTTTGTAATAAGATTTCTTTAATCCTTTTCTGACAATGCTTTTTAAAACTTGCAAGAATTGAACAACCAAAAGAGGAGTAAGCAAATCCTGCTTTTGCTCAATTTCAATAAACGGTTCTTCAAATTTTATATCGTATAAATTTCTTGTGAAGTTGGCTACATCAGAATGTCGCAAACAAGAGAAAAGCATTTTGAGATAGTCGGTTTGCTGTGCTTCGTCATTTACTTTTGGAGCTACGTAAACTGCAATTTCGTTTTTGTTTAGCCAGTCAGTCCCGATGTAACAATTTGAATTTAGTTTTTTGCATGTTGTGTCTTGTGTGATTTCAATGCACATACAACCATCCTTTTGCTTGAAAAGAATGGATGATGCTGAAAGCATCTCCATCGCAGAAATATCTGTAACTGTGTGTTCTGAAAACGCTTTATTGAAAAGTAATTTAGACACTCAAACTTTCAATTTTTTCGTGTGCTGTTTCTAAAAATATTCCGTCCTTCAAATACTCTCTTAGAATTGGTTTGATTTCAAATTCCAATTTCAACTGTAATTCTACTTCATCGTTTACAAGAAAATAGCTGTGTCCAATCATTACATCTTTTGCTTTAAAATCTGGTGAAAGAAATTCAGTTGAGAAAAGTGTTTTGATTTCGGTGAACAAATCTTTTGCTGTGTTATTTTGAATAACATTTTCATCTGGAAGAACATCAACAAAAGCAAATCTTCTTCTTATTGCATAGTCAATGTGTCCAACAGAACGGTCTGCTGTATTCATTGTGCCGATTAAGAAAAGATTTTTTGTTAGCGTAATTTCTCTTTCGCCTTCAAACTCATAAACTGATGTCACTGCTTCGTTCCTATATTCCAAAGCGTAAATCAACTCACCTAAAACCGATGGAAGATTTGCTCTATTTATTTCGTCAATGATTAGAACATAATTTCCGTTGGGATTGTCTTTTGCCTTTTGTGCAAACTCTGCTAAAATTTTATTCTCTACCGAATAGGAAACATTTCCGTTCTCTGTGGTGTCAGCAACTATGCCTCTAACAAAATCTTCGTAAGAATATGCAGGGTGAAATTGTATCAGTTTGCTTTCTCCTTTGGTTACCAAAGTCTCATTCGTGTCAATGTCTTCACCAGTTTTTAAATTGAAGTTGTCAAAGAGGAATCGCATAAATTCAATTGATGTAACATCTGATTTGTATTCTCTCTTTTTTGCAATATAGAGTTCGTTAAGTTTTTTGTTCTTCTCAACCTTGCTTAATGAATGTGTATTTATTCCAAACAATTTTAAGGCATTGTCTAAAGATTCGTTCCCGTTAATTGGAAAATATTCGGAAGGGAAAAATGAGTTTAGAATTTTAAGAAGAAAACTGTCTCCAAAATATTCCAAGGCATCATCTGCATTTTTATTTTTAACTACATTGTAAAGCATATCTGCAATTTTCTGCATTGCTTCATCATCTGTATTTGTGTCCTTTAATAATTTACCGTGTTTTCTATAATCGCTGTCGTCTTTACTCCAATAAATCAAGTAGGAACGGGCACTTCCTGGGGAATATTTGCCCAAAGATTTTAACCCTGTTTCTATCCACCAACAAAAATTATTTCTATCTCCTTTTCCTGCACAATAATCGTCTAAGGTTAGCTTGTTGAGATTGTCAATAGAAAACCTTTGCTGAAAATTACTTAGTAGTTTGTTTTGATTTTCTCTATTCAGTTTTGTCGGTTCATCATCTGAATTGAAACTGGAAAAGAAATTATTAATAATACTCATTGGATTGCCCACCAAGTTTGGTTTTGTCAATTCATCGGCAAGCAATTTTGCAAGACGGGTTTTACCCGTACCGGGTGGTCCTTGTAAAATTATTTGGTGTTTGTATTTAAGTAAGTTAATAGTCATGTTTTGTTTTTCCGTTTCAATTATTTGTTGAGCAAAGATTAGCATGGCATCTTCTCTTGCATATTCAATTGTCTTGCGGTATGAAATACCATCAAAGTCCTTTGGTAGTTCTTTGATTTCAAACCATTTCATATTGAAAGAGTGGTGGTCCTCTTTGCTTATGACTTTACCAACACCTTTAAGTTTTGTAAATGTCGTTGAGTGATTTGCTCCTTTTGTAGAACTTGATTTCATCAAAAGAATGTCGCCAATATTTACCTCGTCTAAAGTGCCTCGGTTTCTGTCGTCCCCATCTTCAGCATAGCCGTCAAACCAAATTCCTTTTTCCAAAAATTCTTTTGATACCTCTGTGTCGCTATGTGATGCTCCTACTGCCCAGTAATTCATTTTATAATTTGGTTTTGTCTGTTTGTTAAACGCTCGTCACTTTCAAGTTTGCAGTGTCGCCATAGAATGACGTCCAACAACCGAATATACGCATTCTTGTTATTCTGAAAAATAATCGTGATTTACTCGATTTTGTCTGTGATCGGTGTCGTCCCGTGTTGTCACCGGCCACCGATATCGCTCCATTTTACATCGAACTCACAAATGCTCCGCATCCGTTGATAAATACCTACCATCTTTATTCAATTCAAAATATCGATACGAGATAACTCCCACCGTTGCACCATGGTGAGTGATTGGGCGTTCGGCGTTGGATATTTATGATTTCTGTTAGTCAGAGATGCACTCTTTTCCTGATATTTCCTTTCAAAGGAAAAATGTCAACCTAAGGTTGATTGAAAAAAATAAGATTTAAGATAGGCTTAAAACTACTGTTGATCAATCAGATCAGACATCTTAAATTTTTGGAACATGTAATAAAGAAAGTTGAAGGAAAGCGTTTCTTCTTCGTCCTTTTCCTTACGGCTGCCTTTGTGTGGCTCGGGCTTTGCCATCTTCGCAGCGGCTGGTAACACCCGTGGCGCCATCTGAGCAGAATCTCTTACAATCGACGTATGGCTGGGATGATCATAAATCAAAGTCTTA
Organism: Cyclobacteriaceae bacterium; assembly: GCA_043776715.1. Classification (GTDB taxonomy): domain Bacteria; phylum Bacteroidota; class Bacteroidia; order Cytophagales; family Cyclobacteriaceae; genus ELB16-189. The sequence continues at coordinate 39,941 of JAYVQY010000150.1, read as the reverse complement.
TCTTCGTCAAGATTAAGTTCGCTGTGGGTAGGGTCTTGAACTTCAAGTGCGGGTAAATCCTCTTGAGCCTGCGCAGAAAGTGTGAGCAGTAAAACTGCAGCAAAAGCGGTCAAAAGATTGGAAAACTTTACCTTCATGCTCTGACTCACCTGCCCCTTTAAGGATTTTTGAGTTTCGAAAGGTATAAAAATTTGTCTTATGATCACATGGGAGGAGTTTAACAAAGTGGAACTGCGCGCTGGCACTATTTTGAAGGCTGAACCGTTTCCAGAGGCCAAAAAGCCAGCTTTTAAGCTTTGGATTGACCTTGGACCTGAGCTAGGCACGAAAAAATCCAGCGCTCAAATCACGCACCATTATAGGGTGGAGGAACTTCCCGGCCGGCAGGTGGCCTGTGTAGTCAACTTCCAACCCAAGCAAATCGCAAGCTTCTGGTCAGAAGTACTGGTCACCGGGTTCCCGGATGAAGAGGGCAAAGTAGTGCTTACTTGCATTGATAAAAAAGTGCCCAATGGAGCACGACTATTCTAGTGTTTGTTAATTCTTTATTGACACATTATCTTGACAGGAAGCAGTAACCAAAATGTAGTAGCCAGGTGTTGCCTATTGGTAATTGCCTACTGCATGCTTTAAATCTGCATGCAACGGAGCAACCTAACTTAACGACTGGCATGTATTTCAAAGAAGTAAGCTCTATCTGTCACGGAACGCAGCTTCAATTTTTTGAAGACAGACCTATACAAACGCTACTCATCGACAGCCGCAAAGCAGTAATTAATAAGGGGTCAATTTTTATAGCGATCAAGGGCGAACGTCACGATGGTCATCTCTTCTTAAAAGAACTGTTCGATCTCGGCATGCGACAATTTATTGTGGAGCAAGAGATTGACAAAACTCAGTTCCAGGGTGCCAATATTCTAAGAGTCAATTCATCACTGAAGGCTTTGCAGTCAATTGCGGCACACCACCGTGCGCTCTACTCACTTCCAGTTGTTGGAATCACCGGCAGCAATGGAAAGACGATTATCAAAGAATGGCTCTATCAGGTTTTGTCACCACAGCTAAAGATCGTCAAGAATCCAGGAAGCTACAATTCTCAAGTGGGAGTCCCTTTGTCAGTTTGGCAAATTAACGAGCATCACCAGCTTGGAATTTTCGAAGCTGGGATCTCCAGGCTAGGTGAGATGGAACTCCTTCAACAGATCATCCGTCCAACCATTGGAATTTTTACCAACCTAGGCAGTGCTCATGACGAGGGGTTTGCTTCTCATAAAGAAAAGGCAGATGAAAAAATAAAATTGTTTTCAGGCTGCGAAAAAGTAATCTATTGCCGTGACCACTTGCTGATTCATGAAAGTCTTCTGGCAAAAGGAATCTCTGGTCTTAGTTGGGGTTATCATGATGGCGCCACTATAAAAATTAAAGCGATTGACGCATCAATCTTTCAGGTACATTTTAGAACAGATACGTTCACTCTTGAGCTTCCTTTCAAGGATGCTGCATCAAAAGAAAATGCATTTCATGTGATGGCATTTATGTTGTACCGTGGGTACAAGCCTTCTGTGATCGCCGAACGACTCAGAATACTACTTTCTGTGCCCATGCGGCTTGAGTTAAAACAGGGCCTCAACCGGTGTACCATTATTGACGATACGTATAACAACGACCTGGCAGGACTTCGCATCAGTCTGGATTTTCTTAAAAACCAATTGAAAGCTAAAAAGTCATTGATCCTTTCCGACATTCTGCAATCAGGATTGTCAGGGGATGAATTGACTAAGGAGATTAGCGGGCTAATTGCATCAAGCGGCATAAAGAAATTGGTTGGGATTGGTCCTTCTTTATCGGCTCACCGTCATTTATTTCCTGATGGTATCTTCTCCTCCTCTACCTCTGATTTTCTGCAAAAACTTCACCCGGATGATTTCGCCGACGAAATCATCTTGATAAAGGGCGCTCGGTTATTTGAGTTTGAAAAAATTGTGCAGCGATTGCAGCGAAAAGTCCATGGTACGGTGATGGAGATTGACATGAATGCGATGATTCACAACTTGAATTATTTCAAGTCCATTCTCCAGCCAGGCACAAAGATCATGGCTATGGTCAAAGCCTTTGCCTATGGAAGCGGCAGCGAGGAGGTCGCCAACTTATTGCAGTATCACCGGGTAGATTACCTCGGGGTAGCGTATGCAGATGAAGGAATTGAATTGCGTAAAAACAACATCTCCTTGCCGATCATGGTGATGAACCCATCTGAAGAGAGTTTTACTTCATTGCTTGAATACAACCTGGAACCTGAGGTGTACAGTCTTAGAATTCTCAAGGCACTGATCACTTTCCTCGAGGACCGTCCTTGTAAAATCCACATCAAAATGGATACAGGTATGCACCGTCTTGGATTCGATGCGTCAGAAATTGAAGAAGCAACCCGGCTGATTCACTCCAGCAAAAATCTCCGTGTAGCTTCAGTATTCTCCCACCTTGCTGGAGCAGACGAAATGATACACGACGACTTTTCAAAACAACAGGGTGAGACTTTTATCCGAATGGCAGAAGGCGTGGAAAAAGTATTGGATTATCGTCCATTGCGGCATTTGCTTAATTCGCCCGGCATCCTTCGCTTGCCACAGTACCAGTTTGACATGGTGAGGCTGGGCATCGGTCTTTACGGCGTCGATCCTACGGAAGTAAGTACAGCTCGCTTGAAACCTGTGGCCTCACTGAAGACCATGATCTCACAAATCAAAATGATAAAAGGTGGCGAGACCATTGGCTATGGCAGAAAAGGAAAAGCAGAAAATAACATGATGCTGGCTACGATTGCCATTGGCTATGCCGACGGCTTCAGTCGACGTTTTAGTCAGGGCAAAGGGAAGGTACTCATACATGGAGAATTCGCTCCCGTGATGGGGAATGTCTGTATGGATATGACGATGGTGGACATCACTGACATTGCTGCAAAAGAAGGAGATGAAGTTACCATCTTCGGGCCTGACTTACCCATTCAACAGGTTGCTAAGTGGATTGATACAATTCCCTATGAACTACTCACCAGTACCAGCGAAAGAGTCAAGCGCGTGTTCTTCGCAGAATCAATTTGACTTCGACTGCGCTCAGTCTGACCTCGCAACAATCTTCCAATCTTTTATTCTTTCAATGTTAGTTATACTTCACGTAATGCTCCCACTTCTCAATCACTGCTTTAAAATCAGCAGGAAGCTCTGAGTCGAATTGAACGAATTTTTTTGTGGCAGGGTGTATGAATCCAAGCGTCTTCGCATGCAGCGCCTGGCGTGGAATGATTTTAAAACAATTGTCAACAAACTGGCGGAACTTGGTAAACGTCGTTCCTTTCAATACCTGGTCGCCGCCATACATCGCATCATTGAATAGCGGATGACCCAGGAATTTCATGTGCGCTCGGATCTGGTGCGTGCGTCCCGTTTCAAGTTTGCATTCCACGAGGGAAACATAACGCAACGATTGTAAGACTTTGTAATGTGTGATGGCAGTGCGGCCATGATCACCTTCCTGAAAAGCAGTCGTAATTCTTCTGTCTTTAAGTCCGCGGCCCACATTGACATTAATCGTTCCCTGAGGTACGGAGGGCTCGCCCCATACCAGTGCCCAATACGTCCGTTCAATGGTATGATCAAAAAATTGCTTGGCCAGCCTGGTAAGAGTGATTTCATTCTTCGCGATGACCAATAGGCCAGAAGTGTCTTTATCAATCCGATGCACAAGGCCCGGCCTTCCAGTGTTGCCCGGCATCTCTGGCAGGTTCTGAAAATGAAAAGCCAAAGCATTGACGAGTGTGCCAGTCCAATTTTGAAATGCAGGATGTACAACCATGCCTGCAGCTTTGTTCACCACCAGCAAATGTTCATCTTCGTAAACAATATCCAGCGGGATGTTCTCAGGTTTTACATCCGTATCGCGCGGCGGCTCGGGAAACGAAACGGTAATCACATCGGCGGGATGGATCTTGTAGTTAGGCTTGACTGTTTTGTCGTTGACCTTGACAAATCCTTCGTGGATGCCATCCTGGATTTTCGTGCGCGTCACGTTGGACAAGCGGTCCATCAAAAATTTGTCTACGCGGACAAGGCTTTGGCCTCCGTCCACGACAATCCGGTGGTGTTCAAACAGTATATCGTCTTGTTCGTCGTCTAAATCGACCTCTTCATTTTTCACGAAGCAAAAGTAGTGAGAAGCTGGATCGCTTTTGGCTTTATTTGGGTCAACCCAATTTGAATGTAATAGGCAGCGTGTATAGTTGCTTAACAGGCTTTCCTTTTTGCGTACCAGGGTGCCACTTGCGTTTTTGCTGCGACAGATAGATTATCCGGGTCGCTTCTTCATCACATCCTCCGCCTATCCCCTTTACAACCCGGAAATCACTTAATGATCCATCTATATTGACAGTAAATTCTACAAGTACAATACCTTCTATTCCCATCCTCCTTGCCTCAACAGGATATTTAATGCCTTCAGCCACTGTCTGGTAGAATCCCTGCATTCCCACTATCGGAGCAGCCGAAACTTCAAATGGTACAAGGAAAGGATATTGGTCAAAATCTATGCCTTTTGCAAATTCAAAATTTTCAGTTTTTCCGAATTTATAATGAAGAAGCAAGTGATTCCCCATCGGCAAGCCATAATTCAATTTTGTCTTACCGATGACTCGGGATGATGTCCCCCAGTTGAATCTACCCTTGTTATACTTTTCTTTATATAATAGTGTTCCATCCCTCAGGTGGCAAGTCCATTCACCATCCTTCTTCCCATCATTAAAATAACCCTCATTAATAACAGGTTGCGAAAAGTTTTCTTCCTCATATTCTTCGATCCACTTACCATTTCCATTCTCCAGTAATGGCTTGAGTGTTGAATCCTTGAAATAAATAATTCTGAACGATGGGTCATTAAACTCAACTTCACTTCTTATCGCTCCATTTGCATAGAAATATTTCCAAGTACCCAATCGTTTATTATCAACAAAACTCCCTGTGCTTTCAATGTTTCCGTTTTTGAAATAGAATGTTAACTCTCCATTCTTCTTTCCAGCTTTATAGGATCCCCTCATGACTAACTTCCCATCCTTAGTAAAGTCCTTAATCTCGCCCGCAAACACTCGTTTTGTTGTGTCAAACACACAAATCCTGAAATAGGCAGCCGAGTCTCTTTTGGTGAGTTGCCATTTTTTATTGTAATAAAATCGCCCCACGATCTGAGCGTGTGTGGAGAAGGTGATGCTCAGCAAGAACCAAAGCAACTGCAGACTTTTCATAGCAGAAAAATACCACTCATGAATGGCTACCACAAGAATAATCACGAAAAGCTTATCCTACTCTTTAATGAAATGTCCTTGGAAATGTTTCGTCATTTGTCAGATCCAAAACTGTTTCAACTGTTAGGAAAATCTTCTCCAAAAATTCAACTTGCCGGAATGGTTACCAGAAATTTATTCAATGCTCTTTTGCTTGCCGGATTGCTCATGGGTTGCGAACAGTCAGCACAAAACGGGACACTGTTTGAGATGGGCAGGTCACAGGGAACAAATAAAAATCATCGGCTGGAAGAGGCCTCGGGTCTGGCGGCCAGCGCAGCGAATCCAGGGTATTTGTGGACACACAATGACAGTGGTAATCCCGATGAACTTTTTCTGATCAATGAAGAAGCTGTCACAAAAAAGACATTCAGAACTGATATCAAAAACCGCGATTGGGAAGACATTGCATTGGGGCCTGGTCCGGAAGAAAACATTCAATACCTCTACGTCGGAGACATCGGCGATAACCTTGCTCGCTATGATGTCAAGTACATCTACAGAATTCCCGAACCCTTGCTGGATGCTTCCGAAATAATCTCTGATTTTGATACGTTGATGGTTAAGCTTTCCGATGAGATACGTGATACAGAAACATTGATGATCGATCCCATCAGTAAAAATCTTTACCTGGTTTCGAAGCGGCAAAAAAAAGTTGGCCTTTATGAGATTACCTATCCGTTTACTGCGGACACACTGATTGCAGAAAGGGTTGTTGATCTTGACCTCAAAAATATAAATGGAGGAAGCATCTCCACCCTTGGAGACGAAGTCCTGCTAAGGAACTACGAACATATTTATTATTGGAAGAAGACCAGCAATGAAACGATCGTCGATCTTCTGAAAAAACCTGCCATCGAACTTCAGTATGATCCCGAACCGCAGGGTGAGTCTATTGCATGGGCGCAGGATGGGTCGGGTTTCTTTACACTGAGCGAAAATGCAAAGGGCGAAAGGGCGAAGCTGTATTTTTATAAGAGGAAGTAAAGGACCAAACAAATCATGTCATCACTTCTCCCGTTCCGCCAGATCTTTCGCAAAGGCTAGCAGCGAACTCGCTTTTCCACTCACCGATAGCTGATTCAACCCCGCAAATCCTTTCTCAAAATATTCGGAAATTTTTTTCTCCGCAAGGGATTGTATCCCGAGCCTCTCATACAAGGATGTCACGGCCACCACTTTTTTGCGGTTATCAAATTTCTTCGCGACTAACCATTTCTGCAATTCCTGCTTATCAGTTCCTCTTGCTTTCTCCAGTGCTTTTATCAACAGGAATGTTTTCTTATTTGCGATGATATCGCCCCCCACTTGCTTGCCGAATTTCTTTTTGTCGGCATAGACATCCAGCAAGTCATCCTTCAGCTGAAATCCAATGCCCAGGTTAATCCCTGTTTCACGTAATATTTTCCGATCGGCCTCAGGCGCTTCCGCCAGCACCGCTCCCAACTCAAGACTAAAGCCCAGCAGCACAGCCGTTTTCAAACGGATCATTTCCAGATATTGAGCCTCGCTCACTTTGCCCTTCGATTCAAACTCCATGTCCCATTGCTGACCTTCACAAACACCGGCTGCACATTCATTAAATAGTGACAACACCAACTTGAGTTTGTCTTTCTCAAGGCTTAGAAACAGCTCATACACTTTCACAAGCATCACATCTCCCGAAAGGATAGCCGTATTGACATTCCATCGCTCATGCACAGTGGCCTTGCCCCGGCGCAACGGTGCCTTATCCATGATGTCATCGTGCATCAATGTGAAGTTGTGAAAAGCCTCCACTGCAACAGCATATGGCATGATGTCTTCCAACCGCGTCTTATACATCGAATAGGATAATAATGTCAGCAGGGGACGAAGGCGCTTGCCTCCCAGGGCCATGATATAACGAATGGGCTCGTACAACGATTTAGGTTGAGCGCCAAAATGTTGCTTCCCTATTTCAAGTTCCAGCAGTGAAAGATATTTTTCCATCAGCGCTTATTCCTCCGACCTGGGTTAGCACTGGGGCGCTCTTCAAAAGGAAAATCCCCTGGCAAACTTTCAAAAGCAAGGTCCATGGTCCGACGGTCAATGTCTGTCTTCTTCACCTTCACTTCCACTTCATCACCCAACCGATAAATCTTCTTCCTTCTTCGTCCAATGACCCTGTAATTTTTCTCATCAAATTCATAAAAATCATCCTTCATATCGGCAAGACGCACCATGCCCTCGCACTTGGTTTCAATGATCTCCACAAAAATTCCAAAATCCGTGACGCCAGTGATAATGCCCTTATAAAGTTTGTCCTGCTGCAGGCTCATAAACTCTACCTGCTTGTACTTGATGGACGCGCGCTCGGCATCAGCCGCACGCTTTTCCCGCTCCGAGCTGTGAATGCATTTACTCTCGAATTCGGTCTTGCTCACCGATTTTCCTTTGTCCAGATAATGTTGCAGCAAGCGATGCACCATCATGTCGGGATATCTTCGAATCGGCGAAGTGAAGTGCGTGTAGTGATCAAAAGCCAATCCAAAATGGCCTTTCGGGTCGGTAGTATATTTTGCCTTCGCCATGGCCCGAACCGCCAAGGACTGCAACACATTTTGCTCTGGCGTTCCTTCGATCTCATCCATCAATTTATTGAGCGACTTTGAGACTGCAGCCTCCTCGGTATGGAGCGTATGGCCAAACTGCTTGGCAAATTGAGCGAAGTCACTCACCTTTTCAGGATTGGGGAAATCATGTGTCCGATAGACAAACGTGTCTTTCTCCGCTCCTTTCTTTAGCTTGAAAATAAATGTGGCCACGGATTTGTTGGCCAGCAACATAAACTCTTCAATAAGTTTGTGTGCGTCCTTTCTGACCTTTGGGACAACCGCCAACGGCTTCCCTTTTTCATCCAGCTTAAATTTTACTTCAGTCGTTTCGAAGTTTACAGCGCCCTTTACAAACCGCTCTTTGCGTAACTTAATCGCTAGATCATTGAGGATTTTTATCTCCTGAGCAAACTTTCCTTTCCCCACCTCAATCACTTCCTGCGCTTGCTCATAGGAAAAACGATGATCAGAATGAATCACCGTTCGCCCAAACCATTCTTTTTGCACCCTGCCCTTATTGTCCATTTCAAACACGGCAGCGAATGTCAATTTTGTTTCATCGGGACGAAGGGAGCATAGTCCGTTGGATAATCTTTCCGGTAGCATGGGCACCGTTCGGTCCACGAGGTAAACAGAGGTCGCTCTGTCGAAAGCATCAACATCTAAAATGGTGTTTGGTATCACATAGTGCGTGACATCGGCGATGTGAACACCAATTTCATATAATCCGCTGTCCAGTGCACGGAAGGAAATCGCATCATCAAAATCTTTGGCGTCTTCCGGGTCAATTGTGAAAGTGAGCACGTCGCGAAAGTCCCAACGCTTCTTAATTTCTTCATTGGAAATCTTTTCTTCGATCTTTTCTGAGGCTTGCAATACATTTTCGGGGAAACGAAACGGAAGGTCAAATTCCGCCATGATGGAGTGTATCTCTGCTTCATTCTCCCCAGTCTTACCGAGCACTTCGATCACTTTCGCCTCAGGACTTTTATCGCCATCGCCCCACTTGGTTACTTCAAACAAGACTTTGTCATTGTTCTTTGCCTGCCCTACATTCTCCTGATAAATAAAGAAATCCTGATATATTTTCTTAAAATCCGGGACTACAAAGGCGAAACGATTGGGTGCCATCTCAAGCCTTCCCACAAAGCGGGTGCGGTTTCGCTTGACAATTTCTTCCACTTTCCCCTCTGGTTTCTCACCTGTCCTGTGCGTGGTGATGGATACCTTTACCGTATCTCCATGCAAGGCCGTGCCGAGATCACGCTCACGAACATAAATGTCATTGTCGGTGCCTGTATTGATGTACGCGAAGCGCGGATTGACATGATCCACAACGCCTTCCAATGTTTGCACTTTCCGTGTGGATCCATAGCTTCCATCTGGGAGCTGATGAATCTTGCCGGAGGCCTCGAGCTCTTCCAGCAACTCAAACAGCTCCTTGTTCACTGCCTTATTTTTTGGGCCAACGCTCCGGGCAAGTTGTTTGAAATTATAAGATGCGCCAGGGCTCTCATCGAAAAAAGCAAGCACCGCATGCCGCAACGACTTACCTTCTTTCTTGTGTTTCTTCTCTTTGTGTTCTTTAAATTTCTTTTTGGACATAAATTCTATTCTTTCGCAGCATCCCGCGGAAAAAGTTAAGCGTTAATAATATTTTCATTTGGGATAAGGCCCAGACCTTTCAATTTTAGAAATAATTGTGCCACGGCCACCACATCTCCGACGCAATATTCAGCTATTTTCTTTAAGTCTTTATCGTGGTAGTACGCAGCGTTCACCTTCGATCCGTCCAGTTCACCTTTGCTGGTTGGGATGTTGAAGATCGTGGCCAGCAAATCAAGGGAGGTGTAATGCTTGTAATCGCCAAACTTCCACAATTCCATGGTATCAAGGTGCGGAATGTCCCAAGGCTTTTTACTTGAAAGATTAAGCGCCGCAGGAAGTGCAATCCCCTGCACAAGCATTCTTCGACTGAGGTAGGGAAAATCAAATTCCTTTCCATTATGGGCACAGAGTTTCAATTGACCCTGATCCATTTTCTCGATAGCATTCTTGAATTCCTGTAGCAAAAGATTTTCGTCATCGTGAGCAAAATATTTTGTTTTAAGGACACGCTCATTTTTTTCATTCTCTGCAAATTTTCCTATCGCGATTACGATGATCTTCCCGAATTCGGCATAGATGCCAGCGCGCTCATGAAAAAGATCTTCGTCTGTCTGACCCTCTTTTCGCGGCTTTAGAAAATTTGTCTTTCGGGCCCATTGTGCTTTCAGTCGCTCATCCAAAGAGGCATAGTGATTGGTTGAGGCTACCGTCTCAATGTCAATGAACAAAATATTCTTAAAGTCCTCCATTTGAAAGATGTTTTAAGACGAGGCTTGCAAACTCTTCCGGCTTTTCAGCCTGTACCCAATGGCCTGTATCCAGCGTCGCTAATTCAGCATTGGGGAAGATGCTCTTAATAAGATCCTCGTCGCCTTCGGTATAATATTTGGATTTTTTTCCCTTAATGAAAAGAGAAGGGCCATCATATTTTCCTGAGTAAATCATGCCTGCCCCCATTGCCTCAATATTCCTGTCAATGGCCTCCAGATTGATCTTCCATTCAAAACCGCCAGCCGGTTTCCGCGAAAGATTCTTTAGCAGGAACTGCCTCACATCGGGTTCGGGCACGTAGTCGGAAAGGATTTTGTCCGCGTCGTTCCGCGAGATTAACGAGCTGAGTGGAATGACCTTGAGGCCTTCCAGTATCGCATCATGATGCACTGGGTAGGCCTTTGGTACAATGTCTACCACAATGAGGTTGCTCAATTGCTCCGGGTACTTCACGGCAAAGTTCATCGCAGCCTTTCCACCCATTGAATGACCTATAATGACCGGCTTTCTAATCGCATGCTCCTGTATAAATTCATAAACATCTTCTGTCAACAGTTTGTAATCAAATTCTTCAGTTTTGGGAGATTGCCCGTGGTTGCGCTGGTCCACAAGAAATACCTGAAATCGTTCGGCGAAAACTTTTGCCAGGGTGTACCAGTTATCTGAAGAACCGAACAATCCATGGAGAATAATGAGTGGATCACCCTGCCCGGAAGGGCGATAAAATAACTTCATTCGTAAAAATTAACCCCCAAAGTTAATCATCCTTATGGGAACACACCCTGATCTGTATATTTGGCCTTTTATCTTATGGAATTGACCAACAACACCAATCAACTACAAGGAATTTCATTCGAGGCATTGGCCCATGAATTCGGAACACCGCTGTATATCTATGAAGCAGCCAAAATCATCCGACAGGCGCAACAGTTGAAAACAGCTTTCTCAGGAATGGACGTAAAAATCAAATTCGCTGCCAAGGCGCTCACCAATATTTCCATTCTTAAACTCATGAAGCAAAATGGAATCGGTGTAGACGTTGTTTCTATCCAGGAGGCACAGATTGCACTGAAGGCCAGCTTCATCCGGAATGAAATAAATTTCACTCCCAATGGCGTGGACTTTGAAGAGATCATGCAGGCTGTTGATCTGGGGTTGAGCATCAATCTCGATAATTTGTCTATCCTTGAAAAATTTGGAAAAAAATATGGCGCGCAGTATCCATGCGGAATCCGACTGAATCCGCACATCATGGCCGGTGGGAATCTCAAAATTTCTACGGGCCACAGCAATTCAAAATTTGGCATTTCAATTCAACAACTTCCAGAACTCCTCGAGGTTGTAGAAAAATATAAAATCAATATCAGCGGACTTCATATTCATACCGGCTCAGAAATCATAGAGATTGATGTATTTCTTAGAATGGCTGAAATACTTTTTGACATCGCCGTAAAGTTTCCAACTCTTAAGTTCCTGGACTTTGGCGGTGGATTTAAGGTGGCCTACAAAGAAAACGATCGCGTTACCAACGTCAACGAACTTGGTTTGAAGCTGGGTAAAATGTTTGATGACTTTCGCCATCAGCACGGGAAGAAGTTAGAGCTATGGCTTGAACCCGGAAAGTATTTGGTGAGTGAAGCGGGGTACTTGTTGGTGAAAACCAATGTCGTGAAGCAAACACCCACGGTAACATTTGTCGGAGTGAATTCTGGCCTCAACCATCTGATCCGCCCGATGATGTACGATGCCTATCATGAAATTGTGAATGTCACCAACCCGAAAGGTGAACAGAAGGTGTACACGGTGGTCGGCAACATATGCGAAACTGATACGATCGGCACCGACCGTAAACTCAGTGAAGTGAGGGAGGGCGATTTACTCGTGATTAAGAATGCAGGGGCTTATGGCTACATGATGGCGTCCAACTACAATTCACGTCTGCGGCCGGCCGAGGTTCTTATCATTGACGGAAAAGCTAAACTGATCCGCGAACGCGACACTTTGGAACGGGTGCTGCTAGGTCAGGTTGATATTTTCTAATGGTTTATGACCTCATCATTGCAGGGGGTGGTGCCGCTGGCTTTTTCGCAGCAGTTGAAGCAGCAACCCAAAACCCGGCGTTGAAAATTGTCATTCTTGAAAAATCGACCAAACTTCTTTCCAAAGTAAAAATTTCGGGAGGTGGTCGTTGCAACGTTACACATCATTGCTTTGAGCCTACTCCTCTTTCAAAACACTATCCTCGCGGTCAAAGAGAACTCAAACAACTGTTCAGAATTTTTCAGCCATCCGATACGGTGAAATGGTTTGAACAGAGGAGCGTGAAGCTCAAGACTGAAGAAGACGGTCGTATGTTTCCCGCCACGGATGATTCGCAAAGCATTATCGATTGCTTTTTGCGGGAGGCTGAGAAGTTCAAAATCGAAATTCAAATGACCACTGAAGTAGATCGCGTTGAAAAAAAAGATGATCGCTTCATAGTTCATTGTCGCAATGGCAAAAGCTTTTCTTCCTTCAAATTTCTCATTGCCATGGGGGGTCCGCCAAAAGAAGATTCCTACGAATGGATAAAATCCCTTGGCCATACCATCCTGCCACCCATTCCATCGCTCTTTACTTTCAATGATTCATCAAAAGAATTTACAGATCTGATGGGTGTGGCCGTTCAGGACGGTGAGGTAAAAATTGCAGGAATCAATTTTTCATCAAGAGGACCTGTGCTCATCACCCATTGGGGACTCAGTGGACCTGCCGTCATCAGGCTTTCCGCCTGGGCAGCGTTGCACCTTCATGAAGTGCACTACAAGTTCGTCGCCCTTGTCAACTGGACGGGTGATCAGACGGAAGTATCAGTAAGAAATGTGTTCAAAGAAAAAAACCAGCGGGAAGGAGGTAAGCGGATCTTGTCGCAATCACTGTTTAAACTTCCTCAGCGGTTGTGGGAAAAAATTTGTTCAAAAGCAGAAGTCTCTGAGACGTTGACGTGGGCCGAGGTCCCTTCCAAAACTTTGAATCGCCTGTTGGAATTCTTAATCCGTTGCCCTTTTCACATCGTTGGCAAAACAACTTTCAAAGAAGAATTTGTCACCTGTGGAGGCATTGACTTGAAAGAAATCGAGCTCACCACGATGGAAAGCAAAATGGTTCCAGGGCTTTATTTTGCTGGCGAGGTTTTGAATGTTGATGGAGAAACGGGTGGGTTTAATTTTCAGGCGGCCTGGACGACGGCTTTCGTGGCAGCACGTTCGATTGCGCAAAATGCATTTCACGCAGAGACGCAAAGGTGAATGCGAAATAACCGGTCTCTAGAATGTTAGTCTGATTTTAAAAAGGGAATTTTGCATATTAGAGAATGCAGACTGTGAATATTCCTTTGTCGGAGTTTTTTGGCTCAACAGATAATTCTCAGGTGTGATTTGGATTGCTACCTTAAAATTATTTCTGTTCACCTTCCCCTGTAAATTTAATCCGGCATTTGTCATCTTAAACTTTTGAAGCAACAGTTGATGTGTGATCAGTGCCAAGGCAGATGGACCCCCAATGTTGACAGCCGATGACGAAGATTTAGCAATGGCAACAATCCCAATACCAACCAGGGCAGCACCTGCGGTTGAAAGGTTGATGGTACTTCCTTGCTTATCAGTAAGGTGCAAACCTCTCACAGTCCGCTGACCCCAGATCGTGCCAGCAATGGAAGTAATTGCCGGGACCAGGATGAGACTTTGGCTATTTTTTTGGTCAAAAGATTCCACCACAGCAGTAAAGCCGAGCCCGGCTGAAATAAGGGTAAGGCTACGGACAGCATCTACGTCTCCTCGGGTATAGTTATACTTTTTACCAACCTGATTACCAATCAGCATACCTGATATTCCCCCAGCCAATAAGCCGACGCCATAAAGGTTTTGACTTTTGGACCCCGTGGAAACAACACCCGCCAGTCCTATCCAGGAACCAAAAAGTCCGTAATGGCGGATCATCTCTATTTGACCGGTTGAAAACCTATTTTTCTTTTGCAACTGAAATCCAATCTCACCCAACGCAATACTACCAATGGATGAAAGTCCGAATATCGCTTTTGAAGCTCCATCTTCCTTACCCGCGATTGCTAAGCCGAGGGCTGCGCCGTTGACAAGGCCCAGTAGCTTCCCGGTGCCGCTTGCTCTAACAGTATTCGAAGTCAGGCCTTCATATTTCTTCGGATTCATTGCTGGCCCCAGCATCCAAAGGCCGGCGGTGATCAGGGGAATCCCAGCGGCAGCAGCACTGCTGGCTTCCGTCAACACAACAAGGCTCGATCCATAAAACAATCCATAGAGTCCGTTGGCCAATCGGTCTCTGCCGCGCCATGAATATTCTTTATTATCGGTGACTACCGTGGTAGTGATCTCCTGATCCCAAAGTCCCCTCAGCCTTGCATAGTTTTGCTTTTCATCTTCAGGCAATCTTTGAAAGTAGGTCGCCAGATACACATCATAATCCTGAACATAATTCTTTTCATTTTCAGTTAAGGAGTCTCCCTTGGCAAGCTTTTGTTGTATCACTTTGTATTCGTTCTTTCTGGCCTCTTCCCAATAACCCCTGGCGGTATAGAGTTTACCCTGCGAAAAGCATTGGACTCCAGAACACAAAAAGAAAAAAGCCAGGAAATAAAAAGCAGGATTGCGATGAATCATACTGAATGGTGTGACGAAAATAATCCAATTACCAATCATCCCGTCGATGATTCGCATATTCGCTGATGGGCCTGCAATACTAAAAAGGCACAAAAAAACCCTCGAAGAGGGTCTAATTGTGGTGACGGAGGGAATTGAACCCCCGACACAAGGATTTTCAGTCCTTTGCTCTACCAACTGAGCTACGTCACCGGGAAAACAGTCCGCTATTAAAAGACGGGGCACAAAAGTATATAAATTTAGAAACGCAGCAAATTGTGCCCTCGCTTGCGTTTGGCGGATTTTATGAAATTTCTTGGTTAATTTGAGTTTGCGATCTCCAAAGCATGGCATTCATACAACAACTCCTCTTTTTACTTGTCCTGGGCGTCGCTGGTTTTCTCATTCGCAAACGCGTCCTGAGAATCAAAAAGAACATCTTACTGGGGAAGGCAAATGCCATTACAAATAAAAAAAATGAGCGATGGAAAAACATGCTTTTGGTAGCATTGGGCCAAAGGAAAATGTTCAAGCGCCTCGTACCTGCTGGTTTTCACTTTCTCATTTATACCGGCTTTCTGATCATCAACCTCGAAGTGCTTGAATTCATCATCGATGGTCTTGCCGGTACCCATAGAATCTTTGCTCCTTACCTCGGTGGATTCTACAATGTCCTGATGAATGTGTTTGAGTTTCTCACCGTGGCGGTGCTGCTAGCCTGTGTTGCCTTTCTCATTAGAAGAAACATCTTGAAATTACCCCGGTTCTGGTCAACCGAGATGACTCGCTGGCCCCGCCTTGATGCCAACCTTATACTCATCATCGAGATAACATTGATGTTTGCAATTCTTGTCATGAATACAACCGATCAGATTCTGCAGACCCGCGACGAACATTTTACGGCCACTGGAACATTATTCTTTAGCTCCTTCCTGATCCCCGCCTTTCAGCAACTTGACATTACATCACTTGAATTTCTGGAACGCTTCGCATGGTGGTTTCACATCGTGGGCATCCTTGGCTTCTCGGTTTATATCACATACTCAAAACACCTGCACATATTCCTTGCTTTTCCAAATACCTATTATGCCAATCTGGAGGCCAAAGGACACATTAATAACATGCCGGTGGTGACCCATGAAGTCAAGTCCATGCTTGGCTTAACGGCACCCGATGCAATTCCTCTTACAGCACCGGGAAGATTTGGCGCCAAAGACATCAATGACTTATCATGGAACAATTTAATGGCAGCATACGCATGCACCGAATGCGGTCGTTGTACTTCGGAATGTCCCGCCAATCTTACAGGTAAAAAACTTTCACCCCGTAAGATCATGATGGACGTCCGCGATCGTATGGAAGAGGTTGGCGATAGTCTGGAAAAAGGCGGGCCTGGACTGGGCGATGGAAAATTTCTTCTCGGCGACTACATCTCTAAAGAAGAAATCAATGCTTGCACCAGTTGCAATGCCTGTGTGGAAGCATGTCCGGTAATGATTAATCCTCTTGAAATCATTTTAGAGATGCGACGTTATGTGTCGATGGAGGAGTCCGGAGCCCCAGCACAATGGAATTCGATGTTTCAGAATATTGAAACAAGTCTTGCGCCCTGGAAATTCTCTCCTGCTGACAGATTTAATTGGGCTAAGGATATCTGATGTATGAAAAATCTGTTCAATCCTGCCGACGCAGATGAAATTCTTCTTCGAATTGAAAAATTATCAACATCGACCACTCGCCAATGGGGAAAAATGGATGTTGGCCAGATGCTAGCACATTGTGCATATGTTCTTGAAATGGGGATAGGCATGGTTAAACCAAAACGGCGGCTCATCGGCAGACTAATCGGTGGGCTGTTCAAATCAAAATATACGGATGAGCAGCCTTTCTCGAAAGGTAGCCCAACGAGCAATGAAGCAATGGTACTGGATCCGCGTAGTTTTGACGTAGAGAAAGTGCGATTGATTGGGCTGATTAAGACATTTTCTAAAGAACAGATTACCACAGGGCATCCTCATCCTTTCTTTGGAAAACTTGAACCGGTGCAATGGAGCCGCGGCATTTACAAACATCTCGACCATCACCTTCGGCAATTCGGAGTGTAATTAAAATCCTGATCATGAACGTACCAACCATTTCCGAAATGACTGCGAAAGGAGAATCTCCTGAAATTTTGTTTTGGGTAGGATGTGCTGGCTCATTCGATGACCGCGCTAAACGGGTGACAAAGGCTTTCGTTAAGATTCTGAATGCGGTGGGAACAAAATTTGCAGTCTTGGGAACAGAAGAAACCTGCACCGGTGACCCCGCCCGCCGGGCTGGCAATGAATTTCTATTTCAGATGCAAGCCATGAATAACATCACAATCCTGAATGGGTATAATGTAAAGAAGATTGTTACGGCCTGCCCCCATTGCTTTAATACGTTAAAAAACGAATACCCGGAACTGGGAGGAAACTACGAGGTCATTCATCATACCACCTTCATCAACCAGCTCATTGCTGAAGGCAAAATAAAGATGAAGGAAGGTGGAAGTTTCAAAGGAAAAAAAATTACATATCACGATTCATGTTACCTGGGTCGGGCCAACAATGTCTATGAATCTCCCCGGGAAGTATTGGAGGCGCTCGATGCCGACCTTGTTGAAATGAAGCGATGTCGCACCACGGGACTTTGTTGCGGAGCGGGTGGAGCACAAATGTTCAAGGAACCGGAAAAAGGCAGAAAGGACATCAACGTTGAACGAACAGAAGAAGCCCTGGCAACCGGCGCTACAACGATCGCCGTAGCCTGTCCGTTTTGCATGACGATGATGAGTGATGGTGTGAAAAACAAAGAGAAAGAAGGCCTGGTGAACGTAAAAGATGTGGCAGAATTGGTGGCAGAGTCGCAGGGACTTTGATAGATAAATGAAAAAGAAAATACTCTTACATTGGTCATTTGCGGCGCTATTGGTAGTCGCTTGTTCACAAGAAAATAAATCCAACAATAAATATTTTGACTTTGATGGCCTCATCGATGACCAGATCAGTCAGCTCAGTCAACACATGCGAGTGCTTGGCAAAATTGCAGAAATGAGTGATGGTAAATCTGATACTACCTTTCTCCCTTCTCGAAAAGGATGGGCATCAGAGTTGGAGATCTTCCGGGAGTTGGAGATCCTCAACAGACCAACCTATCAAAAGGTATACAAAGTGGAAGACTCTATGGAAGACTCTAAGAGCAATCTGAAAATCCGCCAGTATAGTTCATCCGCCTCACCCGTAACCTTTGTGAGGTTCTATTATCAAAATCAGTTTGAGAAACTGAAAAAAATTGAAGCTGATATTGTCGTTAAGAATTTGTTTTACTCCAGCAGCAGATCCATGACCATGGAGTTTGATGAAGAAGACGGCAAGCCATTGCTCATACGCTACAGAATGAACGGATTTCAAAAAATGATCTTTAGTGAACCGGTCCACTTTTCTGTGATGGGGCAGATTGATTGGTAAAAGAAACCAGAACATCTCAACGACTTTGACTTAGCTGCTAACAGCCCTAAACTTCAATCCTTGGCCAAAATATCACTTCTAGATGAGGGCGAGAAAAAGCCCATCACCGCCTCCAATCTGCGAAAACTATTGGGCGTCTTTCAGTTTGTACTTCCATATAAGAATATCTTCTCCATCGGATTATTAGCCCTGGTGCTCTCCAGCGCCACCGTCCTTTCATTTCCCTACCTGGCAGGAAAGCTGCTGGATGTAGCCTCTGGTAAAACTGGATTCTTTCTTACCAGCATCAACCAGATTGCATTGGCCTTGCTGGTCATACTTCTTATCCAAGGCGTATTTTCGTTTATCAGAGTCTATACATTCTCCATTGTAAGCGAACGCACCCTCGCTGACCTTCGCCAGGCGATATATCAAAAGATCATATGGTTGCCGATGTCCTTTTTCGACAGCCGCAGGATAGGCGAACTCCTGAGCCGGATCACTTCAGATGTCGGTATGCTTCAGGACACCTTCACAACAACGCTTGCTGAGCTTCTTCGTCAGATTCTGGTATTAATCATAGGCATCACGGTGATTTTCGTGCTCACACCAAAATTGGCGTTCTTCATGATGCTCACCTTCCCGCTGCTCGTGCTCGGCGCATTGGTATTTGGGAAATTTATCCGGAAGCTTTCAAAAAAAACTCAGGACCAATTGGCCTCCACCAACATCATTGTGGAGGAAACGATGCAATCCATTGCTGTTGTAAAATCTTTTACGAACGAGCTTTTTGAAGCCGCCCGTTATAAAAGGTCTTTGATTGAAGTGGTCAACACCGCCATTCATGCAGCCCTGTATCGCGGTCTTTTCATTTCATTCACCATCGTTGCACTTTTCGGTGGGATAGTTGGCGTCATCTGGTACGGCGGCAACTTGGTACAATCAGGAGAAATCACAGTAGGTGAATTGCTGTCATTCGTTTTATACACCACGTTCATTGGTGGCTCCATTGCAGGCCTCGGCGACATCTATACACAGATCCAGCGATCCATCGGTGCGTCTGAACGGATGCTTGAAATTCTTCAGCAGTCCGATGAAGGTAATTCTTCACACAAATCATTAAAACTATCCGGTGCGATCTCTTATGACCAGGTTGAATTTTCTTATCCGACCCGTTCCGACGTTACGGTATTGAAATCAATTTCGTTTTCCATTCGACCGGGAGAGAAGGTGGCGGTCGTAGGGCCCAGTGGCTCGGGTAAGTCGACCCTCGTCAGTTTGTTGATGCGGTTTTATCCTCTCGGCAAAGGGAAAATTTTTGTCGATGGCAATGACATCACCAGCTATGGCCTTTCCGCCTATCGCGAGAACATCGGAATCGTTCCTCAGGAGGTAATGTTGTTTGGCGGCACCATTCGCGAAAACATCGCCTTTGGCAAGCCGGATGCTTCGCAAAAAGAAATCCATGAGGCGGCCCTCAAAGCCAACGCATTGGAATTTATAGAAAGCTTTCCTGAAAAGCTCGATACGCTGGTGGGCGATCGCGGCGTAAAGTTATCGGGCGGGCAGCGACAGCGGGTGGCGATCGCCAGAGCCATATTAAAAAATCCATCTATCCTTATTTTGGATGAGGCTACAAGTTCACTTGATGCAAGGTCAGAACAGCTTGTCCAAGATGCTCTCGAAAAATTGATGGAAAATAGGACCACGATTGTCATTGCTCATCGGCTGAGCACAATACGTAAGGCAGATCGTATCCTTGTGATTAAAGACGGTCAAATTGCGGAGGCTGGTTCCCATGATGAACTTTCTTCGCTTGATAACGGTATTTATAGTAACTTGCTTAAGCTTCAATGGCAGAACAAACCGTGAGAAAAGCTGACGAACAAATCCTAAAAGATTTTCGACTTCGGCATACCTCAAGCCGCGTAGATATCCTTCAACTATTTATAAAATACCCGTACGCCCTTTCCTATACAGATATAGAAAGAGCGGTGGCAGAAACATACGATCGGGTAACGGTTTATCGAACGCTAAGAACCTTTCTTGACAAAGGTGTGGTTCACAAAGTTCTCGATGATGCAGGAGGTCTTAAATATGCTCTTTGCAAAGAGCATTGTACTACGGCAGAGCATCACCACGAGCATGTTCATTTTAAGTGCATAAACTGTGGCCAAACCAATTGCCTGGAGGACGTTGAGATACCAGGCGTTCGGCTTCCGAAAGGATACAGGGCCCATGAGTTAAATCTCTTGATTCAAGGTGTCTGCCCTAATTGTGAGTGATTTCTAAGCAATCGGTTTCCTTCTACAAATCAGTTGTATAAACTGTCCTGTAAGTTTCAGGGTTTAATATCAATTTTTTTTTAGCTTTGGTGGAATTTATAGGTGATTATTTGGCCATTTGACCGGTAATCACCTCTTTTTTACTCAAACAGGATAAAAACAGGAATGCTTCTTTTCTCTTTATTCAGAAATAACAGCTCGGCTCAAACTATCCTTTTTGGCGTATTTGCGGTGATTATCACCGTATTTCTACTTCTTGACCTTGGCATTTTTCACAAGACTGCTCACAAAATTTCTACCAAAACAGCGTTATACCAATCTATTTTTTGGGTCTTTATTAGCACTATTTTTGGTTATCTGGTCTATCACTTCGACGACAGTGCAGATGGTGGAGCAGATGCCTTACTCGAGTACTTTTCAGCATACCTAACCGAATATGCGCTTTCAGTTGATAATATTTTTGTAATCCTTCTAATCCTTAAGTACTTCGCCGTGAAGGAGGAGTACTATCACAAAGTGCTATTTTGGGGTATACTCGGAGCCGTCTTCTTCCGAGGCTTTTTCATTTTTGTAGGAGCCTACCTTATTGGGCAATTCCATTGGATTCTATATGTCTTTGGAGTTTTCCTGATCTATTCTGGAATTAAAATCTATTTCGAAGACAGTGACGAAAAGATTGACCCTGAGAAAAATCC
This sequence comes from Cyclobacteriaceae bacterium, assembly GCA_043776715.1. Lineage (GTDB taxonomy): Bacteria > Bacteroidota > Bacteroidia > Cytophagales > Cyclobacteriaceae > ELB16-189. Next base: position 18,555 of record JAYVQY010000150.1, on the reverse strand, counting down.
CATCATGCGATTTTGCAGAGCCTATCTTCCGATTAGCAAAGATGAAAAGGGTGGACAGTTTTTGGTTAAAGAGAGCGGCAAATATCTCTTCACGTCTCTTTTCCTCGTAGTCATACTTATTGAGACAACCGATTTAATTTTTGCAGTAGATTCCATTCCTGCCGCTTTTGCCATTACGCAAAATGAGTTTTTGATTTATACTTCAAATATTTTTGCAGTATTGGGGCTACGCGCCATGTTCTTCCTTTTGGCTGGAGTTATTGACAAGTTCTACCTTCTTCAAAAAGGACTATCAGTCATTCTATTTTTCATCGGAGCCAAGATGCTGCTGGAGATTATCCACTTTAAAATACCGATCGTTCTTTCTTTCGCCGTAATCATCGCGACCTTAACCCTTTCCATTGTCTTCTCGATCGTGGTTCCAAAAAAGGAAAAGGAAGTTGGTGAACTCAATTAGTCCTGAAGGCTTTCGGCAATAAAATTCTTGGGCAGAATCTGCATTAAGATAGGCAATGTAAGAAAGCGCTGAGGCAGCGATATGATTACAAATGTTGGGATGGCCTTCAGCGCCTCGACCAGCAATTCCTTGAGTTTATGTTTTTCTGCTTCGTCTAACTCCTGTGATCGTGCTTTTTCCAGAAGTGACACGAGTTCTTCGCTTTGCTTAACTTCCTTCATCAAACGGCCTTTGTTTCTCTCCGTGACCTTCGCCATTCGCTTGATGAATTCCCTGCTTACTTCTCCACGGTCCTTTTTTTCCTGTAGGAAATCAACGGCGTCCCAATGTTCAAGAATGAACCCTTCAATGGCAATCATGCTATTTTCAAGATCACTTTCAGAAAATGAGAGTGAATCTGCGAGTCGCTTAAGAAATTCCAATTCCAGCTTTTCAACCTTTTTGTCAGACCAGATGGTAAGAATGGCCATTTCCAGGAAGTATTTCTTTAAGATCCAGGAATTATTGGTGGGCAAATTAATTTCTTCGACGGATATCCCCTTTTCAAAAATTTCCTGACACTCTTTCTTTCTTTCCGGAGGAAGTTCAGCACTTTGAAGAAAGTACTCGAGGAGTTTCCGCTCTTCAAATTCCACGATATGATTGGCATGGGCAGCTGCAGCCATAATTTTCACAAGAGAAGTACGTAATTCCTCACGCTCATATTTGAAGAAATCAGAAACAATTTTGTCAGCATTTGTATGGATCCATTGACCAAAAATGAATATGTCAAGAAAGAGAAGGCTATTGTGAAAGAAGCCAGTCCAAAAATTCCCTTTGGCGTTGTTCGTGTGTTCGATGCGTTTGTCCAGAATTTGCTCAGCCAACTCAAGGGAAGTCTTCTTTCTGCCAAATAAGGTTCTTGTCGGCGATGCTAACTCTGGAAAAACGTGGCTATAAAAATTGGTAATGCTTTCGATGGTCTTCATCGCAATGACTGACATCTCATCGGTGTTTTTCACAGGCTTATCATGGAATAAGAGTGAGCTGCTAATGAGACTTTCGGCAAGCAGAATCTTCATACGGTCCTTCGTATTCCATTCACCGGAATTTGGATGATCAAAAATATCTACCGGCTGTCCGTACATCAGTCCGGTAGGCTGAATGATGCGATACAAAGAATGATCAGGATGGGAAGCATTTAGGCCCTCTGAAGCCCGTTTCTGCAGGAGCTCCCGGCGGAATTCAAGATATTCTTTTAGCCAACCTTTTGTCCCTGGATCCATATTCTTCAAAGTAGAAGGTAACCATTTTTTTTACTCGTGCGTTCTGGAGTGCGACGGAAATCGCTTCACACCGACTTCCAGCCTTTGCTCATTAATGTTTGTGCCGTTTCTTCGACCTTTTCCTTCATATTTTTCTTAAAGACATCTAATTTCTTTGCGACAGTTTTGTCGAATGTGCCAATAATTTGGGCGGCCAAAATTCCTGCATTTTTTGCCCCATCAAGCGCGACGGTAGCCACAGGCACGCCCCCCGGCATTTGAAGAATAGAAAGAACGGAATCCCAACCATCGATCGAATTGGCTGATTTTACAGGAACACCAATTACAGGAAGGGAAGTCATCGATGCAATCATTCCCGGTAAATGGGCCGCTCCACCTGCTCCTGCTATAATAACCTTGATGCCTCTTCCTCGGGCATTGACAGCGTATTCCATCATTCGGGCAGGTGTGCGGTGAGCCGACACAATGGTGACCTCGAAAGAAATTCCAATCTCTTCCAGGAACGTGGCAGCATCCTTCATGACCTTTAGGTCTGACTGGCTGCCCATAATGATTCCAACTGCTGGTTTGCTCATGAAATGATTTTCAATGTTTGTTTTACAAAGTTGGCTTTCTTCTTCAAACTTTCCACATCATCATCTATAATCGTTGCATGGCCCATTTTACGAAACGGTTTGGTGACCATCTTTCCGTAAAGATGAACGTAGATTCCGGGTACTTTTAAGATTTCATCCATGCCCTCATATCGGGCCGGGCCGGTATGGCCCTCTTCCCCCAAGAGATTAACCATTGCACTAGGATGTATGGAAGTGGTATTTCCCAAAGGCAAATTCAAAATGGCACGCAAGTGTTGCTCAAATTGTGATGTAACATTTGCTTCAATGGTTTGATGACCGCTATTGTGAGGCCTTGGAGCAATCTCATTCACAAGCACTTCATTCGATTTGGTTACGAACATCTCGACTGCCAGCAAGCCAATCATTTTTAATTCCCCAATCACTTTCCTGGCTATGGCATCTGCTTGTCTTGCGACGGCGTCAGAAATTTGGGCGGGGGCAAAGAGGTATTCAACCAAGTTCGCTTCTGGATGAAATACCATCTCTACGGCGGGATAGGAAGCGACCTCGCCAGCTTCGTTCCGTGCAACGATCACCGATATCTCTTTGTCAAAATCAATCAGTTTTTCCAGGATGCCCGGTGCGTCAAATGCTTTCGATAAATCGAAGGGGGTACGAATAATCTGAACACCTCTTCCATCATATCCTTCCCTTGCCAGTTTGTTCACAGCAGGAAGAAAATCTTTGTGTCGCTCTACCTCTGCCAGGTCCTTCGTCAGAATGAACTCAGCGGTCGGAATGTGGTGCTCTTTGTAAAATTGCTTTTGTTTCTGCTTATCCTGTATGAGCTCAATGATATGAGGCTGCGGAAAAACTATCTTCCCTCTTCTCTCCAACTCTTTCAAAGCTGAGGTGTTGACGTTTTCAATTTCGATCGTGATGAGGTCACAATTGCTTCCAAAGTTGACTACCGTATCATGGTCGGTCAACTTCCCCTTAAAAAAATGAGATATACCCTGGCAAGGAGCCTCAGCATCAGGATCGAGAACGGAGAACTGAAGATTCCAATCGATGCCTTTTTGAATTAGCATCCGTCCTAATTGTCCTCCTCCCAGCACTCCAATCCTTTTATGTAATTTACTTTCTTGCACAACGCTTGGGTTAATTCGGTTTGCCGGCATTATGAAATTTGTAAAGGGGTGGTGAACATCCTCCGATGGGGCTTGTATCGATTGTATATCTTGATCATGAGAGCACTTGATAAACAATGAGTGCGGAAAAATAGGCCAGGCAAGTCATGTAAGCCAATTGAATCAGGGGCCACTTCCAACCTTTGGTTTCACGCTTCACAATGGCCAGTGTGCTCATACACTGCATAGCAAAAGTGTAAAATACCAACAATGAAAACCCGACCGCAGGAGTAAAGCGGGGGCCTCCAGTTTGTGGGTTGATTTCATCTTTCAGCCTGTCCTTGATGGTGGCATTGTCATCTGCACTACCAAGGCTGTAGATGGTAGCAATGGTGCTGACAAATACCTCTCGCGCCGCAAATGATGTGATCAGAGCAATGCCGATTTTCCAATCAAAGCCCAAAGGCCGGATCGCCGGTTCCATCCACTTACCGATGATCCCTGCGTAGGAATGTTCCAATTTGTATGAAGCCACCCTGTTTTCAAAAGCCTGCTCCGTCAGTTGAAGGTTCTGCGATTCTAATCTTACGGTTGCCCTGGACTGGTCCATTACTTCTTTGGGACCATAGCTTGCCAAAACCCATAAGATTATTGAAATCGCGATGATCACTTTTCCGGCCTCCAGCACAAACGTTTTTGTTTTTTCAACAATGGTGAAGCCAACATTTGACCACTTGGGCATTCTGTAGGTCGGCATCTCCATGATAAGGTAGCTGCGCTCTTTTACTTTTATGATCATCTTTAGTAACAGTGCTGAAAACATTGCGGCTAAAAATCCAAGTACGTACAATCCCATCAGCGCGATTCCCTGAAGGCTGATAAGCCCCCACACGCGTTGTTGCGGCACAATAAGAGCAACCAAAATCGTGAATACTGGCAGTCTGGCTGAGCAACTCATGAGAGGAGTTACAAAAATTGTAATTAAGCGATCCTTCCAATTGTCGATGGTGCGAGTCGCCATGATCGCAGGAATAGCGCATGCCAGACCTGACATCAGCGGCACAACACTCCGACCACTCATGCCAAACTTTCGCATGATCTTATCCATTAGAAATACGACTCTTGACATATATCCTGTCTCCTCCAAAATGGAAATGAAAGCAAAGAGGATGGCGATCTGGGGTATGAAGATGATGATGCCTCCGATGCCAGGCACCATACCGCTTGAAATCAATTCAAATAAGGGGCCCTCCGGCAGCCTCTTACCCAGAAAGGTACTGAGGTGAACAAAACCCCGATCAATGGCATCCATTGGAATTTGCGCCAACGCAAAGACCGATTGGAAAATAAGGAATAGAAGGACGAAGAAAATGAGGTAGCCAAACACTTTGTGGGTAAGGATCTTATCCAATCGATTTGATGCACCCTTCCATTCTTGCCCAGCCGACTTCATGATGACAGAATCAAGCACTTCCTGAATAAACTCGTACCGATGAATTGTTTCAGCACCTTGATATTTATGGGGGAAAAAGTTTTGCTCTTTCGCAACCGTCTTGATAAATGCTCGATCCTCGTTCGATAGAAAAAGAAGATTCTCAGGTTGTTGCAGATATTGGAATGCCTCGTATGCCGAAGACAGATTAAAATGGTCCTGTATTTCCGTTAGCGCCGAAGCAGCTCCGTTCATCGGTTGAAAGATTCTTCGCTGGGAAGGCGTTATCTCTGCAGCGATTTGCCTTTTACAATCTTCCAGACCAAAGCCCTGTCGTGCGTTGATCATCACCACAGGCACATCGAGTTTTTTTGATAACTTTTTAATGTCCAGGCTAAGACCTGACTTTGCGGCCAGGTCCATCATGTTAAGGCCTAGCAGCACTGGTAATCCGAGGTCAATAAGCTGTGTGAGCAATAACAAACAGTTCTTAAGATTGGTCGCGTCCGCGATCACTGCGATTCGATCTGGAAAATTCTCACCCTTTTTGTCGGTGAGTATTTCGACAACAATCTTTTCGTCCAGCGTCCTGGGATAAAGACTATAAATTCCAGGCAGGTCAATGATCTCAGCTGATGTTGATTCATCCAATTGACAAAACCCAATACGCTTATCCACTGTGACGCCCGGGAAGTTGCCAATCTTTTGATTGAGCCCTGTCAATCGGTTGAACAGGGATGATTTTCCCGCGTTAGGTTTGCCGACCAAAGCAATCTTCAATCGCTTCATGTGATCAGTCAGTTAATGATGGAAATCGTGGAGGCTTCATCCAGACGAAGCGAAAGATCATAGCCAGAGATATTGACGCATATGGGATCGCCAAAAGGAGCTGAAAAATTGAATCGAACCACTGTGCCTGGTAAAAGACCCATTTCAAGCAATTTGACGGAAAGCTGTTCATCCGTAAAGCCCGAGATTACTGCAGACTCGCCAGGCTTCATGGACGCCACCGATTTGTGTTCTCCTGACAAGTTCTATTTTGATTAAATTTGAATAGCCTAAGATAAGGCTGGTTAGAGGATTTCCATGAGAATTTATAAGGTTTTACATTGTAATGGTAAGGGAAGTGGAACTAACCACATTTTGGTTAATTATTATGGGTGAGAATCAGAAATCCAAGAAGAAACAAGAGCAGAAGCAAGAGAAGATTATAAAGTCAAAAAGAAATTCTTCCGCTGTGGTTGACGTATCCCCGGAGAGACCTTTTGACTTCGGCGGCTTGCCGGACAGAGATTTGAAAAAGAATCTTGGCTGTTGATGAACTAATTTCAGTATCTGAACAAGACTGGAAACAGGATGAAGAACCTATCAGACACTGGAAAGTGCCTGTTTCAAATCTTTGGAAGGTGTTAAGCCTGTACCTTTATTCTTTGTTCCGAGCGAAGGGCTGATCGAATTTGCTCCATCGCCTTTTTGCGGAAGGTACTTTTCTCATTCACCTGACTTTGCTGAAGTACTTCTTTAATGTACTGCAACACTTTCTCCATCTGAACATGGTCCATGGTATCCAGGGACTCCAGGATAGCAAGTTTCGGCATGATTTTCATACTCGTAGTGGTTACTGTAAAGAACGGAAATTAAATGCTTGTGGTTCAACCCAGGACGGGTAATTCACGCAAAGACATAACCCAGGTAACATCCGGTTAATACCATGAAAAGAATTGAGGCTCAATCCTCCTTAAATCGTTGCAGGGCTTAAAGTATTACTTCAAAGCTTTTAAGAGTAAAACTCCTGAAGGGATCCGAAGTAGGATTCGTTCCACCCTTGAACAATATCCTCATAGTCATCATCTGGAATATTGGTTTGTGTAAGTTCTACAGAAGTACCCTGTTTATGTGGATGAAGTATGAGGGTGACAATGGAGTCAGGCGATTGTTTGCCAAAATACCAATGCTGAACAATCTTCTTGCCTGGATCGAATTCGAGATTTTTGCCAACGATGCTTCCGTCCCACAATGAAAATTCAGTGCCTGAATCATGGGACATTTCGGCATGCTCGCCTGTCCACATTTCAATGGTATCAGCCGTCGTGAGTGCTTCGTACACTTCATCGGGTGGTGCGGACAGCAGGTAATATTTCTTAAAGTCTTTCATCCAATAATAGTTTTGTGCTCGCCGGAGCATGGCGCGAAAGATAATCCAGCAGGAGATGTTCCGCAATGCGAAGATGAGCTATCCTCCAAAAGCCACCGACAATTCCTAGTCACGAACGGCTAAAAGGCCATCAAAACCTTTTCCTTCATGCTTTTCAACCTCATCAGGATTTTCAGTAACTTTCATTTTCAACTGAAACTCGCATCATTATGAATAAGCTCTTCAGCCAAGCCTTATCAATGATAAGCGTAATATCTATTTTAATTCTGGGCGCAGCATGTGGTGGGGGAAATAAAGGCAGTGAGGCAGAAAATTCTGCAGCATTTGATTCCGTTAAAGCACCTCAATACTCGGGCTATACAGCTGTAGCCGTGACACATACGGTAAAGGATTATCACTCTTGGCTAAAAGTCTATACAGATGTTTCGGATCCTGATTCCCGATTAAGTGTATTTGCCAGTCCAGATGACCCAAACCTGATCACGGTGTTTCAATTGACGAAAAGTTATACAGACGCGAAGAATTCGTTTTCATCAGAATCCTTTAAGAACGAACTGTTGGCGGAAGGTGTTATTTCTGAGCCTGTCCTAAGTTATTACGATATTAAGTATCGGGCATCCGATCAGACTGAAAAAGTTTACCGGCTGGGGGTAAATCATGCTGTAGCCAATTATGAAAAGTGGAAGAAAGAATTTGATTTGGATGAGCCCATACGCATGGAGGCCGGTCTGGAATTAAGGGCAATTTCTACCAACGCTGATGACCCGCTGATGGTCAATGTGATGTTTGCTACCGATAACATCGACAAGGCAAAGAGCCTTATCAACTCAGATGAATTGAAAAAACGAATGGCAGAGGGTGGGGTAAAATCCGAGCCTGTATTTACAGTGCTCAGAGTACCACTTGAATAATTGTCTTCTCAATAGGCAAAGCAACTTCATTGCATTCGTGCATCAATCAGTATGTCAAAATACTATTTGATTCTATTGTTAGGTCTCTCCTTCGCAAAGAGCCATTCCGCTTCTATTCTTATTCCGATGGACGAGGCTCAGAAGAATCATTTGAAAGCTTACGGCATGGCCTACTTCATTTTGCAAAAAGAAATGGATATAGACTGGCTTTTAAATTACAGAGGAGGAAGCTTCCTTGTATCCTATTCCCCATCCATTCAAAACGAGTGTCTCATTCGGGGAATTTCCTTTGAGGTTTTGACAGATTCGAAGACTCATTCAATCCTTGAAGAGATTTCAAATCCTCACGTAAATATGGGCGTAGTAAAACTCTTAAAGGCACCAAAAATAGCCATCTACTCCATTAAGAATGAATTGATTGCTGATGAGACGGATGCCGTGATGAATGTCCTCGACTATGCTGAAATTCCTTATACGATCCTCTATGACGAAGAAGTGCTTAAAGATGAGCTCGTCATGTATGACTGGTTGCATCTTCACCATGAGGATTTCACCGGTCAACATGGTCGTTTCCTTCGCAGAGAATCTGCGGTGATAGAATCAAAACTACAGGAAGCCACCGCCCACCAACTGGGATACATGAAAGTGTCGCAAATGAAACTTGACGTGGCAAAAAGGATTAAGGGATTTTGTGCGGGAGGCGGGTACCTCTTTGCCATGTGTTCGGGTGCTGAGACCTTTGACATCGCTTTGGCTGCCAACGGAGTAGATATCACAGATAGCGCCTACGATGGAGATGAGCCTGATACTGATGCGCAAGCTAAACTCGATTTCAGTCAAACACTTGCCTTCGAAAATTTCACGCTGGAGCCCGGCAATAGTCGAAGATTTTCAGATATCAACACAGGTCGTCCTGATTTTTTCGAGTCGAGCACTGACTACTTTACATTGTTTGATTTTTCGGCCAAGTGGGACGTCATACCCGCCATGCTTACACAAGACCATCAGCATGTCATTAAAGAATTTGCAGGTCAAACAACCTCCTTCAATAAATATGTTGTAAAGCCTGATGTGCTTGTGTTGGGCGAAAACAGAAGGGCTGCCAATGTCCGCTATATCTACGGCGAACTGGGACGAGGTCATTGGACATTTTACGGCGGCCATGACCCGGAGGGAACGCCAGGGGGGCGTAGGACACCCACGAATTTGAATCTTCACCCGCACTCGGCAGGGTATCGTCTCATTCTCAACAATGTTTTATTCCCTTCCGCCAAGAAGAAAAAGCAGAAGACGTAGTAAAAGTGCTAAAGTGTCAACGTGTGTAGGTGCTAAAGTGCAGGTGCTTATGTGAATTCGGTGAACTTTGATTTTTTAAATACTTACAAAACCTAAACACTTCAATGAGTCAGGCATTCATAAGAGAAGGTGATGATCAATGGTTGGAAGATATAGCACCGCCTTAATTGTGTTTCTTACAAAAGAGAATAATGGAATACAGGCTTCTGAAAGAAGTTGCTTCACAGATGAGGCGGGCAATGAAATTCATGTCATGAGTAATGGGTTATCATACACAAGAAGCCATCAGGGTAAATGGCAAAATGTATAAAAACTCAATGGCCCTTCCTATTTCGAATACTTGATCGGCAATTCCCGATGTCTTTTACCGGTTGCTGCAAAAATGGCATTGGCCAACGCTGGAGCAAAAGGAGGAACAGGAGGCTCACCTACACCCGTGGGTTTTTCATCACTGTCAACCAGGTGGACAAATATTTGCTCAGGAGCATCGCTCATCCTGGCAACTGAAAACGAGTCAAAATTGGACTGCTCAGGGTGTCCATCTTTAAAAGTAATACCGCCTTTTAGCGCGACCCCGGATGCGAAAACGGCGCCGCCTTCAAACTGGTTGATCACAGAATTTCTATTGACTACAACGCCGCAATCCACAGCATAATGGACTTCCGGGATGGAAAGTTTTCCGTTCTCATCCATCGCAACATGCACGACACACGCTACATAGGTAAGGAAACTCCTGTGCGCACAAATGCCCATCCCATGACCTTTCGGAAGCTGTTTGCCCCAGCCTGACTTCTCCGCTACAAGTTGTATAACGTTCTTTAATCGCCCGGTATTCCAGGGAAACTGATCTATCGGTTCACCATAATTTTCAAATCCTTCCATCAAGGTATTGAAAGGAATATTCCGATCGGGACCCAGCAGTTCAATCAAGTTCGCAACAGCATCCACCTTGCGGTAAACAGCAATTTCATCCATCATACTGCCGATGGCAAAAGCATGCTGGATATTGCAAACAGATCTTAGCCAACCGATGCGCGTCTTTGCCAGTGCCTCATGAGATTCACACGAAATGGCTGGTATGTCATAAGGGAAATCAACCATCCCCAGCTGCAACTCACCGGCACTTGGTTCCGTTTCTTTGGCACTGGTGGTACCGCCGATTGGTGGGAACACGCTTCGATGATTCCATCCACTTACTTTCTTCTTCTTATCCAGTGCTACCTTAATGTGTTGCACGCTGCAAGCGTGGAAAAAGTCATGTTGAATGTCATCTTCCCTTGTCCAGATAAGTTTAATCGGAGTGCCACTCATCTGTGAGATCAGCGCCGCCTCCACGACATAATCCGGTTTAGACTTCCTTCCAAAAGCGCCGCCCAAAAGGGTAACATTAATCGTTACATCCGTATCTTTTAACTTAAGAGCAGCTGCCACGCTGCCCTTCGCCCATTGGGGGTGTTGCGTCGGAGCCCAAATTTCACACTTGCCATCTTTCACGTTGGCCACAGCACTTGGTGGTTCCATGGAAGCATGCGCCAGGTGTGGAATGAGATACGTGGATTCAATCACATGATCTGCACCTTTCATCGCCGCATCGATTGACCCCTGCTCTCTCCGCACGTGCCCTTTCTTCTTAACCTTCTCCAACATGTCAGTGAAATAGTCGGATGTATTGTAGTTGGCATTGGGTCCGAAATCCCATTCGACTTCCAATTCCTTTCTTGCACTGATGGCAGCATAGGTGTTGTCTGCCACAATTACGATTCCTCCCAATGGATTTTGAAAATCCGTGGGGAATCCTTTTGACTCTATTTCAAGAACTTTTAGCACGCCGGGAACTTGCTTCGCCTTGTCTGCATTGTAACTCTTCATCTTACCTCCGGCCACCGGGCAACGGAGTACGGTAGCATATTTCATTCCGGGAAGACTCACGTCCAATCCATATTTCGTTTTTCCACTTACGACATCCTGAATGTCAACGATGTCAGTAGATTTTCCGATGTATTTCCAATCCGCCTTCTTTTTAAAAACAAGTGCTTCATCTTTTGGGGCTGTCAACTTTGAGGCATCACCAGTCAGCTCTCCAAATCCCAATTTCCTTCCGCTGGGTCCATGGACTACCTCATGATTGATCGCTTTACATTCACCTGCAGGCACGCCCCACTGGTTTGCTGCCGCTTGTTCGAGCATCATTCTCGCGGTAGCTCCTGCTTTCCTCATGGGTTGAAAAAACATGCGAACAGAAAAAGAGCCATCTGTATTCTGATTACCATACTTCGCTTCATCCCCGACTGCTTGAATTACCTTCACCTGCTTCCAATCTGCCTCCAATTCATCGGCCAGAATTAATGGCAACGCTGTACGAATTCCGGTACCCATTTCAGAGCGGTGAGCCACGATGAGTACTGAACCGTCCGCATTCACCGTGAGGTAAACGTTCGGAGAAAATGGTGTTTTATTCCCTCCAGGGGCACAACCAGATTGCAGACCTAAAACGATTCCTGTGGCCGTCATTCCACTTGCCTTTAAAAAGGTTCGTCGGTCAATCTTTCTGATGATGGTCTCTTCTGCTATCGTACTAAATGGTTTCATGATTGCGGGATTTAGGTATCAGGTTCTGGATGCTCAATTTAATAAAAAGCGCTCATCATTTATAAAATGTTTATAGCTTCATTCCTTGTGACGCAACATTAAATCCCTTGTTCTGAATCGCCTTTTGCTCTTCCTCAACCCAAAGCAAGGGATTTGTATGATTGAAATGAATGAAAAATATCTTATTGCGGGTGTTGCTATCATTATCATGAAATAGTTCTACCGTCTCCCGAACGAAAGGATGCGGTACTTCTTTAATGTCCCTTCCGGGTAGTTCCAGGGCGCTGCTAAAAGTAGCATCCAGCAAGGCCACATCGACTTGTTGAACTTCGTGGCGAATGTCTTTGTCCCATTTCTCCCATTTGTCTATGTCGGGAATGAAAAGGTAGGTCTTCGCCGAAGTCTTGATATGGTAGCCTGCCGTTTCCGAAAACTCATCGCGATGCGGAACTGTGAATAGACGAACTTCAACATTATCAGAAATCTTCAAAGGCGTGTTCGTGTTGAGCGGGTGAATCTCTATGTTTTTTAGAGCGACCAATTGACTCCACGGACCATTCGTACTGAGGAAGCTGGACATCTTTGGTAATACATACACACCAACGCCTTTTGTATTCATTGCTTCAAACCCCAGTTGCATGAGGCCAGTGTAATGTCCAAGGTGAGCATGCGTGATAAAAATTCCCTCAGGGAGGTATGCGTACTCTGAGTGGGTCTGTGCTTTGAAATATTGCAGTTGCTCTTTGATATCAGGAGTAGCTTCAAATAACCACCATTTTTTAGCTGCAGGATCCACGACTGCAAAGGAGACTACAAATTTTTTTAGACCATGATTCGCCAATGCCGGGGCGCAACATGCTTTTAAACACCCGATCTGTGGATAGCCACCATCCTGAGCAACACCCAGGATCAGAACAAAAGGTGGATCAGCATGACATTGAATTACCAGAGCGCATGAGACTGAAACAAGGAGGAAAACCGTTTTCAATTTGGATCGGAGTCTATGCTACAAAGTACAAAAGCTTGGGCTGAGATGAATTGCCTCATTCCATTCATTCCGTCAAGAGGCCATTAAAAAAGGGTTTTCTATTTTTTCCCTCGCACTTTTCGCCATGAATGAGGCAGCGTTTTTCTTGTGTTCAACATAGGTACTCACTAATTTCGGGGGAGTTTTCCAGAATAACGCTTTCAACTTTTAATGCTCTTGCTATGAAAAAACGCAATTGGTTTATGAAGGGATCCCTGGCCCTAACAACCGCTCTTGTCCTGCTGCTTGTTTCTTGCCATCAGAATGATTTTACAGAAGCAGTGTTGGCGCACATTCAATCTGAGGCAGTCTCTGATTCTTATCAGGGTGAATCAGTGGACATTTCAAGCCTGGCGATGAACAACACTAGTGAAACACTTTCCGGTGGAAGATACGGGGCATCAAGTCGCGAAGTAAAAGGCCTTGGTGATATTGATGACCGTTTTAAATGCGCTGTGGTTATTCATTATAAAGATCCCGCCAGTACTGAGATAACCCCCATAGGCAAGATCACGATTGACTTTGGCACCGGTTGCGCCGATGCCAGGGGAAAAACATGGAAAGGAATGATTGTGGTGAATTATAAGGGCAAGAGATTTATGTCTGGATCGATCATGGTCGTTACCTTTCTGAATTTCTATAAGAACGACGCCAAGGTCGAAGGGAAACACACTGTCACCAACATTGCACCCACGCAACAAGACTATCCTAAATTCCAAATTGTTACCTCAGGAACAATGACATTCCCGGATGGGCGTACGGCGACGCGCGAACAAAAGTTGACGCGTGAATGGAAAAAGGGTAGCACCCCTGCTGAAGACAAGTGGGTGACGGAAGGAGGCTCCACCGGCACCAACAAGAATGGAAAAAATTATGAAATGAAGATCACCAGCAGTCTCATTTGCTCCAGGGCTTGCGAGATCAGCAACAAAGTATTTATTCCAGTTCAGGGCAACAAGACTCTTACGGTTGACTCCAAAGTAATTACAATAGATTATGGCGATGGCTCTTGCGATAATACGCTTACGATCACTGTGAATGGGAAAACAAAAGTTGAAACATTGACAGACGCCGGGAAGTAATTTCTTCCCATTCGTTGGATACTATACTCCTTCTACGACAATCATTTTTGTATTCGATGACGTCTGGCGAATGGCTTTGGCCGGCGCATAGGTTGACGATGACCACCATGCCATTGCCTTTTCCTTTGATGGGAACTCCAGCACAACGAGGCGTCCGGTTTTCCAATCACCTTCCAGCAACTCCGTTGCCCCACCGCGTACGATAAATTTACCTCCAAAGGGTTCTAGCGAGGGCTGGGTTAATTTCTTGTAGTCTTCATACCTGACGGGGTCAGTAATTGTGACATCGGCTATGATATATGCTTTCATAAAAAATTATTCTAGCGGTCCTCTCCTCCTTCCAGCACCTCAACTTCCAGCAATCTTGTGGAGTCTAGTTTCTCCATGGCTTTCAATATCTTCATTTTTCGTTCATACAGCATTTGCATGAAACTTACTGGTGGTTCAAGCGCTGCTGTATCGGCTTGAATGATCGAGTCACGCTGAAATATCAATTTCTCTATTTCGATCTTCAGGTTGTCATCTAACTCATATAAGTCACAATCAAGGATTTCTTGCAATTCTATGGGTAATGGGGGAAATTTTGATTGGGTAATTGTCTTAAAGTTTGAATCGTGATTTACCAAATCCAAAAAGTAGGCCGTGATAGGAAGCGCCGTGCTCGAACCTTGGCCCAACTCTGAGCTCCGGAACCGAATCCTGGGATCGTCAGCGCCAACCCACGCACCCATGACCAGATTTGGAGTCATCGCCATAAACCAGCCATCGGCATTTGATTGGGTGGTGCCGGTCTTGCCAGCGACATCATTATATACACCATATCTCCAACGAAGCCTCGATGCTGTTCCTTCCAGCACCACGGTACGAAGCATGTTCAACACCAATTGAGCAGTCCTTTTAGAAATGACCCGATCATCTTTGGCAACGGGAACAAAATCTTCATAGATTTTTCCGTCCAAATCGTGAATGGCTCTTATGAAGTAGGGTGTAATGGGGACGCCATCATTCGCGATACAAGCATAGGCTGCCGTCATTTCCATCAGGGATATAGAAGAAGCTCCCAAGGCAATAGAAGGAACATCAGGAATTTCGCTGGTAATTCCCATCTTGTTGGCAAGTCTGAGCGTATTGTCTACTCCAGCCCGCTCAATGAGTTTCACTGCCACGGTATTCACTGAATATGCCAAGGCACCACTCATCGAATATTTTACCTGATAATCGTTCTGCGAATTTCGTGGCGTCCATTCAACCCCATCTTTGTCAAGATAAGTTTTACGCTCTGCCGAAATTAATTCGCATGGTTCAATGCCCTTCTCGATCGCCATCGCATACACAATGGGTTTAAAGATTGACCCAACTTGTCTTTTTGTCGTCACTTTCACATGGTCAAACTGAAAGAAGTCGTGATCGATGCCTCCAACCCATGCCCGAATTTTTCCTGAGGTTGGTTCCACGGCGACGAATCCCGCATTGAGGTATTGCAAGTGATGAATGATCGAATCTATGGGGCTCATGATCATTTCTTTGGCGCCTTGCCAGGTAAATGCAAGCATTGGCATGGGTTTCTCCAAAACGGCCATGATTTCTTCTTCTGATAATCCTTGCTCCAGCAATTGCTGATATCGAGAAGAGCGCTGAATTGCCTGCTCCAACACTTCTTCTTTTCCCTTCCATGGTCTTTGCTTGCCCCAGTGTTCGAAGAACGTTTTTTGTATATCCGTCATTTGATGTACCATGGCCTTTTCTGCATATTCCTGCAACCTGGCATTGAGGGTAGTATAAATCTTTAGTCCATCGGTATATAAATTGTAGGGCGTTCCATCTTCCTTTTCGTTGTTGCTATACCAGGTTAACAAATCAGCCTTCAGTTGTTCTCTGAAATAAGGAGCAAGCCCTTCGTGGTGCGATATCCTATTATACACCAGTTCTACGGGCAAGGCCTTAAGAGAATCGGCGATGGCAGGATTGAGGTACTTGTATTTCACCATTTGCCCTAACACCACATTGCGTCTCTTTAAAGCACGATCTGGAAACAATCTCGGATTATAGCTGTGTGTTGCCTTCAACATGCCCACCAGCAAGGCAGCCTGATCGATTGTCAGATCGCGCGCATCGGTAGAATAAAACCTCTCGGCTGCTGCCTGGATTCCAAATACATTGTCGGCAAATGGAACGGTATTTAAGTAAAGTGTCAGTAACTCTTCCTTGGAATAGATGTTTTCAAGCCTTCTCGAGATCCTTACTTCACGCAGTTTATTTAGAAGCATGGAAAGAAACCAGTAATGATTCCGGGGGTAAAGATTCTTGGCCAATTGTTGCGTTAATGTGCTTCCTCCACCCGCTGACTCATCCTGCTGCAGGATGGATTTTATTAGTACTCTTCCAAGGCTGCGATAATCTACACCACTGTGTTGATAAAAGCGTACATCTTCCGTGGCAATCAAAGCATTCACGATGGAGGGCGCGATGCCATTATATTTAACTTCAGTTCTGTCTTGTAAAAAATACCGGCCCAGCAGCACGCTGTCGGCACTATATACTTCTGAGGCCACCTGATTTTGAATGTTGCGAAGTTCGCGGTTGCTTGGCGTTTCAAACCAAACGATGATCAAAAGGAGCAGAAGGAATGCAAGCGGCGGGCTTATGATCTTTGCCCATCTGCGAGCTGTTGGATGGGTTTTGAAATAAAGATCAATGCGATCATAAAGTTTCTCTGCTGTATTCAGGTAGGGTCTAATCCAAGGATATCTCCAAATCCGTCGATATCCGGTCACATAAAAGAAGCGGAGCCTTTGCATCAGCCGTTGAATGAATTTCTTCACAGCCGCACTATAAGATCACTCTCAATGATGTCCATAAGATCTTAAGTTAGTTTTTTGACTGGACTTGTGAAAATGTCGAGAGTTCAGGTCATGCGCACTTCACTTCCATGCCCACGGCCTAAAGGCCATGGTTATTCAAGGCCACCACCCATGACCAAGTTAACAATGATAATCTTCAAGGCGGAACGGTCAGCTGTTATTCAAGCCCACTCCAATGGCTCTATTCCAAAAACTTAATCTTTTGAGAAGCATTCTAAATCCAATGGCGTTCAACTGTGTATCGATTTGATCGGGTTATTAACCATGGCCTTCAAGCCGTGGTTCCGATCAGATATCTACTTCCTATGAACTTTAGTCCAATGTGAATGTCGAAATGTTCTATCTCAATGTGAATATAACATCACCGCTACGACATGGCAGCCTGTCCCTGCGAGTACAAACAGGTGCCAGATAAAATGGCTATAGCGGATCCTTTCAGCAACAAAAAACACAACCCCACCCGAATACATCACTCCACCTGCTATTAACCAGAACAAGCCCCACCCAGGCATATTCAGCCAAAGAGGTTTTGCAGCAAGCACTGCGATCCATCCCATCCCAAGGTAAAGTGCTGTGGAAAGCTTGCTGCTGCCCGCACCTCCAATGGATTTTAGCAAAACACCCATGAGTGCCAGGGCCCATACAATCCCAAAAAGTGTCCAGCCCCATGCTCCCCGAAGTACACCCAAAGTAAAAGGTGTATAGGTGCCTGCTATTAAGAGAAAAATAGCTCCATGGTCAAAAATCTTAAATAGCCTTTTCGCCCTGTTTTGTGGAAAAGCGTGATAGAGTGTCGAAACCAGATAGAGCACCATCATCATCGCCCCGAATATGGATGAACCGACTGTGGCCGCAGTGCCATGTGGAATTGCCGCAATGATGAGCAAAGGTGTAACTGCGACTGCGCCGAGAAAGCCTATCCCATGACTGATGCTGTTGGCAATCTCTTCACCCAAGTTTTGTTCTTGCTTCATTTTAATTTCGCGTTATGATGTCACCTCTGTAAAGATCGGTTATTCGCAATGGCGAAATGGAAATATTATCTTTCTCGTAAATTTGAATAAGGGGCGATGAGCCTGTCGCCTACATCAAAAATGATTTGTCGGGTCTTGACTATCTTTGAAGTAAAATCACTCCTATGAAAAAGCTGATCCTATTGCTGGTCGCGCAAGTTTCTTTTCTTACTTATGCACAGACCGTGTCGTTTGGAAATTTTAAGATCGGAGACCAGGAAATTATCTATCAAAAGATTTTCTTTGAGGATTCGATCACCATATCCACGTTGTTGGAATATTACAAAAGCCTGCCTTTTGTTGTTGATCCTGTCTTCACGCTGGATGGTCTTAAATTTGATATCGCCGACGTTACGGTCGATTATAAGAAATTCGGCTTTGCTCAGGTGGGAACTCCCTCGATCATCCTAACAGGGAAATATTACGGCAAAGTAAATGTTGGGGTAAAGGATGGGAGGTACCGGGTGACACTTCAGGCGATTCAGCTGACCGGGGATCTAGGGTCAAGAAAAATAGTGGATAAAGACAATCTCACCACCTATGCCTGTAGAAATAGCGGGACGATATTGTCGCCAGACTGGTGCCGCCCAAATATGTTGGGATTGTTGGATAAGACTTTTACTGATAAGCTTCAATTCAAGCGGTCTAAGGAAGATTGGTAATGCACTTCACCACAGAGGGCGCTGAGTAGGCAAGAGGGAATTTCACCCTCAAGCCTCTCACAGAACCGTACGTGAAACTCTCGCTTCATACGGCTCGTGTCATTTCTTTTACGTTGTA
>JAYVQY010000149.1:0-17143 GCA_043776715.1 Cyclobacteriaceae bacterium | reverse complement strand
TGCCATTTTTTCCGCCAATAAAGTTCCAACCATGCACATCATCGATGTAACCGTTTTTGTCATCGTCTATTCCGTTTCCTGGGATTTCGTCTTCATTGGTCCAGATCACACTTTTCAAATCTTCATGATCGATGTCCACGCCTGAGTCCACGATGGCCACAATCACGGTGCGCGACGGTTTATCTTTTAAAAGAGATTGATAAGTCTTCTCCGCACTCACACCTTGCAGGTGGTCCGCCTCTGGATCCAACAAGAACCAATCCGTGGGAGGTGATGGTTGATTTTGTGCATGTAAGGTGAATAAAGTGCTGAGAAAAAATACACTGCTGAAGATTGTGGTAAGATAAGACATGGTATAATATCCCCGATGGTTGGTTATCAAAGCCGGCAAAATACAAGCCGGGATGTCAATACTAAGAAATTATTAAGAAGTAGCGAAAATATTACTTCTGATGGCTCCGTAGCGAGAACGAACGGTACATTCAATTCCCAGACATCACCTTTATCAAAACAAAACCAGCCACTATGGTACACTTTAGCCTCCTGTCAATCGCCATTTTTTATAGCCTGTTTTTTTATTTTGTGATGTCTGTGCATAAGGAAAGGCAACAAGCGGGGAGGACGCAGGTGGTGTGAGGCGCCGGTTTATCCTATTCATGTGCTACAAGGCAGCAGCCTTCTGACTTTCTTCTCAAGTCTTTTTCCAAAGACTAAAACTCAATTGTCATATTCCAACCACTTTGTTACTTTTGCAACCCTTATAAAGAAGTCTGCCCGCGTGGTGAAATTGGTAGACACGTACGTTTGAGGGGCGTATTCCGTAAGGTGTGCTGGTTCGAGTCCAGTCGCGGGCACTTTCACCTCACCCTGGCCCTCTCCTCGGAGGAGAGGGGAGAATGCCGAAGTGGTGAAATTGGTAGACACGCACGTTTCAGGGGCGTGTGCCGTAAGGTATGGGGGTTCGAGTCCCCCCTTCGGCACTTTATTAAGTGGTCATTCTGATTTGAATGACCACTTTTACGACGATTTTTCAAAACTCTGCCAAGAAACTGTGCCAGAAAAACCTAAATACGTCAAAGCCAAACTCGTGCACTACAACTACGACTTAACCAAAAGCTGGTACGTTGACTACCAAATTTGGGACGTTACAGAAAACGCATTGATCCGTCACCGCCAAACTTTCGGATTCAACAGGAAGAAAGGGATGCACGACCGCCTGAGACACTTCGAACAGGCTGTGATCATTTTGAACGGTCAGCTTCGTGCCGGGAAAACCACCGGCAATCAACCGAGAGTTATCAAAAAAGGTCCCAAGAAATTTACATTAGTGGAAGCCATCGAGCATGTGCGAGTGCAGAAGGAATTGAACGGCAACCGGATCAACTATACCAGGAAGTTCAAGACGGTAGAGAATGCCATTAAGGAATACCTTGAATATCGGAAGCAACCGGATTTTTACCTCCGTGAGTTCGACGGGGATGATGCCCAAGACATATTCGAGTGGCTTCGTGACGTGAAAACATTGCAGAATAAATCAATTAACAATTTCTTCACCAACCTGGGCATTGTCTTTAACCAAATGGAACAGGAGTTCGACGGGATCTGGCGGCGATCGCCACTTCGCAAAATCCCGACGCTGCGGGTGATCAGTAAGAAGCATGCCGCCTACAACGATGCGCAGATCAAAATAATCGATGAAGCGATTGACCAGTACATTGCCGGCCTCGAGGCCAAACACTTGCCCAGGTACCAGCAATTGAAACTCTTCATCCAGTTTATTTACTATACCCTTGCGAGGCCCAACACAGAGGTGGCCACTCTCCGGGTCCGGAATATTCAGATCGATCAGGGCAGAATTTATTTTCAGGGTGAGGACGCTAAGAACAAACGCGACGAGTACGTGCCGCTTAGCGAGAAGCTTCAGATGGAAATTCAAAAGAGTGGAATACTCAACTTTCCCCCGGGGGATTATATTTTCACTAAGCACGGGATCCCGGGACCTGTGCCCGTGGGTAATACGTTCTTTTGGAGAAAACACCGGGAGATTTTGAAAAAGACTTCATTGCTCGACGTGAATGAAAATTTTTCCATCTATAGCTATAAGCATTCCGGTGCCATAAGTTTGTGGCGCGCCACGAAAGATATTAAGGTAGTACAGCGACAATGCCGCCACCAAAGCATTGCCCAAACCGACGAGTATTTGCGCGACCTGGGCGAGGATACGAATTACAAAGAGGTAAGCAAATGGAAGGGGGCATTCTGATATTGCCGCGCCCGCGATCGTTCAACCTGAGCGATCGTAGAGGGTCGTTTTTTCATAGATAAAAAGAAAAGGGGCTCAATTGAGCCCCAGATTAAGTTTGCCGTCTTTACTCACCGAAATGTGATTTTCAAAATCGATTTCGTCTTGGAGCTTCCAAATCTCGTGTTGGCGCCGTCGAGCATCACGAGACAATTTACCTCCAAAGCGCTCCATTCTTTCGTCCTCGCTGATTTGCAAGTTAAGAGCTTCGTGCAATGCCTTGTGCAACAAACGAGGATTGATACCGGCCGCGATCAGTGCATTAGTCAGTTTCATCGAGGCTTACCGTTTGGTGAATTGTAACGCGACCCTTTCGTGAAGGTTTATCGATTTTTTCCTCAAAGCCCTTCTCGCGCAGCTCCTTTATCTCTTTTGCCCGCTTCATACTCTTTTGATTAATCAACCACTCCAATTGCTCGTTGACTTCCTTCGGCGTCATTTCGTCTTTACCGGTTTCGGCTTTTTTCGGATCGGGGGCGAGGCGCCATCCTTCGCGCTCGGCTTCCTCCTGGGCGGCGTCCCAACTCATTTCTACGAAGGCCATTTCACGCGGATCATTTTCACAGGTGGCCAGCTTCCACATAATGTGTTTGAGCATACTGTAAAGGCAGCTAAGCTGCACGGCGTATGGGTCTTTGAACTCGTCCACATCGTGCATGTGCCAGTCTTTTTCGCCTACGGCTTCCATGCGTTTGCGGTTTTTAACTACCTCGCTGTGGTAGGCATCATACTTGTACTTTTTGGGGGTGAAAAGACGTTCTTCCTCTAACTCATCGAGGCTCTTTTCGGGTTTCTGTGTTGTTGACATAACAGTTTGGTTTTGAAAGAATAGGCCGGATGTGTCAACAACACAGTCTCACCCCGAAGGGCAGATAGGCTATTTGCGGCCCTTGCGGGTACCGCCATCCGGCTTTTTCTTAATTTTTCGATTAAATTCACGACACTGTATTGTTGACAGTTCAAACATAGAGAAATCCGTGCCAGAAATCAAAAAAAAGGCATCCCTGTTTTCAGGGATAGATTTTGGCGCGGGATTTGAATAGGTTTCCACATCAATAACTAAACGTAAACCACGAAATGAAAAAATACATCCTGATTCCCCTCATTGCTTTGGCTTTTGGTTGTTCATCCGCGCAAACGTTAGTCTCGCCGGCAACACAGAAACCGAAAGTCTATTTCATAAGGGTGACGGTCAACTCCGGAATATTCGGCAGCATGAAGGCATTCATTGATGATAAGATTGTCTGCAACCTCAACAACAACAAATATTCCATTCATGAGGTGGAACCTGGTAACCATAAGTTCACGATCCAGAATTCAGGAAAGAAAGCAAAAGCAGGAACCGCAAACGAGGCAATCTTTATCGAAATGGAAGCAGGTAAAACGTATTACGTCACTGTACAATACCAGACCAGTGGCTTTAATTATAACCTATACTGTCAGGAGACCACGGAGAATTCCGCGAAAGTCATAATGGCCAAATGCGAATTGGACAACTGCCTATGACTTGCCTTTCGGTATGATAGCGTAAATCAGGCCACCAACTAACACGAATCCCAAAACACCCAACGCAACTTTTACACCGGTGCTCATTCCGGCAATCGTGGGGCCCGGAGTAGTGCCACCACCGGGATTGCCACCGCCTCCATTCGGAAGAGTGTTTGCCCCGGACGCAGTATTTTTTGCCTGATTAATGATTGCGCTCCCTTGATTATAGAGTGCGTCGCCCGTGTTGTAGAGCTTCGTTGTTTTGTCAACAAAAGGATTGAGCTTGGTATCGACAAAAGTGTTGAGGGTGTCTAAGAAGTTCCCTAGTCCTGCTGTTCCGTTTCTAAATCCGTGCATGGCATATGAAGTTTAAAAGGTTTTTAATTCAAAAGTTTGCTGCTGGTCCCGGCAAGGCCGCGAAGTCCCGCAAGGTCGCTTGGCGATGGTATCCGCGTCCAGGGCGCCCCTGCAGGAATGCTATCCACGAGCTGACGGCTTACCCATGGACCCTGATAACTGAATACGCCTGCGCCTATGTAGTCTTCGGCCCTGCCACTAGGAAGGCGATGCTTCATGCCATCTTTCACAATCCAATAATCAGTGGATCCTTTCACGTTCAGAAATTTTCCTTCGTATGGGCTTTTCGTCTGCGAAGTGTTAACTGCTGCGGCCGCTTTGCTTGCCGCCTGGCTAAGGATTGACTGAGACGAAGATGATTGACTGAAAATAAGATAGGCGGTGACCGCGGCACTGCCGGCCACGCCCAACCCGATTAATACTTTGGCTCCTTTTGTCATGATTTCCGTGATTTTTTTTTGAAGTAATTATATCCCAACCATCCGAGGCCCGCGGCGGTGATCGTGGCCAGTGACCAGATCGCTACCGTGGTGATAAGTTTTTTGTTTTGACCTTCAATCGTGATTGCGCTCAGTAACTTATCGAACTGATCAATTTTGCTCTTAAGCTGCGATATCTGCTGATCCAATACATTTTTCAGCAAGCCATTTTCCTGCTGTGCGCTGTCCAGGCGATTCTGTGCCTCTTTTACGGCACTGGGCGTAAAAACATCTTCCCAAAGATTCCCTAACCCACCAAAGCCGACTTGTTTCAACGCAATACCAAGATCGTTCAACGCCTGTGATGTGGCGTTGTTCTGATAAGATACACTGTCTATCTGAAGGCGAATTTGAGCGTTTGCCTCTTCGTATTGCCCGGCCTGTTCCCTCTGTTGTTTTGCCATCGATGTTCCCGCAATCAGGTTCACCAACTTTGCCGCCGCTACAACTGCTGCACCAGCGGCGGCAACAAGCGGGGCGGCGGGACCAAAGAGGGGCGCCACGGTGACAGTAAGAGTACCCATTTGAACATATACACCGGCGATCTTGCCCGCATCGGTCTGAGATCCACCACCACCACTTCCAATTTTGCTTGAAATATTATCCAGTAAGTTGGCAGCACTGTTTGCGCTATTCGTGAAGCTCGCCGCATCACCCAAGCCACGGGCTACCCGAAACCTTTGGCCATAGACGTTGTTTGGCTCCATCCAAATGGTTCTTCCTTGAGGGTCGATATGAGGAACAAGGTCGTAGGTCATGCAGCTTTTTGTTCTTCGGGCTCTTTTTCTTTACCGTTTACAATGCGACGTATTTCCTTCGCCCGTTTTTTTTCTTTCACTTCTTCAGCAATCCATAGTTTATCCGCTTTACGGGCAAATTCGGGATCGAGCCTGTTCTTGCGCAGAATCATTTTCCGATTCACTACTTCCCCTGCGATATCCATTTCATGTTCCCAATCTTTACCACCGCGGAAGTCGCCGTCCTTCGTGCTTTGTACGACCAGTATTTTCAATGCCTTGGGATGTTGTTCAGCAAACTTCTTGTAAAACTCCAATGTCCATCCCATGGCATTGACGCTATCTAGAAAAATTGCGTCGAAGTCCTCAATTTCATAGCCTGCATCTTTGAGCAAATCCAGGTTCTTGGCGAAAACAAGTTTTGGATCGCCAATCTTAAAATTTTGAATCTTCTCAGTGAATGTTGAGCGGCCCATCTCCTCCCTGGCGATATACGCGACTTTGAGCCCCAGAACCTCAGCCATGTATTGAGCTAGTTCGAGCGTATAAACAGTTTTGCCGCTGCCTGGTGCGCCCCAGATCATCACCTGCGTGTCGTTATACATTTTAAGGAAATCCTGTTTATAACGGCCGGTGAGTTCAAGTTTTCTGAAACTGAGCCCTGCTATATCGGCACCGGTCATTACGCCATAGAGCGCTTTCACTTTCTTTGGCACCTTTGGCCCCTTGGCTGGCGGCGGTGTAGTTGGCGCCTTTGGCCCCTTTGTGACCCCTTTGTGAATTGTGGCTTTTTTCTTTTTCACGGCCTTTTTTCTCCTGGTCGTTGTCCCGATCACTTCATTTTGGTTCAGCCATGACAAAAGTTTTATCTTTGCCTTCTGAAAGCTATTGTGGCTGCGACCGTTTTTCCGATGGGTTTCTTCCTTGTGTGGCCCACCTGGTATAACAGCAGAGCCAAGAGAAGACTTGGCGTCGACAGAGAGGCTGGCCTGCGACCATAATAACTTTCTCTTTTCTACATATCTGCGGTTGGACGGGTAAGCAGAATAGACGGTATAATCCTTCTCCGAAACTCTTACCACTGCGATTTTCGATCCCTTTGTTCTTAGGATGAGCAGCAACGCTCCATGGTCACCTTCTCTAATCTCGGTAAAATTGAAACAAATCACTTTCACGAAATCGAGTATGTCCAACCCTGTCAATTTTTTCACGAGGCTTTTTCTCTTCTCAATGTGTGCCAACCCCTCCTTACTAATATAGATTTTGCCAGCAGGATGTTTAATGGCTTTTGCCTGATCTGGTGTTATTTCTCCGACTTCAATACGATTACCATTGAGTGATTTTTCAGGCTCAGCCTTTGGTAACGGCGTGACTTTCTTCTTCAGCTTAATCGGCGTCAACTCAATCCGATCGATCACGTGATATCCATTGGCCCGCTTGATCAGCTTTGTGAGCCGTTCATAAATCCCCTTCACATGCTTCACATGCTCGCCGGTGCCCGTGCTGTCTAGCCACGCTTGGGTACTTGCATGGAAAGCCTTTAACCGGGAAACTCTGATAGGGTTCCCGTTGAGACGATTGTAGTACAGTATGATGCCTTCGCCTGTCATGATTTTTTTCTCCACTCTTTGAATTCCTGATACTCCACCCGGAGCCTGGCAATCTTTGCGCTAAGCGACATTCTAAACGCGATCGATATGACCATCAGCACAACGAATAACCCAACGTAAATGCGTTGCGCGATATCGGAAGGTTCAAAGAACAGACCTACCAGGATGAGTACTACCAGAATGACCACGGGCGCAAAAAAGAAATTACCACGCAGGGTGTCCCACATGGTCAGGCGTGATTCAACGTAAAGTTCTTCGGTTACGATGGTGTTTTTGGTTTCCATAGTGCCCAGAGTAGTTTAACTTTTGATTTGCCTACGTCGAGAATTACCATCATGATTCCTATAGCGATGAATGCCAGTAAAATTTTTACGATCCAACTGTTGAAGCCCTCTTTCAATCGCGCAAAGAATCCTTTCTTCAGCTCCCGTACTTCGGCCTTTAATAGTTCATTCTCTTTTGTGATTCGCGTGTTATCCGTTTTCAAATCGGAGAGTACCCGTCCTTGCACGATCTGCCTTTCCTGGCACGCCACATCCGCGGCCGTGCAGTTGAAGTGGATCTTGCCCAGGGAGTCGAGCATGATGGATAACATCGCGTGAATCTTTGGATCATTCTTTACAATGGTCCTGCTTACCGAAGCGGGCATGGCCTGAAGTGCATCGACCAGGGAATCTAATTGTGCCCTTGAGAGCTTGATCCCTACCGTGCCGCCGGGCACTACCCGCTCCGTTACAGTTTCCTTGAAATAGCTGCTGTCCTTTCTCACGTCGGTCCGGACCGTCGCACTGTCGCGTTTGGTGGTTTGTGTAGTGGTGTTGGAAACGGGGGCGACCTTAACTCCGCACCCCGTCCCTACCGTACACCAAAATGAACCAGGTCAATCGCCTCGAAAATCTTTATCAGTTATGGTAGCTCTCGACGGTGATGAGAGCAGATTAAACGAATGGTTTGGCACCTTGAGAATGATCAATGAGCAACTGCAAAGTCTGCCAGTAAAGTATGCAATACATGGGAAAAAGTAGAGTAACCAAGTACGGAACAACTGCACCGTTAGTATCAAATTCCGATATACTGGACGACCGATACGATTCGAGTCCCCCCTTCGGCACTTTGAAGACCTGGCTAAGATAATTGGCTGGGTCTTTTCTTGTCAGGTTTTCCTAAAGTCAATAATGATTATGCGGTGTCGATTCTCTCTTTCTTAGCGGAATGTTTTATACCTATGCAATAAGGAATAAATTGAAAAACTATATTTATGTAGGGCTTACAAATGATTTTGAAAGGAGATTTCGAGAGCACAACTCGGGTCAAAATCGAACTACAAGATCATACGGTCCATTCGAAAAAATACTTCTTGAGTCCTTTCCGACGAGAATTGAAGCAAGGAATAGAGAAAAGTTTCTCAAATCCGGAATCGGTAAAGAATACCTCAGGACTTTAGCATAAGACTATCATTTAAGAGAAAGGATGGTGAACCTGCCTGCCGGCAGGATTGGTAGACACGCACGTTTCAGGGGCGTGTGCCGTAAGGTATGGGGGTTCGAGCCTGCCTGCCGGTAGGCAGGTCCCCCCTTCGGCACGGAGAGAACCCAGTTATAAATTTAACTGGGTTTTGCTTTATTGGGAATTGGACGAGAAGTTTACCCCGATGCTTCATCGGGGAGTCCCCCCTTCGGTACGGAGAACTCAACTGTATTTCAGTTGGGTTTTTCTTTTTATGGGAAATGGGGCGAGAAGTTTACCCCGCTGTCGCAGCGGGGAGTCCCCCCTTCGGCACTTTGAGGACCGGCCAAAATATTTGGAAGGGTCTTGTATATGAGCCGAGAATGAGTCCATAGGAATAACATCCAATCGCTGCCTGTTAATTTTGCGAACCTGCGTTGTTCAGGAGTACGTTACGCTTCGCTCCACTCACTGACAGTCGTGCTACGCACTTTTGCTGTCAGGATTCCTTTACGTTCGCAGCGATTCCCTTTCGGCCATCAGAGCTTTAACGATCTAGCGGGCATTTGGCGGCAATTGCAAGGCACTAACTGGATTGTGATGGCAGGTCTTTTCTAGCTTTTTTAAGAATTAATTTTCTAGCTGCAACAAATATGATAAAGGAAACTTCATTATAGAAGGGTTTCCGCAAACCTATTTTGCATGCATCGAATCTTTTTTCGCTCTTTTTGCAATTAAATATGAGACTGGGGATAATATAACAAGGGCAACAGTAAATATAATTATTGCTGCTTGTGTTTCTTCTTCTGGATGATGGATGGTATAGTAACCATAGAAGCATCCAAAAATCGCAAGAGTAGGAATTTGGATGGCGAGCATGGTTATCTTGTATTTCGTCTTCATAGTTGTATTTGAGCTATTGGTTAAATGCGCAATGTTTGATTTATCATAATTCCCGCGGTTACGGTCGTACTTGCCGATTTAAGATAGATTAAAGCCACGGCTCCAGAAGTTACCAGTGCTGCAAGGCCAACTGAGGTAACCCAATAACCCCATCCTAACGGACCTCCCAATGAAAACCATGCGTTTGAGACAGCCATCACTACCGCCCCGGCAACATCACCCTTGGCTACTCCTCCCCAAGAAATTTGGCCCATTGTTTTATGGTTGGTGCCAGTCGGATCTAATACCTCATTCCACAGATCCATATTGTCCTGCCAATAATAAGCAGAATTCCTTGCAACTGAAACAGCGGAAAGTACCATTGCACCTTCCTCGGCAGGAAGGTTATATGCCTGTGCCTCGATTGCATTAAAACTGAATTGCAATGCAACCATATTAGATTCCAAAGTTTCTAATGATTGAAAGATGTTATTAATGTATTGCCTTTGGTTTGCTGTGGTGTAAGGAGCAATTTCAGCCAGTGAACCTTGAATGGTTTCCGAATTGACACGACCGACCATGTCGCTGTTGAATAGGTAGCTGAAGTTCGCTTCGACTTGATCTTTGATTTTCTTTCTGTCAGTGTGGTTAAGGTTAGAATATGTTTTATCTAAAAATTCAAAGGAGGCAGCCTTGTTTGCTCTGAGAAGCTGGGCTGTGCTCATTTTTGAGCCACCATTTGATTTCAAATAGTTATAAATGTAGTCCAATCCCTTATTATGATTTGTGCCGATTGAGGCAATATCAGTCTTATTTATTGTGGGTTTGTTTTGCACCTGCACATTTTCCTGTTGGCACATGCACAGTATCAATACTAAAAGCAGTGGAGCTTTAGCTTTGGACAATTGTAAAAGTTTCATAATTGATAATTGGTTATGGTTGCGAGAATTGAAATGTCAAGTGTTTTACTAAATCGAAGTGAAACCGCCTCTTTTTGAAAATGAACAGGAAAACCCTACAACACTCTGTAAGGAAAACCTTACATCGTCTTCTTTGAGAACCAATTTCACATTTGAGAGCAGAATTATTTCAGTACACTATCAGACTTCAATACTGATGTAATAAAATAAGAAAATCTGTATCCCCTGTTTTCAGAGATACCAAGCTAATCCTACTTATTGTTTCATTCGAAAGTCTTCAACCATTTAACAATTGGCTGCCACTCTTGGCTCTTAGCGGCCTCTGATGAGCGCGAAGCAGATGCGCGTTTGTGTAGCTTCAGTGTGGAGTACGGCGGGCGGGCCTGACAATCTTCGCATTGAGTTTTGTCTATTGAGCCGAGAATGAGTCCCGATAAATCATCCTGATGAACTCCCGCCTACGTCACGAGGCGTGACTTCGTTGGGCATGCACGACTATTTTCGAAAATGAATTTTGTGTATGAGCCGAGAAGGTTGAACCCCCGCCTTCGCTGTGCTACAGCGGGCAGGCCTGACCGTCTGTTGTCCTGGCTTTTGTCTATTGAGCCGAGAATGAGATTTGAACTCCCGCCTACGTCACGAGGCGTGACTCCGTCGGGCAGGCCTGACAAATCTTCGCATGGAGTTTTGTCTATTGAGCCGAGAAGGGGATTTGAACCCCTGACCTGCTGATTACGAATCAGTTCACGCTGACTCCAATATCATTTTTTACCATGTAAAACGACCTTTATGACCTATATTGATAGTATTATTTTCCATTATTTTCTACCTTTGTTTATAAAAATGTTTATAAACAATGAAAGTACTATCACCATCCTGCAAGGTGGTGCTCTACAAAAGCACTCCAACGGCCTCCGGGACTTATCCTGTTAAGATTAGGGTCACTTTCGACCGGGAGTCAAAGTATTACTCCCTGGGTGTGTATTGCGGGGAAGAGGCCTTTAACGATGACGGGGTAAACGTGCCACGGATCAATCGTGGGAGCCCAAAGGATAACAACAAGATAAAAGCGCAATTTGAAAAGGCAGAGGAGGCCATTAAAAGCATTACAGCCAAAGGAAAGGATTTTACCTTCCACCTGTTTGAACAGGAATACGGCCCCGCCCGAAGCTTTAGAAAGTTAGGTATGGTTGGGGAGTTTATAGACTTCCTTGTGGTTGATATGGAAAAGAATGAGCGGTATAGTACTGCTCTAACCTACAAAGACTGCAAGTCCTCTCTAGAGGCCTACAAAAAGGGGTTAAAAATTAATCAGATAGACCTCAAATTTCTGAATGATTATACCCGCAACCTTCATGGAAGATTATCTCCGGCATCGGTAGGTATTCACCTTAGGACATTACGGGCGGTTATAAATGCGGCAATCGAAAAGAAACTAATCCCCAAAGGTGCCTATGCATTTGAAGGATTTAAAGGCATCCCCAAAAACAAAAGCAGAAGCAAAAAAGCCCTTACAAAAGAGCGCATAAAGGAACTTGTTGACCATTGGAGAAAGCTTTCGAAAAAGCAAAAATTTTCGTCTCAGTGGCAGTCACTAAGCCTTTTTTTATTCTCTTACTTCTCAGCGGGAATCAATCTTGAGGATATAATCAGATTGACGGACAAAAGTCTGAAAGAAGGGAACCTTAGATTTGTTAGGGCCAAAACTAAATCTGAAATAGAAATCCCATTGACAGAAATAGGAGCGGATGTTTTAGCCGACTTCTCTCAGGTATCAGATCAGGGCTATTTATTCCCGTTCCTTGAAAAGAAACTCCCATCCCAAACAATTCGCTGGCGTAAGATGAACCTATTAAAGAAGATCAACGCAGACCTTAAAACAATTGCCGGGGATTTAGGGATCAGTCCGTTTACGTTTTACAGTGCTAGGCATTCCTTCGCCTCAGTCCTCCACAATGAAGGGACTCCAACCTCAGACATAGGTGATATGCTAGGCCATACCTCAGAGGCTACAACAAGAAACTACATAGCATCCATCCAAACAGAGCGCAAAAAGGAGGCCTTCGGGAAATTGATATGAGTAAGAAGAAAGTTAAATCAAAAGCATTTTTAACCTACGAACCTATTGCACTCAGGCAAAACCACTTTTCGCATATTTCAGAATCGGATTTTATAGCCGTTTTCAATTTTGGCTATGACACAGGTTTACAGGTTGGGAAGAGGTTGGCATCCGACAAGGGGAGAGCTGGAAATACCGGGAAGAAGGCCGCCTTTCTTGAAATGCTAGTAAATACGAAAAAGGATCAATCGACATTCAAATCCCTAAGCAAGAAGGACTTCTTCGATGGAGAAAAGCCCAGAGATACCTGGCTTAAACTCTGGGGCTCACAATCCCCATTTCCAACATGGAAGAGCATTAAAAGTTATCTCAGTACGAAAGGAAATTCCTAAAGCTTTTCCGGTACCCTAAAATATTCAATTAGATCGAAAGGAAATTCCTAAGGCTTTTCCCTTCACATTAACTTATTGATTCCAATATGTTGCCGAGCGAAGGTATGTTTACTCATCATTAACGGGTAAACCTATTTGCTTTATGAATCAATACTTCACACAAGCACAAGTTGAAGCGATCGAATCGATTGTCGAAACGGCGTTATCAAAAAACATTTCTCCAACAAAGAGTGATTTTGTTCCAGTACGTCAATGGTGTACTGATAACAGTATTTCACTTAGCAAAATGTATAAACTCCGCAATCTCGGAAAGGTTAGATTTTATCAGTTTGGTAAAAATGTGTTCTTGAAAGTAGCTGAGATTGAATCCCTAATGACCGCCGCATAATTATAAAGGCCCTTGCCGGGGCCCTCATTTTTTAAACTCTTTTAATATGGACAAAGATAGCAAAGAATTTTTTGAATATCAGACCGAGCGTGCGAAGGTTGCCTTCCTTGAAAACATTTCACCACTGCATGAAATCAGAATTCAATTTGCAGATAAATTAAATAGGGCTGGCTCCAAAGATGTAGTGTTTTTTACGTTGGACGAAATCAGGATCTATGATGAATGGTTATTTCAAATCTCTCTCGGATTATCCAGCAACTACGAGATACTTAACCGTACGAATCAACACTTGAACTTTCAAAACAGGGCGATGAAGTCCCACGCCTTATGACAGCTGAAACGATGAGGGAGCAGATTGCCACAGCAAGAAACGGCAAGCGATTTGAATCAAAGAAAAAGGTTGTGCCTATCAGTGCATCAGTTCTTCTGAATAGGAAAATGGAATCTTTACCAAAGCTCATTGATCCTATATTTCCAAAGGTGGGTTTGGTATGCTTAGCGGGTTCGTCCGATACTGGCAAATCTGCACTACTTCGTCAGCTATGCCTTCATGTGGTAGCGGGTGAAGAGCGGTTCATAGGTTTCCAAGTCACACCTGAACATCACCGCGCAATCTATGTGAGTACGGAAGACGACAGCCAGGCAGTGAGCTATCTGCTCAACTTGCAAAACAAGCAAAAGAAATACACTGCTGAACAGATCGAAGGCTTGCAATACGTTTTTGAATCCGAAGACCTAATGGAAAATCTTGAAAGATTGTTGAAGGAAAAGCCCGTTGACGTGGTTATCATCGATTGCTTTACAGACCTTTTTGGCGGCAAGGGAACTATTAATGAATCCACCCAGGTAAGAGCCTTTCTGAACCCATACAAGGAACTTGCAGACCGTCACCAATGCCTTGTGATCTTCCTCCACCATACCGGAAAGAGAACAGGTGACTTTGAACCCAATAAAAGCAATCTGTTAGGCTCTCAAGGCATCGAAGCGAAGATGAGGCTGGTCATAGAGCTGCGCCAAGATCAGGACGACCCAGCCATCAGGCACGCCTGTATCGTGAAGGGTAACTACTTGTCGCAAGAATACAAGAATGAATCCTATGAACTCCGATTTGATGAACAGATGATCTTCCACAACACCGGAAACCGCAAACCCTTTGAGGAATTGCAGAAGCGTTCATCTGAACGTTCACCTGAACACCGTGAACAGTTGAAAGAGCAGGTTAAGAAATTATCTGCATCCGGGAAAAGCCAGCGGGAAATTTCACAACAGTTGCATATTGGCCTTGGGACTGTTAATGGCTACTTGAAAGACAGTTCAGGTGTTCATGTTCAGCCAAACCCTATGGGATGAATGAACATGAACACCCCGGCACCCTTCTAATCCACAAGAAATGAAACCAGATAAACACCCAATCAGGCGTGTGGGGTGCCCCTTATCTTTGGGTAGTACATATTTAAAGCCCGATTTAAATAAAATTTGTGCTCTTAGTCAATGAAAACTTGGTTGAGTAAAAGAAAGGATTTAACCTAGTAGTATTGAAGTAAACAGCAAGCACAGCTGAGCAAATATGCCGTGTGGGTGGATTCTCACTTTTTATTGATTAACTCTTGGATTAACTTTTCTAATTCCTTAATTCTTTCCAGGTATTTATTCCGGTCTTTTGTTGTTGGCTTGAAACAAAACATGGCGTTTTTATTTACCTTCAACACACCTAACCAAAATCAACTATGAAACTATTTGCGTGGGTTATTTGCATCATTGCATGTGTAACAGCAGCCGGGGCCTCCCAAGAAGCCGCCGCCGCAGCAATAAACCCACCTTTCGAAAAAAAAGACGTATGCCAAAATATGTGGAAATTGATGTTTAAGTAACTGCACAAGGATGAAAAACCTAATTCTAATTGCTTTGGCTATAACTATTTTCGTTGGGCTAAAAGTCACTGTCCAAGCCCAGGTGGTTTTCATAAAAAAAAGTGATAGCACATCAATAACTTTCAAAGTAAAGAGAAGCGCCTATGGGGAATTAGTTGCAAGCAATGGAGTTACCTTCCCCTTGAATCAAATAGTGACCATAACATTCCTGAATTATCTGAGCGAGCGCGATACTCTGCTTGTCAAGAAAATACTGACTGACGGTTTTAATTACCGTCGTCTCGACGGGGGACAGGTCAACCTTTATAGGTCAGCCCAAGAAAATTTTTTGGGATTTATTCATGATGGCAAATCATTTTTTTGGCAAAAGCATTTTGACTTCGGGGAACGAATTGAAAACAGATTGCCTGAGCTATTTCAAGTAAAAAATATTACCCACGATCGTGGGAAGACATACGGCGATCTTGTGGACTTTATACTCAAGAATGGAGGCAACCTCTACAGTGGTCGAATAATAGCAGAAAATGATTCAATGGGATATACCATCACATTGCGAGGTATTTCCGCGCGCATGGGCTTCAATAGTAATGTTGCCATGTCAATCTTTGCAGGGGTATATTCTAACAATACTCCCCGGGACGTCACCCCAAAGATGAAAGACGGAAGATTCACTGAAAGCACTAAGAAAGAACTTGCCATTTTGGATGAGCGATTCACTAGGCTATTCTCGTTCTGAATTGGGAATCAAACTAGGTCAGTTCTGATCTAATTTCCAACATTTTTTTTTCGGAAGACTTAAAGCGATCGACAAACAAACGTACTTAGTTTTGTTGAAGGTGGATTTGGAAATGCGGGTGAATGACATGAGCCTTCTAGCCCAATTTGTTTATTTATAACCAATAAAAAATGCAATCACACTATTTAAGCATAACTGCCTAATTATCAAGTGAGCCGAGAATGAGATTTGAACTCACGACCTGCTGATTACGAATCAGCTGCTCTACCGCTGAGCTACCTCGGCTTAAAAAGTACCTTCGATTTCAATGCACTGTCAATATTCTATTTTGATTTATAATCTCTTAGTAGGCAGTATGCATCCCGATAGCCATCGGGACAGTAGGCAAAGTTTAGAGTCCCGATCGTTTTCGCAATGCCTAATGCCTAATGCCTACTTCCAATTCTGGATGTGCCATAGTATTCTCAACTTAAGACTACCTAGTAACGCCTGCTTCGTCCTCCAATCCCCAATCCAACCGCGTAAAAGTATAATTAATTGCAAAAAGTATAACTTGAAGCGAAGTTATGATATCAAAAAAGTGCAAGTATGCCATTCATGCGCTCATTTACCTGGCTGAGCGCTATCAGCAAGGCCCTGTCCATATACAGGATATAGCAGAACAACAGCGTATTCCAAAGAAGTTTTTAGAGGCTATCCTGCTTGAAATGCGCAATGCCAAAATTCTGCATAGCAAAAAGGGCAAGGGTGGAGGCTATTATCTGTACAAACGGCCAGAAGATGTTAACCTCGTGGAGATTATCCGGCTGATGGATGGAGCGATCGCAATGTTGCCCTGCGTTTCCCTTAATTATTATGAGCCTTGTGAGGGATGCCATGATGAGGTAACCTGTGGAATCCGGGACGCTTTCACAGGGGTCCGTGATGAAACTCTGAAGCTACTTTCCAAAAGTACCCTCGCCCAAATTGTGAACAGGCAGAGGGAGCTGGGTAAATGAAAATTTTATAAATCTACTAATTTGATAGACTTTAGGGCTATCTTTGACGCCATCCCAAAAAACAACCAATTATGGCAGTTCGATTAGGAGACATCGCACCTGATTTTCAGGCACAAACCACAGAAGGCACAATTCAATTTCATAAATGGCTGGGAGATGGATGGGGGGTACTTTTTTCTCACCCTGCTGACTTTACTCCTGTTTGTACGACAGAGTTAGGGGCAGTAGCAAAGCTCCGTGCAGAGTTTGACAAGAGAAACGTGAAAGTCATGGCGCTGAGTGTTGATCCTTTGGATTCACACGAGAAGTGGATCGGTGACATCAATGAAACTCAACACACGAAAGTAAACTTTCCGATCATCGCGGATCCGAAGTTTGAGGTCGCGAATTTGTATGACATGGTACATCCTCAGGTAAGTGATAAATTCACGGTGCGGTCGGTCTTCGTCATTGGGCCCGATAAAAAGGTGAAGCTCAC
>JAYVQY010000148.1:0-107413 GCA_043776715.1 Cyclobacteriaceae bacterium | reverse complement strand
CAGTAGAGGCGGGTGTTTCTGGTATGCCAACAGCATTCGTTGCCACGTATGGTTCAGGCAGTCCGGTGATCGGGATCCTTGCTGAATTTGATGCGCTACCCGGCCTTTCACAAGACAGTCTGCCTGAAAAAAAACCTCTCATGGAAGGGAAGGCCGGCCACGCTTGTGGACATAATTTATTTGGTACTGCTTCTTCGGCAGCTGCGATAACATTAAAGGAGTGGCTATCAAAAAATAAGAAATCAGGTACCATCAGGTTATTCGGTACTCCTGCTGAAGAAGGTGGTGGCGCAAAAGTGTATATGGTACGCGATGGTTTGTTTAACGGTGTAGATGCTGTACTTCACTGGCATCCATCGTCTGCCAACAATGCCAGTCCGGAGTCTTGTCTTGCAATCAAGCAGACATTGTTTCGTTTTTATGGCAGGTCTGCGCACGCTGCTGCAATGCCGGAGGCCGGTCGCTCCGCACTCGATGGAGTAGAATCAATGAACTACATGGTTAATATGATGCGCGAACATATCCCTCAGGAATCACGCATTCATTATGTTATATCCAAAGGAGGCCTTGCTGCCAATGTGGTACCCGATTTCGCAGAGGTTGAATATATGGTACGCCATCCTGATGCACGGGTCGTAGACCAACTCTGGGAGCGCATCAGAAAGTGTGCTGAAGGCGCTGCCACGGGGACAGAGACATCCATGAAATACGAAGTCATTTCCGGTTCATACAACCTGATGCCCAATGAAGTTCTTGCACGATTGATGTACAATAATCTGAAAGCGGTTGGTGGCGTTTATTATAGTTCTGCGGAAATTGAATTTGCCAAACAATTACAAAGCACGCTTACAACCAAAGTGCCGTCCCTTGAAGAGGCCCAGGTTGTTCAGCCCTTTAAGACTGGTGGGTTTTTTCCTGCGTCGACTGATGTGGGCGACATCACGTGGGTAGTACCAACAGCGGGGCTGGGGATTGCCACCATGGTGCCCGGAACGCCAGCGCATTCGTGGCAGGCTGTCTCAACAGGAGGCATGGGTATCGGCTTCAAAGGGATGATCAATGCCGCGAAAGTTATTTCAATGACGGGTATTGATTTGTTCAATAATCCTTCAATCCTTGGGAAAGCAAAGGAAGAACTGGCGCAAAGAGTGGGTCCCGGTTTTCAATATAAGTCTATGATTGGCGATCGGAAGCCGCCGCTGGATTTCAGAAAAGGGTTGTAAGACTTTGCGCTAATGTCAAACCCTCAAAAAAGCAAATAACCCCAGAGTTAAGTCTGGGGTTATTGTTTTTAACACAACTTGAATGGAGTTCAGTCCAGGGGTGAGTTAAAAACTCCCTGTAATCACTTTCGCAATGTCATTGTAGAAAACAAAAACCATCAGCACCAGCAAAATGGCCATGCCGATCTTAAGGGCTGTTTCGAAAACTCTTTCGTTCGGTTCACGGCCACTAACAATTTCGTACAAGAGGAACATCACGTAACCGCCATCCAATCCAGGAATGGGCAACAGGTTCATGAAGGCGAGCACCATTGATAATAGGCCTGTCATACGCCAGAAGCGTTCCCAATCCCATTCAGCCCCGAAGGCTTGCGCCATTCCTATCGGACCAGAGAGGGACTTAGTAAATGAGATTTGACCGGTAAATATTTTCTTGAATGCTTTCAATTGTACGAAGATCACTCCGAAGGCTCTTTCAGTTCCCAACGCAATAGACTGACCTACGCCATAGTTCACATAGGCTAAATCATTTTTATCGAGGTTCTTTGGAGCAAATCCAATCATCGACCTGCCTTTAAAATCTTCGTGAAAAGAAAGCAACTCCTCCCCCCTTTTGACTTTGAATGAAATGGAATCCAGCGAGTTGCCCCTGACTATTTTTGTCAATTCATCCTGATAGGTGACGGGTTTTCCCTCCAGTTCAATAAACCGGTCTCCCAACTGCAAGCCAATTTTCTTTGCAATGCTTACTACTTTTGTCACGGACTTGAGGGTATCGCTTTTACCATTTCCGTTCATTTTGATTTCCACAGAAGTCAGGTCCGAGTCTTCGGAGACATATCCTACTACCGCGGGAATTCGTGGCACCATGAAAGTGCTGGCAGCACTTCTTCTATTAAAGTTTTCAATGAAATTTTCCGGTATTTCAATCTTCATTTCCTGACCATCACGAAGTATGGTGTAGTAGGAACCCTGTGACAGCAGTACTTCCGGTTTCAAGACATCATTAAAATCGACAAAATCATTCCCATTGATATTCACGAGCCGATCGCCTGTCTTTAAGCCAAGCTGTTCTGCAAGTTCCATGGCCTGAATCCCTCCATGCTCATTCACATAATTCTTAGGGATGTAGGTGTCGCCAAGGAAAAAGGTAAGGCCCACAAAAATCAATACCCCTACAATCACATTCACGATAATCCCACCCAACATCACAATCAAACGCTGCCACGGTTTCTTAGATCGAAACTCCCAGGGCTGCGCGGGTGCTTTCATCGCCTCCTTATCCATGCTTTCATCTACCATCCCGGCGATTTTAACATAACCTCCAAGTGGGAACCACCCTACACCGTATTCTGTATCGCCTTTCTTTATCTTAAACAAAGAGAAGTTCATGACATTGGCCATGGGAAATAGAAAGTCAAAGAAGAGGTAGAACTTCTCTACTTTGATACCGAATCTGCGGGCAGCCAGGAAGTGACCGCCCTCGTGAACTACAATTAAAATGGAAAGGCTCAGCAGGAGCTGGGCCGTCATGATCATTCCCTCCATGGTCGCTATTAGTTGATTTTAAAGTTGAAAGTTCAGTTTATAAGCTCGTTTGCCCGGATTCTTGTTAATTTATCTGTCTCAACGTAATCCTCCAGGCGAGGTTCATGTATATAATCCAATTTCATCAAACATTGTTCCACCACATCAGACATTTCTAAGAATCCGATGCGGTCTTTCAGAAATTCTGCCACCACAACCTCATTTGCCGCGTTCAGCACACAAGGAATGTTTCCTCCTCGCTCCAGGGCTTTAAATGCGAGCGCAAGATTACGAAAAGTTTCTATATCAGGCTTCTCAAAGGTGAGGGCAGGATATTTTCCAAAATCAAACCTTGGAAATTCACTTTTCAAGCGATGCGGATATGACAGGGCAAACTGGATGGGCAATCGCATATCCGGCAGACCCAACTGCGCTTTGATGGAGCTGTCTTCAAATTGTACAAAGGAATGAATGATCGACTGAGGATGAATGACCACCTCTACCTGCTCAGGTTTAAGTGCAAAAAGCCATTTGGCTTCAATTACCTCGAGCCCTTTGTTCATGAGTGTAGCCGAATCGATGGTGACTTTGGCGCCCATCGTCCAGTTCGGATGCTTGAGTGCCTGATCCTTTGTCACCTTCATCAACTCGTGCTTCTTCTTTCCCCGAAAGGGACCACCCGATGCAGTGAGGATAATTTTTTCAATGCGGTTCTGAAATTCCCCAATCAGGCATTGGAAGATGGCTGAATGCTCTGAATCCACAGGCAGAATATTGACTCCTTTTTCTTTGGCGATCCTTGTGATCAGATCACCCGCCACCACGAGCGTTTCCTTGTTTGCCAATGCAATAGTCTTACCGGCTTCTATGGCTTTGATCGTTGGCTTCAATCCAGAATAGCCTACCAGGGCAGCAACAACCATCTCTACCGCGTCCATCTGTACGACCGACGAAAGTGAGTTCTCCCCTGCATATACTTTTATATCATCGCCCTTAAGTGCTTCCTTCACCGCTTCATAGTGATCTTCGTTCACAATCACCACCGCATTGGGTTTGAACTTCTTCGCTTGCTCAATCAGCAGGCCAGCATTGTTTTGAGCGGTCAGCACCTCCACTTCAAAAGTATCAGGGTGAGATTGTATGACCTCCAATGTTTGGCGGCCAATGGAGCCGGTGGAGCCGAGAATGGCGATGTGTTTTTTCAAATAGAGATATCTTAGAATCTAAAATGCAAAATACTAAATGTAAAATTTAAAAGGTCCGCATCAGAGTAGTGAGACTGGAGAATTTATTGTGTTTCCTTGGCAGTAATAATACTTTTGGTAAAAATAGCGATCAGTTGACGGTTTTCACCATTGAGGATACTTTCTGGCAATAGGTCACGTTATTTTAGTATCTCCATACAGACGGATGTCTCTCGAAGTTCCTTAAGAGTAATTCTAAGTTTGTGGATGAAGTCTTTCCTTGATTCTGCTGCCTGTGCTTCAGCATAATTTAGAGCCGGTGAGGTTCCCGACCGCAGCAGTTGTCCCCCCAAATGATTACATACTTTAGGATCCGGGAGGCCTTCAACGACTTTTGTTATCTCCACCGCAAACCTCAAAAGCCTTCGTTCCAAATCATATTTTCTCTCCTTTTCTATGTTTGGAACAACGTCCGAAATCTTGCTCAAAGGTTTTAATAATCTTCAATCATCACAAAATATTAGGATCATATTTCATGATAGATTTCAGCGCGAGCGTCCTTTAACATTTTACATTGAAAATCTTATATTTTTATTTTAGCAAGTTTTTCAAAATGTAAATCGCTAAATTTTAAATGTAAAATTTAAAATTGGATTGCTTCAACATAAAGCGGGTACTCATTTGACCAAGCAGCAACTCACTCGTATTAGTGTTAAATTCCCGGATGCAAAAAGAGGCAGAACTAGGCCTGATAAAAAGTGCCGTTAAAGATGACCATCAGGCCTTTCGCGCTTTGGTGGAATTTCACCAGGCTTTTGCTTATTCCCTTGCGCACCGGTACACAAACGATGAAGACGAAGCCGAAGACATCACACAGGAAGCATTTATAAAGATTTGGAAAAACCTGCGTAAGTATGATCCCACATTTCCGTTCAAGGCCTGGCTTGCGAAAATTGTCACCAACCTTTGTCTTGATCATCTGAGATCCGGGAGGAAGAAGCATGAGTCCGGCAAGACCAAAGCGGATGAGACATTGATGGTTGCTGACCACCACCATCCCGGACATCAACTGGAAGTGGCAGAGTTGAAAACAATTGTGGCACAACTCGCTGAACAATTGACGCAACAACAGCGGGCAGTTTTCGTGCTGCGTGATTTGGAAATGATGTCGACAGAAGAAGTCTGTCAGGCACTTAGCATGTCTCCTGGAAACATGAAAAGCAACTTGTACTATGCAAGACTTAAGATCAAGCAAGGGCTTGCAGCATTTTATAAGTCGTAGGTCAACATAAATAAATGAAAAAGTCAAACTGAAAAATATGAGTTGCAAAGATTTTGAAAAGGACATTATTCTGTACACTGAACTCTCAGCAGCAGAAACCAATTTGCTCCAACAGCACCTGCAATCATGCGAAGGGTGTCAAAGACTTTTTCTTGAAGCACAGGCTGTCCAACGGTCCGTTGAGAGCATTGCGACTGGAAAAGCTGGAATTCGAAATGCAGCCCGGCTGACGAACCAAGTCATGGAAAAGGTTGCCCAGGAAAAACATCAGGGGACAATCCTT
The DNA here is from genome assembly GCA_043776715.1 of Cyclobacteriaceae bacterium. Taxonomy (GTDB): domain Bacteria; phylum Bacteroidota; class Bacteroidia; order Cytophagales; family Cyclobacteriaceae; genus ELB16-189. Next base: position 101,914 of record JAYVQY010000148.1, on the reverse strand, counting down.
GAGACTTTTTCGGAATTCGTCCGGGGCAATTTCATCAAATATGCTTTCGCCACCACCTCCTTATCCCTTATTGTCGTCTTTAGCGTGCAGTTTTTCAGTGCGTCATGGCAACCGGAAAATCAGGTTCAAAATAACCACGCTTACATTAAGCTGAACTCAACCGCATTCCGGCAGTACTTTTTACAACGAAAGGGGAAGCAAATTTCATCCTCAGCATGTGCTTCACCCTTCAGGCGCACCACCGATTATTTGTCATGTCTGAAAAATAAACTGAACTGACTCACATTTATTCTAACCAAATATGAAAAACAAAATTATCCTGCTTTCTGTCATTGTCGCGTATACGCTGACCGCATGTGACAACCCTATGAGGTTTGAAACGAAAGTTCATGAAGATGGATCCCTTGACAAAACCATCATCTTTGAAAAGACTGACTCATCCAAAGTAGAAAATAACATTTTTGGAATTAATCAAAAGAAGGGATGGAACGTGGACATTCAGAGACTTCCTTCCAACAACTCAAAGGAGAACGCCAAACCGGAATTCAGGATTCAGTTTCAAAAAAGCTTTGCGTCTGCTGATGCCATCAATGGTGAACTCGATGTCGCTGCCGACAGCCTGTTCCATGTTCACGCCAAATTTGAACAGAAGTTCCGATGGTTTTATACCTACCTCTGTTATACTGAGACCATTCGACCAATCAATCGATTTACAATGGTTTCACCTGAAGACTATTTTAATAAAGAGGATAATACCTTCATTGACCGGCTTCCTGCTGAAGGCAAGGGCATTTCAAAAGCCGACAGTCTGTATCTCCAAATGCTCAACGAAAAAATCTCGGATCACTTTGCGAACATGGGGATATTCAAGGAGCAGTACAAGATTTTGGAAGACGTGATCAAAAGAAGTTCGCTGGAAAAAAGGTGGCTTGACACCCTTTACAAAAACCAGGAGTTCATCTATGACCACATAGATAAAATGAAGGGGGAGCATGATTTTGCGGCTAAAATTGCCGACAGTCTTAAAATTCCGCTGCCGAAACCCCAGTCATCGAAAGACTTCAGAGAGCTTTCGAAGGAATTCAATACCAGGCTGGATTTCATGGGCTTCGCACGCGATGGAAAATATGTGAACATAATCGAAATGCCCCTTGCCGTGACTCATTCGAATGCAGACTCTGCGGCTGGAAACAAACTGTACTGGCATCCGCTTGTAACAAAATTCATTTTCAAAGATTATACGATGTATGCCGAATGCAGAAGGCTAAACTTATGGGCCGTGGCGGTTTCCCTGGTTGTCTTTGGAGTAACGGTGTTTGTGTTTCGGAGAAGATCGTCGACGTAACAGATCGGTGTAGTTTACCTTCTGAAACCGGCTACCAGTCTGATACTATCTTTCACTATACCTCACCAACTCATCTGCAATCTTCCTGTCATTCGCCAGCCTCGGCACCTTGTTCTGTCCGCCGAGTTTTCCCTGTGACTTCATATAGTCAATGAAAGCATTCTTTGCCTGTGGTCGGTGTTGTCACCGAACACCCGATATCTCTCCGTTATACCTCGAACTTACAAATGCTCTCTTGCCTGGATAAATACTTACCATCTTTATTCAGTTCATAGTATCGATACGGGATAGCTCTCACTTGTTTACTTGATCATTTGTCTTAGCATAAATGTATTGGTCTCCTTTGGTCATCGGTGACAACACCGACCACAGGCCGAAATGACATCAACCCGGCACAGTGGATCACCTACGTGCTGGAGCAACTGCCCAACCGCACCGTCAATAATATTGAAGATTTGCTGCCCATCAAAAAATAATGTGCCCCACTTGGTCGGGTGGATACAATTGAAGACATTGGGGCGGTATTCCCAATTGGTGAAGGTGCTTTAATATTATTTTTCCAATGATTTCCTGGGATTTCTTTTAATTCGTCTGGAGGTGGCAGAGTTTCAAATAAAAAAATTGTTGATTTCATTTTGGTTCAATCTTTTAAGTCTGCCGGACTTGGTCATCCGGCCACTTAACAGTAAGGTGTGTCAACAGCGTTGTTGTATTTGTTGTACTAACAGTTTTGAGTATGAGAATGTTTTGGTTTCCTGTGTTTGCTACCCTGTTACTTGGCTCCTGCGCCGAAAGTTCCGAAGAGACAGCCATTAAAGAGGACATTCAGCGAGTTGACGAAAAGACTTCATTAAATCTTGACGTAAAGCTCATCGAGTTGGTTGAGATGCCCCCAATCACTGGTAACGATAGCCTGAGATTTATGGACTCGTTGATTGCCGAAACCATTGAGAAATTAATCAGAAAACATAGGAAGGACAGTATCGAGGCCGTGTATGAGTTAAGGCAAGCTGAACTTGAGCTAAAATATGAGACTAACAAAAGTATCCGGCAGCTCCATACCGACATGGTTAAACTAAAAAGATTTTCATTGAACTTGAACAATAATATTCTTGCCCATTTAAGAGTCGGCGACATTAGTAACCACAGCGACGAAGCAAATGCTTTATTAATCCGAAGATCAAAGTATCTTAAGATGCAGGGAAGGCCTCTGGCGTTAAGGTTTACTTGTAAATACAGGTTCAATAATCCTCTGATTGGTGGAGTAGAGCAAGTGACCTCTAAGACCTTTATTTTGGATACCCTAAAAACCCGTGTGCTTTCAAGCCTTTAATTGCAAGTTATTCACTTAAGGCTCTCAATGATTTGATGCACGTCGAACTGAACCCCCCTCCGTTGTTGGTGTTCCGCCTCGGGTCACCAACAGCAGTTGATCACCTGGAATAAACAAATTCATTTTCGATCTCTCCTGGTCACAAGCCGGTGACAGCACCGACCTCAGGTAAAGCGCTCAGAACGAGGCGGCTACTTTCTTGTCAATTCTCATCACCGATTGTTGGCCGAACTGCCTTTTGCATTCCTCGCGGAGGTTGTCGATCGTGAAAGGGTAGCTGAGGGCTTATGCAGGTATACGACAATATAGGTTGCTTCGGAGATCAGGTGATTTTTGTCCGAATCAAACCAGTTGCCGACAACAGGGATGGCAGTAGCTCCTTCTCTGAAAACTTTGAGTACCTAAGTGTTTTTGAATTTTAACCATTCCTCCCCGGTGACTTGGCTGCCATCCGGACGGGACTGTCCGAAGTAAAGACTCGTTTCTATCATTCGCTGTGAGCACGAACTGAGAATTGCAACAGCGACGAGGAAGCAAGTTATGCGCATGACGAAAGATAAATAATTAACCGTTCGGGTTACTCTTCGCCTGTGCTCGCTGTTGTCACCGATCTATATCGCTTCCTACATACCGCACCAACTCATCCGCGATCTTCCGATCATTCGCCAGCCTCGGCACTTTGTTCTGTCCGCCCAGTTTCCCTTGCGATTTCATGTAGTCGATAAAAGCATTTTTCCGCAATGAACTAATTTTCAGTACGCTGAGAATGCTTCCTGAAATCAGATCATCATAATAAACATTCAGTTGACGCAGTTGGTGATCCAATTCCAGTGCGAATGCCTGCTCCTCTTTTGGGGGATTGGCAAATTCCACCAGCCACTCATGATGAGGCAATCCAGCGGCCGGTGTTACTTGCGGAGCAACGGTAAATTCAACCAGCTCCACTTCGGGAAATTTCATCATCGTAAATTTCATGGCCTTCTCAACCTCCTCACCTATCACATGTTCTCCAAAGGCGGAGATGAAATGCTTGATGCGGCCCGTGACGACCAGACGGTACGGATCTTTCGACACAAACTTTACGGTATCACCAATGGAATAACCCCACAATCCCGCATTATTGCTAATGACCAAAGCATAGTTCTTGCCCACTTCTACCTCCTGTATCATCAGTCTCCGTGGTTTCTCGTCAAAATATTCTTCTGCGGGAATAAACTCATAAAAAATACCGCTGTTCAGCAAGAGGAGAAGGCCCTCCTCTTTTTGTGAATCCTGATAGGCAAGGAATCCTTCCGATGCCGGATACAATTCAATCGAGTCGATGGACTTGCCGATGGATTCGATCAACTTGGCTCGATATGGCTCAAAGTTCACTCCGCCATAAACAAACACAGAAAAATTCGGGAAGACATCTTTGATCTTTTTACCGGTGCGTGCCTGAATCCTGTCAAAATACATTTGCACCCAGGGAGGAATCCCCGATATCAAGGTCATATTGGCATGGATCGTTTCATCAATGATCCTTTCCAGTTTCTGTTCCCAGTCTTCAATGATGTTGGTTTCATAGCTTGGCTTCTGGTTACTCCTCAGGTATCCCGGTACATGATGGTTGGCAATCCCCGACAGTCGGCCCGTTTTTATTCCGGATGTTTCATGCAATTCAGGACTGCCAGAGAGAAAAATTAAATTTCCGTCGACAAACGATGCATTGCCGGTTTCATGGATGTAAGCCAGCAATGCATTGCGGGCACTGTTGATGTGGTTTGGAATAGATTCCTTCGTAATCGGGATATACTTTGTACCGGACGTAGTGCCAGAGGTTTTTGCGAAATAGATGGGCTTGCCTTTCCAGAGCACATCCCTTTGGCCGGCCATTACTTTTTCGACATACGGCTTCAGAGTTTCATAGTCACGAATTGGTACTTGGGTGATAAAAGCCTCGTGGTTGCGAATGGAATCAAATCCGTGATCCTTGCCAAAGACCGTTGCAGACCCTCCGGCGATGAGATCCTTGAATACCTTTCCTTGACAATCTGCCGGCCTGGAAGACCACTCATGGGTTTCCCTGGCCACCATGGCAGCGAAAGGTTTTGCCAGTACAGCCCTGAATCCCATTATTTTATCGATTGATCCCGACAAAGGTGGTAATCTGAACTTAATAAAACCGGCACCGTTTTATATTTTTGAGGAAAATTTGAATTCATCATCACCATGGGAAATATACTCAGAACCATCGTTGTAGGGTTTTTAGCAGGACTTTCAGGCGCCTACGTTTTTTATAATTATCAGCAGAAAAGCAGCGTACCTGCCGCCATGCAAACGGACTATAAAGTTACCTCCTATTCGCCATCGGAGACATACAAACCTACCATGGTGATGCCCTCTGCGCCCGTCACGCTCGAAGGCGTGGATTTCAGCGATGCCGCTGCTAAGGCAACACCCAGCGTGGTATACATCAACAGCATTTCCCAAAGTGGGGCGTCCTATTCTTATTGGGATTTGCTATTCAGCGGTGGACAGCAGACTCAGGTAAGCAGCGGCTCTGGGGTGATCTTCACATCGGATGGGTATATTGTCACGAATAACCATGTGGTGGAATCAGCGGAGAAAATCCAGGTGATCTATAACAAGAAAGTATACGATGCTGAATTGATTGGGACTGACCCGTCTACAGACCTCGGTGTTTTGAAAATCAAAGAGACCAATCTCCAGGCAATTACGCTGGGCAACTCAAGAACTCTTGCAGTAGGTGAATGGGTACTCGCTGTCGGAAATCCATTTTCACTTTCCTCCACAGTCACTGCGGGAATCGTTAGTGCAAAAGGAAGACGCATCAACATTGTTGAAGATAAGTTCCCAATTGAGTCATTCATTCAAACGGATGCGGCCATCAACCCTGGCAACAGCGGAGGGGCGCTGGTGAATAAAGCTGGTGAATTGATCGGCATCAATACGGCCATCCTTTCACGCACGGGGTCTTACACCGGTTACGCATTTGCGGTACCCGTCGACATCGCTAAAAAAGTAGTGAACGACCTTATTAAATACGGAGTTGTCCAAAAAGCATTCCTGGGAGGCAACGTAATCGACTACGATTACCAAACTGCGGCGACTTACAATTTGGACGCTAATGTAAAGGATTTTAAAGGGGTTGTGCTGGCCGAACTTGAAAAAAAGGGGGCTGCAATAGATGCAGGTATGAAACTTGGAGACATCATCGTTAAAATTGACAATGATGAAATCAACAGCAAAAGTGAATTTGAGGAAGAGCTTAGTTATCATTCTCCCGGCGATAAAATCAACATCACCTACTTGCGTGACGGCAAATCAACGACTGTGTTGTTAGCACTAGTGAATAAGAATGGAGACACTAATCTCATCAAGCGAAAAATATACAACGATGCAACGTTGGGAGTCAATCTAGAGGCAGTGGAGTATGGTGTGAAGATCTATAAAGTAAAAGATGGTCTATTCAAGAGACTTGGTGTCCCTGAAAACTATACCATCATGTCGATCAACCGGAGGAATGTAAAGGACCCGCAAGAGGTAATTGATTTCTTCGGATCCTATCACGGAAATGTGTTACTCGATGGATTTACGAGCTCCAAGGAGCGGGCCCCAATCCAGTTCAGGCTGAGGTAGAAAAAATAAATGGCTTGAAGGATTGTAAAGTTGTCAGGATGCCATGCGCATCTTAAGTTTCTTGGTCAACTCTTCAACAGAGTTCTTAAAGTTTGCATCGGTCTTCATCATATCCTCCACCGACTCAAGCGCATGAATGACAGTGCTGTGGTCGCGGCCTCCGAAGTTCTCGCCGATGAGTGCCAGCGTAAGTTGCGTGTAGCGCTTGCAGAAATACATAGCCACCTGGCGTGGTATAACGATTTCGCGCTTTTTAATTTTACCTTTCATGGCATCCAACTCTACCCGAAAATAATCACCAACCGTTTTTTGAATGAAATCAACGCTCACGTCAGATTGAATCTCTTTCACAATATTTTTCATCACCTCTTTGGCCAGATCGAGGTCGATTTCTTTCTTAAGGAGCGTGGCGTGGAACATCAGTGAATTGAGCACTCCCTCCATGTCGCGGAGGTTCGTATCTACGCTATAGGCAAGATATTCCGCCACTTCGGTTGGGATTTCAATCCCATCTGACTGCATCTTGTTATGAATGATCGCAAGTTTTGTTTCGAAATCAGGCTCTTGTAAGTCGGCGGTAAGCCCCCATTTGAAGCGTGATAGCAACCGCTCCTGGAAACCTTTCATATCCCTTGGAGGACAGTCACTCGTCATGATGATTTGCTTGCCTGTCTGATGAAGCTGGTTGAAGATGTGGAAGAACATCTCCTGTGTTTTCTCACGTCCAGCGAGAAACTGAACATCATCCAGGATGAGCAAATCTACCTGGAGATAAAAATTCTGAAAATCCTGCAGTTTATGATTCTGAAGTGCATTTAAAAACTGGTTTGTGAAATCGTTCTGATCGACATAAAGAACAATTTTCTCAGGAAGTTTTTGTTTGATTTCATTTCCAATAGCTTGAACAAGATGGGTCTTGCCTACGCCCACGCCACCGTACAACATCAGTGGGTTAAATGAGGTAATTCCCGGCTTCTTTGCTACCGCCACTCCTGCTGACCGAGCCAGTCGGTTGCAATCCCCCTCCACAAAATTTTCAAAGCGATAACTTGGATTCAAGCGTGAATTGACCGTTTGTGGGTTCAAAGAACGAAATGTGAAAGGCGAATATTCTTCAAGATTTCCATTCCCATTTCCATTCGAAGAACCTGTACTGTGCTTCCCATTGCCATTGGGATAGTTGACAGTCAATGGAGCATTGCGTTGATTTCCGCTATCAATAATGACGGAATACTCGAGGCGTGCATTTTCGCCTATCACCATGCTAATTGCTTTCTTCAAAATGGGTACATAGTTCTCTTCGAGCCATTCATAAAAAAATTGAGAAGGTACTTGAATGGTGAGGACATCTCCCTCATGACGCAAGGGAACAATCGGCTTGAACCAGGTAATGAAGTTTTGCTCGTCAACTTGTTCTTTTATGATTTTGAGACAATCGGTCCAGACAGTTGCGCATTCAACCTCCATAAAGAATCAAGTCAGATGGAATAATTATTAGCTCCCGAAAAAAGGAGGGAGACAAAGATGTAAAAAAATAGAAGAACAAAAAAACAAAAACCTTTCTTGATTTTTCTGATTTTTTTTCCGTATTGCAAGTATCATTTCACCAATAATAATTGCTTTAATGCAGTATATGGTTCAATTTGACGAATAATAACGATTGCATTCGTGGCTGAAAAGAAAAATATATTTGATGCTTTTAAACCTGCCTCATTGGCAGACTGGGAAGCAGTTGCACACCAGGAATTAAACGGTACAAAACCATTAGAAGAATTGGCCCATCAAGCCAAAGAACTGTCCATTCTGCCTTATTACGGTCGGAAAACAAGTCTTTCTACCACTGCATTGCTGAAGGTTTCTGAAAATGAATTCCTGGGACCCCGTGCCTGGTATAATTGTCCAGGATTGATTGTGGAGGATGCAAAGGAAACCAATGAAAAAGCCCTTGAACATCTTCAGGCCGGTGCAGACGGGATTTTTTTTGAACTAAATGAAGAACCAAATTTTGAAATCCTTCTGAATGGTATTGATTGGCAGTATTGCTCGCTCAATTTCTTAGTAAAAAAAAATCAGGATGCCGTTGCGCTGGCTCTGCTTGATTTTATAACCGCAAATAAGATTTCTCACCATCACATTCATGGCGCTTTCTTTGGGAACATCGCTCCTTCTAAGTCAATTCAGAGTCATTTTCATTTCACGGGTTTTCAAATGAACCCCTCCACTTCTCCTGTTGATGAAATCGTCAATGGCTTCAATTCAATGCTAACATCCACAAAGAAAGATTTCCATAGCAAGGCAGGCCAGGTGGCTTTTAGTGTAACAGTCGGCGCAGATTTTTTTCTGGAAATAGCCAAACTGCGTGCGATTCGTCAGCTGTGGGATAGGTTCCTTGTTGCTAAATCAATTATGAATACACCACTTTACATTCATGCCCGCTCAATACAATGGACAGATAAAAGCTATGAGCCTCACGGGAATATGCTCATGGGTGCGAACGTCGCGATGGCTGCAATCCTCGGAGGATGTGATGCGCTTACCATCGACCCAGAAGATCAGGATCAGGCAATGATGATTCGGGTGGCAAGAAATATTTCAAACATTCTCCGGGAAGAATCACACTTTTCAAAAGTGGCAGATGCACTGGCCGGTTCTTATTTTATTGAAGATCTCACCGAGCAAATAACCTCGGCTGCATGGAAATCCATTGACGCCTGACGGAATGAAAGCGCCCTTCTCATCCTGGCAATCTCCTGAAAAAATTGATATCCATCCTGAATATTCATTTCAAGAGTTTGAACATCTTAACTATTCTGCTGGCATTCCTCCATTCCTGCGCGGGCCATACGCCACCATGTATACCGTTAGGCCATGGACAATCAGACAATATGCTGGTTTCTCAACTGCAAAGGAGTCAAATGCGTTCTATCGAAGAAACCTGGCAGGAGGACAAAAGGGTTTGTCAGTTGCATTTGATCTTGCCACGCACCGTGGTTATGATTCCGACCATCCAAGGGTTACCGGTGATGTAGGAAAAGCGGGCGTAGCCATTGATTCTGTGCTCGACATGAAAATCTTGTTCGATCAGATTCCTTTGGATCAGATGTCTGTCTCCATGACGATGAATGGGGCCGTACTCCCCATCATGGCATTTTTTATCGTAGCCGCTGAAGAGCAAGGCGTAAAACCATCGCAGCTCACTGGCACAATTCAAAATGATATTTTGAAGGAGTTCATGGTGCGCAATACATATATCTATCCTCCCGGACCTTCCATGAGGATTGTGGCCGATATCTTTTCGTATTGTGCCAAACATATGCCGAAGTTCAATTCAATAAGCATCAGCGGGTATCATATGCATGAAGCCGGTGCTCCGGCGGACCTTGAGCTGGCCTATACACTGGCCGATGGACTCGAATATGTGCGTGCCGGTTTGAAAGCCGGTATTGCGATAGACGATTTCGCTCCAAGGCTTTCATTCTTCTGGGGCATTGGTATGAATTTCTTCATGGAGATTGCCAAGATGCGAGCGGCTAGGCTCTTATGGGCAAGGATGATCGAGCCTTTCCACCCAAAAAACCCAAAATCGATGGCCTTGAGAACCCACTGCCAGACCAGTGGTTGGAGCCTGACAGAACAAGACCCGTATAACAACGTGACACGTACCTGTATTGAAGCGATGGCGGCCGTGCTGGGTGGTACACAATCGCTTCACACGAATTCATTGGATGAAGCCATTGCGTTGCCCACAGATTTTTCTGCTCGCATCGCGCGGAATACACAACGCTACCTTCAGAAAGAAACAGGGATTACACGGGTGGTGGATCCCCTTGGAGGATCCTTCTACTTGGAATATCTAACCGACCAATTGGTGCAACATGCCACGTCCTTAATCGAAGAAGTGGAGCAACTTGGAGGAATGACACGTGCTATTGAAAATGGCATCCCTAAATTACGAATCGAAGAAGCAGCCGCTGCCAAGCAGGCAAGGATCGATTCAGGAAAAGATGTGATCGTTGGGATGAACCGATTCACAACACAAGAGAAACCTGACTTAGAAATCCTTGATGTGGACAATGCTGCTGTAAGAGTTGACCAGATTGAAAGGTTAAACCAGCTGAAAAAAGAGCGCGATCCACTAAAGGTAGAAGCAGCATTGAACGCGCTTACCGTTTGTGCCCGGAATGAAAAAGGAAATTTATTGGAGTTGGCCATTGTTGCCGCACGTGCCAGAGCCACCCTCGGTGAAATTTCATCTGCCTTGGAAAAAACATTTGGTCGGTATACTGCAGTTATGCGGACAATTTCCGGTGTATATTCAAGCCAGATGACAAATGCAGATGCCATTGAGAAAGTAAGAAGCCTTTCAGACCGCTTTGCTCTGACGGATGGGCGAAGGCCGCGAATATTGGTAGCTAAAATGGGTCAGGATGGTCACGACCGTGGCGCTAAAGTCATTGCAACTGGTTTTTCCGATTTGGGTTTTGATGTCGACATAGGCCCACTCTTCCAGACTCCAGAAGAAGTTGCAAAGCAGGCAATAGAAAACGACGTCCACGTTGTCGGCATATCAAGCCTTGCCGGTGGGCATAAAACATTACTTCCAGCATTGATTGACGCCTTAAAAAAAATTGGACGCCCTGATATTTTGGTGGTGACTGGTGGGGTGATTCCCCATCAGGATTATGATTTTCTTTACAAAGCTGGAGTCACGGCAATCTTTGGTCCTGGCACGCCGGTAACATCGGCAGCCGAAGCCGTGTTGCAGAAGTTACTATAAAGGTCAGAACTGCCTTTTTCCCGCTCACCAAAAATCCGCTAAGGGGCTGCAATTGGAGGATCCTTAATTTTTCTCAAAAGCTGAGCTATAGAAGACATGAAAGCAAGATGATTTCATGTGATTTGTGATCCAGGCCCCTGATTGGATAGCAGACCTGTAAATTGAAAATTCAGTATCTTTAAGGTGGAAACTTTTTCGATATGAAAATAAAAACCGCCGCACTCATTTTGCTTTACATTGCCCTATCGTATGCAACGGTAGCACAATCCAAATGGGACAAAAGCCTGGCCAAAGTAGAAGCTTTGTATGTCACTGGTGCCTACGGCAAAGCCAAGAGTGGCTTGGCGAAATTCAAGAAGAAGGTTAACGCCAAATTGGGTGCCCAAAATGTATACACCCCCACCATCTATTTCTTGCAAGCCAAATATGACCTCGCATCCGGCATGCCACTTGATTTTGAAAATAATCTTCGGGATGCCCTGAGCACCAACCGAACATTAAATACGGAGCACAGTGAGAAATACGGTACAATGTTGATGGATGCCGCCGAACTGTTTAACCTGAATGGATCATATCGGTTGGCCAAAGAATATCTTAACAACGCAAAACAAATTCTGCAAGAAGGCGATTACATGAAAGAACCAATGATGGCTCGCTGGGACGTGCTTATGGCAGAGACATTGACCGGGCAGGGTTTCTGGAATGAATCAATCAAGCTAGCCAGGAGTCGTGAAAGTTATTTTGCAAAAAGGGCTGTCAAGCAGGAAACCATATCCGATGGCAAGGGAGGGCTCACCAATAAGAAAATCCCACCTACCGAATTGGACCAACGCTTCAATGACTATGCACGGTTGCTGACCCTATTGGGAAATGCCTACGGCAAACAGGGGAACCTCCGAAGTGCGGACTCAGCTTTTGTTTTTGCCACTACCTGGATCAAGCGAAACTTAGGGGAACACACGCTTGCCTACATCGCAAACCAGTTTAGCAATGCCAATGTGTTGGTGGAGAACGGAAATGAAAACCTGCCGAAAGACCTGGAATATGATCGTACCCTGCTCATTCTAAAATCATTTTTCCAGCCCACCCATTACCTCGGAATTCAGCTTTATGAAGAGTACCTGAAGGAGCTGATGCGCACGGAGAATAATGCCCGCTACTATAATACCAAGCTCGAATATGAAAAGATGATCAATAAAGAGTTCCCTCCCAAGAGCATATACCAGGTGCGGTTGAAGGCGGTTGAATTCGATACGCGGGTGAACAGGGATAAAACGACAAACCTTGAAAATACTGCAGTGAATGTAGTGACCAACACGCCAAGCTTACCCCATAATAATATTGTCACCGCTGATGTGTTGGATTTTCTCGCGGGTTTTGCAATTTATTCGAAGAAATATCCAAATGCGGAAGGTTATCTTAAAGATATTATCGCAATCAAATCTGACTTATTTGGAGCCGAAGCGCCAGAGGTACACCTGGCTCGACTTCGCCTGGCTAACTATTATCTTGACTACACCAATAACATTACTTTAGCCGGTCAAATCTATGAAGATAGTTATGCTGGAGTAGTTGCTCTAGAAATCGGCGCGTGGCAAAAAGACCATCTCGACATTCTGAATCACCTCGCCATTTACTATGAACTTACCGATCAATACACAAATGCCATTGCCACCCTCAAACAGGCTTCACTGGTGGCACGGAGTAAGTATGACGACAAAGATTTTAAATATGGTGAAGAACTCACCCTCATTGCAAGGTTGCAGCTTAAACTAGGGCAATATGAGGAAGCTGAAAAAAATATAACGACATCATTAGCAATCCTCGGAGAGTACAGCAAAGATGAGAAACGGAAGGGCCTTCTGGTGGAGGCTTATGATACACAAGCCACCTTGTTTGGAATAAAAGGTCTTTTTGATGAAGCAGAAGATGCTCTTGATCGCTCCGCTAAAATAATTTCAAAGGCAGATGGAGACCTTGGAATTGATGAGCTGAGCAATGCTCAAGACCTTGCCAGTTTGTTTATTCAGCTTGGACGGTACTCTGACACGGGTGTCATGCTCACCCACCTCATCAGCGAATATCAAAAGATCTATGGTGCTGAATCCATGCGTCTCATTGGGCCTCTGGTCAATAAAGGAAAATTGTTGTTGGCTGAAGGGGATTACACCAATGCTGACAAGGTCGCACTACGCGCAAACCAGATCGCCACGAAAATTTATACTGAGAAATCCACCAAGACGGCTGCCACTCAAAAACTCTTAAGTGACATCGACTATGCCATTGGCGATTATGACAAGGCTGAAGACAATATAGTGAAGGCGCTCGCCAGTCAGGAAAAGCAATTCGGACGAAACCACATCGATGTGGCAAAGTCACTGGCGCAATTTGCTTTAATCAAATTTTACAAAGGCGACAACAAAGCCGAAGTGGAAAAAATTATGCTTGAGGCGAGGGACATCATGGGAAAACGCTTGGGTAAAGACAATCCACAATATGCCGACATACTTAAGAATGTCGCAGTCCTGTACATCTCGGAGAAACAATACGACAAAGCATTCAATGCACTCACTCAGGCAGAAACCATCTGGAGGGAGAAAACCGGCACAAAGAACAGCATTCAGGCGGCTTCCATTTTTGCGCTCACAGGCGATGTGTATTACCAACTCAAGAATTACAATAAGGCGGAAGATTTTTATAAGAAAGGAAAAGATCTATACGAAAAGTTCTTTGGCGAAACCCACCCTGAGTACGTCAAGGTACTTTCCAAACTTGCGAGGGTGTATTACATGAAGAAAGAATTCAAAAGTGCCAAGAAGAATATAGAGGTTGCACTTAACAACTATGAAAATTTTATTAAGCAATTTTTCCCAGCCCTCAGTGAGCGTGAGAAAGCAAAGTATTGGAACACGATTAAGGGAGACTTTGAATTCTACAACACCCTTGCGTTCGGCCAGCTTGATGATTTTCGTGATTTGAGCGGCAAAGTTTATAACTATCAACTTCTGACCAAAGCTCTCCTGCTCAACAGCTCGATCAAAATCCGGGAACGAATTCTCAACAGCACAGACGAAGCTCTGAAGACGAATTATAAATTGTGGGTGCAGAAAAAGGAAAGCCTAACCATGGCACTGTCCATGAGCACCCAACAGCTTATCGACAATGGCATTGATCCAATCGCGATGGGCAATGAAGTAGAGAGACTCGAGCGAGAGCTCAGCGAAAAATCAGAAATCTTTGGACAGAGTTTCGAGACTAAGCGCATCACCTACGAAAATGTTCAATCGGCGCTGGGAAAAAATGATGTGGCAGTCGAGATCGTCAGATATCGCTTTTTTGACCACACATTCACTGATTCAATTATGTACATGGCGCTTTATGTGAAAGGTGAAAAGGGTCGGCCTAAAGCCGTTCAATTGGCCGAAGGGCATCGCATGGAGACCCGCTATTTCAAATACTACCGCAATTGTATCACCGGCAAGCTGCCTGACCAGCACTCCTATAAAGTGTTCTGGGAGCCTATTCAAAAAGAGATTGGCCAATATGCTACCATATATATTTCGCCCGATGGAGTTTATAATCAAATCAATCTTGAAGCCATTCCCACCCCTGACGGGAAATATGTGATCGATAATTCAAACATCGTGATGGTCAGCAATACCAAAGACCTATATCTACGAAAGATCAAGTCAAAACCGGGTGGAGTAACCAGCGCCAACAAGGCTTCAATGTTTGGCAATCCGACTTTCTACCTTACCGCCTCTGCAGACAATGCTTACGACGAATTACCAGGTACGGAGAAAGAAGTCGATGAGCTGCAGAAATTGTTGAAGCAAAAAGGATGGGCCACCGACGAATATATGGAAGCTAATGCCAGCGAGGAAAAAGTGAAAGCCATCGACAACCCGCGAATCTTCCACATTGCCACCCATGGATTCTATTCAAAGGCGCAGGACGCGAGCGCTCAGAAGGAGCTAACAGAGAACGAAGCCATGATGGCAGAGAACCCATTGATGAAATCAGGCCTTTTGCTGACCGGCGGAGGGGATGTGCTGGCAAAAACAAACTACAACTATAACATAGAGAACGGAGTACTCACCGCCTACGAGGCCATGAGCCTGAACCTGGACAAAACGGACCTTGTTGTGCTGAGCGCTTGTGAAACCGGGTTGGGGGAAATTTCGAACGGTGAAGGTGTATATGGTTTACAACGAGCCTTTTTCGTGGCTGGTGCTAAGGTACTGATCATGAGCATGTTCAAAGTAGATGATGACGCAACTCAGAAACTTATCCTGAACTTTTACAAAAAGTGGCTCATCTCAGGCAACATGCGACAGAGTTTCGTAGAAGCAAAAAAGGAATTGCGCGTTGAATATCCGGACCCGATATTTTGGGGCGCGTTTATGATGATTGGCCTCGAATAGCGATCTGTAAACCCGCATCAATAATTGAATCACCGGCCTCGTCACCAAATCATTTATTAATGAAGGAAAAAGAAATCCGCTGGGGAATCATTGGGGTAGGCGATGTATGTGAGGTGAAAAGCGGCCCGGCCATGAAACTGATTGATCACTCCAGGCTGGTTGCAGTCATGAGAAGAAATGCGGACAAGGCTAAGGACTATGCACAGCGCCATGGAGTTTCAAAGTCGTATGACCATGCCGATCACCTTATCAACGATCCTGAAGTGAATGCAATCTATATTGCCACGCCTCCAAGTTCTCATCAATTGTACACCCTGAAAGCTGCGGCAGCAGGCAAGCCGGTCTATGTTGAAAAACCAATGGCCACTACCTATCAGGAATGCATAGAAATGATTGACGCTTGCCATAAAGCAAAAGTTGGCTTGTTCACGGCATACTACAGACGCATGCTGCCGAATTTCATAAAAGTGAAATCCTTAATTCATGATGGTGCCATTGGTGATGTCCGGTACGTCAACATCACACTCAATAAAACACTGCAGCCCGACATCGCCGGAGCGAGCAAGAGTCCCGACAATTGGCGCATCATACCTGAAATTGCTGGTGGAGGATATTTCTTTGACCTCGCCTGCCATCAACTGGATTTGCTCGACTTTATTTTTGGCCCCATCAGGGATGCGAGAGGTTATTCCGCGAATCAGGCCAACTTCTATAGGGCTGAAGACATCGTTCTGGGTTCATTTCAATTTGATAGTGGCATATTAGGTCAAGGCACCTGGTGCTTCTCCACTTCCGTCACATCCGACAAAGAATTGACCACCATCGTTGGAAGCAAAGGGCAGATTTCTTATCAATGCTTTGGTGACTTCTCCGTTACACTTGAGTTGGCAGGAAAAGAAAAAGAAATAATGAAATTTAATATCCCTAAACATATTCAGCAGCCGCTCATTCAAACAATTGTGGATGAACTGCTGGGCAAGGGGCAATGCCCCAGCTCCGGTATTTCTGGTGCAAGGACAAGTAAAGTGATGGAGCAATTGTGTAGAAAGGTTTGATCCGCTAATGATTATTACCACTGATTGATAAAAAAGAACCTTATGTATCATGTTGAAAAGATAAGTTCACAGGAGGCGCTCCAACTCATTCAATATTCAGTTCGGGAAGCTGAAATGAATAACAAGTCCATGGCTATCGCTGTCTGTGGGCCGGAAGGTGAATTAATTGCTTTCGTTATTATGGACGGAGTCAAACCCACCTCGTCACAGCTCGCGCGGAACAAAGCCTACACGGCTGCCATGAGCAGGACAGAAACCAGCGCATTGGGAGCACGAATGCGTAGCAAAGATCATCCTGCCTTCTGGGGTGATGATCGCATTACCGGCTTCGGTGGTGGCATTCCCATTATTCAAAATAACAAAGTAATAGGAGGCCTTGGTGTCAGCGGCTTGCCTGAAGCAGATGATATCCTTCTTGCGAAAGCAGCCATCAAAGAAGTATTTCGGTATTGATTCTTTTCTAGGATTTGGTTTTGGTGAGTACTCAATTACTCACATCAGAAATTCCAATGATACTGAACTGGAATTTTTATTTCACCCTTTCAGGGTTTTATGATTTTCTATTCGCCCTGATCGACAGGGCTTCACCCTATCTTCCTCAAGTTTTCACCCTTTCAGGGCTTAAATGCATTCTTACTCCAAAATTGGATAGGGCGCATCGCTTGGGCGCTCTTCCAGGTTAAATTGCATGATGGTCCGAGCGCAGGTATTCCATCTTAGGATGGCATCGTTGTTAGCAGCCGGTGCGAGCTTTTCGGCTTTCTCGTAATAGTCCATCGCCTCAAGGTACCATTCGTATGCATCAAAGTCAGAGCCATGTACAGCGGAACTTAGCGCCACATTGCCCTGGCGCTCGTGGATGAGGCCGGTGTAGTAATTTCTTAAATAATCATCTTTCAAACTGAAGGCCATGTCCTGTGCTTCTTTGGCTACCGTCATGGTGGATTGACCGAACTGGTCAGTGAGGGCCAGCAGTAAAACGATTCGAGCTTTCTGGTTGTCTTTATCTACTTCCAGAATATCAAGGCAGATACTCTCTGCGAGTTTCGGGGAGTTCAACAGACGATAATGTTCTGCTTTTGTGAGGGCTGTCTCCACTCCATCTTTGGATAGGGGCTTAAGCTTGAAAACTTGATTTTTCATATCGTTCCGGGATATTGTCTTCTAATTTACTATTTATTAAACAATCGAAAAAGTCGCATGAGCGGATCGTAGAACTTGTCTGCTACACGCTCTTTTAACGGAATAATCGCATTGTCGGTGATGGTTATTTTTTCAGGACATACGGTTGTACAACACTTCGTGATGTTGCAATAACCAATCCCCCCCTCAGTCTTTAAATCTTCTCTCCGATCCTCCACGTCGATTGGGTGCATCTCAAGCGCGGCGGTGTAGACGAGGAGGCGCGGACCCAAAAACTTCTCGTGAAGATTGTGCTCCCGCAATACATGGCATACATCCTGACACAAAAAACACTCAATGCATTTTCTAAACTCCTGAACACGGTCAATGTCACCTTGCGCCATCCTCCACGTGCCATCGGGCGCATCCGGCTTTCTAGGCTTGAATTTCTTAATCTTTAGCTTTGTTCGATAGTTTACGGAAACATCCGTCACCAGGTCTTTGATCACGGGGAACGCTTTCATGGGCTGGATGGTGATGGACTTTCCTTCCGGCATGTCCGCCATGCGGGTCATGCACATCAACTTCGGATGCCCATTGATCTCTGCCGAACATGACCCACACTTGCCTGCCTTACAGTTCCACCTTACGGCCAAGTCATTGGCGCTCTCCGCCTGAATATGGTGTACTGCATCCAGGACTACCATGCCCTCACTGATGTCAGTCGTGTACTCCTCGAAGCGGCCTCCGGTCGAATTTGTGCGCCATATCTTGAATGTGGTCTGCGCCATGTTTGATTTAGATTAAGTAGTAAATATCAAGTAGTAAGAGTTTGCATCACGCCATTATCCTTGTCTTTCTACTAACGTCTTAAGCTCATTACTTATTTTCATCGATGATCAGCAGTAAATCGTCGCGCATCTTTTGTTTCGGGACGTGCGTTACTTCCATCTTCCCATCCTTACCTTTCTTAATGCTGATGTTGAGTCCGCCGAAATGATCACTCTTCTCCTGAAAGTCTTCCCTAAAATGTCCTCCCCTGCTTTCCTTCCGTTCACGGGCAGCAATGGAAATGGCTTCTGCAATGGTGAGCATGTGCTTTAATTCTATGGCTGTATGCCAGCCAGGGTTGTATCCGCGATTGCCACCACAGGCAGCTGCTTCGGCCTGGACCTTCAGCAAGTTAATCTTGCCGATGGCTTCTGTTAATTCTTTCTCTGTGCGAACAATGCCTACTAGTTCTTGCATCATGTCCTGTAGGCTGGACTGAATTTGAAATGGGTTTTCTCCTGTCTTGTTCGGCTCCCTTTCAAATGGCGCGAGTGTAAAAGCGGCGATCTCATCTACCTCTGCATCATTGATTTTTCCCGCAGCATTTTCCTTGGCAAAGTTCGCGGCATGTTCTCCTGCAAGCTTGCCAAACACCAGTAAATCGGAAAGGGAATTGCCACCAAGTCTGTTTGCTCCATGAAGCCCTGCGGCGCACTCGCCAGCGGCGAATAATCCTCGAGTGCTGGTCATCTGAGTATCAGCATCAATTTTCACACCGCCCATGATATAGTGCGTGGTCGGTCCCACTTCCATCGGCTCCTTTGTAATATCAACACCAGCCAGTTCCTTAAACTGGTGATACATGCTAGGCAATTTTCTTTTGATATGTTCAGCGGCATTCGGGAGTCTTTCTTTTATCCATGCTATGTCCAAGAATACTCCACCATGAGGGGAGCCACGGCCTGCTTTGATTTCTCTGGTGATACACCGTGCCACGTGATCGCGGGTGAGCAGCTCGGGAGGACGCTTGGCATTCTTATCTCCCTGCGTATAACGCCACCCCTCCTCCTCGTCCATCGAAGTTTGTCCCTTGTAATTATCGGGGATATCATCAAACATGAAGCGTCTGCCCTTGTTATTTCTCAACACTCCTCCTTCACCACGTACACCCTCGGTAATCAATAGTCCACGCACACTGGGTGGCCACACCATTCCCGTAGGATGGAACTGGACAAACTCCATGTCCAGAAGTTCCGCACCAGCGTGGTAGGCCAAAGAAATTCCCCCGCCAGTACAGTCCCAACTGTTGCTTGAGATTTTATATATTCTGCCCATTCCCCCGGTGGCAATGATGACGGCCTTGGCATGAAACACCTTGAAGAGCCCTTTCTCACGATCGTATGCAAAGGCGCCGACTACTCTGTCTCCATCTTTTAGTAAACTCACGATGGTGTATTCCTGATAAATATCCATGCCCTGATGGATGCCGTGATCTTGTAAGGTTCTTATCATCTCGAGGCCTGTGCGGTCGCCCACATGCACGAGACGAGGATATTTGTGTCCTCCGAAATTGCGCTGCAGGATTTTTCCGTCAGCCGTACGATCAAAGACTGCACCCCAGGCTTCAAGTTCCTTCACCCTTGCGGGAGCTTCTTTGGCGTGTAGTTCAGCCATGCGCCAATTGTTGAGATATTGACCTCCGCGCATCGTGTCTGCAAAATGGACTTTCCATCCGTCGCGATCATCCACATTCGCGAGCGCGGCAGCGATACCACCTTCTGCCATTACCGTGTGTGCCTTGCCAAGCAACGATCGGCAAACGACCCCTACCGAAACCCCTGCAGCAGATGCCTCTATGGCTGCACGAAGGCCTGCGCCTCCTGAGCCAATCACCAAAACATCATGATGGTATGTTTCAAATTTTTCCATTCAATCAACTCATGTTGCGCCAGAGCGCAGCTTTATACTTTCCTCTTTAAGCTTTCAGCTTCAACCTTCTAAAATATCCTCCAGTCCGTCCACACACCCATCGACACAAGCCTGACATAAATGTCTGCGAAGGCCACTCCAAACAAACTGCACCACGCCCAATTCATATGCCCTCGGTTGAGACAGCTAGCGCAGTTGTAGGCTGTTTTTTTAACGGGGGACTTTGAAAGCGCATCTTTGAATCCTCCCACCAGATGTCGGAATGAGTGACAACCAAATGTATATCCTCCCAACAGTGTCGCATTCAAAGCCAAGACCAAGGTGCCTACACCGATTCCAAAATTTTCCTCTCCTGTGCTTGGATCAATGAACCACATGGCCTTGAATGCATCGTAGGCGAGTATCAGTACAAACAATATCGCCAGGTACATAAAATATCGATGCACATTTTGCATGATCAGCGGAAAAGAATTTTCTCCGAGATACGTCTTACGCGGTTCTGACACCGTGCATGCAATAGGGTCGGCCCAAAATGATTTATAGTATGCGCCCCGATAATAGTAGCAGGTGAACCTCATGCCACCCGGCGCCCAAAGGATGAGCAGTGCAGGAGAAAACGGCAAGATCAACGGCCACCACGAAGGCTTGGGTCCAAACCAGCTGTGGGGAGAACTGCCAAAAATTTCAGGAGAATAAAATGGAGAGAGGTAAGGCCCAAAGGCATAGTTGTCGCCCTGGAAGGCAGCCCATGTTGCATAGACAATGAACGATGAGAGCCCCATGAAAACCAACAAGGGCCGCACCCACCATGAATCTTTTCTAGCTGTATGTCCGAAACCAGGGTGCGTCAAAAGGAGATTGGGTCGTTAATCTAAAGGTTGAGTTTAGATAAAATTATGTCCAAAAACAACAGAAAAGTGACGATTTCAATGGGTTTCAAGAACGTACTTGGATTCCTTGAAGGTAATTGACGGCAGCAATTCATATATTGACTTATCCACCCCCAGTATAATAAGACTGACTCAACAGTTCAAAAAAAGTCCAAAATTAATTGACTGATTGTTAATAAGTTACTTTCATTTTTTTAAATTAGGATCGGCTATCCAAGTTTGATTATGCGACTTGTCACCATTTCAGGCATTGTAGTCCTTTTTGGCCTTATGGGTTGTTATACTCATCGGAAGAATGGTCACACAAATCTTGTCAATGAGGCGATGGCCATGAAATATTTTGAAGCGGCCATTAAACCTGACTTCGAAACCATGGAAGAATTCTTATCTGAAGACTTCAAGCAATTGGGCCCTGCTGTAAAAGATTCAGTTGACCGGGCTGCTCATATTGCAAACTGGCGCAAGAGCTGGGAGGAAGAGTTCAGCTTAATCACCTATGACCGGTTTGGGATTCTATCCACCACGGTTGCTGATGGAAGAGTTGCCGGTGACTGGGTATTGGATTGGGGAAAGCTAACCATCAATTATAAAAATGGTAGACCATCTTTCACCGTATGGTTTCATGCAGCGCTTCGCGTGAAGGATGGCAAGATCAATAGGCAACGCAACTTTTACGATACTGGCGATGTCATGAGTCAACAAGGCTTTTCGTTTGAGCCACCAAAGGAAGAAGGAAAGAAGTAGGGTGATCAAGGCGAGCGCTTACGCAAGACCACGCTTCTCAGCTAATTGATATTTCTTAATTGTTCGATCGATCACCAGCTCACGCGCAAGATCAGCCACCAAATGAACAACAAACTATTTTAAGTCGTAACAGACAAAATCCTAAAATGAAGTATCCTGTCATCTCAAATTTTATCAATGGCCAGTTTGTCGCCGCAAGTGCTACCCGAACCCTTGATGTGATTTCACCTATTGATGGAAATCATCTTTCCACTGTACCAATGTCTGCCATGATGGATCTGAACCTGGCGGTGAATGCTGCGAAAGTGGCTTTCCCAGGCTGGAGCAGAACGCCAATTAAAGAGCGTGTACAAGTATTCTTCCGGTACAAATACTTGCTTGAAAAAAACTTAAAAGAACTTGCAGAGCTCGTGATGGAAGAAAATGGAAAGACTTACTCAGAGGCGGTAGCGGAAATCGAAAAGAGCATTGAGCTGAGTGAATTTGCCACTTCCTTGCCACAATTGGTTACAGGAGAAGTATTGGAGGTGAGCAAAGGGGTTGAATGTCGCACAGAACATGTGGCTTTGGGTGTCGTGGCTTCCATCGTACCCTTCAACTTTCCAAGCATGGTTCCAAACTGGACTATGCCCAATGCAATTGCGCTAGGAAATTGTATGATTATCAAGCCTTCTGAAAAGGTACCGTTAAGCGTGGGTAGACTGGCTTCCCTGTTAAAGGAAGCAGGATTGCCCGACGGAGTATTCAACGTCGTGCATGGGGATGTTGAGATCGTGGAGGCTATCTGTGATCATCCGGGTATTGAAGCGATTTCGTTTGTGGGATCCACGAAGGTTGCCAAACTGGTGTACCAAAGAGCAACACATAATTATAAGAGATGCCTTGCCCTGGGTGGTGCCAAAAATCATCTCATCGTTTTACCCGATGCCATCCCTGCCATGACCGCCCAGAATGTGGCGGCTTCGATGAGCGGCTGTGCCGGACAACGCTGCATGGCGGCTTCTGCGATGGTAGCCGTGGGGAAAGTAGACCACATTGTTGAAAAAATCTGTGAAGAGGCAAGAAAGATTGTCCCCGGAAAAAATTTAGGCGCGGTGATCAACAAACAATCCAAAGAAAGAATTGAACGCTACATTACAGAGGCAGAGAAGCAAGGCGCAAAGATTCTGGTGGATGGAAGAAACGTCGTAGTGGCAGGGAAGGAAAAAGGAACCTACGTTGGCCCTACGGTGATCGATTTTGTTAAGCCCACGATGTCGGTGGCCACGGAAGAAATCTTTGGCCCGGTCATCAGCATCATGCGCACCAACACCGTGGATGAAGCGCTGGCTATTGAAAATGCCAATCCTTATGGCAACGCAGCATCGGTATTTACACAGAGTGGAGGAATTGCCCGCTATATTATCGACAATGCAAGCGCTGGGATGATTGGTGTCAACGTAGGTGTTCCTGTACCGCGCGAACCATTTTCATTTGGAGGCTGGAATGAAAGCAAATTCGGCGTCGGCGATATCACGGGAAAAAGCTCCATTGAGTTCTGGACAAAACTCAAGAAGTCAACAACCAAATGGAATCCGGAAGCAGGAATTAATTGGATGAGCTAGTGTTACGTTAATTGTTTATTCACCTATGATCTTAAGTTATTCCAATGCTATTTCACGGAGTTTCGCAGAGAAATCCAGGAGTTTCACGGAGATTTTAATTACAACCAAGTTACCTTTCATTTCTCTGTGCAACTCCTTTGTATTCTCCGCGAAACTCCGTGAAACAGCCCTGGCACTTTTAAGATGATAAGGCCTATATCTTTAAAAAAAAGTAGGACTAACACCTGAAGACAAATACTTTAACACTTTAATACTTTGGCACAATGAGAACACAAACCATTTCAGAATCGCAGGAGGTCGTCCAGGATAATCTTGACTACACGCTATTCTCCTGGAGCAAGCAAAAAGGGATTGCCCCAATTGCTGTAAAGTTTGGCGAAGGTGTCTACCTGTATGATTATGATGGGAAACGTTACATTGACTTCTCCTCAGGACTGATGAACGTAAACATCGGTCATGGCAATCAGCGTGTCACCAACGCCGTCATGGAGCAGATGCAACAAATCAGTTACGTCACACCGAGTTGTGTCACGAAAGTGCGGGGTGACCTTGGGAAAAAATTAGCACAAATCTGCCCTGGGGATCTAAACAAAGCCTTCTTCACACTCTGCGGGGCAACATCTATTGAGAATGGCATTAAACTGGCCCGCCTTTATACCGGGCGTCATAAGATTCTTAGCCGGTATCAATCGTATCACGGCTCTACGTATGGCGTGATGTCAGCCGGAGGTGATCCAAGAAAGTTACCGGCTGATTCACAGCAAGCGCCAAACTTCGTTCACATTGATATTCCTTATCTGTATCGCTGGCCGCATGACGTAGAAAGTTTATTGAAAGACACCGTAGCGCAGCTGGAAAGGACACTTGCCTATGAAGGTCCCTCCACCATCGCCGCCATCCTCCTGGAAGGTGAGTCGGGCTCATCTGGTTGTCTGCAATATCCCAAAGGCTATCTGGCCAGCGTCAGGGAGCTGTGCAATCAGAACGGCATCCTTCTTATCATGGATGAAGTCATGAGCGGTTTTGGCCGGACCGGCAAATGGTTTGGTTTTGAAAATCACGGGATCGTTCCGGATATGATTGCTATGGCCAAAGGACTTACCTCTGGATACTTACCCTTTGGGTGCCTTATGGTTTCAGATAAGATCGCTTCTCGGTATGATGATACCATGCTGGCTCTTGGGCTAACGTATTCGGCCCATCCAGTAAGCTGTGCAGCAGCGCTCGAGGTATTGAAGATTTATGAAGATGATGACCTCATTGCCAATGCTGCAGCCATGGGCGAATATATGGACCAACAAGTTGAAAAATTAAAGCTGAAGCACCCAAGCATCGGTGATTACAGAAATACCGGACTGTTGGGCTGTATTGAGCTGGTAAAGAACAGGACGACCAAAGAACCAATGGCACCTTTCAATGCGAAGCCGGCTGAAATGGTGGTGATGAATAAAGTGGCCGCCAAAATCAAAGAACTAGGCATGTACACATTCGTGCGTTGGAGTTATATTTTCGTAGCTCCTCCATTGTGTGTAACTAAGGAACAGGTGGATGAAGGGCTAGCAATAATCAGTGAGGCCATAAAAATTGCCGATGAATTCGTCATCTAATAAATAGACCTTTGGTTGAGTTTCCATCCGGCACCAGTAAGGGCTAACGAATACTTCAAAAAAATAGCAATGGCAAAAGGCTTGATTCCTTTCTTACTTCTGATGATTGTGATTTCTCCGCAACAGTTGAACGCTCAGTCAAAAACACATCCAAACATTCTATTCCTTATTGCAGATGACATGAGCTATCCGTTCTCCAGCGTGTATGGAGATAGGATGGTGCCCACTCCTAATCTTGAAAAAATTGCGCAGCATGGTGTTGTTTTTTCTAATGCTTTTGCTGCGACACCCTCCTGTACAGCATCCCGAGCAGCCATTCTCTGTGGGCGATACCCACACAAGTTAGGAGAAGGCGTGAACCTTGTGGGGAAGTTGGATTCTAAAATCCCCACCTATGTTAAGTTGCTGCGAAACGCGGGATACGCAGTTGCTTTTGATCGCAAGGGTTGGGCGCCTGGGGACTTTACCAAAATGGGTTATTCAGAAAATCCTGCTGGGGAACAGATTGAGTTCAGCAAATTCATGAACGAGCTGCCCAAGGAACAGCCTTTTTTCTTTTGGTTTGGCACCAATGATCCGCACCGTCCTTTCCCACTGGGTGCAGGTGCATTAAATGGCATGGATCCTCAAAAAATAAAAGTGCCAGCGTTCTTACCGGATTCACCCGAGATACGAGGCGATCTCGCCGACTATTTTAATCTTATAAAG
Organism: Cyclobacteriaceae bacterium; assembly: GCA_043776715.1. GTDB lineage: Bacteria > Bacteroidota > Bacteroidia > Cytophagales > Cyclobacteriaceae > ELB16-189. Next base: position 75,963 of record JAYVQY010000148.1, on the reverse strand, counting down.
AATTTCGATAAAGGAGTGGGTGACATGCTGGAAATATTAAAAAAATCAGGTCGACTGGAAAATACCATCATCGTGGTAACAAGCGATAACGGCATGCCCTTTCCTCATGCCAAGGCTAATCTGTATGATTATGGCACACGGGTCCCTTTGATTATTGGGAGCTTCTCGGATAAGGTCCAGCAAAACACCAGAAATGAATCGTTTGTAAATCTTATCGACCTCACCCCAACATTTCTTGAGTTGGCAGGTACCAATAACAATCCAGTAATGGATGGGATCAGTCTCGTTCCTGTTTTGACCGGCAAGAAAATAAGCAATCGCGCGGAAGTATTTCTCGAGCGGGAAAGACATTGTTTGGCACGGTTTGATTCAGGTATGTATACAGGTTATCCGATGCGTGCAATTCGTACAAAGGACTATCTGTACATCCGGAATTTCAGACCCAACCGCATGCCTGCCGGCGATGAAAGCATATCTGGAACGCCTTCCTTGTATGGAGATGTGGATGGCGGCCCTACAAAAGCATTTTTCATCGATAATAAAGATAATATCAAGGTGAAATATTTTTTTGAGTTAGGATTTGGCAAACGACCAGCTGAAGAACTATATATTATCAAAGATGACCCTTACAATCTCAAAAACGTGGTGAGGCTACCAGAATATGCAAAAATCAAAAGTGAATTTCATGATAAGTTGGAAAAATGGATGAAGGAAGAAAATGATCCGCGTTTAAACGGAGGTGGCGATGAGATCGATCGGTATGAGAGCACGACAGTAGCCTGGATAACGAAATGGGGAATTGTATTCGTGGATTAGTTTCAAAGAGACAGTGAATTCAAGAAAATGGTATTTGATTTGTTGATGTTGCTTTCCGGCAAGTCTTAGTATGGGCCACACTGAAACTCAAGACAGCTCGCTCTACAGTGAAGACCTCGCTCCGATTCCAACACATAAAAGAACCTGGAACACGTGGAACTATGCAGCGCTTTGGATCAGCATGAGTTTATGCATTCCTACTTACATGCTGGCCAGTTCACTCATTGAAGGAGGCATGAATTGGTGGCAGGCTGTTCTGACCATTTTCTTAGGCAATATGGTGGTGTTGGTACCAATGATCTTGAACGGACATGCCGGCGCCAAGTATGGCATTCCATTTCCGGTTTTTGTAAGGGCCAGTTTTGGATCCAGGGGGGCCAACATTCCGGCGATGCTTCGGGCAATCGTAGCGTGTGGCTGGTTTGGAATACAGACCTGGATCGGAGGCTTTGCATTGTATCAGCTAGTACGCCTTTGGATCCCAACACTGGAGACCTTACCGGAAATTTTTCCGGCCTCATTAAGTTTGTCGACAGGCCCTGCCATTACGTTCATTCTATTTTGGCTGTTGAATATGTATGTTGTTTATCTCGGTGTGGATAGCATCAGGCGGCTGTTGGTATTTAAAGCTTTATTCCTGCCAGTGGCAGCACTAGCCTTGTTGTTTTGGGCCATCACCGCAGGCAATGGATTAGGTCCTATCCTCGAGCAGCCATCTAAATTTTCTAATACATTAGATTTTTATAAATTCTTCTTCCCGGCCCTTACCGGCATGGTGGGATTTTGGGCAACACTTTCGTTGAACATTCCCGATTTTACCAGATACGCTGTAAGTCAGAAAGCTCAGATAAGAGGGCAAATTATTGGCCTACCTCCGTCGATGACGCTGTTTGCATTTATCGGAGTGGTCGTAACCTCTGCTACCACTATTATATATGGAACTACAATCTGGGATCCACTTGTGCTGGCCGGCAAATTCGAAAGCAAATTATTGGTAAGTATGGCCATGATTGCAGTCGCAATTTCCACGTTGGCCACAAACATTGCGGCCAACATTGTGAGTCCGGCCAATGACTTTGCCAACCTGGCTCCCTCCAAAATTAATTTCAGACTCGGGGGATACATTACCGGCATCATCGGCATTCTGATCTTTCCATGGAAACTTGTAGCCGACCCGAGTGGATATATTTTTACATGGCTAGTGGGATACTCTAGTTTGCTAGGTCCTGTTGGAGGAATCATGATTGTCGACTATTATTTCCTCCGAAAGCAACAACTTGATGTAGAAGAATTGTACAATTCATCAGGCATCTACAGTTATAAAAACGGATTTAATCCCGTAGCCATTATTGCATTGTTACTTGGAATTCTTCCTAACGTGCCCGGATTTTTGACGACCATTAGAGTAGTTCCACAGGAAAGCGTACCAGCATGGATTTCACAACTTTATAATTATGCCTGGTTTGTCGGATTCTTTGTGAGCGGAATTTTATACATGGTGTTCATGAGGAAAAGGGCTCCAATTAGATCAGCATAGAAATTGAAACAAATTATCGTCTTCGTAAGGGGAGGCTTTACAAATAGGACAATTAGTACACCCAAAAGATATACGAGCTCAGAAAATTCCTGTAACTTATAGTCACTTATGTCACTGCTCATAAAAAATGGAAGGATTATTACGGCCACCGATGATTATATGGCAGACATTTTCATCGAAGGCGAATCCATTTCCACAATCGGTAAAAAATTATCTGTTAAATCCGACAAGACAATTGATGCCTCCGGCCAGCTTGTGATGCCGGGCGGCATCGATCCGCATGTTCACCTAGATATGCCGTTCATGGGTACCTTTTCCAGCGACACTCATGAAACAGGAACACGCGCAGCATTGCATGGTGGCACGACCACGGTAATCGATTTCGTACTACAGAAGCAAGGCCATTCTTTACATGAAGCCTTGGCCGAATGGAATTCAAGGGCTCGCGGCACTGCCGTCGGCGACTACAGCTTCCACATGGCGGTGACGGATTACAATGAGAACACTAAGGCAGAAATTAAAACGATGATTGAGGAAGAGGGTATTACTTCTTTTAAAACATTCATGGCCTACAAAGGCGCCTTGATGATCGACGACCGGCAGATGGTCGGATTGATGCAGGAAGTTAAGAAGCAAGGTGGCATGGTGACAGTACATGCAACCAATGGCGACATGATTGATTACCTGGTGGCCAAGCACCGTGGGGAAGGAAAGTTATCACCCCTCTATCACTATCTATCACAACCGGAAGTAACGGAAGCAGAAGCCAGCAGTCGGTTTGTCGACATGATCCATTACACAGGATGTCCCGGATACATCGTTCACCTCACCTGCGAGGGAGCATTGAATGCCGTGCGGCTCGCTACCAGAAGAAACCAGAAAGTATTTGTGGAGACTTGTATCCAGTATCTTTTGTTAGACGCTTCACTCTACGAAAAAGATTTTGACGGTGCGAAGTGGGTGATGAGTCCACCTCTGAGGGAAAAGAAGGACCAGGCAACGTTGTGGGCCGGTATCAACCAGGGATTGGTACAGATCGTCGCTACCGATCATTGTCCATTCAATTGGGAGCAAAAGAAAATGGGTGAAAAAGATTTCTCTAAGATCCCAAACGGTCATCCCGCCATTGAGCACAGGATGGAACTGCTATTTAGTGAAGGCGTAAACAAGAAGAAGATTACGCTAAACAAATATGTAGAAGTAACCGCCACCAACCCGGCAAAAATATTTGGGATGTTTCCAAAAAAAGGGACCATTGCCGTGGGCAGCGATGCAGACATCATGTTGGTTGATCCCAACACAAAACATACACTCTCTGCTTCTACCCATCACATGAAGGTAGATTACTCCGCCTACGAAGGCTGGGAGCTTACTAGCAAAGTAAAAACAGTTTTACTCCGGGGACAGGTCGCGGTTGAGAATGGAAAATGCCTCCTGGAAAAAGGGTATGGTAAATTCATCAAACGAAACAAAGTATCTGGAATAATCTAAACCTATTTAATAATTCTATCCCTCAGCTTTAAGCTGGTAGCTTTAAACTTTCCACTCATGAGAAAAATAAAATCGGGACTAATTCAAATGAGCCTGCCGATGACAGAGGGCGAAGGGACCATTGCCGAAATCATGGAGGCGATGGTTCAGAAACATATTCCATATATCGAAGAGGCTGGAAAAAAAGGTGTGCAGATACTTTGCATGCAGGAAATTTTTAACACGCCCTATTTCTGCAAGGGGCAGGACAAAGCGTGGTATGAATCTGCCGAAGCCGTCCCTGGGCCAACCACCGAGCGAATGTCGGCTTATGCCAAAAAATACAATATGGTGATGATCGTCCCGGTTTACGAAAAGGAATCGCCGGGAGTACTCTACAACACGGCCGCAGTGATTGATGCAGATGGAAAATACCTGGGAAAATATCGCAAGAACCACATTCCTCACACCTCCGGCTTTTGGGAGAAATTTTTCTTCAAGCCGGGTAATCTTGGGTATCCAGTTTTTCAAACACGGTATGCCAAAATAGGTGTCTATATCTGTTATGACCGTCACTTTCCGGATGGGGCGCGCTGTCTGGGATTGAACGGAGCCGAGATTGTCTATAATCCCTCTGCCACGGTAGCAGGCTTGTCACAATATTTATGGAAGCTGGAACAACCTGCGCATGCCGCAGCCAACGGTTACTTCATGGGTTGTATCAATCGCGTAGGCACTGAGAAACCATGGAACCTTGGCAAGTTTTATGGCTCCTCCTATTTTGTGGATCCACGCGGACAAATATTTGCCCAGGCCTCCGAGGACAAAGATGAATTGCTCATTGCTGATTTTGATTTAGACACGATAGAAGAAGTGAGGAGCGTTTGGCAGTTCTTCAGAGACCGAAGGCCAGAGACATACGGAAAGATCGTAGAACTTTGATTTAACCGCAAGGAGTCGCTAAGCCGCAGAGATGTTTTGTATTCTTTGCGCCTCCGCGGTAGAAATTCTAATGGACGTTATGGCAATTAAGAATAGTAGACTAAGCAAAGAAAAATACGAAGAGAACTTCGCTGACATTCATCCTCCTTTTGAAACCAGAGAAGCTGCTTTGATTGAAGCCAATCGTTGTTTGTTTTGCTACGATGCCCCTTGCACCAAAAGCTGCCCTACCAGCATCAACGTCCCGAAATTCATTAAGCAAATCACTACGAGTAACATCAAAGGTTCTGCACATACTATTTTTGAATCAAACATCATGGGTGCCGGTTGCTCCAAAGTCTGCCCTGTAGAAAAGTTATGCGAAGGCTCATGTGTCTATAATCTGATGAACGAGGCGCCGATCCACATTGCAAGGCTTCAACGATATTCTACAGAGAAAGCAATGGATGAAAAGTGGAAACTCTTCGAACGCAAGCCATCCAATGGAATGAAGGTTGCGGTGGTGGGGGCAGGACCGGCGGGATTGAGTTGCGCCCACGTCCTCTCCAGAGAGGGTATTGACGTGACCATTTTTGAAAAAGAAGGAAAGGGTGGTGGCTTGATGACGTATGGAATCGCTGCTTATAAAGTCACGCCCGAGTTTTGCGAAGAGGAAGTGAACTACATCGCTTCCCTGGGCGGGATTGACATAAAATACAATCAGGAACTTGGAAAAAATATTTCACTTCCAGAGCTGCAAAAAAACTACAATGCTGTATACCTTGGAATCGGTGTTGGATTGGCAAGAAAATTAGAAATTCCGGGAGAGGAATTGGACGGAGTTGTGGATGCGATTCGTTTCATATACGATATCCGCACCAAATCCTACCCTTCGGTACAGGTGGGAGATAAAGTAGCAGTAGTTGGCATGGGTATGACTGCCATTGATGCCGCTACGCAAGCAAAGCGATTGGGCGCAAAGGAAGTGACGTTGGTCTACCGAAGGACCCAGGAGGAAATGCCGTGCACGGAAGTTGAATTAAATCTCGCCAAATTGGATGGATGCAACATCCTTTGGCTTGCCGCACCAAAAAAAGTGATCGGTGAAAAAGGAAAAGTTACTCAATTGCTCTGCAACGTAATGAAGCTGGGCAATCCTGATGCCAGTGGCCGTTGTGCGCCAATAGAAACAGGCGAGACAATAAAATTGAACGTAGACATGGTCATCAAAGCTGCCGGACAGATTCCATTTGAAGAATTGGTAGGTAAGAACGAATTGAAAAACAAGTCCGGTAAGTTGGTCGTGGATCAAAACAATTCAACAAATCTAAAAGGGGTCTTTGCTGGCGGCGACTCTGTAAACGGTGGGAAGGAAGTTGTGGATGCAGTGCAGGCCGGGAAGGACGGAGCGAGGGGAATACTGAGGTACCTTGATGTTAAATGTTAAATGTTAAATGCTAAATGCTAAATGGAGAATAGGATACTGGTAATGAGTTTTGATTTTTCATTGGAAATAATAGGCCTTTATAAAATACTTTTAAAGCATAATGAATTTGTGCTCTCTAAACAATTGCTAAGAAGCGCTACAAGCATAGGGGCAAATGTGGAAGAGGCAAATGCAGCGCAGACCAAAAAAGATTTCATCGCTAAAATGTCAATCGCCTCGAAAGAGGCACGGGAAACAAGGTATTGGCTTAGACTCCTGGACAAAAGTCAAATGGTTCAATACGACTATGCACCCCATCTGATTTCCATTGAGGCCATTGTCAAGGTCTTAACCAAAATTGTAAAAACGAGCCAACAATCAATTGCCTCCATTTAAAAATTTAGCATCTAGCATTTAACACCTCCCCATGGCAGACCTCTCCGCAAATTTCCTCGGCATAAAGTCTCCCAATCCATTTTGGTTGGCGAGCGCACCTCCCACTGATAAAAAGATAAATGTGTTGCGTGCATTTGAAGCTGGGTGGGGTGGCGTGGTGTGGAAAACCCTGGGGAGCCAGGTAAAAAACGTTTCTTCACGATACTCATCTGTTGATTTCAATGGGACCCGAATCATGGGCTTCAATAATATCGAACTAATCAGTGACCGGCCCTTGGCGCTTAACCTTCAGGAAATAAAAGAGTGTGTCAGGTTGTTCCCCGATCGGGCGATGATTGTATCACTAATGGCAGACAACACCAAAGAGAAATGGCATGAACTGATCACGCAAGTAGAAGACACAGGGGCCCATGGATTGGAACTTAACTTTGGCTGTCCGCATGGAATGACAGAAAGAGGTATGGGCGCGGCTGTAGGACAGGATCCGGAGATTGCAAGAATGGTGGTGGGGTGGGTGATGGAGAAAGCTACGATACCTGTCATTACGAAACTAACACCGAACGTTCACTCGGTGGTGCCGACCGGAAAGGCGGCCGTCGAGGCCGGGTCGAATGCTTTGTCACTCATCAATACAATTCAGTCGGTGACGGGCATTGATCTGGATACTTTCGTGCCCAATCCGAATGTAGGAGGCAAATCTGTTTTCGGTGGATACTGCGGCCCTGCAGTTAAACCCATCGCGCTGAAGATGCTTGCCACTCTCAGTCAGGACCCCGTTACCTCAAAGGTACCCATCTCAGGAATCGGCGGCATCAGCAACTGGAAGGAGGCTGCAGAATTCATGCTGCTCGGTTCAACGACCGTGCAAGTATGTACGGCCGTCATGAAGCACGGCTTCCGCATTGTGGAAGACATGTGTGAAGGACTGAACAACTGGATGGATGAAAAAGGGTTTAAGACAATCAATGGTTTTATAGGCAAATCAGTTCCTACTCTCACTCATTGGGAAGATCTTGATATCAACTATCACATTGTTGCTAAGATCAATCAGAACAAATGCATTCATTGCGGCCTTTGTTACATCGCGTGCGAGGATGCCTCACATCAATCGATTAACCTGATGGCAGGCAAACCTTACAATACCTACACGGTGAAAGAAGAAGAATGTGTGGGTTGTAATCTTTGTAAACTGGTTTGTCCAGTGAATAGTTGCATCACGATGGAGGAACAGCGAAAAGGCAAAGAATATCTGAACTGGAAAGAATTCCAACGAAGGGGTTTGCCACTGAACGACCACTAAGCCCAGCTCACTTCACTTAAACTTGTTAATTGCAAGACGACCCTTGAATGAACTATCAACATATCGAGGCTACAAACCAGGCTTTGGTGGCTTCACCGGCGGAAGCCATGACAGAACACCTTTTTGTTTGATTTTCCTGGCAAATAATTTTCCATCACAATTTACATATAAAGTGCTCATGTCTGCACCTCCCAATTTTACATCCACAGTACCTTCCGCAGGCTTCGAAAAAATAAAATTAATCCTTCCCAATTGATCTGAAACCTGAATGCCCATGGCTGTAGCGGTGTATAGAAAATTATCCTGGTCGACCGTCATACCGCTCGCACCAGGAACTGTTGCTCCATAGCCGACATGATAGTGGATATAGTCCTGACCTTGCTCCAATCGCCCATCATTCATAATTTTTAAGGAATAACCAAAGACGCTATTGCTCACGCTTACGTTCAGGAATGTCTGCTCAGCGGAAATAGCAAGACCTGAAGGGCCTCCCGGAACGCTAACATACTGAACATCTTTTTTACTAAACCCATAAAATCCCACACGGCCTTTTTTCTGCTCTGTAAAATAAATGCCCTTGCTAGTGATGGATAGAAAATCTGCATCGACATTCGAAACAATTTCCTTAGTAGTTTTTGCATCTACACTCAATATTTTGTGCTGTTGAAGATTACCGATGTACATCTGGCCATCCTCATTAAATGATATCCCTCCTGTTTGACCTTTCAGTTTTAAATACAACATGACTTCCCCATTTTCATTAACCCTGTAAATAGATTGATTATCTACGAAGTAAACCTCTCCAACTTTGTTGATTGCAAGTTTCCCAGCCTTTATATTTTTTAAAGGGATTTCTTTCCACGTCTCTCCTTCTATTACAGGATACAGGCGCGGTGTTGTCCCTTTATGAATCTGTACAGGCGCAGGATAATCTTTCCACAACCACTTTAGTGCCTCAGCGATGATTGTAACGGTGTGTTTGCTGTCATGACCACCTTCTCCCCATGCATGATTCACTTCATATCCCGCCCACGTTAACGCTGACAGCATATCTTGATTGGCCATCCACCAATCCCCGGCATAAATATTCAAATCATGATTGCCATCCTCCAGAAAGACCCGCAAGGGTTTGGGTTCAGTCTTTCTAACCAACGTAGCAAACTCGTCTCCACCTCGTAGTCCAACGTAGGTGCCAATGGTGCTCAGCACCCTTCTGAATTCATTGGGTCGTTCCCAGGCCACATTGAAAGCGCATATCGCTCCAGAACTTGCACCCGCGATAGACCTATCATTGGGGTCCTTGCTGAGATTGTATGACCGTTCAATTTCAGGAAGCATCTCTTCAAGGAGGAATCGAGCATAACGATCTCCCATGCCATCATACTCCACACTTCTATTGAACCTTGGGTAGCTATCAATACCCACAGAAGGTACTTTTCCATGATCAATAAATATTCCGATGAGAGTAGGTATTTCTTTTAGCGAAATGAGTGAATCCAGTGTGCGCGGCAGATTCCAACCAGTGGCACGTGATAGTCCATCCTGAACCACCATAAGACAGGCAGGTTTAATTGGGTCGTATTGCTTTGGAACATAAATCCAGTAGTTGCGTTCCGTACCTGGATAAATTTTGCTTTTCCATTCGAATGGGCCTCGTATTTCGCCAGCCGGAAACTTTGAAGTCTGAGCGAAAATGAAGGAACATTGAATGCTTAATAGGGCAAGAAGGGCAAATCCTCTTTTCATACATTGATTGATTTGATTTTAGTATCAGCCAGGGCACAATCTAGCTCAGCACAGAACTTCAAAATAACCCTAAAAAATATGATAAAAAATAAAATACATCATCGCCAAATTATAGCCGGCGTGACTCAGGATGGCACCCCAAATGCTTCCAGCCTTTTCCTTGCAAAAGAAAAATAGTTTTCCTGTTGCGAACATAAAGAACATCCACAACAAAGAAGGAACCAACAGAAATTTCCACGTGCCAGAAATATAAACGATTCCGAAATGCGCGAGATGCGTTACCGCAAATGCCAGGCTGTCGAAAGTGGATGCTTTCTGATTTCCGGATTGGCCTGCAAAACTGCCATGCACAATGCCACGATAGAAAAGTTCCTCGCCAATTGGGCTGAAAGTCATGCCTACGATAGCATAAATTAAAAAATAAATGAACCTTTCCGATTCCACCAGGCCTGTCCTGGAAACGGCATACGACCTTGAGATGTATACGAACCAATTGCTGAGCGTGTCACTGAAAAATAATTCTGCTACCATGAAGGTGATGGCGCACGCCATGATTCCCAACAAAAATGAGTAGAGTAACCACATTGGTCTCTCTGGCTTTGTGATGCCAATGGATCTTCTTCCTTCCCTACCAAAAAGTAGGATCGGAGCTGCGGACATAAGAATAAAAATGATCGGGACTAATTTGTAGTCACCGCTAACATTCGCATTCAGGACGATGATGAATCTAGGTATCCCAAACAACAGTATTAACAAAATACCAAACGACCCGCTAAACTTGAAAGTATTTCGCCAAGCGGGTCTTAACGCTTCCATGTGGATTTGGATCGTCTAAATTATTTTTTGAACTTTCACAGCGGTCCCGTAAACAAGTACTTCTGTGACTCCGGCCATGATTTCATTTGCATCATATCGAATGGCAATGAGGGCATCGGCACCAATTTGATCTGCATGCTGAACTAAGAGATCAAATGCTTCCTGTCTGGCTTTCTCACAGAGTTCAGCGTAAATCGAGATGTTACCACCAAACAAGGTTTGAATGCCTGCGCCAATGTTCATAAATACATTCCTGGACCTTACGGTAATGCCTCGTACAATTCCAAGGTTTGAGGTGATGCGGTACCCAGGAAGGTCTATCGAAGTGGTGATTAGTTTTCTGTCCATAAGTTTAATTTTAGATTTTGGATTTTCGATTTTGAATGCATGGAAAACACTTATGATGATAGCAAACGGTTTTCACAAACTTTGGTTGTAGTAAATAATGGCTGGAAATTACTTACTTTAACTCGTAGTAAATAACATTGTTTATGAACCGACCCTCCACTGCTTTTCGCAATTCCATTGTCGCCGCCCTGGGTGGATTTTTATTTGGTTTCGACACAGCAGTAATTTCGGGCGTTGAAAAATCGATTCAACAGCTTTGGTCTCTCAGTGACTTCGCTCATGGATTTACTGTTGCGTCTGCATTGATTGGAACTGTGATTGGTTCCCTCATCGCAGGTGCTCCGGCAGAGAAGTATGGACGCAAAAAAGTATTGATGGCCATCGGGCTGTTGTATCTGGTTACTTCCATGGTCACAGCGCTGACTCCCTCATGGTTGCCTTTTGTGATTTTCCGTTTTCTGGGTGGCATTGGTGTTGGAGCCTCTTCTGTGGTGGGTCCAATGTACATTTCTGAAATTTCACCTGCACCTTCACGTGGAAGACTGGTGGCGCTCTTTCAATTCAATATTGTGAGCGGTATCCTCATTGCCTTTGTCTCCAATTATTTACTGAATGGCATCAGCGAGGAATCCTGGCGATGGATGCTGGGTGTGCAGGCAATTCCTTCACTTCTATATTTTTCTTTGGTCTTTAGCATACCAGAAAGCCCGCGCTGGCTCATGAAGCAAAAGCGGGAAGAAGAGGCTAAGAAGGTATTGAATGATATTGGTGAAGAAGATCCGATCGTGGCGATGAATCAGATTCGTGAATCACTTGAAAACGAACAAGGGAAAGAGGAAGAGAAATTGTTTTCTGGTAAATATAATAAACCGATTTTCTATGCTACTGCGTTGGCTACGTTTAATCAATTCTCTGGGATCAATGCGATCATGTACTACGCCCCCCGCATTTTTGAAATGACAGGTCTTGCAAAAGATACGGCTTTGCTTCAGGCAATCTCAATTGGGGTAACTAATATGGTTTTCACTTTGCTGGCCATTTCCGTGATTGATAAGTTTGGCAGACGGTCTCTGTTGATTACAGGTTCATTTGGCATGGTGTTGTTTCTGGGACTCGTGGCGTATGCTTTCTTCACAGGTGACTTCGGTGGCTATCTGGTAATGCTCTATCTCGTAGGGTTTATTGCATTCTTTGCCTTCTCACAAGGAGCGGTGATCTGGGTTTTTATATCTGAAATCTTCCCAAACAAAGTGAGGGCCAAGGGCCAGACGCTGGGAAGCTTTACACATTGGATCATGGCAGCCATCATATCCTGGACATTCCCCATTTTCGCAGAGTCTTCACCCCTGGGTGGCGCCTATGCCTTTTCCATTTTTGCGTTCATGATGTTTTTACATTTGTTCTTTGCCTGGAAAGTCCTCCCAGAAACAAAAGGACAGTCATTGGAGGGGATACAGCGATCGCTGGGGATACACTAACGGTGCAGTGGGTTGCTGGCAAATCCTGACTGCTAAGCCTTCGAGGTAGACTCTTGCTCTTGCTCTTGTTCTCTATTCTTCTTCAATTCTGATTGGAATATGACATCCCATAAGCCAGAAGTAACACCATACCCATGGTCTGAATCACTGTAGTGATGCATCATGTGCTGTTGTTTCAGTTTTTTCAGAATAGGATTCGAGAAATTAACATGGTGAAAGGCGTAGTGAAACATGTCATAACAGAGGTATCCAGCAAGAAAAGCAGCAAAAAAACTACTCAGGTATGCAGCAGGTATTGTTCTTGAGAACAAATAGTAGAATAATATTGTCAATGGAATGCTGACGGATGGGGGTAATACCAGTCGGTTAGCATCATTCGGGTAATCATGGTGCACGCCATGGAAAATAAAATGCAATCTCCTACCCCAATTAGAGGAGGGCATGAAATGGAAGATAAACCGATGAAGCACATATTCTGTCAGAGTCCATGAGAGCAAACCAGCCAAGAGACTAAATATCAGACCGGGAAGCGTGACTCCCTCTGCTGAAAAGCCTTTCCAACCAAAAAAAATAATGATGGGAATATAAATAAATAAGGGAACCGAGAAGTGCACCTTGGAAAACATTTCCAGAAAGGTACTTTTAAACATTCTGGTGGATTCAGATGCATTGGAAACGAAGTGTTTCATCAGTTAATTCTGGTATAATTTTCATGCAAATTTACTACCGCTTTCTTACAGAAAAACTTTTTAGATAGAAAATATAAGTATGGCTAGCATTCAATATTTTAACCATGCTATTTCCGGTCTTTCACCGGAATTACCAGTTTCAGTCCGGACCATACCTCATCCACAGCACAGACTTTGATGTCGACGAGTCCGTTTTTCAACGCAAAGTTTCGGATAACGTTTTCATCCATATCGCTGGCCATCCCCGAAGATTTCCTGGGCCAGGAGATCCAAATCATCCCATTCTGCTTCAAGGCCTTTTTAAGTCGAAGGACCTCCTTCTCGAAGGTCTTCCTTTCAGAAACAAACAGATGTATAAAATCAAGTGACTGTGCACCTGGTTTGCTTTTGGTGGACACTCCCTCTGGTAACGGGCTGATCCCCGTCCAATAAGATGGAGGCTCATTGATTACAATAAGACTAAAACCGGCCTTAATGCCCAGTTTCTTAATCAAAGGTGTGCTGGAATAACCCGCCATAATCTCACAACGAATATAAAAAAAGCGCTCTGAGTAAATCAGAGCGCTCTTACATTTTTTTGGCTGATGTGACTTAGTTGCCCATCTTCTTCTTTTCCATTTCAGCGTTAAACGTATCCTTGAACTTTTCGTAGTCGTAGTCAATTTTCAAACTCTCATCCTTGCTGATGCGTGAGTTGTATTCTTTTACAAGTTCATCAGCTGAAAGTTCAAGCGCGATGTAGGTCTTATAGTTTCCTTCCTTTGTTTGCATCAATTTCTCGCAAATGGTCCGAACACCAGTCAGTGTTTGCTCTACCACTTCTCGGTTCAACTGTTCAAATTTTTGCTCCAGGGCTTCGCGCTTATCCATCGTCCTTGAATTCGTGTAGTTATCAGTCACGGTTTTCACGGTCGTTTGAATGGATTGGGCCAGCTCGTTGCGAGCATTTGTCAATGCCTTCTTTTTAGAAGTCACCTGATCCATGCTTTCGCCAATGGAGTTGGCGCGAAATACTTTGTTGTTGGTAAAGAAATCAGGACCGGAACAGGGCACTGATACTTCTTTTTCACCACTAGGAACAACCTGTTTCGACTTACAGCCGACAAACAGCGCAGCGGCCAAAGCCACCACTACATACGAGAGAAGAATTAGCTTTTTCATATCTATTTAAAAATTTGGTGTGCAAGGTAAACAATGCAATTTATAGGCCATATTATTCGCGCGTGGTTATAGCCTAAATTTCATTAAAAAATGATTTTTCACTGTAAAATGGCGTTTAGGAGCTCAGGCATCTTCTCTTTATCCAGCACCTCCAGTGATTTTGTGTAAGCTTCCTGACTTGCACGATCATAATCAAGGCTGTATCCCTTGATGCGATCGAGTGTCGTGGCGTAAATTTCCTTATTGTCCTTCATCGCATTCACGCGGATCACACCAGTGACATAGGTAATATAAATGCTTCCAGATATAGCCCCCTTTTCGGTATCCGTAGCAACATCAAGCCACAACTCCGCTTTTTCCTTCTGGTCAGTAAACTCAAAGCCCTGATTCGCCAAAAAGTTCTTGATTTTATTCGTGACCTGGAGGCTTGATCTGATCTTACCAAAATTCTTTTCATCTGATGAAATATAAACCAATGGCCGCTGCACTTCCATCAAGATCGTCACTTTGGGTACCGTCATTTTGGAGGATACAAATCCAAAAATTTCTGAGGGATTCCCTCCTGCAAAAGCCAGTAGATTGACACTCACCCCTACCGTTTGCTCGAGGTCTCGCGAGCCTATCTTTGTCAAAAGAATTTTTACCTGACCACCTAAGTCCGTTTTATAATCCGGGAAAACATCGCCGGAGCCTTTATCAAATAACGCTTTAAGTGGCAGGTCCGCCAGAACCGCCTTGGTGGTTTTGTCATAAGCCTTCACAGTGACCGCGACCCTATCTTGTGTGACACGTCTGTTCAATGAAAGTTTTGAAGGATCTGCTGTGAGTTGAATATTATCCAGCAGCCCCTGCATGCTGGCATAAATCTCATTTGTCAAAATGATGCTTTTCCCTTCAAAGGTCAAGGTGATCGGTTCTGCGAGATACTTCTCTACTGCATGGAAACCCTGATAGTAAAACTCAAGGGCCTGAATTGTATTTTTCGCTCGCTCGGATTGCTTTGCTTTCGTAAAAAAATCCAGGGCCAGCGTTACAGCATCCCGCTTTTGATTTTCCTTAATCTCCCGGTAACGTTGTTTGGACAGCCTGTAGTACACCCAATAATTATTATCATCCTCCCATGAATCGACTGTCTCAAACTCCTCAATCTCATCAACCGCGGTAGTTTTAATCATTTGTTCATATTTCTCACGGAATTCTTTGTTCTCATCGATTTGAGTGAGAACGGATGTAGACGAAATATTTACTTTGATTTCAGAGACCAAATCCTCCAATGCGCTTTTTTTTGCCTCTTGCACATAATTATTGGTCCCACCTTTCCCGCCATGACCAATGCCCACATAGTATTGGTCTGTCTGGGGCTTTGCGCTCAGCCATGCTGGTGGGGGATTCTCCTGCTTACCTTTCTTTTTAGACTTATGCTGTGTAGCAGCAGGTGTGCAACTCACAACAATCAGCGCAAGGATGATTAAATGTTTCAAAGGATGTTTGAAATTAACATTCATGATAAGACAACTTCTTAGTTAATAACCCCTAGTTTAAAATAATTCCTTTTCTGAATCAAATCAAAGATAATCTAGCCTCAACAAACAAGAAACCCATCTGGCCTTCCTTTTCGGCCCGTCCTCATCTTGGCTATAAATAAACCACATTCATGCCAAAGTTTAGGGTATTTGAATTAACAAGTCAATCTGAGCAAGTATCCAACAGGGAATCCCCCAATGGGATTCAAACTGAATTTACTTTGAATGTTCTTCGGTCTTTTGATATCTCGAAAATACCGCGGCCTACAAACGAAATTCAAAATGTTAAGCGTTGTGCCGCCCTAATTCCTGATCGATCGCCCTTGCATCATTGTTGAATTCGAAGATCGAGGCACCGAGACGGGCCGCGAAGACCCCAGCTAGCTTAATCTCCTCCTCCGCCCCCTTTTATTTCGTAGGATGTAAGCATTGCGGAAAAGTACTCGCGGTTCATTCGAGCGATGTTGGTAACTTTTATAGACTTGGGGCATTCGGCCTCACACGCTAATGTGTTGGTGCAGGAACCAAATCCTTCAGCATCCATCTGGGCCACCATCCGTTCCGCTCTCTCTTTTCGCTCAGGCTTACCTTGGGGCAAAAGTGCAAACTGCGCAACCTTGGCGCCGACAAACAACATGGCAGAAGCATTCTTACAAGCGGCCACACAAGCCCCACATCCAATACAACTGGCAGCATCCATGGCTTCATCCGCTACTTTTTTTGGTATCGCGATCTCATTGCCGTCAGGCACACCACCGGTATTGACTGAAACAAATGCACCCGATTGCTGAATACGATCAAAGGCAGAACGATCTACTATCAAATCTTTGATGACCGGGAATGCTTTTGCCCTCCATGGTTCTACCGTAATGGTATCGCCATCCTTGAAGGTGCGCATATGAAGCTGGCAGGTTGTGGTCTGCAACGGTCCATGTGGATGCCCGTTAATATACATGCTGCAAGTTCCACAAATGCCTTCCCGGCAATCGTGATCAAATGCAACAGGCTCTTCACTCTTCTTAATCAGGTCAGCATTCAAGATGTCAAACATCTCGAGAAATGACATATCTGGTGAAACATGATCAAGCTTGTAAGTCTTGAATGCTCCTTTTGTGTTCTGACCTTTCTGTCTCCAAACTTTCAGATTAATCTTCATTAGATTCATTGTTGATTTGATCGCTATTTCGTTGACTAAATCTACTTGTAACTCCTTTGAGTCAATTTAACGTTTTCAAAGATCAGGTTCTCTTTATGAAGTTCTTCTTGCTGATTTTCTCCCTTATATTCCCATGCCGACACATAAGCAAATTCGTCATCTCTGCGCATGGCCTCCCCGTCGGGTGTTGCAGACTCTTCCCGGAAATGACCACCGCAGGATTCGGAACGACTTAAGGCATCATCTACCATCAGTTCTCCTAATTCTATAAAGTCAGCGACACGTCCAGCTTTTTCCAACTCCTGGTTCAACTCATTGGGGCTCCCCAGCACGATTACACTTTCCCAAAACTCTTTCTTGATGGCCTGAATCTTTTCTTTTGCCTTCTTAAGTCCAGTCTCGTTGCGTGACATGCCGCAATATTCCCACATGGTAAGGCCCAACTCCCGGTGAAATTCGTCTACCGTTTTCTTTCCTTTTATGGATAACAGCTTGTTGACCCTTGTGTCAACATTGGCAATTGCCTCTTTGAATTCGGGGCGGTCCGTTCCAATTTTTTCCCAGGGTAATCCAGCCAAATAATCCCCAATGGTATAAGGGATTACAAAATAACCATCGGCCAAACCTTGCATCAAAGCGCTTGCACCCAAACGATTTGCACCATGATCAGAGAAATTAGCTTCGCCAAGTGCATACAAGCCAGGCACATTGGTCATTAAGTTATAATCCACCCACAATCCGCCCATTGTATAATGTACCGCTGGGAAAATCATCATTGGCATTTCGTAGGGGTTGTCTCCAGTGATCTGTTTATACATGTCAAAGAGATTTCCATACTTTCCCTCGATGGTTTTTCTTCCGTCGCGTTTGATGGCATCGGCAAAATCAAGAAACACCGCCAGGCCAGTTGGTCCCACGCCGCGCCCTTCGTCACAAACAATCTTCGCATTTCGCGATGCAACATCGCGGGGAACAAGGTTACCAAAGGAAGGGTAACGTCTTTCGAGGAAATAGTCTCGGTCACCTTCAGGGATCTTCGAAGCATCCTTTGCTTTCAGACCTTTGACCGGAACTTTTGAAGCCCAGACCCGCCCATCATTTCTCAACGACTCCGACATCAGTGTGAGTTTTGACTGGTGGTCGCCCGAAACAGGGATACAAGTAGGATGAATTTGTGTAAAGCAAGGATTACCAAAAAGGGCGCCTTTTTTATGAGCCCTCCACGCTGCTGTTACGTTTGAGTTTTTTGCATTGGTGGAGAGATAAAAAACATTCCCATAGCCTCCCGTGCAAAGAACTACGGCGTGAGCGCTGTGAGATTCAATTTTTCCCGTCACCAGGTCCCGAGTAATAATACCACGGGCTTTGCCATCGACGATAACGACGTCCAGCATCTCGGTACGGTTGAACATTTTCACCTTCCCGTTGGCGATCTGGCGGTTAAGGGCGGAATAGGCTCCAAGCAATAATTGTTGTCCCGTTTGACCCCGTGCATAAAACGTTCTTGAAACCTGAGAGCCCCCGAATGACCGATTGGCAAGCAAGCCACCATATTCCCGCGCAAACGGAACACCCTGTGCTACACATTGGTCAATAATATTAACACTTACTTCTGCCAGACGATGAACATTTCCCTCACGTGCACGATAGTCTCCCCCTTTTATGGTGTCATAAAAAAGACGATAAACGCTGTCGCCATCATTCTGATAATTCTTTGCTGCATTGATTCCACCCTGGGCTGCAATGGAGTGTGCCCTTCTAGGACTATCCTGAAAACAGAAAGCCTTGACGTTGTAACCAAGCTCTCCCAAAGATGCAGCGGCGGAAGCGCCAGCCAAACCAGTACCAACTACAATGATTTCATATTTCCGCTTGTTGGAAGGGTTCACCAGCTTCAGGTTGAACTTATGCTTCGACCATTTTTCAGCCAACGGGCCAGCGGGGATTTTTGAATCTAATTTCATCATGCTCAGTCTTAAACTTTCTCAGAAAAAAACATCCAAACAGGTATCAGGGCAAAGAGAGCCGGTACAATTACTGCAAAACTTTTCCCAACGAAACTAATAACAGGATTGTACTTCAAATGGTTTAACCCTAGGGTTTGAAATGCGCTCACAAATCCATGCCACAAGTGAAAGGCTACGCCGATCATGCAGAAAACATACAATGCTACATACCACTCTACGGCAAACCAATATGCCACGATCGTGTAAATATCCCTCACTTCCTTTCCGTCATAATCAACTGTAGGTATTCCACCGTAATGCATTTGAGCCCAGAAGTCCTTTAGGTGAATCACCAGAAATACAAGTATGATCGTACCAAGGATTCCCATGTTACGGGAGGACCAGATAGAAGATTTGGAACTATTGACTGCATATCCTTCCTGGCCCCTGGCCTTTCGGTTTCGGATGGTGAGGATCGCAGACCAGATAATGTGAATTAGGATAAAACCGAAATTGGCCTTGGAAACAGTCTGTATGAGTGGGTTGGTGCTCATGAATTCAGCATAAACATTGAATGCATGGCCGCCGTCATCCTTAAGGAGTTGGAGGTTACCAATGAGATGAACAAGCAAGAAAGAGATTAGAAAAAGACCCGTGAGGGCCATCACGAGTTTTCTCCCCAGCGTGCTGGAGAACATATCAAGAAACCACTTCATAGTGTGTTTAGGGGTTTTACAGGTGAATCAAAAATACTTCTCAAAGCTTTACCAAACAATTTAGAAGGCTTTTAAATCTGTTTTTGAAAAATACCCTGAAAGCAAACAAGTCCCGGCTTGGGGCTTCCCTTCGACTAGATTAATTTTACCCATTACCACTACGCTCCTATTCCATGTATTTGATTTTCGATACGGAAACCACCGGTGTTCCGCATAATAAAACCGCACCTTTAACCGACCTTGACAATTGGCCCCGGGTCGTACAAATCGCATGGCAATTGCACGACAGAAAAGGCGCTTTACTCTCCCAGGAAAGTCACATCATCAAGCCAGAAGGGTTTGACATTCCATATAAGGCTGAGCAAATCCACGGCATCTCAACAAAGCGGGCGATGGAAGAAGGACGTCCACTAAAAAATGTTTTGAACTCCTTTCTGGCAGACCTTGAAAAGACATCCGTCCTGGTTGGTCATAACATTGAGTTTGACATCAACATCCTGGGCGCGGAATTTATCCGCCAGAACCACTCCATAGAAAAACTATTGGCCACGACAAAAGTAGACACAGGACTTGTTTCGGTGGAATTCTGTCAGCTTCCCGGCGGACCGGGTGGCAAACTAAAAATGCCAAGACTTCTGGAGCTGCATGAAAAACTTTTTGGAAAAGGCTTTGGCAATGCGCACGATGCTGCTTATGATGTGGCGGCCACGGCTCGCTCTTACTTTGGATTAATCAGCAAAAAAGTGGTGAAGCCATTCGATTCAACGCCACTGGTCGAGATCGAATATGAAGAACCCAACCTCGAGGCCGGCAACAACAGCAAGCGCGAGAAGAAGAAGAAATCTGGCTACTCCTCTGAAGGTGCGACGACCGGGCTCACAGAAAAACCTTTCGTTCATCTGCACCTTCATTCCCAATACTCCGTTTTACAGGCTACCGCCAATGTCCACGACATTATTCTGAAGGCGAAGGAGCAAAACATGACCGCGATCGCCCTCACAGACCTCGGAAACTTGTTTGGAGCTTTTAAGTTTGTGAGTGAAGCTTTGAAGAATAACATTAAACCCATAGTGGGTTGTGAATTTTTCCTGGCCGATGAACGAAAGAAGACAAAATTTACCAAGGACAATCCCGACAAGCGATATCAGCAAATACTGATTGCCAAAAATGAAACCGCTTATCACAACCTCGCCAAGCTTAGTTCCTTGGGATTCATGGAAGGACTTTATGGCATTCATCCCCGCATTGACAAAGGATTGGTGGAACAATACAAGAAGGGATTGATTGCCACCACCGGCGGTCTCAACTCAGAGATACCACACCTTATTCTTCATGTGGGAGAGCGTCAGGCAGAAGATGCATTCAAATGGTGGCATAAATTATTTGGACAAGATTTCTATGTTGAGCTAAACCGGCATGGCATTCCTGAAGAAGACCATGTGAACCAGACCTTGCTCCGCTTCTGTGAAAAATATAAGGTGAAATATTTCGCGGCGAATGAAGTTTTTTACCTCGATAAAGAGCAATCAAATGCCCATGATGTTCTGCTTTGCATCAAAGAAGGTGAATTTCAATCCACACCAATTGGAGAGGGCCGCGGCAAACGCTACGGTTTGCCAAACAACGAATTCTATTTCAAGTCTCAGGAGGAGATGAAAAATCTGTTTCGCGACCTGCCGGAAGCGATTGATACGATCAGTGAGATCATTGACAAGATTGAGAGTTTCAAACTTGAACGTAAGGTGGCGCTCCCAAAATTTGATATCCCGAAGACCTATAAATCGGAAGATGATTATTTAAAGCATCTCACATACGAGGGTGCGAAGAAAAGATATCCTGCTTTAACGACTGAGGTCAAAGACCGAATTGAGTTTGAGCTTGAAACAATCAAAAAGACTGGCTACCCGGGATACTTCCTCATTGTACAGGATTTCACATCGAAAGCCAGAGAGATGGGCGTCTCGGTGGGACCGGGCCGTGGGTCGGCAGCGGGATCTGTGGTGGCCTATTGTACGGGAATTACCAATGTGGACCCGATTGCGTACGATCTTCTGTTTGAGCGATTTCTAAATCCTGATCGCGTGTCACTCCCTGATATTGATATTGATTTTGATGACGAGGGTCGCGACAAAGTTCTGAATTATGTGATTGAAAAATATGGTCACAATCAGGTGGCGCAAATTATCACGTATGGTACGATGGCCGCTAAGTCATCCATCCGGGATGCAGCCCGTGTCATGGAACTTCCGCTGGCGGATGCTAATAGCCTCGCCAAACTTGTACCAGAACGACCAGGGACAACCCTTGCAAAAGCTTTTGAAGAAGTTCGTGAGCTTGAGGACATACGGAAAGGAAACGACAAACGCGCTGAGGTGTTGAAACAAGCCATTGTAATTGAAGGCTCGCTGCGCAACACAGGAACCCACGCTTGTGGTGTCATCATCACGCCGGATGACATGACGAAACTAATTCCAGTCTCCACGGCAAAGGATTCCACCATGCTCGTCACTCAATTTGACAATAGCGTGGTGGAGAATGCGGGCATGTTGAAGATGGATTTTTTAGGATTGACAACGCTCACCATCATTAAGACAGCGCTTAAAAACATCAAGAAGAGAAAAAACATTGACGTTGATCTGGAAAAAGCTCCACTGAATGATGCTAAGACCTATCAGCTCTATCAGCGAGGAGAGACAGCCGGAACCTTTCAGTTTGAAAGCGAGGGGATGTTAAATTATCTGCGGGCCCTCAAGCCGGATAAGTTTGAGGACCTCATCGCGATGAACGCCCTTTATCGTCCAGGGCCCATGGAGTACATCCCCAACTTTATCGCACGCAAGCATGGTCGCGAACCCATTCGCTATGACTTGCCGGTGATGGAAGAATATCTGAAGGATACCTATGGCATTACGGTGTACCAGGAGCAGGTCATGCTGCTTTCTCAAAAGCTTGCCAATTTCTCCAAAGGTGATGCAGACGTGTTGCGGAAGGCCATGGGCAAGAAGCAGAAGGAGGTCCTTGACAAGATGAAAGATAAATTCATCGATGGTTGTAAGAAAAACGGTCACGATGAACGGATTGCCGACAAGATCTGGAAAGACTGGGAAGCATTTGCACAATACGCATTCAATAAATCACATTCGACCTGCTATTCTCTGATAGCCTATCACACGGCTTATCTAAAAGCCAACCATCCGGCCGATTATATGGCCGCCGTACTAACGCATTCTCAAAGCAATCTTGAGAACGTCACCTTCTTTATTGAAGCGTGTCGCAAAATGGGAATTGAAGTATTGGGACCCCATGTGAATGAGTCGGGAGTGTATTTTGAAGTAAACAAAAGCGGAGCAATCCGTTTTGGCCTGGGTGCGATCAAGGGAGCGGGCGACGCTGCTGTGGAGTCGATCATCCTCGAGCGTGATGCGCATGGACCCTTCAGCGACATTTTTGATTTTGCCAAGCGGCTGAACGCACGCTCGGTGAATAAGAAAACTTTCGAATCACTTGCGTTGTCTGGGGCCTTTGATTGCTTTCCGGAATTTCATCGGAGACAATATCTTTTTGCAAAAGAGGGAGATATCAACCTGACCGAAAAAGCTTCCCGTTACGCTGCGAAATTGCAACAAGAGACAATGAGTGCACAGGTGAGCATGTTTGGCGGATCGTCGGGAACGGAAGTACCGAAACCCAAGGTAGACCCGGTAGAACCATTTAGTGAAATTGAGAAACTGCATTTCGAAAAGGAAGTGGTAGGCGTTTACATCTCAGGCCATCCACTGGATAATTTCAAATTTGAAATCGACACCTTCTGTTCTGCGAATATTACAGAACTGAATAACATCGAAGGATCGGAAGGAAAAGAATTTAAAGTAGGTGGCATTGTGTCAACCGTGGAGCATAAGATGACCAAAACAGGACGTCCTTTTGGGAAAATGTCGGTGGAAGACTATTCCGGTAAATATGAATTTGTTCTGTGGAGTGATGACTACTTGAAATTTAAATCTTTCCTGATGCCCGGCTTATTCTTGTTTATCGAAGGCAATGTGCTTCGCAAAAGCTGGGGCGAGCAAAATCTGGAATTCAAAATACGGAATGTTGACTTGCTCAATGAGATTGGTGTGAAGCGGGCCAAGGGCCTCCAGGTAAAAGTGAGTGCTTCTTCACTCAATCCAGCGCTGATAAAGCAGTTAGAATCCCTTTGCCAGGAATACAGCGGAGGAACTCCATTTTATCTTAAACTCCAGGACGAGGGCGACAACATAAGTTTGGAACTCCTCTCACGGAAATTCAGGGTCAAGCCGGTGAATGATATGGTGAAGAAAATCAAGAAAATACCTGAGCTGGAGGTAGAAGTAGTTTATTGAGAGGCTGTCGGCTATTCGTCTTTGGCAAATCAATCCTGACACTTTGGGAACTCAAACCAAGGGCTAAAGGCTAAATGCCAATATCCCTATCACAATTGTTGCCCGACTGACAATCTTCATCTTTTGATGTTGAACCTTGAACTTCTGGGTCTATCTTCGCGTTACAAAATCAGACGTAGTAAAAACACTTAAAATTTACATAAAATGGGAAAAGCAGTCGTACTAACAGATGCAAATTTTGACGAAACAATCAAATCAGATAAACCTGTATTGGTAGACTTTTGGGCAGAATGGTGCGGGCCCTGTAAAATGATCGGCCCTGCCGTGGAAGAATTGGCCGGAGACTATGCCGGCAGAGCGGTAGTAGGAAAACTCAATGTGGATGAAAATCCGGAAGTGACAGCGCGCTTTGGCGTGAGGTCAATCCCTACTTTGCTTGTTTTCAAAAATGGCCAGATTGTTGACAAGCAGGTGGGTGCTGTTCCGAAGTCAGTATTATCTTCGAAATTGCAGGCGCAAGTTGCCTAACCAAATAACCCTTCCAAGAATCGAGCCAGTGGATTATTCCATTGGCTTTTCTATTTTATAGCTTTGAAATTGCCCGATGGTATGAATCAGTGTTCGAATATAAATTCCAAAAAAATCACCTTTAGATTCAAATCATCTTTGTCTCTGCTCCTGCTTGTATCATGCTTTGCCTCAGGCCAGAATCTTTCTCCCGCATCAAGGACAACGCCCATCATGACCAATCTCCTGAATGGCATGCCCATCGTGAGACCTCCTTCCAATGTGGTGGGAAATATTTACTACGATGAAAGATGGAGGATGTCTTCTTTTACGCTCTATGAAAACAAGGAAACCCTTGAAGGTTATCCCATTCGTTACAATATCTACTTTGACGAGCTTGACGTGAAGACCAATACTGGCGAACGTGCTTTGGAGAGTTCAAAAGTAAAAAGTTTTGTGTTGCGGGATAGCATCATCACCAACTCATTTACGAACGCCCGGGAGTACACGCTGGACGAAGTTCCATTGAAAGGATTCCTTGAAGTCCTGGTGGATGGGCAAGTCCAATTGGTTAAGAGATTTTATTTGATCGTAAAAGATCCGGATTACAATCCGGCCATTGGTTCAGGCAGCAGGGACACTCGAATCTCAACACATTCTAATCTTTATTATGCAAGAGAGAATAAAATGTTTGAGATCAAGGGCAAAAAGAAACTGTTTGCCTCCTTTGGCGACAAAGCCGCCGAGGTGGAAAGTTTTATGAAAACAAATTCAGTTACCGCTTCTACTCAGGAGGGCATCGTGAAGATTTTCACCTTTTACAATTCACTGTTGAAGTAGTCAATAGACATTCAGTAAAGTGCAATAATTTTGGATTGCTGATTGACGATTTTTGAATTGTTGGTCTTCGCCTTCTTATGAATCTAAAATCGTCGTCGTATATATAGATTCATCATTTTATAAATTTTGAATCCTCAATGTACAACGCCCAATAACCACTTTCGAAGTGCGTTTAAAAACTTCAACATTCAGTGTTCAGTGTTGGTCATTTAAAATTCAACCATAAATCCTCTCTTAGGTACTACTTCTGCATCACCACCGGACTCATATCCAACGGCCATGAATCGCTGCGAAAGCATGAAACAGGCAAGCCCGCTTTGTTGAAAAGATTTGGAATGGAAGTGTTGTCCCAACAGAATCTGATCGCAACCGGAGCTTTCACTTCTTTGGAAGAAACCACTACCGTACTTCCATCAATCTTCGCAGTAGCGGGAAAAAATTTCTGATCCTCCCTCGCAATTATAAACTGCGTCGGATCACCACCTTTACTCATCAGTCCAACCTCCGCAAAGCTGAATGAAACCCTGACATTTCGTTTCTCAACCTGCATGGATTTGTAAATGGGGGATTGGTATCCCTGTAGCGGGCGTTTATAAGTCTCGACCAATGCCAGATTGGCAAGACGATCTCCCACGGGCTTTTTAAATTTCGGATGAATGTCCTCAACGTTCTCAACCGCATCAGAGATTACCACCATGCCTGTCTTCGGTACAGACAACAGTTTTGATTGTTGTTCACGGATCAGTGCCCCTTCATAATTCCTGCCATATTTAAAAGGAGCAATCTGTACATAGTAAAATGGAAACTCTTTACCAAAGTCACTGCGCCAGCTTTCAATCATGGTCTTCATGAGCTTTTGATAAGTCTCTGGTGCGGCTGTGTTGCTCTCACCTTGATACCATATGGCACCTGCAATTCCGTATGGCACCAAGGGCCGGATCATTGCATTGTAGGTTAGGCCCGCATTCTTTGGCCACCAATCATATTCCTTGAGCTTTGCAGCGGATTCCTTGAGCTCTGGATCATTTTCGATTTTATCCTTTGGTGTCCATACCTCAGCCGGTGTTCCTCCCCAACTCACGTTGATGAGACCGATGGGAACATTTAAATCCGCATGCAACTTCTTTCCAAAAAAATAACCAACAGAACTAAATCCTTTCATAGTCTCGGGGGAACAAAGCTGCCATTGGCCTTCACCATGCATTTGCGGATCGTCCGAGGCGGATTTATTAACATGAAATAAGCGTATTCCCGGGAGGTTGGCATTGGGCATATCCTCCTTCGCATCGATTGCATTATTGTTTACGCTCCATTCCATGTTGGACTGACCAGAACAAATCCAGACTTCGCCGATCATTACATCGCTGATGGTCATTTCACTCTTTCCACGAATGGAGATGTTATACGGGCCGCCGGCGACAGGAGTCTTAACCATTACTTTCCACATACCTATGTTCAGGGTCTTTGTCACCACAGGTGCGTTATTCCAATTCCCGACTACCGTTAAACTGTCGCCCGGACCAGCCCAGCCCCATATTGCCACTTCTGACTGCTGCTGTAGAACCATGTGATCACCAATAACAGAGGGCAATCGTAGCTGAGCGGCTGCCTCAAAACAGATAAAGCCAAACAGAATCAGAATGAATTTTTTCATCAGCGGATATTTAGATGCTCAATTTCTTAAGTCTTTCGACCATTTCAAAAACAGCCGGACAAACCAAAGTGTTTTTATGGGTAAGGTCCATGATTTGTATCATTTTCTTGCGATCGGTGTGGGGATATTCGCGGCAAGCTTTGGGACGATCTTCGTAAACTAAACAATAATTTTCCGGACCTAAAAAAGGACAGGGAGATGACTTCAATACATAGTCCTTGTCGTCATCAATTTGCAAATACCGCTCAATAAAGTCTCCGGGTTTCATGCGCAACGCTTTCGACAGCCGTTCAATATCGCTCTGATAGAAAATAGGACTGGTTGTCTTGCAACAGTTGGCGCAGGCCAGACAATTAATCTCCTCAAAAACTTCCTGATGCTTTTGATGAAAAGCATTGTCTACCTTTCGTGAATCTTTCTTTTTCAGTCGAAGAAGAAATTTCTTGTTCTCTGTGGATTTTTTCTTAGAAATTTCATTGAAGCGGACGAGATCCATCGTTCAAAGGTAGCGCATCCACGCGAGAACGATGGTCGGGGCAGGATCTGTAATTCAGAGTCCCCGAAACGGGAGACTCTGCATTGACACGCACCGCGGGTTAGCGGCCCGAAACCGTAAATCGTTGGGTTGTGCTTCTCTCTGAATTGCCGTGAATGCGTGCAAAAAATGCTTCATTCAAGGCATGCACAATCTGTGTGATATAATCTTTCCGTTTACTGACTACCACATGCTTCTCTCCCTCGGCTGTGGTAATGCTCACGGCATATCGTTCACTCATGGATATCACGGTGGCAGTGCCAACCAATAAAAGCAATAAACCCAGACCCAACGACAACTCATTGGCATTCGTTGTTAAGTCCATCACATCTGGTACGAATCTGGTAATCAGGTCCCCTGCTCCTGCTGCAGTAAAAAGACCACCCGCGACCAATACCAAAATTCCTGGAAGCCTCACGGGCTGAATGATTGAAAATCCATGCTTGCTTATTCCATCCAGGTTGTACCATTTCTTTTTCACCCGAAGCACGGAATCCGTCACCGTTACATCATGCCCATCCGTGTACAACACATTTTCATTTTTCATAAGTGCATAGTTGTTTGCTGATTAATACCCAAAGGCCGAAAAAGGTGCCGAAAAAGGTCTTTTTCTTCGCCGGAGAGCAGGATTAGGAGGTAGTCAGCATGTCAGAACGACTAGTGGAAATAGTGGATCAGGGATGATTTAATGGGGTTATTCTTAATCGAGGTTACTGAAAGGGTTCCCGCGGATTCTAAAACCTGGGCCAGGTAAAACAATGCATCTAACTTTGAGTTGTCCGAATTGCCCGCGCTCACCCATACCCTAAAGGGTGCTTGCGCGCGGTTCTCCCTTTAAGGACTGGAGGGTGCGCGAGGGATAGAATATTTAGTTAGATGGAATGGAATTTTCGCAGATTGAATACTCTTCAAATCATGCAGATTAACGCAAAGGATATGCGCAGATCCGCGTGGGCCCTATCTGCGGAAATCCTCGGGAACCTTTTTGAATCACCGGTAACATATTTCCTGATACGGACAGTATCTGCAGATATCCGTATTGGTTGTCTGCTTGAATGTCTCGGCGGGATTGAATAATTCTTCCAAAAGATTTTTCAGTCGTTCCTCCAGTTCCATTAACAAGGGCGAAACATCTTCGATCGTTTCTCCATTCATTTCTAGCCCAAACGTAAGCTCATCTTCAAAAAGATTGGTAAGGTTGTATAGTCCGGGTTTGACATGAAGCCCCGCCTCGGGATAGTTGGATTTGTAGAGAAGAGCATACAGCAAGGTTTGAAAAGCTGAAGCATTCCGACTCTTCGCATCGCGTTCGAAAAGCGATTCAATACTTTTGAATTCAAATTTTGCTTTACCGGTCTTGTAGTCAATGACCCTCAGCAAATTTCCTTTCCGATCAAGCCGGTCTATCTTACCACCCACCACCGCCTGTCCTGGCATATGAGAGATGGATACATAATATAGTAGCCCTTCGCGCTCCAGGCCTTCAATGGAAAAGGGTGCATATTGCTGGTCGTGACGAATGATGTGATGGACAAAACTTTTAATAATCTCCCGAACCGCCAGACGTTGCCCTTCATAAACTACTTTTTTCTTTGGGTCCAGCTCGTAGGTATCAATAAAAACCAGGTCAATTAACTGATTTGTCACCGCTTCATGATTGGCAAAATCAACTGCTTCGATCAAATTGGTTTTCTTTTTTTCCTGTATACGTTTATAAAAACGCTCCATGACAGCATGGACAAAGTTCCCCAACACCCGGGCATCCAGATCTTCCTCCACCTCCTTTGCCTCTCTGATCTTTGCGATGTGCCTTAAATAAAATTTTAACTGGCAATCGATATACGTATTTATTGCAGAAGGCGAAATCCCCTTGAACCGGCGTCCTCCTTCATTGAGATTGGCAATGTCCTGTAGAACTCTTGCATTCTTTTTTATCTCAATGGGTTTGACATCATGGGGTTGAATGTCGTTGTGCAGTACCCGATGTTCAGGTTTCCAGCCCGACTCGAACTGAATTTGCTGGAGATACCGACTCATCTCGCCTTGCCCCAGCACATCGGTTTCTGTGTTGTAAAACAAGAATACATTCTCAGCCCGTTGCAACGTCCGATAAAAAAGATATGCATACATCCTATCCTGATGTTCGGCAGTAGGTAAGGAATAAGCCTTCCGGATATTAAAAGGTATGTAAGAGGCTTTACTTCCTGAGGCCGGAAGTGCGCCTTCGTTCAGCGAAAGCACAAACACATTCTTGTAATCGAGATTTCGTGTCTCAAGGACGCCCATCACCTGAACACCTTTGAGCGGCTCTCCGGTGAATGGAATTTTTTGAGTATTTACCAGCTGACGAAACAACCTCATAAAAGATTTTAATGCCGTCTGCAAATACTTCTCCGGAACCGCATCCGGTGGTGCAGCTTTGATCGACCCTATTACTGCCTCGAGCCGATTGATAAGCTTAAGAAAATGAAAAGCGTATTCCTTGTCCAATGGGGTAATGGAGGGAAGGGCACCGATCTTACTAATGATATCACGGAGGTAAGGCATTAACTCCTGGGCTTCCATTTGCTTAAACATTAATGGATAAACCTCAGGACCCGCTGAAAGCTCCGAATGATGAACGACAATGCGATTATTTTCTATAATTTCTTTGCGACGGTGATTGGCGTAAGAAGGATCGATCGCCACAACATAAGGATGACCAAGAATTGCTAACACTTGCCGGTGATTGAAATAGTCATCCCGTCGGTTGGTTTGGAGTTCTATGAGGAATTCGATGAGGTTAAACATGGGGGTACTCGCCAGCGGAAAGCCCATCGTCACATTAAGTTTCTCTACCGCCCCGGAAATTCCATGCAATACCGGGAGCAATAGTTTCTCGTCGGGGAGTACAATCAACGTGTCTTCAGGGTCTATTCCATGTTTCAATTGTTCGGTTAACAATTCCGTCATGATTTTCGCCTGACCCACATGCTGGGCCGCACCGATTATTTGCACCGACTTCTTAGAATTAAAATGGGCAGGTATATTCCCAGAAAAGGTCTTACCTAAAACAGGATGCTGCTGGTATTGTCGGAAAAAGAATCCAGCCTCCTGTATGGTATTGTTGAAATAGTGCGCATCAACGTCCCAATAGACTTCAGCCTCCCCCCGCTTTACCAACGCGGCGATGATTCTCTCTTCGACCACTGTGAGGGCATTGAATCCTGCAAAAATTACCTTGCCTTTACCCGCCTTGATCTCCTGTTCTGCCACTGCGCGATGCAACATTCCTTCGTATGCAAGTCCATCTGCTTTCAGATCATTGTGAAATGTGTGGTATACCTCTGCGAGTTGGCGCCACACGTGCAAAAATTTTTCCTTATTGGCGGTCAGGTCTTCATCAAAATTTCCCCAGAAGCTCTTCAGGAATTTAATCTGCTCCTCGGTAAGGAAATCAAAACTTGAATCGAGTTCTTTCTGATTGCTGAGATCCCTGAACAACTGATCGGCATTGACCATATATTTGTCAACTTCATCAAAATCGCGAAGCAGCATTTCGCCCCAAAAATAAAATTGATCAAAAGGCTCTGGTGAAGAAAGATCCGCCTTCTGGCGACCCAACACATCATAGTATGATTTGTACAACCGGTGGATGAGTTCAAGCTTGTCGGGTACCGTCCAATTAGAAAAATTTCCAATAAAATCCTCGATTGTCAAGAGCCGTGGCGCAAATGTTGGTTTGTCGAGCAACGAACTCAAGTGTTTTCTGAAATAGAGTTGCGCGCGACGATTGGGAAATACAAATGTGATCTCCTCCAGATGCGGATGGATCTTAATAATTTCTTCTGCCAGCTCGAGTAAGAATGGTTTCATCAGCTCAAAATCCAAGTCCTAATTGGCGCTCATTTTTCTTCTTCACAACGTTGACCTTCCCATTACTCACTGAAATCACTTCCTGATCACGGGTGTAAAGCAGGTAGCCCTCCACTTCGGTAAAATTCATTTTCTGTAAAATTTGCATATACTCTGATACTTGTTTTTGATCAGCCTTAGATTTCTCACCTGTCTTGAAATCAATCACAATCGCTTTCCCATCCTTTGTTATAAGGCGATCAATGCGATTCCAAACGCCACCGGGTAAAAGAATGGATGCTTCTGTCCTTACCGTCCAGCCAGAAGAAAACCATGGACCGACCAAAGGATGGGCCATCAACTCATCCAATTGCTGTTGAATGGTGGTTTTTTCTTCTGTCAAAATAAGACCATCCTGCACGAGCTTTTCCAGAGTGAGTGGTATCTCATCTGCAAACTGTATCCGTGACAATACCGCATGAAGGTGAATGCCATAGTTGATCTTGTTTCGTTGATCGGATTTAATACCCTCAAAAAAAGTATTTCCGGCCTGGCGAATCACAAGTTTATCACGCCAGCGCGATGAAGAGTAGGATTGCAATTGAATGCCTTCGGTGAGTTTCTCCTTCGGCTCATTGGGCACCCGATGCCAATCTCCTCTTACAAATTCCTGACTTGCCGGGTTCCAACCCGCAATCAGGTTTCTATTTTGTTCAATACTCTGGTGAAGCCATCGGGCCACGGTTCCTCCGTTATTTTTTGCCTTACCGGGATGTCGGGCCGTGATAATCATTCCCAGCTCTGCGCGGGTGAAGGCCACATATAATAAATTCAGATTGTCAAGGTAGGTCCTTGTCCGCTCCTCCTGGTACGCCTCATGAAAGTAAGTCGTGTCTAACTTTGATGAATATTTTACCGGCAGATATCCTGCACCAGCAAAAGGAGCCTGTTCTGATCTGACCCATAAATTGGGGGCGTGAAAATTGGTTTGATCGACATTCCAGGAGCAGAAAGGAATCAAGACATACTTGAATTGTAGTCCCTTTGCTTTGTGAATCGTGAGGATTTTCACGGCATCCACTTCGCCGGATATTTTGATGGATGCGGTTTCCTTGCCTCTATTCATTTCCCACCATTCGAGAAATGAAGCAAGGTCATTTCGTTCACGGCTGTAAAAATTGAGCACCAGGTCCTGAAAGGCCAGAAGGTAAGTCAACTCACCCTTTGCATTTCCAAGTCTGAAAATTGAAATAAGTGTTTCCGTTAGCTCGAAAAGTGGCAGCTTTTTAAGTGATAATTTTTCTCCTGTGAATGTTTCGGGCAACTGGCTCTCAAAAAAAATCTGGTTTGACACAGCGAATACATCGACTTCATCTCGATCGGGCTCATGAATTCTGGCAAACTCGAACGAAAGTTGTGCACGGGCTACCGGGTCGTCAGGGTTGAGCAAGTGGCGCATGGCCGCCAGCAACAG
This sequence comes from Cyclobacteriaceae bacterium, assembly GCA_043776715.1. Lineage (GTDB taxonomy): Bacteria > Bacteroidota > Bacteroidia > Cytophagales > Cyclobacteriaceae > ELB16-189. The sequence continues at coordinate 43,310 of JAYVQY010000148.1, read as the reverse complement.
GTTCACGGACGCGGCACCATCGATGCGAAGGGAATCGTTCGACACGACATCATACCTGCAATTTGCCAGGGCATGCCCGGAATTTCGATATTGAAGGAGGTGAGATGCAACTTGATGCCCTTCATAGTTTTGCCGAACCAGGATGGCAATGTCCCCCAACGCCACACCTTTTAGTTGGAGCGATTCGAGGTGGTGAGGAATTTGATCCAACGACTGTTTCGTCCAATGATCGTCTTCGGTACTGGTCAAAAAACTAATCCGCACGAAGCCATCCTGATCGATCGACTCATGTTGAGATACATCACGATACGCCGTCGCCGGAAGTGCTGATCCAACCTCGGCAGAAACCAGTTGAGAGGTTGTTATGAACAAATCATTGTTAAAACGAACGATATTCCTGGCACTTCTAAAATTCTTATCCAGTTCCTGAACCTCTATCCTTTCCTTTCCGATTTTACTTTCTACTTCCTTTTCCAATAAATTAAGATCGCCACCACGCCACCTATAAATGGCTTGCTTTACGTCGCCTACCACAAGACTCGGATACCCCTGATCAAGGCCATTGGTGAGCAGCGGCAAAAAGTTATTCCACTGCATTCCCGAGGTATCCTGAAACTCGTCAATCAGATAATGACGATAGAAAGAACCAATTTTCTCGTATATAAAAGGCGTATCGCTGTCGCCGATGATTCCATTCAAAAGTTGAGGAGCATCGGCCAGTAGCATTACATTGTTCTCAACTTTATACTCATGCAGTTTTCTGGCAATGTCCGCCAGCAGCCCGAAGACATACATGTTCTTGAGTGCCACCTCTGCTGAAAGGGCCGATGGATAATGTTTGTCATATAAATCAAGCAGTGTGTTTAAATGGGGAATAAACTTCTGTTCAGCTGTCTGAACAATGTCCTTTGGATCCTGGGCAGTTTTGGACGGCCAATTATTTGCCAATATAAAATCGTTGCGCATTCGCGCGCCCGGCTTGTCATATGAACTTAAAGACTTATTGGATGCATACTGATTAAAAAAACCGGAAATTCCTGAATTCGATCCAAATTTGAAATCGCTTGGCCGCCACCCCTTGGCAGCGATAATATCTAGTACCTCTGTGGCGGGCTTCGATGCTGCCTCCAAAAAAGATTTCTTTACTTTCCACAGCTCCTCACGCAAATGCCGGAAGAACTCCGGGCTGGCGCTGTCGAGTTTTACGTTCCCTTCAATGGCTTTAAATTCTTCGCGAAAGATTTCCTGGGCAAAATCGCGTAGATTTTTACGCACATCCCATGCACGTTCATTCAGCAGGCTATCCTGCGCGAATTCAACCACCCATTTTGTGAGTTCCGGTTTATCGCCTAACTCATCGATCAGGTTGTTGATCACCTCTTCCAGTACAGCCTCGATGTCTACCTCGAGCCGATAATCTCCCATCAGACCAGACTCCCTTGTGAACGACCGGATCACTTTCTGAAAAAAAGCATCAATGGTGGTGATCGAAAACTGATCGTAGTGATGAAGAATTTCTGACTGCAGCTCAGCGCAATTTTGACGGAATGTGACCTCATCCAGTGTCAACTCGTTCTTCAATTCTGTCGCTAGTGGATCATTACCTCCCTTTGCAAAGTCATTCAAATAACCCAGGATACGGTCCTTCATCTCCTGAGTAGCCTTGTTGGCAAAAGTGACGGCCAGAATGTGGCGAAAATAATATGACTTGTTCTGAAGGGCCAGCAAGAGGTACTCCTTCGCCAAGGTTCGGGTTTTTCCTGACCCGGCAGAGGAACGATAAAGTGTGAATGTCTTCAGGGATTCTAATTTACGATTCTCAATTTACGATTTACAAATTAAGGAAACCAAAACACAAATCACTGCCAATTCTTCTTCGCGAACTCTTATGACGGCGATTCGGTCGTGTCACTTAGAATGCATAAATTGAATTAATTCTGTGCCTATGGCCCGACTTGTAAAACTAGCAGACGCACTCTTCTACTCCTTCCCTGTACAGTTGTTGCTTAATAATTTCAAGCGCAACCAGATCCTTCTCCTTTGCTGGGTGATCCTTTTTGCAATGGTCACCGGCAATTTTGGAAAGTACCTGGGCGTACCTTACCTCTTTCTGGACCCAGAATATCTTAACAACGTCAATTTCACCAGCTTTTTCATTATGGGAGTCATGGTGTCTGGTTTTACATCCGCCTACAACATCACATGTTACATATCGGACGGACATCGGTTTTCATTTATCGGGTCATTGTCCAATCCTTTCGACAAATTCTGCCTGAACAATAGCGTGCTGCCCGTGTCTTTTTTCATCACTTATGTGTACCAGGTCATCCGCTTCCAGGTGAACAACGAATACACTTCCGGCGTTGAGCTCGCCTTGAACTTGTCAGGTTTCTTTTTAGGATATCTTGCCATGGCAGGCCTTCTTCAAATCTATTTTTCACTCACCCATAAGGATATCTTCAAGTATGTAATCTGCCGACTGGACCAAAAGATCAAGCAAACGGTAAAAGTGACCCGCGCCAGTGCCATGAAGAAACTCGATATCGTGCGTAAAAAGCAAGTGCGGGTCGATAACTATTTTGACTACAATCTTAAATTCAAAAAAGTCAATGACGAAAATGATTTTTACGACAAGACAGCCATCCTTCAGGTATTCGATCAAAATCAATTTAGTTTGATCATCATTGAACTACTGATCTTTGCCATGGTGCTGTTGCTGGGCATATTCAAAGATTACCCCCTATTTCAATTTCCTGCTGCAGCCAGTTTCATGATATTCCTAACCATTTTCGTGATGCTGTCCGGCGCCTTTTCCTATTGGTTTGGAGGTTGGTCGATCACGGTGGCACTCATTCTCTTCCTCATTGTGAATCAGATGGCAGGAGAAGGATGGCTGACCAAGAAGTATCAGGCTTTTGGCTTGAATTATGAAATGGAGCCTGTCGATTATACCATAGACGAATTAAAAAGTATTAACAGTCCCGAGAACATACAGCACTCCAAAGAGCACACGCTCGCTATTTTAGAAAACTGGAAGAGGAAATTTGATGGAAGGCCGGCACCGAAAATGGTTTTCATTTGCAGCAGCGGGGGTGGTAAGCGTGCAGCCTTGTGGACGTTGGCTACCCTGCAACGTGCAGATAGCCTGTCCGGTGGAAACCTGATGAATCAATCAATCCTCATCACCGGAGCCTCCGGTGGTTTGATCGGAGCAAGCTATTTCCGGGAGGTGGTGCTGCGGGAGAAACAGGGAGAGAATGTACACCCTTACTCAGTTTCTCACCAGCAAAAAATTGCCACTGACAATCTCAATCCCCTTATTTTCAGCCTGCTTGCTAACGACCTTTTTGTGGGCTTCAACAAGTTTGAGTATGCCGGTCAGCGTTATTCACGTGACCGTGGTTATACTTTCGAAGAACAACTCAACATCGATACAGAATCCTTTATGGACAAAACTATATCGGATTACCGGCAGCCGGAAATCGACGCCATTGTGCCCATGTTGCTATTGTCACCCACCATCATTAATGATGGGCGCAAGCTCTATATCTCTCCTCAGCCTGTGGCCTACCTTAATTCAGATATCTTAAATTTCCCTTCCTATGGAAATTCAAAACTCAGTGGTGTTGATTTTCAAAAGATGTTTGAAAATCATGGAGGAGCCGACTTAAGATTTCTCAGTGCTTTGCGGATGAGTGCCACCTTTCCCTACATCACACCCAACACAACGCTGCCCACCAATCCGCCCATCCAAATTATGGATGCAGGCATCTCTGATAACTTTGGTATTGCGGACGCAGCACGTTTCATTTATTCCTTCCGGGAATGGATTGACGCAAACACCTCGGGCATTGTCATTCTTTCCATCCGCGACTCTCCAAAACTCACACCCGTGTCGGAAGAACCTGGAAATACTTTTATTGACGATTTTACACAACCCATCGCGAGTGTGTATAACAACTTTGAAAATTTCCAGGACATCACCAACGATAACCTTATAGCATATGCCAGGTCCTGGTTCAAAAACCCAATCGACCGGGTAGACATTCAATATCTGCCAACTAGCTATTTACCGATCTTACAAAAGATGGACAGCATCCGACAGCATAGTGTCAGAGCATCCCTCAGCTGGCGATTGACTACCCGCGAGAAACAGGGAGTGGTAGAAACCCTGAATACCCCCATCAACAAGGAGGCAATCGATAAATTGGTGAAGCTCTTGAATTGAAGAGATTCAGGAATGCATTCACCACAGTGGGCACAGAGCACACAGAGGAAGGCACAGAGTTCAATTTTGAAATCTCAGTGACTTCTTCGTGTCCTCTGTGCCCACTGTGGTAAATAAACACTTTATCCCGAAAACAGGATTTCCCATCCAAATAAATACCTCTACTTTTAAGGGATGTCTCGAAAAATAAAACTCTCAGAACTCGTCGATGAAATTCAGAATACTCTTCAACTCCGCTTTGAAGGAGAAACCTTCTGGGTAACCACTCAAATCATCGATGTAAAAAAGCAGGAGGGCGTTAGAAGGTGCTACCTGAAATTCATTGAGAAAGAAAACAATGTGGTTACGACCGAATTGCGAGGGGTCTTTTGGTCCAATTCCTACGCTCAAATCGAAGATTTTGAAAAATTCACGAAGCAACGCTTTTCAGATGGAATAGAGATCACTTGTAAAGTGCAAGTGAAGTTCCATCCTAAATTCGGTCTTAGCCTGGAAGCCCTGGAAATAGATTTCGCCTATACCGTTGGAACCCTCGAGCTTGAGCGTCAGCAAACCCTCGATCGGCTTTTGAAAGAAAATCCTACTACGATAAGGCTGATGGACGGAGTCTACCGAACTTTCAATAACACCACGGCGCTGCCCACCGTAATCCAGCGCATTGCGCTCGTGACGGCTCCCAACTCTGACGGGCAAAGGGATTTCATGCAAGAAGTCGAGAAAAATAAACATGGATACAGTTTTTTCATCACAGAGTTTTTGACCCAAATACAAGGCGACAACGCTCACCATCTCATATTGGAACAACTTAGATTAATCGAACAGAAGAAAGTGGATTTCGATGTCGTGGTCATTGTGCGCGGAGGCGGTTCCATGACTGACTTCAAACCATTCGATGAATATGAAGTATGCAGGTTCATTGCGGGGTTCCCGCTTCCCATCATCACAGGTATCGGACATGATCGAAATACCAGCATTGCAGATCTGATGGCAAGACAGCAAAAAACTCCAACTAAAGCTGCTTCGCTTATTGTGGATCACAATTTGGAATTTGAGAACCGGGTATTCGAATTAAAAGACCGTTTTCTTGCCAGCGTGTCCAACCGTTTAGAAACTGCCAAAAATGACTTAGGTGAGATGAAGCGGGTTGTGCGTCTCGTGAGTCCCTCTACCATCCTGAATAAAGGGTTTGCTATGATTATGAGCGAAGGCAAAATAATAACCAATCCTAAAATGATCAAAGCGCATTCTCAATTGCAGACTCAGCTAAAAAATGAAACCATTCACAGTACTGTAACCAAGAAGACAAAAAATGAAAACCAATTTGACTTATAACGAAGCCTATTCACAACTGGAAAAACTTGTTGTTCAACTGGAGGACGACAGCATTCAACTGGACACACTGGCCTCCAAAGTCACGCAAGCCAATGAATTGATTGAGCATTGTGAAAAAAAATTGCGTGCCATCCAGACCGACGTAGATAATGCAATGCGTCGAACCGAAGGGAAACCAAATTGACATGACAACCCTAAACTTTAAACTTTATACTTTAAGCTTTATACTTTCAACCCTTCAACCAACCCCCACCAGATTCCCAACACCGAATAGTACAACAAACAGCAGTGTCGAGAGTGCCATCTGTTTTAGATACGGGTCCAGTTCCTCGGATGGTTTTTTTTCTACGGAACGACCAATCTGAAACAAAAAAGGCACGGTCAGTAAGAACAGAAATTGAAAAGGAGAGTGGTAGTTCAGGATAGCGTAAGCAGTAGAAGTGCTAAGCCCTGTGATCAACAAAATCCAATGGTAACGGGCAGCCTTCTCTTTCCCGATCCGCACCGGAATAGAAAATTTTCCCGCTGCTTTATCCGATTCAATGTCCCGTATGTTGTTGATGTTCAATACAGCGATGGAAAAAAGTCCGCAACTCAATGCCGGCAATAAGGTCGTCCAGTCAATATTCCGGGTGAATAGATAGAGTGAGCCCATCACACCTACCAGGCCAAAGAATATCAGGACGGAAATATCTCCCAATCCAATGTATCCATATGGTTTGGTGCCAACGGTGTAGGCTATTGCCGCAGCGATGCACAAGAGACCCAGAACAAAAAAGAAGAAAATTGAATTCCAGTCAAATCCAAAAGTCACCAGCAGAAGTGTACTCCCACTTGCAAGGCAGAGGATAGAAAAAAGAAAGAGGGCACTTTTCATTTGACCTGGGCTTATGGCCCCTGATTGAACTGCCCTTAGCGGTCCTTTCCGCCCCGAATGATCCGCACCATTGACCGTGTCGCCATAATCGTTGGCGAGATTAGAAAGTATTTGAAGTAAAATGGTAGTAAGGCAACAGAGGCTAAAGATCAAGCTGTTGAATTTCCCCGCAGCGGCGGCAAGGAATGCTCCCATGCCGATGCATGACAGTGCTAACGGCAGGGTACGGAGACGGAAAGCGCTGATCCAGGATTTCATAATGACAATGCCTTACCTATTTAGAAGGCCATCTATTGAATAGCGACCAGGGCCCGTGAGCCATAGTGAGATGTAAGGCACGAGGAACAGGATCGCATGTTCTCTTTCCCCGAGATCAGTTCCCGCTGCAACAATGAAAATCACCACCAGCATGGTAAATATGAGTGGGATCAACGCTGCCCTGCTGAACAATCCTAACACCAAAAAACCGGAACAAATTAACTCCGCAAAAATTGTCAGCATCGCTGACACAGGTCCGGTTACGCCTAAAGGGTCAGGAAATTTCTCAGCATCCGCAAAGTTCATTAGCTTGTCCCACCCATGACTCATCATGAGTGTCCCTAGCACAATGCGCAAAAGCAACAAGCCAACATCTGTTGAATATGACTTTGTGCTCCAGAAAAATTTCAACATCGTCAGATCCCAATTTTATCTGTAATCTGCTTATCCAATGGCTTTACTTTAGATGGATAAAAACCCAGCACTTCTCCTTGCGGACTAATCAAGTACTTACAAAAATTCCACGAAGGTGTCTCGCCTGTTTTTGCTTCCAGCCATTTGTAGAGTGGGGCCTTGTCGGATCCCTTTACTGATACTTTTTCAAACATCTGAAATTTCACGCCGTAATTCCTCTCACAAAATGCAGCAATCTCGACGCTGGAGCCCGGCTCCTGCCACAAGAAATTATTGGCAGGAAAACCAAGGACGGCTACCTTTTCTCCAAACTGTTCGTGCAGTTTTTCAAGGTCAGCGTACTGTGGGGTATAACCACATTTGGATGCTGTATTTACGATCAGCATGTATTTCCCTTTGTATTGAGAAAGCTCAACATCTTTGCCGTCCAGGGATTTGACTTTGAAGTCATAGATCGAACCCTGGACCGGCCCTTGCTTTCCCTGTGTCAATTTTCCGGATACAAATGCTGCTAAGCCCATGATGATGGTGGTTCCTGTTAGTACGAAGGCTATTTTTTTAAAGTTCATCCGTAATTTCCTTTGACAACGGATTGACTGAAGACTTGTAGAATTTTACAGTTCCGTCAGCTTTGATCAAATATTTGCAAAAATTCCAGCTTGGTTCCTGGCCTGTCTTTTCTTTCAGCCAGGCATACAAAGGATGCTGGTCGCTGCCTTTCACAGAAATTTTCTCAAACATCTGAAAGCTTACACCATAATTTTTCTGACAAAAGGAGGCAATCTCCGCATTGGCCCCAGGCTCCTGACCGCCAAAGTTATTAGCTGGAAATCCAAGGATGGTCACCTTGCTCCCAAAGGTATCATTCAGTTTTTGGAGATCGGCATATTGAGGGGTGTTGCCGCACTTAGAGGCTGTATTCACAATCAAAACATTTTTTCCCTTGAATTGGGAGAAATCGATCACTTTGCCTTCGATCGAATTGAGTTTAAAATCATAAAGGTTAGAGGCAGTGGTTGTCATAGTAAATAGAAAAATTAGGAGGGTTTTCATGGTCAATTGTTAGGTTTTAGAATTAAACAAATAAAGGTGCGATGTTGTTCAAATTTTCATTCCTGAATGGCCTTTTGAATTCGTTTTTTTAGTCCAACCGACTTTTGGATCATTTCGGCATAAATCCCAACGCTATCGTTTAACTGACCAAGGGTGATCAGCAACAAATTGCGGGTCTCAACCTTCGATACAACTGTGGTATCGATGATTTGCCGTTTTGCAAAATCACAATAGGGTGAAAAATAACCATAGAATCGAAACATCAATTCCGCGTAACTCTTATCAAAACGCTCTATACTCTGATATTGCTTATAGTACTCGGTGATTTGGCTGCGAATCGTCTGGTCACCCAATGTGCTGAATCCATTGCTTGCAAGCAACGTGGCATATGTGTCCTGATTTCCGTTAAAAGTTTCAAACCAAATCGTTTCAACGATCACAATACCTAGTGAATCCGGTGATGGATCAGGTTGACCGAGTTGCCTTAAGTAATCAGTCACTAATTTCCGATCAGATTTTATATCCTCAAGATTTCCCTTAGCCATTAGAATGTCTTTCTCCAGATCGACCAACATACTCTGCAAGTAGAATGTCTCCAGTGATTTTCGATCAGAATTGATTTTCAGGTTATTGAGTTGAAAGGCAATGGTCACTCCGGCAATCACGATCGTCAGGTCAAGGATTTTGCTTACGATCAGATCACGCCAACGGAAGGAACCTTTCTCTTTTTTCTTCATTTTCACTTCACCCTTATCCTTTAAAGTTAACGCTTTCTGCATGATGAAGTTCAGGAATTCTATACCATTCAGCATCTTTCCGTTCTCTCTTACAACATGGTATCCTCTTTTTTCAAAGAAGGGCCTGGCGGTAATGCTGGCCTCTGCAGAAGCATTGGCAGACTCTCCTTTCCTTAGTTTCTTTTCAAGTGCCTGCAGCAAAGCTGTGGCAATGCCCTGACGTTGATAATCCTTGTGAACATAAAGCATTCCAATGGTCGATGACGAATGCTCCAGATTTCCAAATCCAACAATCTTTCCCTCGATCTCTGCGATGAGGGTTTCAGAAGTCTTGAACCTTATCTTCCATTTCTTTAGGTCAGGCTGCCCTGGTGCCCAGACATCCAGATGTTCAGGAGGATAGTCCGCATTATTTACATGGTGAACAGTTTCGTGGAACAGTTCTAACAGATTGGCAGTATCAGAACCTTCGAATGAACGAATCTTAATTTTCATCTTGTTAGAAACGACAAATAATCACCCACCTACGACTTTACATTCTCTCTGGCACCTGAATTCCCAACAGTCCCATCGATTTCCTCAGCACATCTGCCACAACTTCAGAAAAAGCAATGCGGAATTTCAGTTTATCCTGATCACCCTCATTGAAAATCGGAATCGATTGATAAAACTGATTGTATTCTTTTGCGAGATCATAAGCAAAGTTCGCAATAATTGCAGGAGAATATTCTCTGGCTGCATCACTAATTTTATTCATGTAACTGCTTATCAAAAAAATCACCTGACGTTCAGCTGGTTCCAGGGAAGCGATATTAAGAACATCGGGTTGGATACTTTGCGACTCTGCTTTTCGAAGAATGGAGCGGATGCGGGCATGGGTATACTGTATGAACGGGCCGGTATGTCCTTGCAGTTGGATGGATTCATGGGGATCAAACAACATCCTCTTTTTGGGATCAACTTTTAATAAGAAGAATTTCAAAGCCCCCATGCCGACCATTTCCGAAAGGCTCTTTAACTCTTCAGTAGACATTTCATCAATCTTGCCAAGTTCGCTTGTCTGTTTCGCTGATTCCTCTACAATTTCATCCATCAGATCATCGGCATCTACCACGGTTCCTTCCCTCGACTTCATTTTACCAGATGGAAGATCTACCATCCCATAGGATAAATGGTAGCACTCCTTAGCCCACCCGTAACCAAGTTTGGCGAGGATGAGAAACAGTACCTTAAAATGATACTCCTGCTCGTTGCCAACCGTGTAAACTTGTTTTTCTATCTTTGGAAAGTCGCGGAATCGGAGGATTGCGGTACCAAAGTCCTGGGTCATGTAGACTGAAGTGCCGTCTGAACGAAGTAAAACTTTTTGATCCAGACCATCGGACGTCAAGTCTACCCAAACGGAGCCATCTTCTTTTCTGAAAAAAATTCCATTCTCCAGTCCTCTCAGTACTTCCTCTTTGCCGAGTAAATAAGTTTCTGATTCGTAATACAGTTTTTCAAAGTCAACACCCATCCTGTTGTAGGTAACATGAAAGCCATCATACACCCAGCCATTCATGGCTTTCCAAAGCACCAGTGTTTGGTCGTCCTTCTTTTCCCATTTCTGGAGCATGTCTACTGCGAGCTTCATGATGGGAGCCTCTTTCTGGGCAACTTCCGTAGCAATCCCCTTCCCTTCCAACTCCTTAACCTGCGATTTGTAGACCTTATCAAACTCAACGTAGTACTTCCCCACGAGCTTATCACCTTTCATCCCACTGCTGTCAGGAGTCTCACCGCTTCCATAAAGCTTCCAGGCGGCCATGGATTTACAAATGTGAATGCCCCGGTCATTGATGATTTGAACCTTATGCACTTTGTACCCATTGGCCTTATAAATCTCTGCCACACTCCAGCCTAAAAAATTATTCCTTAAATGACCGAGGTGCAGGGGCTTGTTGGTGTTTGGTGACGAATACTCCACCATGATCTCCTTCCCATTGGAAGGAGATACTCCAAAATTTCTATCATCATAAATCGAGCGAAAGAGATCCAACCAGGTACTGTCGGAAAGCACAAGATTCAGGAACCCCTTTACCACATTAAACTTTTTTACAATCTGTGAATGAGCAACCAAATACTCACCAATCAGCTTTGCCGTCTCTTCCGGTCCTTTCTTCGATGCTTTAGTTATTGGAAAGCACACCAAAGTATGCGATCCTTCAAACTCAGGGTTTGTGGGCTGAAGCTGCAATTGCTCAATCGACTGCTTGAACAATTCATTGATTGCACTCTTTAATTCCGACCTTAATGTTAAATCTAAATTCATTGCGTGCATTTCCCGCAGATTGACGCTGATGGGGCCCACGCAGATTGACGCTGATCGTTTCCGTTATCTTGAATTAATCCGCGTAAATCCGCGGTGTATTCAATCTGCGTAAATCCGCGGGAACCCTTACCGAAAATTTCAATTAAGAATAATCCCATTACATATCAAGGATATACGCAAACATCAACGGCGCCACGATCGTCGCATCGCTTTCGACAATAAACTTAGGTGTCTCTATGCTAAGTTTCCCCCACGTAATCTTTTCATTGGGTACAGCGCCTGAATACGAACCATAACTAGTAGTCGAGTCGCTTATCTGACAGAAGTAGCTCCAGAACGGAACACCATCGCGTTGCAAATCCTGGTGAAGCATTGGCACGACACATATCGGGAAGTCACCTGCTATACCGCCGCCAATCTGGAAGAAGCCAATGCCATCTTTACCAGAGTTGTGGGTGTACCAATCCGCGAGCCATACCATATACTCAATTCCTGACTTCATGGTAGAGGCTTTCAATTCGCCGGTCAGGCAATAGGATGCAAAAATATTTCCCATCGTAGAATCCTCCCACCCTGGCACCACCATCGGCATATTTCTCTCTGCCGCCGCGATCATCCAGGAATTCTTAGGATCGATTTCATAATATTGTTTCAGGTCGCCACTGTTGATCATGCGAAACATGAACTCATGCGGGAAGAGGCGTTCTCCTTTATCTTCCGCATCCTTCCACACTTTAAACAAATGCTTTTGCAATCTTCGGAACGCTTCTTCTTCCGGGATACAGGTGTCTGTCACACGATTCAAATGGTGTTGGAGAAGGTCCCATTCTTGTTCTGGCGTAAGGTCCCGATAATTTGGAAGTCTTCGATAGTGTGAGTGCGCCACCAAATTCATGATGTCTTCTTCCAGGTTGGCGCCAGTGCAAGAAATAATGTGCACTTTATTCTGTCGGATCATCTCAGCGAAACTGATGCCCAGCTCACCGGTACTCATAGCTCCGGCGAGGGTAACCATCATTTTTTTTCCATCGGCGATATGTTTTTTGTACGCCCTGGCTGCGTCCACGAGTGCAGCAGAATTAAAATGGAGGTAATTTTTTTCGATGAAGGTGGAGATGGGTCGGTTTTGGCTCATAATGAAATAGATCTAAAAATTCCGGGGCGAAAATACGAATAATCCCCCCTTCGCTATTGCCCTGATTGATAAAAGTTGTGGGCACAGTAAAATTGCCAGAATGATAAAATTGACTGCAAAAAAGCATCCTGGCATAGCCTTCGATCGATATTAAATAATATTAACTTTCAGCATGAAATTTACTCCCATCCTTCACATCATTCTTCTCTCTTGCTTTAGTCCATTAAACGCACAACCGGGTGACACACTTCGAAAAATAGATGCACTCTTCAGTCGCTGGAACAATGCGACCCCAGGTGTCTCCATCGCCATTTCACAAAACGATAAAATCATTTATAAAAAAGCCTTCGGACTGGCTGATCTGGAGCATCTGACACCCAACACAACCGAAACAATATTTGAATGCGGCTCGGTCTCCAAGCAGTTTACGGCGATGTCAATACTGTTGCTGGCTCAAGAGGGCAAACTTAATTTACAAGATGATGTACACAAGTTCGTGCCCGAACTTCCTGACTACGGCAAACCCATACGCATACAACACCTACTCAATCATACCAGCGGGTTAAAAGATTGGGGAAGCATTGGCGCGCTGGGAGGATGGCCGCGCACCACACGCGTCTACACCCAAGACCTGGCACTGCAAATTATATGCAAACAAAAGTCACTCAACTTCCCTTCCGGAAATGAATACTCTTACAGCAATACCAACTATTCATTGCTTGTAACAATCGTTGAGCGAATTTCGGGAATGACGCTGGAAGCCTTTACGCGCATCCGGCTCTTTGAACCCCTCGAAATGAAAAACACTTTTTGGAGATCGAATTTTCGTCAAATTGTTCCTGGGAGGGCGGTAGCTTACAGTTCAGCAGATAATGGTTATGAACAACTTATGCCATTCGAAAATATCTATGGTCATGGTGGTTTGCTGACCACCACCACAGATCTGCTTAAATGGAATACACTTTTGGAAAATCATTCTATTGGCGGTGATGTTGTATTCAAGCAACGAATCAGGAAAGGCACACTCAACAACGGGCTTGAGATTAGCTATGCTTCAGGTTTGTTCATCACGAAAGTAAATGGTTTTGATGAAATAGGGCACAGTGGCGCTACCGCCGGATATCGGGGATGGTTGGCGTACTATCCCCAGAAAAAATTATCCATTGCCATTCTTAGCAACGACGGAAGTTTCTCACCCACTGGGGTCGGTGCTCAGATAGCTCAACTCTTTTTGGGAAAACCCGTCCCAGCAAGAAAACCTCCTCAGGTTAACGTCGAAGGTGAAGCTTTGAAGAAATTTCAAGGTACCTATAGGAGTGCCCGTCACTTTGACGCAATTACTATTGAGTACGTCAATGGACAAATTCGGTCAAAGAATCATAATACAGAAAAGGACAAGGACTTTACCGTAATTCATCGCGATACACTCTACCTGGATGGACAGCGTTGGATTTATTTATCTCCCAATAGAATGATGGCATTGGATGGCAACGACACCCTGACCTACGCCCGCGTCTCCCCGCCTGACAGCCAGGCTGCCAGATTAAAGTCACTTGAGGGAATTTACTTTAGTGACGACGCGGCAGCCGAATTTCAAATTGAGGTCATTGAAAATCAGGTGCAGGTGCGTCAAACACCTACTAAGCCATTTCCCTTGAAGCCATCCTTCCGCGATGGCTTTTACAATGATAACGGTCAGTTGTTCGAATTCATCCGCAACAATAAGGGAATCGTCACGAGCTTACTGGTGAGTCAGTCACGTGCCGAAAAAGTACCTTTCACTAAAATCTCCAAGTCCAAATGACACGCATCATCAATTTCGGCATCCTCGGCCCGGGCAAAATTGCGAATCGCTTTGCCGACGCGTTTAAATATGTACCCGAAGCGAAAGTCTACGCCATCGCTTCAAGGGACGGTCAAAAAGCAAAAGAATTTGCTGCTGCCCATAACGCTGAGAAATTCTATTCTACTTATGAAGAGATGCTGACAGATCCTTTGGTGGATGTGGTTTATATCGCCACACCACACCCTTTTCATCACGAACAAACATTGCTATGCTTACGACAGGGCAAGCCAGTGTTATGCGAAAAACCGCTTGCCCTCAACCACCGGCAAGCCTCTGAAATGATTGCCGCTTCCCAAAAGAAAAATGTCTTTTTTATGGAAGCCATGTGGTCCCGCTTCTTCCCTACCACACACAAAATGCTTGAACTCATCCAATCAGGCGCCATCGGTGAAATCAAATTCTTTCACGCGGACTTTGGGTTTGCCGCCCCTATCAATCTGGATAACCGCGTCTACAATTTGGCATTGGGCGGCGGCGCCCAACTGGATGTGGGGGTGTATCCAATGTTTCTTGCATTGCTTGCTTTGGGTAAACCCGATGAAATAAAAGCCTTCAGTCAGTTGGCCTCCACCGGAGCAGACGCCACCACCAGTGCACTATTCAAGTACAAGAATGGCGCCATCGCGGAAATATTTTCTTCCATCGTTACCGATTCACCCAAGGAAGCACACATCATGGGCACGTTGGGCAGGATTACCATTCAAGCCCCATGGCATAAATCAGAAAAAATTTCATTGCGCCTCAATTCAGGAGAAACAATAGAATTCGCTTACCCTCATTCCGGAAATGGCTTTGAATTTCAGATCCGTGAAGTCGTTCGATGTCTAAACGAAAGAAAGACTGAGAGCGACCTGATGCCTCTTAAATTAAGTTTAATGATGGCAGAGGTGAGCGACGAAATAAGAAAGCAGGGCGGGATCATGTATCCGGGAGAGTAGTAAGGTAGTGAGGAGCAAGCAGACTGGTCAGTGACAACAGGCTGACCGAGAACTCGTGATTTCAAAATAAAATATTTGAAATTGACCTGATAACGAAGAAATTTTTCTTTGATTTTGAGTTCGGTCAGCCTGTTTCACCGACTTCTCGCGCTCAGTTGTCACCGACTGCTACTTCATCCTACGAGAACCGATCTGGCCTCAATTGCATGGGCCGTTGCTTCCATCACTTCAAATGCTCCCTCTGCCATGCTGTTCTGAGTATCGAGTGTTGGGTTAACTTCAGCCACTTCCCACACACATAACTTTGGACTCTTAGCAAGTTCTACGTTTAAGATTTTTGCTTCTTCTATGGTGAGCCCGTTGGGCACCGGCGTACCTGTTCCACTGGAAATGCGGCTGTCCAGACTATCCACGTCAAAGGAAACATACAGGAAATCGCAATGATCCAGGATCTTCAGAGCCTCGTGCGCCACTGCAGCAGGTCCTAACTTCTTTACTTCTGCTGCGCTAAAATTTGGAATGCCATATTTATTGATGAGATAGTTCTCTGGCTTTTCCAGATCACGAACAGAAATAAAAACTATATCCTCAGGATAAATCTTGGCGCCAGGCATTCCAACGCTCATGATTTGCTCCCAGTATTCAATGGTCTCTCCTTTAGGATCATTGATCTTACATTCCAGATTATCAATATCACAGGCCATGGCGAGTGTCATACCATGCATGTTGCCGGAAGGGGTTGTGTAAGGGGTGTGAAAGTCGGCATGGGCATCAATCCAAACCACGCCCAGGCGCTTTTTGGGGTGGGCTTTTTTTATTCCGGCGATGGTACCGTAGGCAGTACTGTGGTCTCCGGCAATAATAATTGGAAAATAATCATCAAATAATTGCTCGTACACTTCAAGGCAAACGCGTTCTTCCATGATCAGCACACCGTCGATGAACTTAGCATAAGCATGCTCTGCACTGTTGAACAGGAGCTCATTTACATTTTCTACTTCGACGCTTTCATTTTCTCTGAAAAAATTGGACTTCGCATCAAGACTGGCAATTTTTATGGCCTCCACGCCCATACTGGCCCCTCGGGTGCCGGCACCGATTTCGGATTTTACCTGTATGATTTTAATTTTCTCGCTCACAAAAACTCTGATTACAATGAAAACAATGGGGGGACTGAAAAAGACAGAAGAAATGAATCCTGCCTCACAGATCGGGCAACGAGTGAGCGGGGGGTAAAGGATGAAAAAACCGGAGGATGATCAAACCATTCATGGTATTGCAAAGATGGCAAATTTATCTCAATATTGCGTTTTTGAACCAGAATCCTTCCGTACATTGTTTAAACGCATGAATGTGAAATGAAGAGCTACCGTGAACTGATCGAACAGACCTTTGAATTTCCGCAGGAAGAGTTTAAAGTTTGGGAACACGAGTTACTTTTCAATGATGTGCCTTTGATGGATATCATCAAGGAGTATGGCACACCGCTTAAGCTCACCTACCTTCCACGCATCAGTGAGAACATTCGTTTTGTGCAGGCCACTTTCAAGAGTGCCATGGAGCGATTCAAGTACAAGGGAAATTATACGTACTGCTATTGTACCAAATCCTCTCACTTTTCTTTTGTCCTCGAAGAAGCCCTGAAGAATGATGTTCACATCGAAACTTCTTCCGCCTTCGATATTAACATTGTTAGATCATTGTATGAGCGTGGAACAATTACCAAAGACATCTTCATTGTCTGCAATGGATTCAAGATGCCTCAATACACTGAAAATATTTCAAAATTAATCAACGATGGGTTCCAGAATTGCATTCCGATTTTGGATACACTGGGCGAAATTGATGTGTACGAACAAAGGGTGAATGTTCCTTACCAGGTAGGGATTCGGGTTGCTTCCGATGAGGAGCCAAAATTTGAATTTTATACTTCCCGCCTCGGCATTCGCTACAGTGACATTGTGCCACTCTATAAAGAAAAGATTGTAACCAGTCCGAAAGCGCAATTGAAAATGTTGCACTTCTTTATCAACACGGGCATCAAAGACACTGCATATTACTGGAGTGAACTCAGTCGTTTCATTTTCAAATACTGCGAACTCAGGAAAATCTGCGATACACTTGATTCAATCGATATCGGCGGGGGATTCCCCATCAAGACTTCGCTCACCTTTACCTTCGACTACAAGTACATGATCGAGCAGATCGTTGAGAATATTAAGTGGATCTGTGATAAAAATAATGTGCCAGTGCCTAACATTTTCACTGAGTTCGGTAGCTACACGGTGGGTGAGAGCGGTGCAACACTTTATTCGGTCGTCGACCAGAAGCTGCAAAATGATAAAGAGCTTTGGTATATGATCAATGGTTCCTTCATTACACAAATGCCCGATGCTTGGGGGCTGAATCAGAAATACATTCTCCTCGCGATCAACAAATGGGATGATCCTTACCACAAAGTGAACATTGGAGGCCTTACCTGCGACAGTATGGATTACTATAATTCCGAAGCCCACATTGGAGAAGTATTTTTGCCAATGATTAACGATGAGGAGCGGTTATACATTGGCTTCTTTCATACGGGGGCTTATCAGGAATCGCTTGGTGGCTATGGAGGCATTCAGCATTGCCTGGTGCCGGCCCCAAAACATGTTCTTGTTTCAAGAAATGAAGACGGAGAGATTATTACAAGCCTCTTTGCTCCGGAGCAAACCAACGAGAGCATGATGAAAGTACTGGGCTATGAGAACCACGTTGGGTCTCCAAAAATTCAACCTGAAGAAAAAGAAACACCGGCACTGTGACCGGTGTTATTTAAGTCTTGCCATTACAGCCTAATTCATTCCCTGCATTTTCACTTCTTTGAAATCAGATGGAATAGTGAAATCAGCCGCATTCAAAATTTCTCTCTTCATACCCATAACCTCCATCACCATATTACCCTCCTCCATTGACATCTCCATTTTCAATGGCACACCTTCGATGCCTTCATAGAATAAAGACATGCCTTGCCCCATTCTTTGGCGGGCCATACCTTTCGTGTCAATGTCTTTAATGTCTGTGGTTGTCCAGACGGCTTGTTTGGCTGGCTTCCCATCAGCCATCGTTTCCACCAAATATTTAACGCAATTGTAATTTAAAATTTTAGCAGTCTCGGTAGTCTTGGTAACTTTTGGAGTGACTGGTGGTGTCTTTTCCTTCCCGGAACCGGAATAAGTTGGAAGCACCGAGTATGTTTTGTTCTCTCGATCCAGCCGCACGGATTGGTCATTATCTTTTTGATGTAAGATTTCCTGGGCCATAGAGCCTTCCATGATGGTCAGGGTATTACCCCCCTTCATCTTCACCGTAAAGCCCTTGGGCATCATAGAACTCATTCCGCCGCCCTTCATCATCTTCATCGCGTTCTCCATCTGTGTTTTCATCTGAGGATTGGCCTCCATCATTGCCTTCATTTGCGGGTCATTCATTTGCTCCTCCATTTCTTTCATATCCTTCTGACGGGAAGGGCTATTCATTTCCTTTTGATTCTTTTCCATTTCGGCCTTCATTTTAGGATCGGTAATATCCATCTTCATCGACCATTTGAAGGTGCCTTCAAAGCCCTGGCTCCAGGCTGTCAACACCGAAAAGAGAAGGGCAACGGCCATTAATTTTTTCATAGTCATAAATTTTGTTGAGTACTTATAAATATTTTACCAGCAATTCCAGATCAAATATCATTTTTTTGACGATTCTGTACAAGCCACGAAATGACTGACATTTATTAGCTTTTTCATGATTAGAGATTTATTATCTTCATCTAGACTTTCCAAGGAAACTTAAACAGCCACCGCTATGAAAATATACGACGAAAAACATATTAAAAACATTGCCTTGCTGGGCGCTCCCAAATCAGGCAAAACATTGCTGGCAGAAGACATGCTTTTTGAAGCAGGAATCGTCCACCGCAGAGGAACTATTGAAGGAAAGAATACTGTATCCGACTATCACGAAATTGAACACGAGCGAGGAAACTCAGTATTTGCAACCTGCCTTCATACGGAATGGCGCGACTACAAAATCAACATCATCGACACTCCGGGCTTTGATGATTTTGCGGGAGAGATGATTGCATCTCTGAGGGTCGCCGATACCTGCGTCATGGTCATCAATGCCCAACACGGAGTAGAGGTGAGCACAGAGTTAATCTGGAATTATGTTGACCGTTTTCAGAAGCCCGTTATTTTCGCTGTCAATCAAGTGGATCATCCTAAATCAAACTTCGATGGCGCTCTGGAATCTTTGCAGAAACGATTTGGTCCGGCAGTTACCCTCATGCAATATCCTGCTAGTCAGGGAGAAGGATTTAATGAGATTATCGACCTGCTCAAAATGGTGATGTACCGATTTCCAGCCGAAGGAGGGAAACCAGAGAAACTCCCCATCCCCGAAGGAGAAAAAACAAAAGCGAGCCAATGGCACAATGCACTTGTTGAAAAAGCAGCGGAGAACGATGAGAAACTCATGGAGAAATACTTTGAGACCGGCACGCTGGATGAAGATGAGATGCGCATTGGCTTAAAACTCGGAATGATCCATCATGATGTGTTTCCTGTTTTTTGCATGAGCGCAAAGAAGAACATGGGCAGCGGACGTATGATGGGTTTTATTGATAACGTGGCCCCCTCTCCGATCGAAGCTAAACCAGAAATGACTGCTACCGGGAAAGAAATTTCATTTGACCGCAAATTGCCCGCTGCTCTGTTTGTATTCAAATCTCACATTGAACCCAACCTTGGCAGGCTCTCATTCTTTAAAGTCATTTCCGGAGAGGTGACCTCTACATCAGAACTGATTAATAGTCAAACCAACGCTGTTGAACGATTTCACCAGCTTTACATTATGGACGGCAAGACACGCCAGCCAGTTGAAAAACTTGTCGCCGGAGACATTGGCGCAACGCTGAAGTTAAAAGAGACCTTCACCAATCAGACGCTGCATGCCAAGGGTTTTGATGTGACCATCGCCCCGATTGAGTTTCCGGCGCCCCGCATTCGTACGGCGGTCGTGGCACACAGTAAAAATGATGACGAGAAAATTGGAGAAGTATTGCAAAAGATCCATCAGGAAGATCCAACCCTTGATGTAGCCTATTCCAGAGAGTTGAAACAATTGATTATTTCAGGACAGGGTGAACTGCATCTGACAGTTTGTAAATGGTTTCTGGAGAAAGTCTACAACCTTCACGTCGATTTTATCAGCCCTAAGATTTCCTATCGTGAAACCATACGCAAATCTGCCAGTGCCAGTCATCGGCACAAAAAGCAATCGGGCGGAGCAGGGCAATTTGGAGAAGTCTACATGAAGATCGAACCCTATTATGAAGGCATGCCGGAACCCACCGAGTTCACCGTGCGCGGAAAAGAAAAAATTGACCTCGAATGGGGTGGTACACTCGTTTTTTATAATTGCATTGTGGGGGGCGTCATTGACACGCGCTTCATCCCTGCCATTTTGAAAGGCATCATGGAAAAAATGGAAGAAGGCCCCATCACCGGGTCCTATGTTCGTGATGTGCGTGTGTTGGTACACGACGGTAAAATGCACCCAGTCGACTCAAACGATATCTCTTTCAGGATCGCGGGGATGATGGCCTTTAAAGAGGCGTTCATGAAAGCAGAGCCTCAGTTGCTTGAGCCAATCGTCAACCTGGAGGTGGTGGTGCCTGAAGAGATCGTGGGCGACGTGATGGGTGACCTGCAAACACGCAGATCATTGATCATGGGCATCGACACGAAAGAAAATTATCAGGTGATTAAAGCGAGGACGCCATTGGCTGAATTGGACCGTTATTCCACTACGCTTCGGTCGCTGTCGCAAGGCCGTGGAAGTTTCTCACAGGAGTTGGCAGATTTTGCTCCTGTGCCTTTTGAGGTGCAACAGAAGTTAGCGAAGGGAATGAAAGTGGCAGAAATGGAAATGGCATAAGTCCGTAACCTGGGAATATGTAATCATTCACAAGGCCAATCAATATTACAAATTCCAGCGGCTTAGAGAATTTCATACCAGAAAAAGGTGAGAGCCTGCTTAGTTGACCGTGTCTACATTTAACACAAGTCAAAATCCCATGACACGCAAGACGTGTGTTAGGTAAAATCCATTTACAAAACACTTGCAGCAGACGATTGCTTACTTTTGACATGCATTCTCTTTCACACATTGATCATGTCGCGACCCGCACCAAACGTTACAGGCTACTCCATCAACAATGAAGCAACGCTCATCAAAGGCGGCAAATCCTATTTTGACCTGCTGGAAAGTCTGATCGATGGATCACAGGACTTGCTTTTCTTTCAAATGTACATTTTCGATGAAGGCACCACCGGGACAAGAGTAGCAGCAGCTCTTTCGAGAGCAGCCTCCCGGGGTGTGAAAGTTTATGTATTGCTGGATGGATATGCCTCACAAGGTCTTTCCGACGATTTTCTTGATCGGTGGCGAACTTCGGGAGTTTACTTCCGCTGGTTTGAACCCTTGTTGCGAAGCCGGTACTTCTATTTTGGCAGAAGACTTCATCACAAAGTGATCGTGGCCGATGGACGTCACAGCCTTGTAGGTGGACTTAACATCAGCGACCGCTACAACGACACTACGGATCATGTAGCATGGCTGGATTGGGCTGTTCATATTCAAGGGGAAGCCGTCCTTGAATTACATGACATCTGCTCACGACGGGCGATGCACGGACGCCTTTCAGGAAAATACAAACCGATACCATTGCCCCCAGGCGCTCAAACTGAAAACTTTCCAGAATGTGCAGTGAGGATTCGGGTGAACGATTGGGTGAGAGGAAAAAAAGAAATCTCGCGAACCTACCTGGAGATGCTGCGCAATGCAAAGACAGAAGTTATTTTGATGTCAAGCTATTTTATGCCCGGCCATGATTTTCGGAAGCAGTTGCGCATCGCTTTGGAAAGAGGCGTCGTCGTTAAAGTCGTTCTCGCGGGTCCCTCCGATGTAATATTGGGGAAACTGGCCGAACGCTACCTTTATCCCTGGTTGCTAAGGAACAAAGTAGAAATCTATGAATATCAAAAGAGCATCCTTCACGGAAAAATAGCTGTCTGTGATGGTCAGTGGGTGACGGTTGGCTCCTATAATCTAAACGAACTGAGTGCAAAGGCAAGCGTAGAACTAAATGTAGATGTTTCTGATTTAACCTTTGCGCAGGAGGTGCAGACAAATCTTAATCTCATCATTCAACAGGACTGTATCCGGATTTCAAAAAAAACCAAGGCTCACACCGGCCCCTTCAACACGCTCGTTCAACTGGCAGCTTTTGAATTATGTCGGTTGATTTTGTTCATGTTTACCTTTTATTTTAAACAACATCGGATTAATTACCTCCCACCCTCCGAATAAAAGAAGCTACTCTTTTCATATCCCAATGAGCAAACCGGCCGCGTTGCACGACCATCTTGTTATGATCCGGATGACTGAGATAAAAATTGAAAACAAATTTGGATTTCGGGTTATCCCATCCATTCTGGCCAAACCGGAGGTCATTAAATACCAGTGTGTCCCCCCACTTTTCGGCCGTGTAGTAACCCTGTGAAAATCTTTTAAGATGTTGCGTTTGCTCCTGATCATTCACAGGGTATAATATTGAATTATTCTTCGGGAAATAGTTGAAGTCCATAGAGGCTTGCTTGTCAAAACGGGAACGAAATCCAACGTAATACCCTTGCGGCGCCTCTGCCACGACCCACCATAACCAACTATTCAATGGTGTGGGTGTCGTCAAGAACCTGTCGTAAGCGATGTGCTGTTCTTCCAGACTGGCTTTCACAGCTACATCCATTAAAAATTTGTTCGATACCGCGTAGCTGAGGTACAAGATACTTCCGATCAAACCTACCCAAAGCCATAATATGCGTTTAGGACTGTTTGTCTTGAGAAAAAGTAGGGCAACAAAAGCCAACGCAGGCCAGAAGGAGAAAAAGGGATCAGCTACATACAAGGCCTGAAACGAAATCCGGCTGTGATTGAATGGTTCAAACCACCCGGTTCCGTAAGCATTGAATGCGTCGAGAAAATCATGGATTACCAACTGAATTCCGAAGAAGAAGATCCATTGTCTAAAAGATGTACCATGATTTGTGAACCATCGCTTGGCCGCCAAAGCAAGAAATGGAGTTGTGATTACTACAAACAATATGGAATGTGTAAATCCCCTATGGGCCAGCAGCTCCTCTGCAGGGTCCATCCAAAGCGTTGCCAGAAAGTCGATATCGGGAATGGATTGTGCCAGAGCCCCGAGAATCATCGCCTTCTTTCCCAATTTTTTACCTCCGATAACCTCGCCAACGCATGCACCTAAAACAATGTGTGTGAGAGAGTCCATGGGTGATCTGCAGGTTTGTTATAAATTAAATTGATGATGTTAAAATTAATTTCGCTGCCTCCATCAAACTTGGCACCTTGAAGTCACCTCGGTCAGCCTCCTCCACTTCATCACCAATCTGGATCGTTCTTATTCCAAGTTTTCTGGCAGGGATAAGATCCCTTCCTCTATCACCCACCATCCACGACTTTGAAATATCAATATTGAATTTAGCAATCGCCTGCTCAAACATCAGCGAATCTGGCTTGGTTAAAAGGGAGTTAGTGACCGTCTTATGATAGGGGGAATAATAAAACCGATCGATCGAGTGATCGCAGTGCTGTTGCATATATTCATGGCAAGCCTTCATTTGCTCAATACTATAAAGTCCCTTTGCTATGCCGGATTGATTGGTTACGACGATCAACAAAAAACCCTTTTGCTTCATCAACCGTAAAGCTTCCGGCACACCCGCCAGGATTTTAAACTTGCTCAGTTCGTAAGTATAATTCGGGTCATCCTCATTCAGCACTCCGTCACGGTCTAAGAAAACACATTTGCTCATAGGGCAAATATCAACAATTGAAGCCTTTTTCGTTAGTTTTGTTGATTAGACCAATCACGTGAGCAAGGCACTTGTCATAATTCCTACCTATAACGAGCGCGAAAACATCGAGCCTATCATTGGCGCGGTGTTTTCTCAACCCACAGACTTTCACTTGCTCATTGTTGACGATGGCTCCCCAGACGGTACAGCAGACATGGTCAAAGGCCTTCAAAAAAAATACAATGCAACCGATGCCAAATTGCATCTCCTTCAGCGGGCAGGCAAGCTAGGACTTGGCACTGCCTACATTGAAGGGTTCAAATTTGGGATCGCGCACGGATATGATTATCTGCTGGAGATGGATGCTGATTTCTCACATGATCCAAAAGATCTTAACCACTTGTATGCTGCTTGTGTTGAAGGCATGGACCTTTCCATCGGCTCACGTTACATCACCGGTGTGAATGTGGTGAATTGGCCAATGAGTCGCGTGCTGCTCTCCTACTGCGCCAGTGCTTATGTTCGATTGATTACACGGATGCCAATTCATGATACCACCGCTGGCTTCGTTTGCTATAGACGAAAAGTATTAGAAACCTTGCCGCTAGAGAAAATAAAAGCAGTTGGATACGGTTTTCAAATCGAGATGAAATTCAATACATGGAAGTATGGATTCAAAATAAAGGAAGTGCCCATCATTTTCACCGAACGGGTACGGGGACAGTCCAAACTTTCAGCCGGGATTTTTAAGGAAGCGCTATTTGGGGTAATCAGATTAACAGTGTTAAGCTGGTTTAAGAAGTACCCCCAAAGTTAGGGGCTGACAATTAATCAAATCTAATTGCCTTGATCGGGCTTATTCTTGACACAATTGCCGTTGGCAACAGCAACACTACAGTGACGATTGTGAATACCAAAAGGTTCACAAACAATACCATGGACCAGTCCCATCCCACGGGCACATAGCTCATGTAATAATCATGGGCGTTGAGTTTAATGAATTTGAACTTATCCTGTAAAAAGCAAAGCCCGAGGCCAATCGCGTTTCCAAAGAATAGTCCAATGGCAATCAGGCGGATTCCCTGGTACACGAAAATCGAACGTATGGTGCTATCACGAGCACCCATCGCCTTCAGCAGTCCTATCATTTGGGTGCGTTCCATCACGAGGATGAGAATAACGGAAATCATATTCATACACACCACTACAATAATAACCCCTAGCAAAATCTTTACCTGTCGGCTTACAAGCCCTAACCATTCAAATACCTGCACAAATTTGTCGCTTACTTTTTCGACAAAGAGATCGAAATCCATGCTTTCGCCAATTTGGTCATAGGTTTCATCCACTTTGTTGAGGTCACTCACATACACCTCAAGTCCTCCAGCGACACTGTCAGGCCAATTGTTCAGGCGTTGAATGAGGCGCAAGTCACCGATGATTACCTTGCTGTCGAAATAATCTGAGATGTTGGTTTCATAAATTCCAGTCACTTTCAGTCTGCGAAAGCGCGGCGGGTTTTGAAAAAAATGCAGGATGATTTCATCTCCCAGATTTGCCTTAACCTTGTCTGCGATGACCCGGCTGATGACTACTTCATGGGAGTATCCGGAGTCAGTAAGATGAATGAACTCACCCTCCTTTAAATTTTCATTGAAGGCAGCCTGGTCAAAACTTTTTCCAATGCCTTTGAAAACAACCCCGAGCACATCATCCCCGGCCTTGATCAAACCAACTTTGTGGCTAAACTCCTGAACGTGCTGTACAAATTTGAATTCTTCAGGATGTTTGTATAAGGGTATCTTAAAATCAAAAGGCTGTTCCTCCATTGAATTGTTGAGGCTCAACCTTGTCACCAAAATATTGGCACTAAAACTGTAAATTCTGTTTTTCACGGTTGTTTGAAATCCATCCATAATCAGGAACGCCACAATGGATGCTGCGACGCCAATCGAAAGCGTGACGATTGCGATGGTATGAATGGTGGAAGCAAACCCACCTTTTTGCGCATGGCTAATGCGTTGGGCCAGGAAGTAGGAAAGGTTCAAGATTGTGGCGTAATTTTGGCTCGCTCAGAACAAAGAAACTAAAATGCTAAGACATTTTCTCCTCCTTATATGCCTTTGGATAGCATCGGCATGCGTGGCACAAACGCAAAAGCCCATGATGGGTGCGGATCAATTGGATATCCTACTACCAAAACTTTCAGGTAAACGCGTGGGCCTTGTGGTGAATCAAACTTCGGTGATCAGCAAGACACATCTGGTCGACACTTTAAAGTCGAGGGGCGTGAACGTTGTGAAGGCCCTGGCGCCTGAGCATGGATTTCGTGGAAAGGCAGCAGACGGTGAACTGATCAATGACAGCGTGGATATGAAAACCGGAATCCAACTCGCATCGATCTACGGAAAGAACCAAAAACCCACTGCTGAGCAATTGGCTGACATCGATATCATCATTTTTGATATTCAGGATGTAGGTGCCCGCTTCTATACTTACATCAGCACCCTGACCTACGTCATGGAAGCCTGCGCAGAAAATGGAAAAAGTGTAATCATTTTGGATCGTCCAAATCCTCACGGCTATGTGGATGGGCCCATCCTGCAACCAGAGTTTAAATCCTTCGTAGGCATGCACCCCATCCCAGTGGTCCATGGATTGACGATGGGTGAAATTGCCCAGATGATCAACGGCCAAGGATGGCTTAAAAACAAAGTGAAGTGCAGCATTGATATTATCAAATTAAAAAATTGGAAACATGATGATGCCTATGAACTGCCGATCAAGCCATCACCCAACCTTCCCAACAACCAGGCCGTACGACTATATCCTTCCCTCTGCTTTTTTGAAGGAACCGTAATCAGCGTTGGGCGTGGCACCCCGACACCCTTTCAGATTCTTGGCAATCCGGAGTTGAAGTCGATGGGCTTCCAGTTTATGCCAGTGAGCATAAAGGGGGTGAGCATCAAACCACCCCAGGGAAATAAGTTGTGTTACGGAGTCGATCTGCGTTCGGTAACAGTACCCAAAAGGATCGATCTTCACTATCTGATTGATTTTTACAAGGCGTATCCCGACAAGGAAAAGTTCTTCATCCCGTATTTTGAAAAATTGGCAGGTACTGCAGCATTAAGGCAACAGATCAAGGACGGACTCACAGAAGAACAAATACGCGAAAGCTGGAGGAGTGAATTGGATGGCTACAAAAAGATGAGGAAGAAGTATCTATTGTATCAGTAGGTTTCAAATTTCCATTTTCAACCGTACTTACTAAGATGGCAGACTTGAAATTTGAAAACTGAAACGTGAAAATAGAGACCGTAACCAAAGCTGAAAAAGTCAGAGACATTCTGGAAATATTGGACAAGCTTTACCCGAAGCCGATCGTTCCCCTCCACCACAAGGATGCATATACTTTGCTTATCTCTACTTTGCTCTCTGCACAGTGTACCGATGAGCGCGTCAACAAGACCACACCTACCCTATTCGCCCTTGCCGACAATCCTTTTGATATGATGCAACATTCAGTGGAGGAGATACAGGAAATTATTAGACCGTGCGGCTTGTCGCCGATGAAATCGAAAGGAATTGTTGGTCTATCAAAAATTCTCGTCGAAAAACATCATGGCAAAGTGCCGCAGACATTTGAAGAACTGGAGGAGCTACCAGCGGTGGGGCATAAAACAGCTTCTGTGGTTATGACTCAATGGTTTGACAAACCAGCCTTTCCGGTGGACACGCACATTCACCGTCTTGCATATCGGTGGGGGCTGTCGAATGGAAAAAATGTAGAGCAAACAGAAAAAGATTTGAAGCGACTCATTCCAGAACCCAATTGGAATAAAGCACATCTTCAGATCATTTATTTTGGCCGGGAATACTGTCCAGCCCGCAGACATCATTGGAAAGAATGCCCCATTTGTAAAAAGTACCTACGAAGTGATTTGAGGGATTAGCATAACCCCGTAAATTGAAACCTTTACTTTCAATTTACGGGGTTTATTCTTACCTTTGGGTATGATCATCCGGCACAAAGAAAAAGACATCCTCGATTACCTACGCCATTTTCCGGCCGTAGGAATTATTGGACCTCGTCAGTGCGGCAAATCAACCCTCGCCCGCGAGATCGTCAAAAGAACGAAAGGTTCAGTTTATCTGGATCTGGAAAATCCGGATGACCGCGTTCGGCTGACGGACGCATCACTCTTTTTTTCTCAATACAAGGGAAAACTGGTTTGCCTTGATGAAGTGCAGTTTATGCCGGAAATATTCCGCATTCTCCGCGGCATCATTGACGTGCATAAAAAGAACGGTCAATTCCTTTTGCTGGGATCTGCCTCTCCCCCTTTGCTGCGGCAATCGTCTGAAACCCTGGCAGGTCGAATAGTTTATATTGATCTCGCGCCCTTTTCGCTCACTGAGTTATCAAAAACTAAAAAATCAGATGTAAACCGCTTGTGGATTCGGGGCGGATTTCCTCGAAGTTATTTGGGCCCCAATGAAATCGTGAGTATGGTATGGCGGAAGAACTTCATACGAACATTCCTTGAAAGGGACCTATCGAATTTCGGTATCGGCATCGCAGCAGAGAACATGAGAAGGTTTTGGATGATGTGCGCCCATTTGCATGGCCGATCTTTAAACCTGTCTGACCTCGGCCACTCTCTCGGGGTGAGTCACACGACTATAAAAAATTACGTAGATGTAATGGTGGGTACATTTATGCTTAGAAAATTAGAACCCTATTTTTCCAATATTGACAAACGCTTAAAAAAGACTCCTAAGATCTATTTGGCAGACACCGGACTGCTGCATTCTTTGCTGAATATCAATAACCTGAATGAACTACTGGCACATCCGGTGGCAGGATTTTCGTGGGAAGGCTTTGTCCTTACCCAATTGATGGAAGCCCTTCCGGATTGGGAGTTCTTTTATTCGGCCACCGCCGATCAGGCAGAAATTGACTTTATTCTAAAAAAAGGTAAACGATTGATCGCTGTTGAAAGTAAAATGTCGAAAGCTCCCGTCGTCACAAAGGGATTCTACTCATTGCTGAAGGACTTAAAAATTAAAGAAGCTTATGTAGCAAGTCCTGTGGACAGCAATTTTAGAATATCCGAAATTACTACCGTGATCAATATTAATGACTTGATAAAGCATCTGCGCAAACAAAATGCATAACCTCCGCATCATCTTCATGGGCACTCCCCAGTTTGCTGTGCCCAGCCTGGAAATACTCGTTGAAAATAGATTTAACGTCGTGGCTGTCATCACAGCACCAGATAAACCCCAAGGCAGAGGGCAAAAGCTCACGCCATCACCCGTGAAAGAATTTGCAACAAAGCACAACATCCCGGTACTTCAGCCTACGAATTTAAAATCGCCGGCTTTTAGTGAGGAACTCAAAAGCTACCACGCCAATCTGCAGATTGTAGTAGCCTTCCGTATGCTTCCCGAAGCAGTTTGGGCGATGCCCTCGATCGGCACGTTCAACCTACATGCTTCCCTTCTTCCACACTATCGAGGGGCAGCACCCATCAACTGGGCCATCATCAACGGAGAAAAAGAAACAGGCGTCACTACTTTTTTTCTCAAGCATGAAATTGATACGGGCAGCATCATCTTTCAGGAACGAGAACCGATTGGTGAAAACGACGATGCCGGTACTTTATATGAGAGATTGATGAAGAAAGGCGGGCAACTCGTATTAAAAACAGTAAAGGCCATCGCCGATGATGATTATCCTCAAATTCCACAGGCCGAAGTAGTCGAAACAAAACGAGCACCTAAGATTTTCAAGGAGACCTGTGAAATCAACTGGAATCTATCTTCCGCTGCAATCCAAAATTTTACCCGTGGTCTTTGCCCTTACCCCGCCGCCTGGACCCAGATCAATGGCACGACTTTCAAAATTTTCCGTATTCAAAATATGCCATCTGGCAACCAGGATGCTTCCCAAACCCCAGGCTCCTTAAAGACCGATCACAAGACTTACCTTTACATCAAGGCTTCTGATGGCTGGATCTCAATACAAGAATTGCAGCCGGAAGGAAAACGCAGGATGACGATCGAAGAGTTTTTTAGAGGAAACAAGATATAAATTTGATTCAGCATGATCGTATCACTCATTGCCGCTTTGACCAGAAACCGAGTCATAGGAATCAAAAACGATCTTCCGTGGCGGCTGCCGGATGATATGAAATATTTTTTTCAGACCACGAAAGGGCATACGGTCATCATGGGTAGAAAGAACTACGATTCCCTGCCGGAAAAATTCAGACCACTCCCCAACCGCATGAATACCGTTGTCACCCGGCAAGAAGATTTTAAAGCGCCGGGTTGCACCATAGTAAATTCTTTAGCGAAAGGAATTGAATTGGCGAAGGAAGCCAACGAGGAAGAAGTTTTCAATATTGGAGGGGCTGAGTTGTTTGAGCTCGGAATGCCTCATACCCAACGGATGTACCTGACTGAAATTCAAACTGAACTTCCGGGGGATACGTATTTCCCTGAAGTGACTAAATCTGACTGGCGGGAGATTTCACGGAGACATCATCCGGCAGATGAGCGTCATGCATACGCTTTTGATTTTGTGGTGTACGACCTTAAAGCGTAATCGTTTTACTTTTTGTTATCTTGCTTTATGGAAACACATAAGCGGGTTCTTGGCATCTTATATATCATATCCGGAAGCCTGCACATTCTGGGTTGGATTTTTGTTTCCACCTTATTAGCAATCCTCTTCCCGATAATTTTTGAAAATGCAAGCATCCAGCAGGAGTGGGTCTTGGTATGGATCCTCCCATTCATCCGAGTGATCGCAGTGATCGCCATTATCTTGTTCTCCATTCCTTCCATCATAGGAGGCTGGGGTATCCTTAACGGGAAAAAATGGTCCATGACCTTAGTCCTTGTCTTAGGATGCTTTAAATTATTTTCTTTTCCGATCGGCACAGCACTCGGAGTTTACACGATCTGGGTCTATACGGAAGACCATCGACAAACACCGCACACTTAATTCTACTACTCTCATGACTCAAATCAGCGGAAAAGTCATCTGGCTCACAGGTGCATCCTCAGGTATTGGAGAAGCCTTGGCGTATGAACTCGCCCGAAAAAAAGTAAAGCTGATATTGTCGGCGCGCAGAAAAGAAGAACTCGAGCGTGTGAAGGGAAACTGTCATCCACTGGCACAGCCCAACATTAGGATTCTGCCATTGGATCTTGGGGAGCCTGCCACACTGCAACTCATTACTGAAGCCGCCATCCAGCTATTTGGCCACGTGGATATTCTCATCAACAATGGTGGCATCAGCCAGAGAAGCCTCGCAAAAGAAACAGGAATGGCAGTCGACAGGAGAATTATGGAAGTAGATTACTTTGGAACTGTTGCACTCACCAAGTACCTTCTTCCTCATTTCTTAAGAAGAAAGACGGGGCATTATGTGACCATCAGCAGCGTGATGGGATTTATTGGCACACCTTATCGCTCAGGGTACGCCGCAGCAAAACATGCGCTGCATGGTTTTTTTGACTCCTTGCGGGCCGAATTATGGAAAGATTGTAAGTCCATTTTTGTGACGATGATTTGCCCTGGCTGGGTAAAAACAAACGTCTCGATGAATTCATTGATTGGAGATGGAACAAAACTCAATCAGATGGATACGACCACCGACGATGGGCTCGCACCAAAAGTGGTAGCAAGGGAAATTATAGTGTCCATTGAGAAGAATAAAAACGAAGTCTATATCGGGGGTATGAAAGAAGTGGGGGCCGTATATCTAAAACGGTGGTTGCCGAATTTTTTCGCGAAAGTAGTCCGCAAAGCCAAAGTGAGATAAATGGATACCTGGTATGAATACCTACTCATTGTGATTGTAGGTTTTGGCGCTGCCTTTCTCAATACCGTTGGCGGCGGTGGCTCACTCTTTTCAGTTCCGATTCTTACCTTCATGGGCATTCCCATCACCATGGCCAATGCTACGAGTCGTGTGGCACTGCTCTTTCAGAATGTGTTTGCCGTAGGGGGATTCAAAAGCAAAGGTCTTGAACTTCCATGGCCTTACAGCCTTTACCTAGGCCTCGCTTCGCTCGGTGGAGGGCTTATGGGCTCGCTGGTCGCATCCAAAGTACCAGACGCGGTCTTCACCAAAATTTTTGTCGTTGTCATGTTCCTCGCGGTCATACTCATCCTCTTTGATCCATTTAAGTCAAAAGGTGAGGAAAGGCTGGACCCCAGGAGCCAGGTCATCGGCACCATTTGCTTTTTCTTCATCGGAATTTATGGTGGGTTTATTCAGGCCGGGATCGGCTTTCTGGTGATTACCGTTCTGTCTGTTGTCAACAACTTAAGTTTGGTGAGGAGTAATTATGTAAAGGTCTTTGCGGCCATCGTGTACACCGGCGTATCAGTCATTGTTTTTGCCTTGGAAGGAAAAGTAATTTGGATGACAGGACTAGTGCTTGCCATTGGGCACGCCCTTGGAGGTTGGATTGCCAGTCGCTGGTCCGTATCCGCCGGGGAGGTCTGGATTAAGCGTGTGATGATCATTTCCATTATTGGAATGGCAATTAAACTTTGGTTCTTCTGATAAGTGTATGACCAAGGGCTATCGAAAATTGATGTTAGGAACCCTTCCCTACATCCCTTTGCAGGTAGAATATAAGCGGGCAATGGTCTGCTCAATTTAGGGTAGAAGACAATGGTGTCGGGATACCGGATGACCATCTCCCAAAAATATTGACATGTTCTTTCAGGCCCATCCAAAGTCTGAGGGATCTGGATTGGGATTGTACATTGTAAAAGAATCCATTGATAAACTAAATGGAACCATTGTTGTTAAAGCAAAGTCAGGATCAGGAAGCGAATTTGAAGTGTGCTTAACATTGAATCGTTAAGGTCTCTAAAATATAAACTTATGTTAAAGTGGATCGATGTATTGCGTTTTGCAGACAAGGGCAATCCTAAGCCGTCTCAGCGAATAGAAAAGAGTGATGAGGACTGGAAAAAGTTGCTCACCCCGGAAGAATACGCCATTGCAAGAAAGAAGGGAACAGAGCGGGCATTTACGGGGGAATACTGCGAAGCCCATGATCCTGGATTGTATGCCTGCCGCTGCTGTGGCACTTTACTATTTGATTCAAGCCTGAAATTCGAATCCGGAACCGGATGGCCAAGCTTTAGGCAGCCTTATGAAGACAATGCCATCGCCTATCACAAAGATTCCGGGTATGGCATGGTGAGGGTAGAAGTAACTTGTAATGTGTGCGATGCTCATCTGGGGCATATCTTTCCAGATGGGCCTAAACCCAGTGGATTAAGATATTGCATTAATTCTGCTTCTATTGTTTTGGCTGAGAAGGCAAAGGGTTAATAGTAGGAATTAGATGAATGCATTATGAGGGCTGGCGCATGCCTATTGGGGGATGTTTTCGCGGCCCCGCCTCGGGTGCCGCGATCTTCAAATTAAACTATGAAATACAAGATCAGCTAAGCGCTAAAAACAAATTCAGTGTCACTTGATCGTTGTCATTAAATTAATGCGTCAGATCGCGGTATTTTTGCTGAGACATCAAAAAACAGCGAAGACCAAGAGAAGCAGCTTCAAATTTCAAACTTCTTGTGCGAGCTCACGAATTTTCCTGACCCGCTCAGGGTCAACGGTGCGCACTTGAAATTCACTTTTACCCTCCTCTCCCATCGTGGCAATTTTTTGATTTTGAAAAATCATTTCGCTGTTGCGAAATGTCGAAGCTGAAAAATGAATCTCCTTCACCTTCGTTCTGGATACAATTTCCTGAACCGTTTCTTCATTGACACCGGAACCTGCCATGATGGAGATTCTGGTCCCTGCCCTTTCCACCAGTTGCCGGATTAACTCCACGCCTGCGGCTGCTTTCGGTTGTTGACCCGACGTAAGGATGCGGGAAAATCCGACTTCAATACAATCCTCGAGGGCCTCAAACGGATCCCGCGCCATGTCGAAGGCACGATGGCATGTCACTTTTAGAGGTCGTGCCTTATCGATCAATTCCTTACAGCGCTTCTTGTCAATGGTTCCGTCTGGATTTAAGATACCAAAAACGAAACCATCAACGCTCAACTTTTGACAGTGAATCAGATCGCGCTTCATGGTATGAAACTCGTAGCTGCTATAACAAAAATCACCACCACGAGGTCTGAGCATGACGTAGACATCTAAAGTCACATTCTGCCTGACTTGTTCGACGGTCCCCAACGAAGGAGTGGTACCCCCGTCAGCCGCGTTATCACATAACTCAATCCGATCAGCCCCACCTAGTTGGGCTTTGAAAGCGGATTCAATATTATAAACGACTACCTCAACCACGGATTTTAAGGATTAAAAAATTACACAGATCTATTTCAATAATAACTCTTCGCTTCGAAAAGTTGGTTGTTGATGGTGCTGGAATAAACAGCAAAGGTAAATCCTTTCTGAAGCGCAAAAGCTCCGTGATCACCATTCTTACTGATGGCAAGAAACCCAACCTGCATTTCTTTTGACTTTTTGGGTTGGTTTTTTACAATTCTCTTCACTGCATTCTCGCAAGCCTCCTGGGGAGAATTTCCCTGCCGCATCAACTCCACGACAAGATGAGATCCGCATATCCGAATCACTTCTTCTCCAACACCCGTGGAAGTAGCAGCGCCTATTTCATTGTCAACAAACAACCCCGCCCCAATAATTGGAGAATCCCCTACCCGCCCTTTCATTTTGTAGGCCATTCCACTGGTTGTACAGGCCGCTGAAAGATTTTGACTCATGTCGAGGGCAAGCATTCCAATCGTGTCATGGTTCTCAATATTGGCGACAGGCTTATATTCGGCCGTCTTCAGCCATGACTTCCATTCCTTTTCAGATTCCGGCGTGAGAAGGTTTTCTTTTTTAAATCCATTGGCCAGAGCAAACTGAAGCGCGCCGTCTCCCACCAGCATCACGTGCGGTGTTTTCTCCATGACCTTTCTTGCTACAGAAATAGGATGAATAATATGCTCAAGGCATGCCACCGATCCACAGCCGGCAAATTCATCCATGATACAAGCATCAAGCGTAACCCTGCCATCGCGGTCGGGTGCTCCGCCATAGCCTACGGTCGTAATTTTTGGATCACCTTCAGGCACTTGAACCCCTTTTTCAACGGCATCCAGTGCGCGGCCGTTCTTCAATAATACCTTCCAGGCTTCAACGTTGGCAGATTTACCGAAATCCCAGGTGGAGATCACCAGCGGCTTGTTTACCAATGCCATTCCTTTTTCTGCAAAAAGCTGTGAGACCGGTAAGATTGAAGAGAGGACCGCCCCCGCTTTCAGGAATTTTCTTCTTGAGGTTTTCATCATTTCAAATTGTAGTGAAAGCTTTCAGTTTATTTTTGCCATCAGGGCACAAAGGCACAAAAAAGTGTAATGAACATTTAGTGTCTTTGTGGCTTAGCGGCAAAGCAACAGATCATTTATCAATTATCCTCCTTGCCAATCGAAACCGCTTCACATAATAATCTGAGTACAAGTTCGTCTCGACAACTCCGAGCGAAGTAGAGGCATGGATGAACTTCACCTCGTCGTTACTCTTGACATCCGTGACGATGCCAACGTGGGTAATGACCCTTTTCTTCTTACCCGTGGCAAAAAATAACAGGTCACCAGCCCGTAGGTTTTTCATTTTGACTTTTTCACCTATGGTAGCCTGGTCTTCGGCTTGCCGAGGGAGCGAAATATTAATTGAATTGTAGGCGTTTGAGGTCAGCCCTGAGCAGTCAAGGCCAGAGCGGGTAGTGCCTCCCCACTTGTAGGGTGTTCCCGTAAACGTGCGGGCAGTTTTGATCACCGTCGCCACTTGTTTATCCCGGACACGTGCCTTGTGGGATGCACAAGCCAACAATCCAAAGAAAAGGAACAGGTAAAAGCACGTTTTGTAAAACCGGATTTGCGTAACTTTGCGCTGTTTAATCATGTTTTAAGAGAACACAAATTTAAACGATTCATGGCAGAAGCTAAAGTGTTAGAGGTGCAGGAAGGCAATATCGCGGCAGTTATCCTTGATCGATTCCGCATGATTGTAGGTAATGAAAACATCATGGTGGAGCCATCCAAAATGAATGACTACGGTCATGACAAAACGGAAGACTATTTCTTTATGCCTGATGTCGTCGTGAAACCCAGGACACCAGAAGAAATAAGCGAAATTCTAAAGATCTGTCATGCCCACAAAATTGTTGTAACACCCCGAGGCGCAGGCACCGGACTGAGTGGCGGCGCACTGCCCGTTCAAAACGGATTGGTCCTATCGATGGAACGATTTAACAAAATCTTAAATATTGACGAGCTAAACCTGCAGGCAACCGTAGAGCCGGGGGTGATCACGGAAGTCTTTCAAAATGCGGTAAAAGAAAAAGGACTCTTCTACCCTCCTGACCCTGCCAGCCGCGGGTCTTGTTTTCTGGGTGGAAATCTGGCCACCAATTCCGGCGGGCCAAAAGCAGTAAAATATGGAGTCACCCGCGATTATGTGATCAACATGCAAGTTGTTTTGCCGACAGGTGAAATTATCTGGACCGCGGCCAACGTCTTGAAAAACTCGACAGGCTACAACCTCACGCAGCTGATGTGCGGAAGTGAAGGCACGTTGGGAATCATAACGAAAATTGTTTTCAAGTTACGTGGCTTCCCTCAGAAGAATGTGCTGATGATGATTCCGTTCGTTACGAATGAGGAAGCATGCAGCGCCATTGCTGCGATTTTTGTGGCTGGAGTCACACCTTCCGGAATGGAGTTCTTCGAAAAGGAAGTAGCGTCATTGACATTCGAATATTGCGAAAAGGTATTGAACAGCCCTGTCACCACCAAACTAACGGAAGGTATGAATGCATACCTTCTTTGCGAATTGGATGGCAACGACGAAGAAGTGCTGATGCGCGACGCCGAACGGGTGATGGGTGTCGTGGAGAAATTCCATTCGGGCGAAGTTCTATTTGCAGAAAGCGCCGCTCATAAAGAAGAGCTCTGGAAGATCCGGAAGAATATTTCTCCGGCGGTCAGGTGGTACACCCTCACCAAGTCAGATGACGTGGTGGTGCCGAGATCCAATTTACCGAAGCTGATTACTGGCATCAAAGAAATCGGTAAAAGATATAATTTCAATACTTTTTGCTTTGGCCATTTAGGTGATGGAAATTTGCACGTGAACATCCTGAAAGAACAAATCAGTGATGAAGATTGGGAAACAAAAGTGCCAGACGGAATCGGTGAGATTTTTAAATTGACCGTAAGCCTTGGAGGAACCCTTTCCGGTGAGCATGGGATCGGCATCGCCAAGCGCCCGTACATGCCGATTGCGATGGGCGAAGTGAACTTGAATTTAATGCGTGGTATAAAAAAGGTTTTTGACCCTCATGGGATCTTAAATCCAGGAAAAATATTTTAGGTCTTAGTCATTTACTTAACTCTACCCTTAACCATAAATTATGAAACAAATCATCTTCTTGCTGTCGGCAATCGTTATCCTGTCGGCTTGTGGGCCAAAGAAGGCCGAGACGTCAACAACGGCCAATCAACTAACAGATCAACAAAAGACAGAGGGTTGGAAGCTTCTGTTTGACGGGCAATCCCTGAATGGTTGGAAGATTTTCAAAGCCAAAGAAAACGACACCTGGGAAGTAAAGGATGGCATGCTCCATTGCAAGGCAGTCTCCGATTCATCTTCAAAGCGGTCAGACCTGATGACGGCAGACATGTATCAGAATTTCGAACTTGCTTTTGACTGGAAAATTCCCGCCGGTGCCAACAGCGGTGTTATGTTCCGCGTGACCGAAGAGTTTGATGTACCCTATGCCTCCGGACCTGAATACCAACTTATCGATGATGCAGGCTATCCCGGCGGAGTAAAAGAAGTAAACCAGACGGCCAGCAATTATGATGTTCAGGCAGGCGAGAATAGAAAAGTAAACCCAATCGGAGCATGGAACTCTTCAAAGATTGTAGTTCATGGAAACCACGTGGAGCATTGGCTCAATGGAGCAAAAGTAGTTGATTACGAAATTGGCTCTGACGATTGGAAGACGCGTGTGGCGGCCAGCAAATGGAAAGAATTTCCAGGCTATGCGATGGCAACCACCGGCTACATCGACCTGCAGGACCATGGCCATGAAGTTTGGTTCAGGAATATGATGATTAAGGCGTTGTAATGAGGTGAGATTACTTCAAATTGTAGTTCGGAAGAAGAGGTCACTAAGATCACAACGGAACACGAAGGGCACTACGTAATTTGTTAATAATTCGCGTTGTGATCTTTGTGCTTTCTTAGTGTCCATTGTGACCTCTTCCATTATTAAGAATTCAAATACTCAACCACCCCTTCCCTGATCCGTGTAAATGTACTGACAAGCATATCATCGTCCTCTTCAAGCAGGGTGACCCGAAAGCCACTGAGCTCAGAACAAAATGATGAGATGGGAACCACGCAAACACCCTTGGCTCCCAATAAATAATAGACAAATCGTTTGTCAAGAGGAATGTCTTTCTCCACCCAGCCTTCTACCAGCGACCTGATTTTTGGGTTTGATATCTTCATGGTCTGGCCGTTCCTTAATGCTCCTTCACGGAATATAATGGTATTGTAGAAAGCGCCGAAGGTTTCATTAAATGTGAGCGCAGGAATCCCCTTCAAAATATCAGCGATCACTTTGCTGCGTTTGCCGATGTTTTGATTCGTCTCCTCCCGATAGGCTTTAAACCGGGGGTCTCCAAGAATTTTCGGTATGGCGAGCTGCGGGAGTTTGGTGGAACAAACTTCAATCATTTTGGCATTATCCAGTGCCTGACAATAGCGATTAAATTCCGGATCTTTGTCGCGGTTGTAGTATTCCATCCATCCACACCGCGATCCGGGCCATGGCAATTCTTTCGAGATTCCTTTCATGGAAATGGCAGGGACGTCTCCAATGACTTCGGCAAGCGCATATGCCCTGGCACCATTGTAGGTGATGTTGATATAAATTTCATCTGCCACGATGAACAAATCAAATTCCTTTGCAATGGCAACGATCCGTTTTAATGACTCCAGCGGATACACCATACCCGTTGGGTTATCAGGATTGATAATAAGAATGCCGGCAATGTTCGGATTGTATTTTACCTTATTGTATAGGTCCTCCAGATCTGGAAACCATTTGTTATTAGGATCAAGCCGATAGGTGAGAGGTTCATGATAGGCGTGCGCAGCCTCTGCACTGGAGTGCGTAGAGTAGGCAGGTGAAGGGCCTATGACTCGGCCTGTGGGGACGATGTATTGATATACTTTCCCAATGGCATCGCCAAGACCATTGAAGAAGCAAATGTCATCGGCAGTTATTTGAGCTCCTTGTAATACATTGGTCTGGGTCGCCAGAAACTCGCGTGTCTCGAGCATCCCCTTGGAAGGGCAATAACTATACGTGCTATCCTGTTGTACAAGACTGGCAATAATGTCCTTGATCCAAGCCGGCAGCTTATGGTTCTTGTGGATGGGGTCGCCAATATTCTCCCAGGAAATGGGAAGACCCTGCTTCCCCAATAGCTCTGCTTTCTTTACGATTTCCCGTATTTCATAGCTCAATTCCTTTGCACCTTCGTTCAGCAGTTTCTGCCGCATAAAAATATATTTGTTGTATGATGACCAAAATATCTTGTTGATTCAAGGATGGAGAAGAAAATATTTTCAAAAATGGCTCACCAATGTTTGTATATTCATTACTTGCATAAATTTTTCTGACTTCATGTGTGGCATCACCGGCGTTTTCGCCTTCAATCTCGTTGGTAAATTCAGTAAGATCAATGTATCAGCCGCCACCCAGGCCCTTGCCCACCGGGGACCGGATTTTCAGGACATCTACGCAGATGAATGGGTTTGCCTCGGACACAGGAGACTTTCCATCATCGATACCCGTGAGGTTGCTCATCAGCCCATGTGGGATGAAAGCAAGCGGTACTGCATCGTTTACAATGGAGAAATTTTCAATTACCGCGAACTGAGGGCTGAGCTCAGACAAACTGGAATTTCATTCTTTACAGAATCCGATACCGAGGTACTGCTAAAATT
This sequence comes from Cyclobacteriaceae bacterium, assembly GCA_043776715.1. Taxonomy (GTDB): domain Bacteria; phylum Bacteroidota; class Bacteroidia; order Cytophagales; family Cyclobacteriaceae; genus ELB16-189. Next base: position 3,175 of record JAYVQY010000148.1, on the reverse strand, counting down.
ATTTATCCGTGAAAAGGAGGCCTGCCTGAATCGTTTGAATGGCTTCTTCTCATTCTGCATTTACGATAAGGAAGAACAGACTTTGTTTTTGGCCCGCGACCACTTCGGGATCAAACCGTTGCTGTATCTCTTCGACGACGATAAATTCCTGTTCGGGTCGGAGATGAAATCCATTCTTGCCTATGGCATTGACAAAGAAATTGACCTGTCTTCCCTAATCAACTATCTACAGCTTAATTACACGACAGCACCCAATACCATCTTCACGAAAGTAAAGAAGCTGATGCCGGGGCATTTTCTGAGAGTAAAGAGTAGGGAATTGGAAGTAGGCAAGTATTATGATATCCCATTTGATCGCGCTCAATCAGAAGCGAATTCCATTTCCTACGATGGCGCAAAGGAAAAATTAAAGTTGCTTCTGGAATCCTCCGTGCAGCGAAGAATGGTCGCGGATGTACCGCTTGGAGCATTTCTAAGCGGCGGCATCGACTCATCGGTAATCGCAGGCCTGGCCAGCCGGCACAAGCCAGACCTACACACTTTCTCTATTGGCTTCAAGGATGAGAAGTTCTTTGATGAAACCGGATATGCCCAAATGGTTGCAAAACATTTCAATACAGAACATACTGTATTCTCGCTGACCAATGATGAAATGTACAATCACGTTCACACCATTCTCGACTACATTGATGAACCGTTTGCAGATTCCTCCGCGATTGCTGTTTTTATGTTGAGCAAAGAAACTCGTAAACATGCTACCGTAGCGCTTTCCGGTGATGGTGCTGATGAACTTCTGGGCGGGTACAACAAGCACGCTGCATTTTACCGGGCGCTCCATCCAGGATTGAAAGAAAACGTTGCTGCCGCTCTGGGTCCATTGTGGGGACTTCTTCCCAAATCCCGTCATGCCCCGCTTTCAAACAAAGTGCGACAGTTGAACCGCTATGCATTAGGAGCAAAGCTCTCTTCTCAAGAGCGGTATTGGAAATGGGCAGGATTCGCCAAAGCATCGGAAGCTGAGAAGATGCTCTCAAAGGAAACTCGGTTGAAATTCATTGAACAAGATTATGAATCGAGAAGAAAAGACCTTCTGCAAACGCTTCCTCAGCGTGAATCAATGAACGACATTTTGCTTACGGACGTCCGGATGGTATTGCCCAATGACATGCTGACCAAAGTAGATCTCATGAGCATGGCCAACAGTCTGGAGGTTCGTGTACCATTCCTTGATTATGAGGTGGTAAATTTTCTCTTCAGTCTGCCGTCCAACTATAAAATTGACGGTGTGATGAGAAAGAAACTATTACAAGATGCTTTTCGTGATTTCCTTCCTCCTGAATTATACAACCGTCCGAAGAAAGGATTCGAGGTACCATTGCTGAAATGGCTTCGCAAAGAGATGAAGTCCATGATCAAGGATGATTTGCTTTCGGAAAAATTCATCAGGGAGCAGGGAATTTTTGAGTATACTGAGATTAATAAACTAAAAAGAAAACTATTCTCTTTCAATCCGGGAGATGTGCACGCAAGAATTTGGGGGTTGGTGGTGTTTCAGTGGTGGTGGAAGAAGAGGGTCGGGTAGATATGATGAGTCGAATGCACTTCACCACACCTGCCTGCGCGTAGCCGCTTCGGCGAAGGCAGGGAGGGCACGGTGAGCACGGAGAAGGCACGGAGAAATATCTGAAAAGCCCATTATTATACATGTTCATGAGACTCATCAAGAATAACTACATATATCATCTAAAGTTTCTTTGGCTTGGATTCATTGCCTTTCAGACGGTGGGGCAGCCAAAACTTCCGGGAGAGATCGTTTTTGTGAGCGACACCCAGGCACCCATGTGGGTGGAGAAAATATTTTTACGTTCCAATCATAATGAAGAAGCAACCCGTCTCATTTTTGATGACCTCACAAAAGAAAAGGCCCTTGCGGTTTTCATCCTCGGTGACGTGGTATCGCTGGGGTACAAAGAGAAGAAATGGAAAAACATTGACCAATACATCGGGGTCTTGCGCAAGGAAGGAACCTCTGTCACCGCGCTCATGGGCAATCACGATGTCATGACGAAGGCCGAAAAAGGAAGGATAAAGTTTGAAAAGCGATTTCCACTTCACCTGAAAACCGGGTACTACGTAATCGTTGATTCAATCGCCGTTGTATTGATGAATTCAAATATCAGCAAACTTTCCGCTGCTGAAGTGATGCAACAAAAACTATGGCTGGAGACCACACTGAAAACGCTTGATCAGGATCGCGCAGTGCTGTCGGTCATCGTGACGTGTCATCATTCCCCTTATACCAACAGTAAGATTGTGAGCCCGTCAAAAGATGCGCAACAGTATTTCGTACCGGCCTTTCTTCAGTCTGCGAAAGGACGACTGTTTATTTCAGGGCACTCACACAACTATGAACATTTTCAAAAGCAGGGCAAGGACTTTCTAGTCATTGGAGGTGGTGGCGGACTACATCAGCCCCTCAAGCCTTCGTCCGATGAATTCAAGGACATCGCCAGCGACTATAAACCCATGTTTCACTATCTAAAAGTAACCAGAGGCAAGGACGAACTCGTGGTCTCCTCCATTTATCTCAAGGATGACTTCTCTGGGTTTGAAAACGGAATTTCATTCACTGTTCCTTTACATTAGTCCAGAGAGTTTTTTGACTTATAACGTTTCAGGAAATTAGTCGAGTCACGCAAGGGAGTTTCACCCCTGCGTTCTCACGGAACCGTACGTGAAAGTCTCCCTTCATACGGCTCTTCCTGTTTAATCACAAATGTATTTCTACATCATGGATATACCAACTTCCAGTGCGCGAATAGATTCGGTCGCCTGCCATACCATGACTCTGGCGATTGGCTGTGATTTTGTCTCATTATAATCGATCATCCCAAAACGTTTTGGTTGTCAATAATTCCGAAACCAAACAGGCTAAGCCCTTCGCTCCATTGCCTTTCAGCAACTTCATCGCTACTACAACTTAGTCCGTCACTGCTATCTCATGTTATCCCTACATGCCTGATGGATTGATCCCTCATCTGGACGATAGCAATTTCTCTTGTTCCGTACAAAACCCTGTGTTGATGTCCTGCCAGCTTTACCCCGGATGTTATGCAATCGGCAATCAGATCGTCCTTTGCACTTCTAACAGATATAAACGTAACTACCTGCTTTC
>JAYVQY010000147.1:0-17330 GCA_043776715.1 Cyclobacteriaceae bacterium | reverse complement strand
CGATTGAGTTCATCTACAAAGAAGCCGGAGTTAATCGTCCGCTAAAATCCAATGACAGCAAAAGCGAAAATCACAACAAAACAGATTATAGAAACCAGCTTAATAAGGTGGCAAATGCCATTAAGGAAATTATTACGGCAATCAGAAATCCTGTTTCTTCATCAGGTGAAACCAGGAATCGGAAATTACCTGCTACATCGGCCTCAAAAAGGAAGTATGCTGGAGTTGGCTTGGTGGGTTTGCTTCTTGTCGTTGCTTCCTTTTTGATTATGAAATTTAATTCCCCATCAACAACAGAGGCTGTTGAAAGATCCATTGCCGTTCTTCCGTTTGCCGACATGAGCCCGGCTCACGATCAGGAATATTTTGGTGATGGCGTATCGGAAGAAATAATCAATGTGTTGGTTCAATTGGAAGATTTGAAGGTGATTGCCCGTTCGTCGTCCTTTCAGTTTAAAGGAAAAAACGAAGACTTGAAAAAAATTGGTGAATTACTTGGCGTTGCTAACATTCTGGAAGGCAGCATACGAAAATCCAATGACAAAATCAGAATCACAGCGCAGTTAATTAATACAAGTGATGGCACACATCTCTGGTCAAAAACTTTTGATCGTTCGATTAAAGATGTGTTTGCTGTTCAGGATGAGATCGCGAAAACAGTAGCCGAAGAATTGAAAGTTACTTTTAAAGAACCCGTGCGCTCATCGGGTGCCGAGACTTGGAACGAAGAAGCCAAAAAGGAATATCTCCTGGGGCGGTATTTTTTCGAAAGGCGTGGAGAAAAGGATATGGAGCTTGCCATGACGCACTTAAGAAAATCGGTTGAGCTGGATTCATCCAAAGCAATTGTATATGCAATCCTCTATCAGGCTTCCGCTAATAATTTCTTTAACAATTTCGGTAATTATGTCAAAGCCGATTCGATCTATTCTCCATTGATTAGGAAAGCGTTGGATTTGGATTCAAACCAACCGGAGGCAGTTGTATTCAATGCAAACAGACTATTTTCAATTGAAAGAGATTTTGCAGGCGCAATGGCGGAAATGGAACGCTGCCTCAAATCTTCTCCGCGAAATCCCACCGTGCTTCGAAATGCCGGAAGATTTTTTTCTGCTATCGGAAAAAACGAAGAAGGTATTAAGTTTGGCAAATTAGCCGTTGAGATTGATCCTATGCTGACTGCTTCTTACTGGTTGTTAGCAGCAAATCTTGGCAGTGCGGGGGATTTTGCCGAGGCAATTGCCAATCTGAAAAAAGCGAGAGAGATCAACGGTCTTCAATACGATGTTTTTCCAAAGTATTATGTATTGAATCACGAAGTTGAAAAAGCCGTTCAGGAAAATTCAAAACTGAACGGGCCCGTTCATGATTTCAATGAAATCCTTATTCAATACGAATTAAAAAATTATGAAAAAGCTGCTTCACTGTTTGAGAGTTATGTAAAAAAGAACAGCACCATCAATCCAATGTCTTGCGTACAAGCAGCAGCTTTTATGAATAAAAAGGAGATCGCGTTCAAATGGTTAGAGGTTTGCTTCCGGAAAGCCAGCCCCATGAGGGAGATTGCTTTTATTAAGAATGATGCGCTCCTCAAATCGCTGCATGGTGATCCTCGTTTTCAAGAGTTTCTCAAAAGGGCAAAGTTTCCCGACAACTAATTGTATCTTACTTTATCTTATGAGTTCAGCTATCCCCGACTTCTAATACGACATCTTCATCTCTTATCGCCACAACGATAACCGGAGCGGCTGCGTAACGACGCTGGTTGACTATGACTGGCCGAACGAAATGCAAATTGAGCGCAGAGAGGGCCGACTTAAATGTTTGTGTCAGGCGTTCGGTCCACACCTCAACACTTAGGCACCTTTTACCCCTTCTTCCTCCCCTCTTCAAAGAAATAGGCAAGCCCTAGTCCCAGCCCACCGAAGATGAAGAGCATGGAGAAATACCCTACTTCTTCCATGTCGAATGAGCGGTCAAGCCAGTAGCCCATTAAAAAGCCGATGCCGATGCCGATCAGTAACAATGCCCACCGAATGGTGCCGGGGGCAGTCCTTTCTTTGTTGAAAATATCCGGGGACATCCCCTTCTCAATGATTGACATGCGTTCGATGTTCTGAAACTTTCGCAAGTAAACGATCATTATGAATGCGCCAAGCGTGATGATAATGGGCAATAGGATGCCTAAAACCGGAATGATTATTTCTCCTGAATCCATAGTATTGTTGTTTTTGCCTCTATGACGCAGTCGAGTCTCCTGTTGGTTACAGACTTGCCCAAAAAAAGTTGAAACATTAAATTCTTGGCGAAGCTGTAACTTTAAAACCAATTCAAGCGTCCAACGGCCGTGATTTCACTGCAGGAAGAAAATGATCTGATCGACCGCATCCTGGCCGGTAAACAAGAACCTTATGCCCGGCTGGTAGATCATTACAAGAGCTATGCTTTTACCATCGCCCTAAAAGTATTGAACAACCGGTCGGAAGCGGAGGAGGCAGCGCAAGACGCCTTTATAAAAGCGTTTCACTACCTCAAGAATTTCAATCGGCAGGCGAGATTTTCTACCTGGTTGTATCGGATTGTTTTTAATACGGCCGTGAGTTATAAGAGAAAAAACAAACGTGTGTTCTCAAGCATTGAGCACCATGATGCCGCTGCTGACACAGAGCAATCCTTGGAAAAAGACGATAAACAGGCATTTGTGCTCCAGGCGATGGAGCGGCTTAACGAAGCTGACCGCCTGGCGATCCAGCTGTACTATCTGAAAGAATTCTCCTTGGAGGAGGTGGCAGAACTTATGGGACAAAACATGAACACACTCAAAGTTCGGGTTCACCGTGCCCGTCAACGGCTTGGGGATGAACTGAAACAAATATTGAAAGGAGAAGCATTAACTTTATAGCTATGAAAGATTCCAAGCAAGAAGACGACAACCGATTGTTGGATTACCTCGATGGAAAATTGGATGGAGCCAGACTTCATCAATTGAAGAAGGATCTGGAATCCTCCGCGCCGCTTCAGGTAAGACTGGATGAATTAAGGACGGTACACAGGGTATTGGCACATACAAAACTCGAGTCACCTTCTCCTGCCTTTGTCAACAGGATCATGCAAAATCTCAACGCTCCTTCTTTTTCTTCTTCATTATCTCCCCGAAACGGATTGCTGCTGCTCACCGGCATGCTGGTCGCAGCATGCATGTTGGCAGCTATGATCAGCGCTGGCGTATTTGATCAATTCAGCGGAATAATTTCTTTGGACGAAACAGCTCCCGTAAAAAAATATTTTCAGCACTCCCTTCCTTCCGTGGCCATCAATGGAAAATTGATTATCAAAATCATCGTCGCAGTGAACCTTGTTCTTGCTTTTATCGTCCTCGACCGTACGGTGCTAAGACCTTTGTTTCAGAAAAGAGCGGGAATCTGGAATTGACGATTTTGGATTGACGATTTACGATTTAGTGCGAACAAGAATCGTCAATCGTCAATCGTAAATCTATTTCCTTTCACCAAAGACGGTTCTGTCTTATGTCTTAATACTTAGGTCTTATATCTGCTTTTAAGTCGCCCACGTCTTCCCTACCTCAGCCAATGGCAGACATCCGTGATAAGCACCGGGAACAGGGGCATATTGAAGTACCTGGGTGGCTCCTGCCTCTGAAGTAAAGAATCCGGTTACTGTGAGCTCCTTGGTCATCAATATAAATGGTCGCTCCTTCAGTTCACCCTTCTTGGTAGCGTCAATGGCCTGATCATGAATTTTCTTCACATACTCCTGCTGTTGGGCAGGGTCCAGTTCAATGAACAAGTCTCCATAAGCTTTCTTCGCTTCTTCATCAAATGACTGCAAGCCGGCAAGGAAGCGGTCCTGGTCTTCTTTTTTATAGCATTCCTTTAACATCTGATCTATAAAACCAGGAACGCCGGTATCTTTTGCGCCAGGCGTATCAGTTTTGGGAATGATAATCTCAGCTACTTCACTCACAAGCCTCGCCTGGGCTTCCGTGAAGAACACAGGTTTGTAGGTAAGTTCGGGGGCAGCTTTGCACCCTTTCATAATACCCATCAGCACGGGTGCCGATACAGCATAACCAAGTACAAGTCCTGAGCGTCGTAGTGCTTCTCTTCTGTCCATATTCGTTAGAATTTTAATCAGGTTAGATATTGCCTTTCTTTAGTTCGTTTACAGCATAGTCTACTGCACGGGCAGTGAAGGCCATGTAGGTGAGCGATGGATTCACACAGGCAGCTGATGTCATGAAAGAACCATCTGTGGAGAATACATTCTTGCAAGCATGCACCTGATTGAATTTATTCAGCACGGAGGTCTTCGGGTCTTTGCCCATGCGTGCGGTGCCCATCTCATGAATGCCTAGTCCAGGACCATAGGTACCGTTGCGCGACTTGACGTTCTTCACACCTGCCGCATCCAGCATTTCGGCTGCATCCTTCTCCATGTCTTTGCGCATCCTGATTTCATTCTCTTTGATCTCCACATCAAAGGTCAATGTCGGTAGCCCGTACTTATCCTTTTTATCTTTGTTGAGCGTTACCCTATTGTCGTGATATGGGAGCATCTCTCCGAATCCACCCATGCCGATAGACCATATCCCTGGTGTGGTCACCGCATCCTTCAGATCCTTTCCGATGCTATATTCGGCGACCATCCTCTGCCAGCCCTGACGACTTCCGCCACCTTGATATCCAAATCCACGCAGATACTCACGCTTGTCTTTACCTACATTTCGATACCTCGGAATGTAAATTCCATTGGCCCTTCTTCCAGAGGTGTATTTATCTTCCATGCCCATTACTTCTCCGCTTGCTCCAACGTTAAGATGATGGTCCATGATGTTACAGCCGAGCTCACCACTGTCATTTCCGAAACCATTTGGAAAACGGTTTGAAACTGAATTGAGCATGATCGAAGTAGATCCAAAAGTTGAAGCGCAAAGAAAAATTACATTCGCGTAAAATTCGGTCTGCTCGCCCGTCTCAGCATCTTGAATTCTAACCCCTGTAGCCTTGCCTTTTTTCTCATCGTAAATCAACTCATGCACAATGGAGTTGGGACGCAACGTCATGTTTCCGGTTTTCTCTGCCGCCACTAACGTAGAAGAAAGGCTGCTGAAGTAAGCTCCGTAAGGACATCCTCTGCTGCACAAGTTCCTGTATTGACATGTTCCCCGCTGAGGGCTATGTGCCAGTGGACTCGTAAGATGGGCCACACGACCTATGGTAAGCATCCGGCCAAATTTATCCATCATGGATTTTTTCAAATCCAACTCGGTGCAATTCAATTCCATGGGTGGAAGAAATTTTCCATCCGGCAACTGTGACAATCCTTCAACCTGACCACTTACACCAATGTATTGTTCAACGTAGTCATACCAAGGTGCAATCTCATTGTACCTGATAGGCCAATCAATGGCGATTCCATCCTTTGCGTTAGCACCAAAATCCAAGTCACCCAACCGATAACTCTGTCTCCCCCAAGTGATGGAGCGACCTCCAACATGATAGCCTCGCATCCAGTCAAAGCGCTTTGTTTCTGAATAAGGGTTTTCAAGATCGTTGACAAACCAATGCTTGGTGGATTGCCGCACCGTATAGCCAGTCCGGTTTTGCACACCTTGTTTCTCCAGATCTTCTTGTGTAGGACGGTCAGCATTTTCAAATTCCCATGGGTCTTTGGTAGCCGTAGGGTAATCCGGATGTGTGACCATGCGGCCCCGTTCCAGCACGAGGGTCTTCAGTCCTTTTTCCGTCAGTTCCTTGGCGGCCCAGCCTCCGCTGATGCCTGTACCCACTACAATGGCATCATACGAGTTATTCTTTTGCAATTCCGTATTTAAATTCATGTGGCTTATTTTGAGGTTGGAAGATAAGTGGTTTTATTTATTCATCATCAATAATTTTACAAAAGTGGTCTTTGCACAGTAATTCGGTCTTGAACAGGGTTGGGTCATATCAGTTCAGGAATTTGACCTCCTTAAACGAAAAGGATCTGGTTTTTCCATCTGATATCATGCACAGTCTGCCATATTCATCGACGTCATGAATGGTTCCTATAAAATTCTCACCATCGGATTCAAATTGATGCGGTTCTTTGAACCTAAATAAGTAATCCAGGTAGCGTTGTTTTAGTGCTCTTATGCCGCCGTTCCTTAACATCAAATATTCAACCTCAAGCACCTCGAGCAATCGCTGTAAAAGTTCGTTCAGATCATAGGTCAACCCGGCAACCATATTCATCGAGGCTGCCCCTGGGAAAGAAAATTGACTTTGATTCACATTGATTCCCAAGCCAACAATAGAACAAGCATGCGAGCCACTTTGTAGCTGACTTTCAATGAGAACCCCACCCATTTTTTTACCATTCACAAGAATATCATTGGGCCATTTCAGTTTAATCTCATCGTGAATGAATGGACCAAGGCTTTGGGCAATTGCAATGGATACCGCCATGCTAAGCCGAAATTGATCCTTAGGTTCCAGAAAATCTGGACGGAGCAAAATAGAAAATGTAAGATTCAGTCCAGGCACTGCCTCCCAGGCATTACCCCGCTGGCCGCGGCCGGCAGTCTGGTGGTTGGTGATGAGGACAGTCCCTTCTGGCAACTCCTGTCGGTCATTTAGATCGCTCAGCAAAGAATTAGTGGAATGACATTCTGGCACGTAAATCAGTTTTTGACCCATGAAAAGGGTTTTGGCAGGGATTTTATACAAGGTATTTTAGTTAGTTTTACAGATTATTTTATCCACCAACCGAAGATAGTGAATGGCCAAGAGAAGGAAGGTTGACCACTCCGAAAAATTAAGCCAGTTAGTCGTAAAGGGAATGCAGGAGAAAAAAGCCAGCGACATCGTCATTATGGATCTTCGCAAAGTGACCAATGCCGTGGCAGACTTTTTTGTGATATGTTCAGGAAATTCGGACAAGCAGTTGGATGCGATCGCTTCATCCATAGACGAGGAGGTCTACAAAGGGCTAAAAGAAGACCCCTGGCACAGCGAAGGGAAAAACAATAAAGAGTGGGTATTGCTCGACTATACCAATGTGGTGGCTCACATCTTTAAAAAGGACCGTAGGACCTTCTTTTCATTAGAGAAATTGTGGGGGGATGCTGAGATCACCCAAATAGAAGAATAAGAACTAATTCATAACAGGTGTGTTATTGATACTGTACAATAGATAAAGTTGAAAAAAGAGAATGGCTGACAAGGACAAAAAAATATTACCCCCTCGGGTACCCCGACCCAACTATCAGATCTGGATTATCCTGGGCCTGGTGGCCGTGATTTTAGGAGTTAGTTTTTTCAACAGAAGTGGGGAATTAACTGAAATAAAGACCAGCAAGTTTGAGGATATGGTGCAGAGTCGCGATATCAAAAAGATTGTATTGGTTGAAAATGAAAAGCAGGTTGAGATAACCCTCAAACCTGAAGCACTTCAGAATGCTAAGTATAAAATTGAACTCGAACGCAGCAGTCCCTTTGGTTTGAATGCAAATGGCCCTCATTACAAAATGAAGATTGGGTCAGTTGACAAATTTCAGGATAAATATGAAGAGATCACCAAAAATATTCCGCGGGAACAAAAGATAGATCTTGGATTCGAAGAGCGAAATGATGTAACCGGGATGCTGCTGAACTGGGGATTCTTGTTCCTCTTACTGTTTGGTTTCTGGATGCTGATGCGCCGCATGACAGGTGGTGGTGGTCCTGGCGGTCAGATTTTCAATATTGGAAAATCAAAGGCTGCTTTGTTTGATGCAGAAAGTAAAGTAAAAATTACGTTTGAGGATGCCGCTGGCTTGGATGAGGCAAAGGAAGAGATCATGGAGATTGTGGAGTTCCTGAAGAACCCTGGCAAGTTCACCAAATTGGGAGGCAAAATTCCGAAGGGAGCTTTACTGGTGGGACCTCCTGGAACAGGAAAAACCTTATTGGCAAAAGCAGTGGCAGGTGAAGCAGGTGTTCCCTTCTTCTCGCTCTCAGGCTCCGATTTTGTTGAAATGTTCGTCGGCGTAGGCGCAGCCCGTGTGCGTGACTTGTTCAAACAAGCAAAGGAAAAAGCACCTTGTATTATTTTTATAGATGAAATTGATGCTATCGGAAGATCACGCGGAAGAGGCCAGGTGCCCGGCGCGAATGACGAGCGTGAAAATACATTAAACTCATTGCTGGTGGAGATGGACGGCTTCGCCACGGACAGCGGAGTCATTATTCTTGCCGCTACCAATAGACCTGATGTTTTAGATTCTGCCTTGCTGCGTCCCGGTCGCTTCGATCGTCAGATCAGCATTGACAAGCCAGATATTATTGGACGCGAAGCCATCTTCAAAGTCCACCTGAAACCCATCAAACTTTCAAAAGAAGTTGACACGAAGAAGTTGGCAGCGCAAACTCCCGGTTTTGCGGGTGCTGAGATCGCCAACGTTTGTAACGAAGCTGCTTTGATCGCAGCCCGCAAAGAAAAGAAAGAAGTGGAAATGAAGGACTTCCATGATGCCATTGATCGCGTGATTGGCGGGCTTGAAAAGAAAAACAAGATTATTTCACCGGAAGAAAAGAAAATCGTGGCCTACCATGAATCTGGTCATGCCGTCGCGGGTTGGTATTTGGAGCATGCCGATCCATTGGTGAAAGTAAGCATCGTACCTCGTGGTATTGCAGCCCTTGGTTATGCTCAGTATCTGCCCAAGGAACAGTTCCTCTATCAGACAGACCAGCTCATTGACGAAATGTGTATGTCGTTTGGCGGCCGCGTGGCCGAAGACATCGTGTTTAACAAAATCTCAACAGGCGCTTTGAGTGATCTCGAACGAACCACCAAGATGGCCTACAGCATTGTCACCGTGTATGGCATGAACAAAGAGATTGGCAACATTTCTTTCTACGACAGTAAACAATCCGAATACAATTTTCAAAAGCCTTACTCGGATGCCACGGCAGAAAAGATTGATAAAGAAGTAAAAGCCTTGATTGATTTTTGCTATCAGCGCACCAAAAAGCTTCTCAATGATCACCGCGATAAGCTGGAGATCATTGCAAAAGAATTGCTGGAGAAAGAAATCCTTTTTCAAACCGACCTTGAAAGATTGATTGGAAAGCGTCCCTTCAGCCAGCAGACCAATTACGAAAAATACACCAACGGGCAGGCCTCTAAAAAGACAGAGCCTCTCCCCGGCGATAAGCCTCATGGAGAACCTGAACCTTTGACAGAACCATCCGGCATTCCACCAGAGTTGAGTACGAAGGGGTAACTTCTACATGAAATTTGAAATCCGGCACCTGGAAACAGGTGTTGGATTTTTTGTTTTTAAATACATTCCATGGCTATAGCAGATACCAAGTTAGATGCGCTGTCCGCTACACGAGAGATCCAAACCAAGTTACCTTTATTCACTTAACTTTGCGTCTCTGCGCCTCCGTGGTTAAACCTCCAGAATGAAAGAAGAAATCATCTCTCTTCCACAAAACAAGAAAATCTACTTCGCTTCAGATTTTCATCTTGGTGTGCCAAACCATGCAGCAAGCCTTGAACGTGAGAGGAAAATCGTATCCTGGCTGGAGTCAACCAGACGAGATGCTCATTCCATTTACTTGTTGGGTGATATTTTCGACTTCTGGTTTGAATACAAACACGCCATTCCAAAAGGCTTCATCCGCCTGCAGGGAAAGCTCGCCGAACTGCGGGACGCAGGCATACCCATTTACTTTTTCACCGGCAACCACGATATGTGGATGTTCGACTATTTCCCAACAGAGCTAGGAATACCAATTTACCGGGAGCCCATTCTATTGAACATTGGCAATCAAAAACTGGTTGTTGGTCACGGCGATGGCCTTGGTCAAGGCGAAACATCCTACAAAATTCTTAAATGGTTTTTTAACAGTAAGACCTGTCAGTGGCTTTTCGCAAGGCTCCATCCAAATCTTGGCATGAGCATTGCAAAGTATTGGAGTCGGCAGAGTCGCATCAGCAATATGAAAGTGGAAGAAACATTCAGAGGGGAAGAAAAGGAGTATCTTTTTGCTTGGTGTCGCGAGCAGGAGAAAAAGGCCCATCATGATTTCTACATTTTCGGCCACCGCCATCTTTCACTTGATTTGAAGGTTGGCCCAAACAGTCGCTACCTCAACATTGGTGAGTGGGTGCACCATACCACCTACTGCGTATACGATGGTACGAGCGCGGAATTAAAAACATTCTGAAGTGAAGAAGCTTACCTTTTTTTGCTTGTGTTGTATTTTGAGCGTCCATTTTCTCTCTGCTCAAAATAAAAAAATCGTCATTGAAACCCCTGCTGATATTGTTTGGGCAGGCGTTGACCGACCTGGAGATTTGTTTCTTGTTCTGAAAACAGGTGAGGTTCAGAAATTTAACAAAGAAGGAAAGAAAATAGGCAGTCACGGATTTAAAGCTTCTCCCACGTTGTTTGAGCCGATGGATGGCGTACAGTCATTTTTCTATTTAAGAGAGGAAAAGCTTTTTGGGAATCTGTCTTCTGATATGGAAACTGTTACTCAACATCCACTTGATCCAGCCTTTGCCATCACACCCTGGCTGGTATGCCCTTCCCTGCATGAGCTTTGGATTTTTGACGCCAGTGATTTCAGCATTAAAAAAACAAAGATGAATTTAGCAACCATCCTTTTGGAAAAGGCACTCAAACATTTGTCCAATAAAAAAATTACTGATTACATCTACATGCGCGAATACCAGAATTATCTTTTTCTGCTGGATAAGAATGAAGGGATCCACATGTTCAACAGCCTGGGAAACTATGTTAAAACGATGGGAGAAAAAGACATCATTAGTTTCGGATTTCTAGGGGAGGAAATATATTACACGAAAGAAAACGCACTGATATTGATTGATCTCTACACAAATGAAAAAAGGTCTCTCCCCATTTTGGTTCCCTGCCGTACTGCCTTGGTTACGGATGATACACTCTATGCAGTAGGGGCGAATACCGTAACGATTCTTGACTTTAAGCCATAGTGGTTTCATCTAAGCCCACGAAGAACCGGAATAAATAATCTTATTCTCGTCCAGGAATGTCTGGAATTCCGAATAACAGAGATTGGTATTGAATTTATTTGCCAATGCGGCAAGAAGGGCTTCTTCCTGATGTGGCACGTTTAACAGGTGAGCAAGCTTATGAGCCTCCCCCACCGACACGATGGTATCATATTCATAATCGCTATCACCCCAATACTCCTCTACGGTTTTTCCAATGTCATATCCTGAGACAATCAGATTGCCATTTTCGAAATATGCTTCAACATGAATGCTGATTGCTTCGTCTTTGAATTTGTAAAGGGTTTGGGACATTTTCCGCTTGGCTTCCTGATTAGCCTAAAATAATTAATTTTTTATTAAATAGACTATATCAATCTGAACAAAGACTTTGCAGAACCAAAGACCAAATTAGTCAGGAAAACATGACTGTAGATTTCAATTGCCCAAGCCCTGAAAGGGCGTACTTAGCAAAGACATGGTGAAGCCACGTCAACTGAAGCAGGGCATCATCCAAGCCCTGAAAGGGCGGAATAAAACTTTACTAACATGGGGCAATCATTAGTCAGGAACTACATCCACATCATCTTCAGCACAAAGCATCGTCAGCCGCTTATAAATGAAAATATAAGCTCTGAATTATACAGTTATCTCGCTGGCATTTGCCGAAATCTGGAATGTTACCCCCTGAAAGTAGGCGGGTACATAGATCATGTTCATATCCTATGCATGCTCTCTAAAAAAATCGCATTAATGAAACTGCTTGAAGAGACCAAAGCTCATTCATCAAAATGGATAAAAACTAAGGATGATACATTGTCAAATTTCTATTGGCAGGACGGCTATGGTGCCTTTTCGGTAAATCCAGCTGAGGTGGATATTGTGAAGGCTTACATCGAAAATCAGTCGGAACATCATAAAAAGAAAAACTTTAAAGAAGAACTTCTGGGATTCCTTAAAGACTACGACATGGAGTATGATGAACGTTATCTATGGGATTAAAAATCACGCCCTTTCAGGGCTCAAAGACGTATACTTCCGATTCAAAACGAAGGGCTTCACCCTTCGTTTTGAACTCATGGCCCTTTCAGGGCTAATGATCATCCATGTTGATAGCGCTCCACACTACACTCTTAACTCGTCGCCTTTCAAGAGTAAATGAATTATTCGAATAGATTATTAGAGCATTGACTCATAGATATCAACTCATTGCCCTTTCAGTGCTAATGATCATCCTTTTTGATAGCGCTACACTCTTAACTCGTCGCCTTTCAAGAGTAATGAATTATTCGAATAGATTATTAGCGCATTGACTCATAGATATCAACTCATTGCCCTTTCAGTGCTAATGATAATCTTTTTTGGTGGCGCTTCACAATTCATTATTAACTCGTCACCTTTCAGGACAAATGAATGATGATAGGATAGATTATTAAAGCATTCACATCCTTTTGTCAATGATTATTTTAGTACAGCTTCAAACTCTATTTTACATATATGTCGAGCCCTGAAAGGGTGAGCTCTCAAAGATGGGGTGAAGCCCCATCTTCACAGGTGGAATGCTTTCAGCGAAGGCCTGAAGGGCCGGGATAAAAATCCACCCATGCAAGGACATTCATTCATCCATGCGGATCACCATACATCCCTTGGACAAGTGTACGAATATGAACATATTTGTACAGAATAGTCCACTCCACCAGGATAAAACCTCAATTACGGACACCCCTCGCACTGGCACAGTTTTTCCTATACAAATACCACTAACCCTATCCCTGCGTGAACGAAGGAAAGATATTAATGATCGATGATGACGAGGACGTACTCCTCGCAGCGAAGATGCTGCTCAAGAAGTACAACTATCAAGTGATTATAGAAAAGAACCCGAACAAGATTCCATTTCTGCTCAACAACGATACCTACGACGTCATCCTGCTGGACATGAATTTCAGTAAGGATACCACCAGCGGCAAGGAAGGTTTTGAGTGGCTCGGTAAAATCAAGGAGAAAGATCCCCAGGCAGTGGTGATCATGATTACTGCTTTTGGCGATGTGGAAATGGCGGTGCGCGCATTGAAAGATGGCGCTACGGACTTCATATTAAAACCATGGCAGAACGAAAAGCTCATCGCTACCATCTCCACTGCCATTAAACTCAAGAAATCCTACAACGAAGTAGACAAGCTGCGGAAGGCTAAGCAAATGCTGGAAGAACAAATCAGTCAGCCTTTCCGCGACATCATTGGCAGCAGCAGTCCGATGCAGGAAGTATACACGCTGATTGACCGCGTGGCAAAGACCGATGCAAACATTCTGATCCTCGGTGAAAACGGCACCGGAAAAGAACTGGTGGCGCGGGCCATTCATCAAAAGTCACTGCGCAAAGCCAATTCCTTTGTGGCCGTCGACATGGGTGCCATCACCGAAACTCTTTTTGAGAGTGAACTCTTCGGACATAAAAAAGGATCGTTTACAGATGCACGAGAAGATCGGCCAGGGCGATTTGAACTGGCGAACGAGGGGACACTCTTCCTCGATGAGATCGGCAACCTCAGTATGAATCTTCAAAGCAAACTCCTGAGCGCCCTGCAATCTCGCAAGGTGACACGGGTAGGAGCCAATAATTCTATCGATGTAGACATCAGGCTGATCTGCGCAACCAACATGCCGATTCTTCAGATGGTGAAGGAGGGAAAATTCAGGCAGGACTTATTATACAGGATCAATACCGTAGAGATTACCATACCTCCGTTGGCAGACCGCGTGGATGATATCACGATGCTGGCGAATCATTTCCTGGATCACTATTCAAAGAAGTATCGCAAGGAGGTTTTGTCCATAGCAACGGATGCTATCACCAAGTTGAAAAAGTATGCATGGCCTGGCAACGTACGGGAGTTACAACATGCCATTGAACGTGCCGTCATCATGGCAGACTCTCCTACTTTACAAGAGAGTGATTTCCTTTTCAACCGGAAAGGAGATGCTACGGGCTCTCCCGACACCCTCAACCTTGATGAAGTGGAGAAAGCCGCGGTCGTGAAAGCGCTGCAACTTCACAACGGCAACATTTCAAAAGCCGCCGATGAACTAGGCCTCACACGGGCTTCGCTCTATCGGAGAATGGAAAAATATGGACTTTAACTGGCGCTCTCCGCTGATGACGCGTCTGCTCATCTTCGGAGTGACGCTGTTTCTTTTTGCTTACCTTTTGGCGAAGAGCTCTTCCATCATCTTGCTCATCGCATTAGGCGGCGCGATCTTCTTTCAACTGATGCGCTTTGTTCATCTCTCAAAAGATGAAGGCAATGCTGCTCCCGATCTCTCGTCTGTCTATTTTGATGAACCCTCTCAATCCTTCAAGTCCAACTCCGGAGATCATGCCGTACATCATCATTGCGGCAAAATGAATGAAGCGTTCAATGGATCGCGGCAGTCCAGACGTGAACGGGATTCTGATTATCAATTTTTTAGAAACATTGTGCAGCATGTAGGCATTGGGTTGCTCACGTTCAAAAAAGACGGTGGGGTTCAGATCATTAACAGCGCCGCCAGAAGGCTGCTGCGCGTAAACCAGATTCAAAATATTAGTGAACTTGAAGCGGGCAGCCCAACGCTCGTAGAGGCATTCCAAAAACTGAAAACCGGCGGCCGCGAATTGATCAGGCTAAAAATTGGTGATGACACCGTTCAGCTATCCGTATTTGCTATTGAGCTCACCCTAAGAGGCGAAGAGATCAAGCTGATTTCCATGAGCAACATCCAGAGCGAACTGGAAGAAAAGGAAATGGAAGCCTGGCAAAATCTTGTTAGGGTACTCACCCACGAGATTATGAACTCGGTGACTCCCATCTCATCCCTTGCCGGCACGGTGGAAGAGGAACTACTAAAACAACTTCAGCATGCTTCTTATGTAATGAAGAAAGAGGAACTCGAAGACATGCACCTGTCGTTGCAGACCATCAGCAGACGAAGTGCCGGGTTGATCCGTTTTGTAAAAGAATTCAGGAATCTTACCCAGGTGCCGCAGCCCCGTCTCAGTGAGATTGCGATTCAACCTCTGTTAGAAGAACTCGCAGTCCTTCACAAAAAGGAATTAAGCGACAGGGGCATCTCTATTTCGACACAAACAGATCCTCCTCAACTTACTGCCCTAGCCGACAAGAATATGATTGAGCAAGTGCTGATCAACCTTATCAAGAATGCGATCCAGGCCTTCGACGAGCAGGTGGAAAAGAAAATAGAATTGAAAGCATCTACGAGTGAAAAGGGCAGACCCATCATCAGCGTTGGTGACAATGGTCCCGGCATTGACCCGGAAGCCCTCGAGAAAATATTTATTCCATTCTTTTCAACCAAGAAGACCGGTTCAGGCATTGGGCTTAGTCTTTCCCGCCAGATCATGCGAATGCATGAAGGCAGGATCGTTGTAAAATCGACGCTGGGCGTAGGGACGGAATTCTTGTTGCGATTCTAAAATGCGTGTTAGTTTTTGGCCATTGGCCTTTGGCAGAATAGTCTTGAGTACTGGGTCTTAGGTGTTGGCTGCTCGAACCAGAAACCCGAAACCAGAAACCCACCTTGATATTCCTCTCCCACGTGCCTACCTTTGACACTTATGCAAGACATTCAAACAAAAATTACATCGATCCTCACCGACAAGCTTGGGATTCCAGATTCTGAAATCACCACCGACGCCAGCTTTGTCAAAGACCTTGGAATCGACTCCCTTGATTATGCTGAGCTGGTCATGGAATTTGAACAGACGTTCGACATCAAAATCCCTGACGACGATGCAGAAAAGATGCAGACCATTGGCCAGGCGGTGCAATACATTAGCGAAAAGCTTAAGGAAAAGATTGGAAAATAATAGATCAGGCAAGCTCAAACCGACTTCCCAGCCGCACCATCTTTTCTGCTTGTTGAACAAGAAAATGTTGACAATCTCTCGGGTTTTTTAACGGATAATAATACCAGCCATTTTTATCCTGGTCCCAGAACACCACATACTTTTGGTCGGAAATCAGCAACACATCCATCTCGTAGATTTCATCGCCATTTTTGTCCAATATCCCTGTAAACTGTAAAAGAACGTGACCTTTCTTGATCAGTTCACCCTTATTACATTCAATGCTGTTGAGCCGCATCAGAAACCGCGACTCGGTGTCCCAGGCTTTGAATTTTATCTTTCGAGGTTTAAATTCCGGAAGGTCGGCCATCAGCTAAAGAAATCTCTGCGAGAAATATACGCGAATTCTATCTTTGATGTTAATTCAAATGACTGAAAATAGAGTTTTCTTCATCATCAATAAATATTCGGGCTCCGGCTTTCAATCGGCCATTGAAGGACGAATCATCGATGCTTGTGCTCAACTTAAACTGGAGGCCACGATTGAATACACCCTTTTTAAAGGTCATGCCACTGAACTTGCCCAACGTGCCACGAGCGAAGGTTTCACACGTGTTTTTGCGATGGGTGGCGATGGTACGGTGAACGAAGTAGCCCGAGCCCTTGTCCATACTTCAACGTCTTTGGGAATTATCCCCAAGGGTTCTGGCAATGGTCTTGCACGTCACTTGCACATACCACTCAGTTTTCATCGTTCGCTGCAATTGTTGAACAAACACCAGGTCATTGCAATGGATACTTTCCTGATCAACGATCATATTTCTGTAAATGTATCGGGTATCGGATTTGATGGCCTCGTAGCAGGCAAATTTGGTAAAAATGGCAAGCGTGGATTGATTGGCTATTGCAAACTGATCATGAAAGAGTTTTTTCAGTTTAAAGAATTCAACGGAGAGGTAATCCTGGATGGAAAAAACCACCACCGTCAATCTTTTATTCTTGCCCTTGCCAACTCATCACAATTTGGAAACAACGCAATCATATCACCCCTTGCTTCCGTATGTGATCAACTCATTGATGTTTGCTTCGTAAAGAAAGTTCCCATCCTACATGCCATTGGCTTTGCCTGGAAGCTGTTCACGGGCCACATGCACCGATCCTCCTATGTAGAAATTCTTCAGGGGAAGCAAGTGACCATTAAATTTGGAAAACCGATGCCCTTTCATATCGACGGTGAGTCAATGGAACCAACGAAAGACTTCAACATTGTCCTTTCACCAGGGTCGTTAAGAATGATCGTTCCGGATAAGTCTGGATTAAGATATTAATTCATTTTGCGGTGTGAGTGGCCGGTAACGGGTGTACGACACTTTTGCAAAGCCATTGCAGGGCTAAAGCCCATGAGGCTTGTAGCTGAAATAACCCCGTGCTTAAGCACGGGGTTATTGGGTAGCTT
>JAYVQY010000146.1:0-4417 GCA_043776715.1 Cyclobacteriaceae bacterium | reverse complement strand
CCTGATCAATTGATTAACGCCAAGAGGCTTTATGCACCTGCCACTGTCTTCAGGTACCCGACCAGCACTTTCAACGCTTTTTCAAAATACCGGTTGTTGGGGATGACTAGGTCGCAATTATTTTTTAATGGCTCAATAAGCGATTCATAAACAGGCATCACATGATGTTGGTACCGGTAGAGAACGTCATTGAGATCGTATCCTCGTTCGGCCTGATCGCGCTTGATTCTACGTCCTAATTTCACATGATCTTTTGCTTCCACAAAAATCTTTAGATCAAGTTCCGGTGAAATCTCTTCAAAGTACAACGCGAATAATCCCTCCACTACAATGATTGGTGCCGCCTTGAACAAAAGCATTTTCGGTTCCGCAGAATCGTTGTTAAATGCATATTCCTTTTTCACCACGTCCTGCCCTGCCTTGAGTTTCATGAGGTCGGAATGAAATGACTCACGATCGATCGAACCCGGGAGGTCGAAATTCTTTATACCATTTTCATCAACAGGTTGGTGGTCGCGGGGTTTGTAATAGTTGTCTTGCGAAATAAGACAAAGCGCCTCCTCCGTGAAGCAAGCAGCTAGTTGCTGCAGGAAAAATGTTTTCCCTGAACCACTGCCTCCTGTAATCCCAATTGTAAAAGGTTTTTTCAATGCCTTGTTATCGACGCAAAGTCGCAAACAAAATAGTAAGATTATTAATAGGCTCTAAGAAATTCTGCCAACTTTTTCACTGCGATCCCTCTGTGGCTTATTTGGTTCTTTTCTTCCATAGTCATTTGCGCCAAAGTCTTTGTGCTTCCTGAAGGCTGAAAGATTGGGTCATAACCGAAACCACCGTCACCCTTTGGAGCCATGGTAATGGTTCCTTTCACAATTCCCTCAAAAGCCCATTCTCCATTGGGAAGAATGAGCGAAATTACCGTGCGGAATTGAGCCCCGCGATGAGGGATTTCCCTCATCTTATCTAACAGTAAGTTGCAATTGTCTTTGCTGTTGCGCTGTGGTCCGGCATAGTGGGCAGAGTAAACCCCAGGTGCGCCATTCAATGCCTCTACCTCCAGGCCTGTATCATCTGCAAAGCATGGAGTTTTGTAATGATCCCAAACATATCGGGCTTTTTGACGCGCGTTGCCAACGATGGTATCCTGAGTTTCCGGTAGCTCTTCTTTACAACCAATATCTTCAAGTGTTTGCAATTGGAAAGCCATGCCAAGAACAACCATCACCTCCTCTAGTTTGTGATGGTTGTTCGTGGCAAAGCAAAGATTCCGGGTTCGGATCAATTAATTCGTTACGTCGAGCAATTCTACCGTAAAGATTAGATTGGCATTTGCTGAGATGTTGGGTGGAGCCCCTCTGACACCATAAGCATACCCTGAGGGAACATACAGGACCGCTTTGCTCCCTTTGTTAAGGAGGGGGAACCCAATTCTCCAGCCAATAATCAACGTGCTCAAAGTAAAAGTAGCTGAGCTCGATTGATCAAAAATAGCTCCATTGCTCATCAACTTACCTGAGTATTTTACTGTGACCTTGTTGATAAGTAATGGTTTTGCTCCAGTGCCGACAGTGGTTACCACATAGCGCAGGCCTGAGGGGTCTATGATTGCTTTAACCCCATCCGCTGCCAAGTACTTATCAATGGTTGCAATGTCTTTCTCAAGCTGAACCGGGTCAACGGTCGACAAGTCTTTTATGAGCTGATCATCTGCTGACAGAGGCACCACGGTAGCGGTCTTACTGCAACCCATTAGAACCAACAGAACTAAAACAAAAAAATTCTTTTTCATCATCATCATTTAAAGTCAATTAACTCCACTTCAAATACCAGGTTTGCATTGGCCGGTATGTCGGGGGGTGATCCATTTAAACCATAACCAAGGCTGGAGGGAATATAAAGCGTTGCCTTGCTTCCTTTGGACAATAACTGAAATCCGATTTGCCATCCCTGAATCATGTTGGAGAGCGGAAATTCAATTGGGCTTTGGGATTGGTCAAACACTTTTCCGTTCTCCAGAAGGCTGCCTTTGTAATTTACTTTCACGGTATTCGAAAGTGTTGGATTTCCACCTTCTGAGTTTTGGGTAATGACATAGCGCAGGCCACTTTTATCCTTCATCGCCATTATTTTATTATCAGCGAGGTATGCATCTATTGCCGTTGTGTCTGCAGCCAACTGACCTTGCTGTTGGATCCTGCTCCTCTCATTCTGCGCAGCCATTACTTTTTCCTGCATCTTGTTCAACCCTTCCTGGTTTGTGATGTCATCTACCCCAAAGTAAAAAGTGAATAACCCTTCAGGCGCCAGGTTTGGAGGAACTGCCCTTCCCTGCGTGTTTTCAAAAAATGACTTGGCCGTAACTTTCACGATCAGGCTATCACCTTTCTTCATAACCCTGAAGATGCTTTCAATTCCTTTTTCGTTTTTCATAGCAGAAGTATCGGCCATCGGGATCACGACTGGAATTCCCCTCTTGCGGGAATCGTCCCACACGGAATCCTTCGCATCCTTAAAAACCATGCTCATGACAAGATATTCACCGGTCGCGGCAAAGTTGCCCTCGCCATCTCGCACGACTTGAGCCTCAACACCGTTGGGTGCTTTGCGGGTTTTCGAACAGGCGCCGCAGACAATTGCTGCTGCAATTAAAACATAGGAAAGTTTCATGATCAGTTAATTGAATTTAGTTTATAAAGATTTGAGTTGTAATTTGTATTCTGGCAGAATTTCTAAGAATTTCTGAAGAGTCGAGTCGAGTGAAGTATGGGAGACTCCTCCAGCGGCATTTCTATGCCCCCCACCTTTAAAGTATTTTTTTGCCAGTTCGTTTACCGAAAAATTTCCCAGAGAACGAAATGACAACTTAATTTCCTGCTTGCGGTCAACCATCAACACGGAAAGCTTGACCCCCTTGATGGATAAACCATAATTCACAAAACCTTCCGTATCTCCTGTCTGCGAGCCAAATTGCTTTAAGTCTTGAGAGGTGAGTACGATATAGGCAGTATTATATTCAGGCAACACCTGCAGTTTCTGGCTGAGTACAAAGCCTGTAAGCTTCAAGCGCTCCAATGAGTTCGTATCATAAATTTGCTTTGCCACATTGCTGGGATTAGCTCCAAGCCCTGTCAATTCCGAGGCAATCAGAAATTCTATTTGCGTTGTGTTTGGGTGTCGAAATCCGCCTGTATCTGTCATTACTCCAGCATAAAGGCAATTGGCTATATCCGCATCAATCAGTTCTTTTTCACCCAACTCCTCAATAAGTTGAAATATTAACCCTGCTGTGGAAGCTGACTTCGGATCCCACTGAACAAATTCGGCAAAGTCTTCAGGATCAAGATGGTGGTCTATGAGAACTTTTTTTCCATGAGCGCTGCGGACGGTTTCTTCAAGGGCCTCAACACGTTTGAGGCTTGAAAAGTCCACGCAGAAGATAATGTCTGAAGTTGAAATCGCTATTTTCGCTTTCTTCTCGGCTTCGCCTGATTCAAGGGAAAGAGCCAGCACGTCTCCATTTCCAGGCATCCAAGACAAAAAATTTGGATAATCGCTAGGGGAAACAACCGTTACATGGTGCCCCTTCTTTTTCAAAAAGCCGGCCAATCCCAACGAGGAACCAAGCGCATCGGCATCTGGCTTGAAATGCATGATGATCACAATGTCCTTTGGGGAGCCAAGAAGTGCCTGAAAAGCCTTTACATTTTTCATTAGAGGGGGCAAAAGTGAAAATAAATGTGGGCTATTGCAATGAAGCGCTGTATTCTCAAGACTAGATACTGGATTCTTGCCTTCTTTTGATAGTTTTGCGCCCGAAAATCAAACAATCAAACTCAATAAAAATGGCAGGAAACTATACATTCACCATGATTAAGCCTGATGCCGTAAATGCTGGAAATACAGGCGGCATCACCAAGATGATCGAAGAAGCGGGGTTCAAAATTATTGCTATGAAGAAAACCCGACTCACAGCTGAACTGGCAGGAAAGTTTTACTCTGTTCACAAAGAAAGATCTTTCTACAACGAGCTTTGCTCCTATATGTCATCTGGACCGATCGTCCCAATGTTCCTTGAAAAAGCAAATGCGGTAGAGGATTTTCGCAAATTGATTGGTGCCACGGATCCAAAGAAAGCTGCACCGGGTACCATCCGCGCTTTGTTTGCAAAATCCATTGATGCAAACGCCATCCATGGTTCGGATTCAGATGCAAATGCTGAAATCGAGGCCAGCTTCTTTTTCTCCCAGTTCGAACGTTTTTAGAAATTTGTCCGCTATTACGGTTATTTTTTTGAACAAATCGGCGCTTAACCTTCTTATCTAACCATGGACATTAATCCTCACTATTCTGAAAAATTTGAATCACGTCACATTGGGCCTGATGATCAACAGATAGCAGAAATGCTTGCCGTGGTCAA